>JBKECK010000101.1:0-40064 GCA_047974625.1 Acidimicrobiales bacterium
ACCTCGTCGGGCAGGGCCACGTAGGCGACCAGCCATCCGGGCCGGGCCCCACCGGCGCCCAGGAACGAGGCCAACCGCCCGGCGGCGAGGGCCGGGCCACCGGCCCGGGGCGGCGACGCCCGCCCGGTCGTGGAACGGACCGACCGGGCCCAGCGGCGCCACGCCGGTTTCGAGGCCGCCAGGGCCCCCGCAGGTCGTGGAGGTGGTGACGCCGCCGCGGGCCGGCCGGGGGGAACGGAGTCGCCAGGGAGGTCGGGGTCTGCCACGATGAACAGGATGGGGGCACCAGCCGAACATCCGACCGCCACCGACCGGGAGATGCGGGTCGACCTGCTCAGGGAGCTGATCGGGATCAACAGTGTCAATCCCCTCCAGGCCGGCCCCCGGTCCGGGCCCGGGGGTGAGTCGGCGATCGCCAACTGGCTGGCCGAGCGGACCGAGGCCCTCGGGGCCACCGTCACCCTCGACGAGGTGGCCCCGGGACGGCCGAACCTGTACGCCGAGTTCCCCGGCGGCGCCGGTGGAGAGGTGATGATCGACGTCCACCTCGACACCGTGGGGGTCGAGCACGTTCCCGGCGACCCGTTCGCGGCCGAGGTGCGCGACGGCCGGGTCCACGGCCGGGGGGCGGTGGACACCAAGGCCACCCTGGCCGTGCTCCTCCCCCTGCTGGCCCGGCTCGACCCGGCCCGGCGGCCCACCGTCCACCTGGTGGGAACGATCAGCGAGGAGGCGGGTGGCCTGCTCGGCGCCTACCGGTTGGCCGAGTGGTTCGACGGGCGCGGCGTCCACCTCGACCAGGTCGTGGTGGCCGAGCCCACCATGTGCCAGCCCGTCCACGGCCACAAGGGTGGTGTCGGGTTGGAGATCGCGGTGGCCGGACGGGCCGCCCACTCCTCCAAACCGGAGCTGGGCGCCAACGCCATCGAGGGTGCGGCCCGGATCGTCGACGCCTTCGTCGCCGAACAGGAGCGAATCCTGCGCCAGCCGGCGTCGACCCCCGTGGGGGTCGGCTCCCTGAGCGTCACCGAGATCGCCGGTGGTCTGGCCCGCAATATCATTCCCGACCACTGCACCGTCTACGCGAGCCGGCGGACCGCTCCGGGTGAGGACCCGGAGGCCGAGTTCGTCCGTCTGGGCACGATCGCGGCCAAGGCCGCCGCCCCCCTCGAGGTCGAGATAACCATGGCCAACGGCCGCTGCAGCCCGGCCTTCTATCAGGACCCGTCGTCGCCGCTGGTGACAACCCTGGCCCAACTGGGTGAGGGCGAACCGACCACGGCCGGTTACGGCAGCAACGCGTTGGTGTACCGCGACATCGCCGACGAGATCGTCGTGTTCGGGCCCGGATCGATCGATCAGGCCCACCAGGCCGACGAGTGGATAGCCATCTCTGAGCTCGATCGGGCGGCCCGTATCTATCATCAGTTCCTCACGGCCGAGCCGGGCCACTAGGCCGGGCATCCGGCCTGGTCAGGAAGGCCTTGCCACGATCCCGACCGGGTTGCAACCATGGTGCGCCAAACTGTGGGTGATGTATCCCGCGGGTGGGTGAAGAACCAGAAAAGGCGGTAGACAGGGGAAGCACCGAAATGAGACCGTAACGGTTGCCAGGAAGGTCGTGCGGGCCGATCACCACACGACACCATCCGGCCACTGGGACGAGGGAAGGTCGGTGAACATACCCGAAGGTCTCGATTCGCCCCGAAGACCTCAGCCCGCACTCACCCGCAACCTGAATCTGCTCACCCCGGAAAGGGTCCGCAGTCGCGGACCGTCGCAACCTCTTTGAAAGCAGCCGTCGTGGAGCACAAACGAGAATCGGTCGGACGTACCCGATTTCTCCTCGCCTTCACCTTGTCCACGGTGACGGCGGGTGCTGTTGCGGTTCCACTGGCGATCCAGGCGGTCAACGCCAACCCCCAGCAGATGTACGTACCGACGGCCGAGAACAACTCCGGCCAGCAGGACGGTAGCGACGTCCCCAATCTGGACCTGGGCGAGCCCGGCGACCACCGGGGCGGTATCGAGGTGAAGGAGGATTCGGGCGGCAAAGCCCAGGCGCAGACCAACAAGTCCAGCGCCGGATCCACCACCCAGCCGATCGAACCGGCCGACGATCCGGCCACCACGTCCACCCCCGCACCCGAGGTGACGGAGGGGACCTCGTCCCACGCCGTACCGTCGACGTCGGTGGCGCCAACCACCACGGCTCCCTCGACGAGTTCCAGTTCGTCGACCCCGCCAACCAGTCGGCCGTCGTCCTCCTCCAGTTCCACGTCGACGTCCACCTCCGCCTCGTCGACGTCGACGTCTACCAGCTCGGTGCCGGCCTCGGCCCCGGGATCCGGGACAGGTGCCACCACCACCCTCCCCTGAGGCCGCGGTCGGCCCCCTGCGGTCCACGGGCACCCCGAACGCTGACGCCCGGCGCCCTCGCCTGACCCGGATCGGGGTCGGAGCGGTCGGAGCGTTGGCCGCCGTCCTCGTCCTAGGGGCGGACGGCGAAGACGGTCGGGTCCTGTGCCCGTGCCGCCTCGCCACCGGCGGTTACTGCCCCACCTGCGGCATGACCCGGGCCGTCGGCCACCTGGTCCGAGGCGACGTGCCCGGCAGCCTGGCCGCCCACCCGTACGTGGTGTTCGCCGTGGCCCAGCTCGCCGTCATCGCCGTCCTCTGGTGGGCCTGGCGGGGCCGCCCCGACCACCGCCACGACGCCTGGCTCCGGTGGAGACCCGCCCTGATCGGACTCAACGTGCTGCTACTGGTGGGGTTGTGGGCCGTACGTCTGGCCCTCGGCGTGATCCCGGCGCCGTTCGCCTGAATCGGGTTCCGGGGTCCGACCGCGGTCGGTGACCCCGGTCCTCAGCCGGCGTCGGGGAGCAGGCCGAGCCGGCCCTTCAGCTCGAGCACCCGCAGCGCCGCCTCGTCGAGCCGTTCGGCCGTGATCGTACCGTCGGCCACCGCGGCCTGCAGGGCGGGGAAGGTCGTGCTGAGATTCGGGGCCACCAGGAGGACATCAACGCCGGCCACGATCGACTGCACCGACATCTGACCGGGGTCGACGTCCGACACCGCCCCCATGTTCATGGCGTCGGTCATGACCACCCCGTCAAAGCCGAGATTCTGGCGCAGCTCCTGCTCCACCAGCGTCGCCGACATCGAGGCTGGGCCACCGTTCGGGTCGACAGCGGGGAAGGCCAGATGGCCGACCACGACGATGTCCACACCATCGTCGATGGCAGCCCGGAACGGGGGAACATCGTGCTGCTCCCACTGCTCCCGGCTGTTGTTGATCACGGGCAGGGTGTCGTGGCTGTCCACCTGGGTGGCGCCGTGCCCCGGCCAGTGCTTCACCGCAGCGGCCACCCCGGCGCTCTGGAGCCCATCGACGGCGGCGGTCACCATCTCGGACACGACGGCGGGATCGTCCCCGTAGGAGCGGTTGCCGATGGCGCCGGCAACGGCGGAGTCGGTCACGTCGGCAACCGGGGCGAGCCCCACGTTGACCCCCTGGACAGCCACCTGGCGGCCGGTGAGGTAGCCGGCCTCCCGCACCGAAGCCGGGTCCCCGGCGAGCAGGGCGGCAGCCGGGAAGACGGTGACCCCGTCGGTGATCCGGTTTACCCGGCCGCCCTCCTGGTCGACAGCGATCAGCATGCCCACACCCGGCCCGTCGCGGCGGGCCGCGGCCTGCAGGCCGGCGGAGTAGCGGGCCAACTGATCCGAGCTGACGATGTTGTTGGAGAGATAGAGCATGCCGCCCAGGTGGTAGGTCGTGACCATCTGGGCGGGCGTGTCGACCCCGAACTGGGCCTGATTGGCGGCTGCCTCGGCGGGGCTGACCGCGTCCGCCCCGGTGCCGAAGGGCACCGGCATCAGCAGCTGACCGATCTTCTCATCGACGGTGAGCGTGGCCAGGATCTCCCGGGCCCGGCCGGACGATGCGGCCGTGGTGGCCGCTCCGCCGTCGGCCGCGGCACCACCACCCGATTCGTCTGCCTCCGGACCACCCGGTTCGGCACCGTCCCCGCCGGCCCCAGCCGATCCGCCGCAGGCGGCGGCGAGCAGGGCCAGCACCACGGCCAGCACCACCACCCGCAGGGTTGATGGAGACGGGCCGGGACGGAGAGGTGAGCCGGCAGGGCCGGGATCTGCCCCGCTCCCGCTCCGCCGACCGTCCACCCCTGAAGACGAGGGAATCACGCAGTGAGCGTAGGATCATTCGATGGCAAAAACTGACTGGAACCCCGTACTGCGGGCCGAATTGGCCAAGCCCTACTGGGATGAGCTCCAGCGGTTCGTATACGAGGAACGCGCCCACCATCCCGTCTTTCCCCCCGACGACCGGGTGTTCGCCGCCCTGCACCTCACCCCGTTCGCCGACGTGGCCGTGGTCATCCTCGGCCAGGACCCGTACCACGGGCCGGGCCAGGCCAACGGCCTGTGTTTCTCGGTGCAACCGCCGGTGGCCCCACCCCCGTCGCTAGAGAACATCTTCACCGAACTCGTCGACGACCTCGGCGTCGAGCGTCCCGCCCACGGATCGCTCGAATCCTGGGCCACACAGGGGGTGCTGCTACTGAACACCACCCTGACGGTGCGGGCCCACCAGGCCGGCTCCCACCAACGCCACGGCTGGGAGACCTTCACCGACGAGGTGATAAAGGCCGTGGCGGCCAAGCCCGAGCGGGTGGTGTTCATCCTCTGGGGCGCGTCGGCCCGCCGGAAGGGCGCGATGATCGACCGCAGCCGCCACACGGTGATCGAATCGAGCCACCCGTCGCCCCTGTCCGCCCATCGGGGCTTCTTCGGATCACGGCCGTTCTCCCGGGCCAATGAGGCGCTCACCGAAGGGGGGCGCTCCCCCATCGACTGGGCCATCCCGCCCCCCGACGGCGATCGTTCCTGAGCCTCCACCGGACCCGGGCTGACTGGCCGGCTCTTCGGCCCAGGCCTCATCGTTACTATCGGCTCTTCGGCCCAGGCCTCATCGTTACTATCGGCTCTTCGGCCCAGGCCTCATCGTTGCGACCCGGTACTCAGTACAAGGACTGGTCGCCGCGGGCGGCTTCCCCCTTGACCTGGTCGAGACCGGCCTTGGTGCCCTCCATGAGCCCCTGGATGTCGGAGGTGACGGTGACCATCCGGAAGCCCTGTTCGAGCCGCTTGGTGGCGACCGTCGGGATGGAGTGGATGCCGGCCACGATGCCGCGCCGCTTGGCGCCGTCAACCACCGCGGCCAGGGCGTCCACGAACGCCTGGTCGTCGTTGTCGGAGCCCGGCGGCAGGCCGAGGGTGAGGGACAGGTCGGCCGGGCCGACGTACACGGCGTCAACACCGGGCACGTCGAGGATCTCGTCGAGGTTGGCGATCGCTTCGGCCGTCTCGATCATGGGGATGCACGCCACTTCGGCGTTGGCCTCAACCGCGTACCCCCGTCCGTGAACGGCGGCGGCCCGGACCGGTCCGAAACTCCGGGCCCCGTCGGGGGCGTAGCGGCAGGCCCGTACGGCGGCCTCGGCCTCGGCGGCGGAGTTGACCATGGGCACGATGATTCCCATGGCTCCGGCGTCGAGCAGCTTGCCGATGATGCCCGGTTCGTTCCACGGCACCCGGCACACCACCGTGGTCGGCGACGACGACAACGCCTGGAGCATGGCCACCGCGTCGGTGTAGTCGATCAGGCCGTGTTGCAGGTCGAGACAGATGTAGTCGAACCCGAGCTGGCCGAGCTGCTCGGTGGCGACCGGGTTGACGCTCATCAGCCACAGTCCGAGGGCGGCGTTCCCCTCGGACCAGGTTGCTTTCATGTTGTTGGGGTTCACCTTGCGAACCGTAGCCCTGCTGCGGACCGGCGCTCAATGACGGACCGACCGCCTGAGCCGCCGGTACAGCCGATCGAACACATCGGCCAGTTCAGCCCCGGCGGCGCCGAAGGAATGGATCGGGGCCCGCTCCTGGTGGGCCTGGTTGATGAGGACCCGTTGGGGGATGGGTGGCGACCACACGGTACGGGAACCCACCATGGCCCCGAGCTCGTCGATCCGGTCCCGGGCCGAGGAGGACACCGCCGGCACCCGGTTGAGGACGACGCCCGCCAGGTCGAGCGCGCCGTTGTCGGCACCCCACACCTTCTCGATCAGGTCGAGGATGGGGCCGACCCCGCGGAGCCCGAACGGGCTCGGTTCCACCACCAGCAGGGCCGCGTCGGCGGCCGCCAGGCCGTTGGTGGTGTTGAGCCCGAGGGACGGGGCGCAGTCGATCAGGACCAGGTCGAAGCGGTCGGTCGCCCCGCGCAGGGCCCGGGCCAGGCGGCGGCGCCCGGCCGCGTTGACGGCATCAGCGTCGCGTTCGGTGAGATCACCGGCGGCGGGCAGAACCCACACCGAGTCCCCCCAACCGGACGGGACGATGATGTCGGCGGCCGACCCGGTTCGACCGGCCGTCATGGCGTCGCCGGTGCCGAGATGGTCGACCGAAGGGTCGATGCCGAGGGCCCAGGTGGCGTTGGCCTGAGCGTCGAGGTCGACCACGAGGGTCGGACGTCGGGCCGCCCAAGCGGCCGAAGCCAGGCCGAGGGTGACCGTGGTCTTCCCCACGCCACCCTTCTGGTTGAGCACTGCCACCGTTGCCATGGCCCCCCATCCTGGCACGTCAGGCCCGTGGGCGGGCGGAATCGCGACGACGCCGGCCCGATCGGTGGGGCCGGCGTCGTCAACGGTACTTCCGGAGATGTGACCGCCCACCTCGGGCGGCCCGGGCCGGTTCCTAGAGGGCCATGCCCTTCGGGTCACCGGCCATCGAGCGGCCGCCGGTGCCGGTGCGACGGATGTCGATCACCTCGGCGTGACCGGCCGACTCGGCCACCGCCTGGAGCCGGAGGATCTCGGCCTCGTGCTGATCCCGCTTGCGGCGGGCGGCGGTGAGGGCGGCGTCGGCCCGGGCGATGAGGGTACGGAGGCTGGTGATCTCGGCCTGGAGATCGGCGTTCTGCTGCAGCAGCTCCGCTTCGGACGGGAGGGTGGTGGGGGGCCGAGCGTCGGCGAACTCACTGTCGGCCTTCTCACCGGAACGATAGGCGAAGAGGTCGTTGACGGCCTGGGTGCGCTGCCGCTCGATCTTCTTCCGACTCTCGATCAACTTCTTGATCGTCTTCTGATGGCGCCGGTCCAGCAACCACACGAAGAAACAACCCATGAGAATGCCAATGGCAATACCAATGGCAAGCTGTCCTAGTTCCATTCGTTGCTCCGCCGTTCTTGGTTCCAGTCGAATAGGCGTCCGACCGTCGTGCCGCTCAGCGCACGTCGGAAGCTCTCCACCCTGGTTGGTCGAAATCGTAACGAACACACAGTTGATTTGTCCATCGTGTCGGCTAGTTGTCGATCCGAGGTCGGACGATAGCAGGCCCCGACACGAATGTAACCAGTCCGCAATCTTTTTCGCGTATCAGGTCAACTCTGCCCAAGTCAGACGGACAAGGAAATCTGCCACAGGGCACCGACGACCGTCCACTTTCGGCCACCACGGGTGAGGCCACCGACGACGGTCCAGTAGCGTGATGGCCGTGTACCCCCAGGCCAACCGGCAACCGGCCAGAACCCCGGTGCGACCCAGCCCGGTCTTCCTGGTCGTCCTGGCCGCCTTCGGCCTCGGCGTCTGGCTCTGCCTCGCCCTGCCGGTGTCGGCCAGGATCGCCTGCTTCGTTCTGGTGACCTCCGGCTGGGTACTTTCACTTATTCTTCATGAGTTCGCCCACGCCCTCGTCGCCTACCGGGGCGGCGACCGCTCCACCGCGGAGAAGGGCTACCTGAGCCTGGACCCCCGGCTCTACACCGATCCGCTGACGTCACTTGCTCTTCCCATGCTGTTCATCATCATGGGCGGCATAGGCCTGCCCGGTGGGGCGGTGTGGATCAACCGGGCCGCCCTCCGCAGCCCGGCGGTGGAGACGGCGGTGTCGTTGGCGGGCCCGGCCGTCAACGCCCTGTTCGCGGCCGCCTGCCTGGTGCCCATCGGATCCGGGCTGCTCGATATCGACACCCCCACTCTCACCTCGGCCGTCGCCTTCCTCGGGTTCCTCCAGGTCACGGCGGTCGTACTCAACCTACTGCCGGTGCCCGGCCTCGACGGGTTCGGCGCCATCGAGCCCTACCTGCCCCGGTCGGTACTGAACGCCGTGGCCGGTGTCCGCCCGGTGGCCATGCTGATCCTCATCGGGGTGATGTTCTACGTGGAGCCCGTCCGGAACCTGTTCTGGGACGCCAATCTCGGCATTCTCAAGGCCTTCGGGGTCAACCAGGCCTGGGTCAGCGAAGGCTGGTCGTTGTTCAGATTCTGGGTCTAGGGACGAGCGGACCGGCGATGGACGAGGGGGCGGCAGCTAACCGTGCCGGTCCCCCGCCAGCAAATCGACCCCAACGGTCTCCTGCATGGCCGCCCACAGCCGTTCGACGTGTCCGGCCTCGGTGCGTTCCGCGCCGATCGACACCCGGACCATCCAGGACCCGTCCAGCAGGCTGGGGGTCACGTAGGCCCGTCCCGAATCGTTGAGCTCCGCCGCCCAACGGACGGTGTGGGCGTCGAGCTCCTCGTCGTCGAGGCCGTCGGGTTGGTGGCGCACGCAGACCGTCTGCAGGGTGCAGGGGGCCACCAGGGTCCAGTCGTCGGCGGCCTCCACCTGATCGGCCAGCCAGGCCGCATTGACCAGGTCACGCCGCAAACGGGCCTGGATGGCCTCCACCCCGTCGAGACGGAGCAGGAACCACAGCTTGAGGGCCCGGAACCGCCGCCCCAGGGGCAGGCCCCAGTCCCGGTACTGGACCACCTCCCCGTCGGCCCGGGACCGGAGATAGCTGGGGTTGGACGACATCACTCGGACGAGGTGCTCGGTGTCGCGCACGTAGAACAGAGAGGTGTCGAGCACGGACCCCAGCCACTTGTGCGGGTTCCAACACAACGAGTCGGCCCCCTCGATGCCGTCGAAACGGTGGCGTTCCTCCGGGAGGATCAGGGCCGAGCCGGCCATGGCGGCGTCGACGTGAACCCAGATCCCGTGCCGGGAGGCCACCTCGACCACCTCCGCCAGGGGGTCGAAAGCGGTGGTGCCGGTGGTACCCGACGAGGCCACCACCGCGGCGGGCCGGGCGCCCCCGGCGAGATCGTCGGCCACCATGGCCCGGAACGCCCCGGGATCCATGGCCCGGGTGACCGGGTCGATCGGGACGATTCGGAGGTGATCGGCCCCGAAGCCGGCCAGGAGGGCAGCCTTGCGGACCGACGAGTGGGCCTCACCGGTGCTGTAGACCAGCAGCGGAGCCGGCAGCTCCGACAGTCCGCCGCGGGTCTGGGCGTAGTCGCCCGCCCGCTCCCGGGCCAGGAGCATCGCCACCAGGCACGAGGTCGACGCGGTGTCGTTGATCGACCCGGACCAGGCGTCGGACAGGCCGGTGAGCTGACGCATCCAGTCGCACACGACCTGTTCCACCTCGGTCAGGGCCGGGGCGCTCTCCCACGAGATGCCGAGCGCCCCGATACCGGAGGAGGCCAGGTCACCCAGGACCGAGGCGAGACCGGCGTTCGACGGGAACCAGCCGTAGAACATCGGGTGCTGCACGTCGGTGATGGCCGGGACCACGATCCGGTCCAGGTCGGCCAGGAGGGCCTCGACGTCCTCCACCACGGTCGGCGGTTCGGCCGGCAACGCCGCCGCCACGGAACCCGGTTCGACCGGGCGCCGGACGGGGCGGGACTCGACCCCACCGCGATGGTCGGCGATCCAGTCGATGAGCTCATGACCGGCGCGTCGGAAGGCTTCAGGATCCACGGTGGCGAATCTACCCCTCCACCATGACATCCTCGGAGCCGGGGTCGGGGACGGCTTCCGGTGGCCGGGTTAGAATCCGGGCCCGTCCGGCGGCAAGGAGCTGTAATGACCGATACCAGCACAATCAACGATCCGGTGAAACGAGTGGGGGTGATCGGGGCCGGCCTCATGGGGTCCGGCATCGCCGAGGTGGCCGCCCGGGCCGGCCTCGACGTCGTGGTGGTCGAGGCGAGCGACCGGCTGGCCGCCGACGGACGGGCCCGGGTGGAGAAGTCGCTGGGTCGGGCTGAGCAGGCCGGCAAGCTCACCCCGGCGGAACTCACCGCCAGCGTCGACCGGCTCCGGTTCACCGCCCAGATGGACCAGCTGGCCGACCGTGATCTCGTGGTCGAGGCCATCGTCGAGGACGAGGCGGCCAAGGTGGCCACCTTCCGGGCCATCGACGGGGTCGTCGGCGACACGACGATCATGGCCTCGAACACCTCGTCGATCCCGATCATGAAGCTAGCGATGGCCACCCGCCGACCCGAGAACGTGATCGGCATCCACTTCTTCAACCCGGTGCCGGTCCTCCACCTGGTGGAACTGGTCACCTCGCTCTACACCAGCGAGGAGACCACCCAGCGGGCGGAAGCCTTCTCCACCGGTCAGCTCGGCAAGCGGGCCATCCACTCCAAGGACCGCGCCGGCTTCATCGTGAACGCCCTGTTGATCCCCTACGTCCTGTCAGCCATCCGCATGTTCGAGTCCGGGTTCGCCTCGATGGAGGACATCGACAACGGCATGGTCACCGGGTGCGCCCACCCGATGGGCCCCCTCGCCCTGGCCGACCTCATCGGGCTGGACACGACCATGGCTGTGGCCGACTCCCTGTACGACGAGTTCCGGGAACAGCTCTACGCTCCCCCACCGCTCCTGGCCCGGATGGTCGAAGCGGGGCTCCTCGGCCGCAAGACCGGCCGCGGTTTCTACGACTACGGCAGCCGGTAGGGGCCCGGACGGCGCAGCTCCCCGATCCGCCGCCGACGCTCCGGCCGGGACCGGGCCGCTCGGGGACCGGTCGCGGCCCCCGGGCGGTCAGCCCCCGGGGGACCGGTCACAGGTCGACGACGCGGATCCAGTCGATCTCAAAGGTGGCCCCGTCACCGGACAGGGCGCCGGGGGCCAGCGGGCCCGGATTGCCGCCGAGCGCCATATTGATCTTGATCTCGTTGATCGACTGGTTGAACGGGGCCGGGTAGCCCTGGAGGGTCTGGGCCGCGTCGACCGCCTGGACCTGGGTTCCGTCCAGGTACCACCGCAGCTTGCCGCCGGTGCCGTACTCGAAACGGATCACGTGCCAGCTGTCGCTGAACCGGTCGCCGTAGATCTCCCGGTTGGTCTTGCCGTGGCTGCCGTCGGGCTTGGCGTAGTGGATGCTGTAGACCGAACGCAGGGGGCTCCGAGCCGTCATGACCTCGAGGTAGTCGATCTCGCCGGCGCGAGGCCAGCCGCCACTACCGAAGCCCGACGACCACACCGCGGGCCAGAGTCCGCCCTGGTCATCGGCGTTGCCCGGGGTGAGCTTGGCCCGAAACTCGATGGCCTGGCCGGGCGACAGCGACAGGCCGCGGCTGCGGACCATCCCGGAGGTCACCTGGCGGACAGAGCCGTTGGGGCAGGTGACCGTCTGGCGGCGGGCACGCAGGACGAGCCGGCCGTTCTCCACCGAGACATTGTCCGGGGTGTAGCACTGGAGCTCGTTGTTGCCGTCGCCGTAGGTGGAGTGCTCCGGGGCCCACCGGCTCGTGTCGAGCCGGTCGAAGCTGTCCGACCAGACCTCGGTGCCGGACCTACCGGGCGCCGAGGTCGACGGGGCCGCCGTCGACGGGGCCGCGGTGCTCGAGGAACCGGACGGTGACGTCGACGAGCTCGACCGGCCCGTCGAGGCCGGGGCGCTCGATGACGGGGCGGCGGTGGACGGGGCCGCCGTCGACGGAGCGGCACTGCTCGACGGAGCCGAGCTGCTCGACGGAGCCGCCGTGGACGGGGCCGAGCTGTCGGGGCGCGACGAGGAGGAAGCGGGCGCCGACGAACCCGGTGTGGCCGGCGGCGACACGGTACCGGATGCAGGGCTGCTGGAAGACGGGGTGACGGACGGGGCGGTGGGTTCCGGCGACGTCGGGCTCGAACCGCCGGGGGTGCTCGACGTCTCCCCGGACGGGGTCCGGGGCACCGTCGCGCTCCCGGTCGACCCGACCGAGGGCAGGGACCAGCGGCCGCGGCGGCCGGCGCTACGTCTGCGGGCCGTGGCGCGTCGCGAGCGGACCGTGGTGTCGGCGCTCTCCGCCGCGGCCGTCTCGTCGGCGGGGGTGACCGCCGGCTCAGCGGTGGACGAGTGGCTCCCCCGGTGGCGGGAGGCCCGATCCGACCGGTTCGACGGGCGGGCAGTCGACGCGGCAGGTCCGGACGCCGGCGGGATGGTGGGCGGGGAGGCCACGTCGGCGTCCGCCGGCGTGGTTGAGGCCGGCGTGGTTGAGGCCGGCGTGGTTGAGGAGGGAAGAGCCGAAGAAGGAGTTGCTGCCGCCCCGGTCTCCCGGCCCGTTGCCGGATCGGCTCCGGACCCGGGCCCAGGGGCGGCCGGGGTGTCGGTGGTGTCCGTGGACGGCGGGGCGGTGGCCGTGGAGGCCGGCCCGCCTGCGCCGGCCCGATCTCCCGGCCGAGCCCCGGCGGTCAGCGCCTGCTCCTCGTCGGCCTCCACCGCGCCGGGCGGACCGTCGTCGACCGAAAGCCTCAGCGCCACGGCGGCCACGAACAGGCCCATCACCCCGGCCCCGATCAGCCAGGCCCAGCGACGCCGGTAGGGGTTGGGTGGTTCCTCTGGGGCCGTGGGCACGAGGGCCATGGGGGGCTCGGTCGGGTCGTAGCCGGTGGACGGGGCCTGCTGTAGCGCCATGATTCTCGACTCTTCGGGGGCTCGGGAACGGGTGGCTGCGGCGGTGGTCACATCCAGCGGCTATGTGACCCTGGGGAAGTGAACCCTCTCCGCAATCATTTCGCAACACTTCGGCCGCGAAACCGCGCGCAACGACGCCGAACCGCAGCCTCGACCCCTGGTAGAAAACCCGACCGGGACGCTCCCCCGAACGCGACGGAACCCGGCCGTTGGAGACCGGGTTCCGCGGTTGGACGGATAGGGGTTGGGTTAGCCGTCAGCGGCGGCTAAGGATCCGCAGCACGTACCAGAACAGCATCATCAGCGAGGCGAACAGGCTGGCGGCCGCCCCAACGTAGGCCCATTCCGGATACTGGCGGAGGATCGTCTGGGTCTGGTAGAGGATCGTGGCGCCGGCCAGGGCCACCATGGCGACACTGAACATGACGCCCAGTTCGAAGTTGAACAGGGCCCCTACCACGATCAGGGCCAGGGCGGCCACCGACGCCCAGATGATGAGGGGACGGAGGAACGACAGGTCCTTGCGGGTGGTGAAGGCCACGACCGTCAGCACCGCGAACCCGGCGATGGTGATGACGGCGGCCATGCCCACGGTGGTCGTGCCCCCTTCCTGGCTGAACACCAGGTAGAGGAACGGTGCGAAGATCACCGCCTCGAGCAGGGCGTAGCCGAACAGGCCCGCGTACTGGGCCCGGGAGCTGGTCAGGTCGTGGGCCCGTGAGGCGGCGACGTTGCCGAGCACCATGAACCCGCCCATGAAGGCCAGCCAGCCGATCCCGCCGGACCGGTAGAGCACGTTCAGGATGGCCTCGGCGGCACCGGTGGTGAACAGGACGGCCTCGACGGCGATGAACGCGGCCACGGCCAGGACCAGGTGCTGGTAGACCTTGACCAGGAAGGCGGAGCGGGTGACTTCGTCAGTCTGGCTGACCGGGATGTAGGCCTTTGACGGGCCAGGGGTGGCTTGGGCCATGGGGGGATCGCTCTCCTCGAACGGGGTGCACCGGGCCGGCCCCGGTGGCCGGTCCTGCTGCCGATCTGTACCGTTCCATTCTGCCACGGGGCGACGTCGTCCCCCCATCGGCTCCCGAGGTGACGGGGGCGGGGATCAGTGCTCCGACGACGGGGTCGGTCCCTGCTCCAGGAGGCGGGCCACCAGCCGGTCGGCCACCGCCATCGCCGCGAGCTGGGGGGTGGCGGCCGGGATGGTGGGATGGACCGAGGCGTCCACCACCGTCACCCCGCTCCAACCCCTCGGCCGGCCCGCGGGGTCGATCTCGCTTGACCCGTCGGCCCCGGCCCGCAGGGTGGCCGCCGGGTGGTACACGGGCCCGGGGTGGGCCAGCAGCCAGGCCAGCTGCCCGGCGGGACCGAGCCCGGCCCACCACCGCTGCCAGCCCCCCACTTCGGGGGTCGTTCTCGACGCGAGCCGGCCACGGTCGACCACGGGGTCGAGGTCCGACCGGTCGAGCAGGACGGCGGCCCGGCTGATCCCCCACCGCAAACGGTCGAGATCGTCCGCCCTGGAGCCGTGGTCGGCGGGGATGGCGGCCAGGGTGAGGCCGTCGCCCTGGCCGGTATCCGGGTGCGGTTCGACCGTGGCGGTCGGGTGGCCGGGGTCGGCCACCATGACCACGAGTGCGCCCCAGGCGCGGCCCCGCCCGGGCCCAGTGTGGTCCATGACGAGGGTGATGACGTCCGCGGTGGGTCGGCGCCCGGTCGACCACCGCAGGACGGTGGTGACCGGAGGGCTGGGTTCGGGCCCGACCCGGGCCGCCGGCCGTAACGGCACCACCAGCACCGCCGCCGGATGGTCCCACACCGGCCGGACCGGTTCGGCGGCGATGACCCCGGACCGGACCAGCAGCCGGGGGGTCCGGAGGGCGCCGGCGGCGACGACGATCTCGTCCCCGTCGAGCCTGGTCCCGTGGTCGAGCTCGACGCCGGTAACCCGGCGGCCCGACACGAGCAGCCGCCGGGCGACCCGGCCGGTCCAGCCCTCCACCGCCGGCCCGGCACCGGCGCCGGCCACCGGACCGTTGCCGGGCTCGACCCGGACCCCGAGGGCGTCGAGCGGGGTGATCCGTCCGGTCGGTCCGGCGAACAGGGCGGCGGGGGCCGAGGTCCACGGGCCCGGTTCCACGCTGGACGACGCCCGCCCCCGACCGTCCCCGGCCGCGGCCGCGGCCAGGGCCGCCCGGCCCAACGGGCCCGGCGAGGCAACGGCGTTGGGCCACGCCGACCACAGCTCCCCCATCGACCTGGCCACCGTCCCCCACGTCCAGTCCTCGCCCACCCCGGCCCACAACCCGTAGCTGAGGGGGTCGCCGGTCATGGCGACCAGGGCGTTGACGGCCGCCCCACCCCCGATGCCCCGGCCTTGTCGGTAGTGGTGTGACGACCCGTCGGCGGTCACGAGGCGGTCCGGCCAGGTCCGGCCCGGGGCGTCGACCACTCCGAGGGTCTCGAACGAGGCGACCACCGGGTCGGGCCCGGCGGCCCCCGGTCCGGCCTCGACCAGGGCCACCCGCCGTCCGGTCGCGGCGAGACGGGCCGCGGCCACGCTGCCGGCGGCACCCGCCCCGACCACCACCGCGTCGTACCGGTGGGCGTCGGACTCCGCCGTCATCGGACTGAGGGGGCGACCTCGGTGATGATGCGATCGAGGGTGTCGCGGGTGACATCGGCCCCGCCCATCACGAAATCGGGCACGATGACCTCGTCCACCCCGACCTCGGCCCACCCACCGACGGCGTCGATCAACCGTTCGGTGGAACCGCCGACGGCGGGGCGGGGAGCCGCCTTGGCGATCAGAGCGTCGGCCTCGGCGTCGTCAGCGGTGCTCAACCACAGGGCCTGGGTGGAGCGGGCGATCCGGCCCGGATCGCGCCCGATCCGCTCACAGGCCCGGTCGAGGGCGGCCGACCGTTCGGCGAACCCGGCCGGGTCCGACCACATGTTCCACTCGTCGGCGAAACGGGCCACCACCCCCATCATCCGGTCACCCTTGCCCCCGATCAGGAGCGGCAGGGGGGTTTGGACCGGTTTTGGCTCACAGTGGGCGTCGGTGACCTGGTAGTAGCGGCCGTCCACCGTGGTGGCCGGCGTGCGCAGCAGGCCGTTTAGGATCTCACAGGCCTCGACGAACCGGTCGATGCGGACCCCGGGGGCACCGAGCTCGATGCCGTACTGCTCGTGTTCGTTGACCTGCCAGCCGGCACCGACCCCGAGGAGGAGACGGCCGCCGCTGATGACGTCGGTGGTGGCGGCCCAGTTGGCCAGCACCGCCGGGTGCCGGTAGGTGGCCCCGAACACCAGGGAACCCAGCCGGACCCGTTCGGTGGCCGTCGCCAGGGCGGACAGGGCCGCGGTCCCCTCCAGCACCGGGGTGGTCACCGCCCCGAAGGCGGTGCCGTCGCCCATGAAGTGGTCGGCCACGTACACCCCGTCCCAACCGGTGGCCTCGGCGTGACGGACCGAAGCCAGGATCTCGGACCACGGCTGCGACAATGAGGGCCAGTAGGAGAAGCGCATGCCGGGGACCCTACGTCATCGGCCCCGGTACCGGCACCCCTGTGGGCGGACGGGCGGCGGTGCCGGCGCCCGTCGGAGGTTCGAGCAGAGGTCACATCGGCGACATAAGGTTGGGTCGACACGGGACCGACGCATCGTCGGCCCGGTATGGACGATTCCAAGGAGCAGCGCTGATGAAGATCAAGTTCGACCGGAGCCTGTGTGTCGGTCACAACCGGTGCTACTCGTTGGCCCCCGAGATCTGGGACGTCGACGACGAAGGGTACGCCGTGCTGCGGATCACGGGCGAGATCCCCCCGGACCTGGAGGAGAAGGCCCAGCTCACCGCCGACAACTGCCCCGAGTACGCGATCACGATCGAGCAGTGACCGGTCCGGGCGGCGGGGCACACGTCGGCGACCTACCCACCCCCCGCGGGGCGTTCCCCCCGGTCCGGGTGGCCAACGGCTTCGCCTTCGTCTCGGGGACCAGCGCCCGCCGCCCGGACAACACCATCGCCGGGGCCGCCGTCGACGAGCTCGGCACCACCACCCTCGACATCTCGGTGCAGACCGGAGCGGTGCTCACCACCGTCGAGGCGATCCTGGCCACCGTCGGACTCGACCGCTGGGATCTGGTCGACGTGCGCACCTACCTCGTGTCCATGAACGACTTCGGCCCCTACAACCGGGTCTGGGGCGAGTTCTTCGCCGGTGGCGTCGCCCCGGCCCGCACCACCGTGGCCGTCCACCAGCTCCCCCACCCCCACCTGCTCATCGAGATCCAGGCCGTGGCCGCCCTGAGGGATGGCACCACCGGCACCGAGCCCGTCCGCCGTGCTTCCGAGGAGACCTGACCCATGCCAACCGGTTTTCCGTTCCCTCCCCCCTTCAACTTCGCCCGGTGGATCGAGGACCACGAGGACGACCTCAAACCACCGGTGGCCAACCAGCAGGTCTGGCGGGACTCGGACCTGATCGTCACGGTGGTGGGCGGCGGCAACGTCCGCACCGACTACCACGACGACCCCAACCCGGAGTTCTTCTACCAGCTCAAGGGGGCCATGACCCTGCGGGTCCTCCGGGACGGACCCGACGGCCCCCTGGCCGAGCCATCCGTGGACCTGCCCATCGGTGAGGGCGACGTGTTCCTGCTCCCACCCCACGTCCGCCACTCCCCCCAACGGCCCGAGCCCGAGTCGATCGGGCTGGTGGTGGAGTACGCCCGGCCGCCCGGCGAGGTCGACGGCTTCGAGTGGTACTGCGACCACTGCCACCGGCGCGTGTACCGGGTGGAGGTCCAACTCCGGTCGATCGTGGACGACCTTCCACCCCTCTTCGACGCCTTCTACCGCAGCCTGACCGACCGCACCTGCCCCCACTGCGGCACGGTCCACCCCGCTCCCGACGGGTACCCCGAGCCATGACCGACCCCGACATCCGGCCCCGGGTGGACGTCCACGCCCACTTCTTCCCGCCCATCGACCGTCGCCGCACCGCCGTGCTCGGTCACCCCGACGCCCCCTGGCTGCGCCGCGACAGCAACGAGGCCGGCTACATCATGACCGGCGACGTCGAGTTCCGCCCGGTCCAAGCCCCCCTGTGGGATCCGGAGGCCCGCCTCGACGAGATGGACCGCACCGGGGTCACGGTGCAGGTCATGTCGGCTACCCCGATCCTGTTCTCCTACGGGGAGGACGCCGCCGTCACCGCCCGGTGGGCGGCCGCCCTCAACGACCTCGCCCTCGAGATGTGCACCGCGGACCCCCAGCGGCTTAGGACCATGTGCCAGGTCCCCCTCCAGGACATCGACCGGGCCTGTGTCGAGGTGTCGCGATCGGTACGGGAAGGCCATGTCGGCGTCCACATCGGCAACCATGTGCAGGGCCGGAACCTGGACGACCCGGAGCTGGTCCGGTTCCTCCACTACTGCGCTGGGGAGGGCATCCCCGTCTTCGTCCACCCGTGGGACACCATGGCCCCGGACCGCATGCCCGACTACATGCTGAAGTGGCTGGTCGGCATGCCGGCGGAGACCCACCTGGCCATCCTGTCGCTCATCCTCTCCGGGGCCTTCGAACGCCTTCCGGCCGACCTCCGGATCTGCTTCGCCCACGGCGGGGGCAACTTCGCCAGCCAGATCGGCCGGGTTGACAACGCCTGGCGCCGCCGGGACCTGGTCCGGGCCGACTGCCCGGCGCTGCCCTCCAGCTACACGGACCGGTTCTGGGTGGACTCCGCCGTGTTCAGCCCCGACGCCCTCCGGCTCCTGATCTCGGTGATGGGGTCCGACCGGATCCTGATGGGCTCGGACTATCCGTTCCCGCTCGGCGAGATCGAGCCCGGCACCGTCATCACCGACGCCGCCCTCGACGACGCCACCACCGACGCCCTCCAGGCCGGCAACGCGGCCGCGTTCTTCGGCATCGAACTCCCGGTATGAGCACCGCGGGCCGCCGCGCCCCCGCCGACCCGTCGGCCTGGCTGATCGAGGCCGCCGACCTCGATGCCGCCGAACCCCTCCACCACCACCGGCACGAGTTCACGGTGCCGACCGGCCCGGACGGGACACCCCAGATCTACCTGGCCGGGAACTCGCTCGGCCTGGTCGGCCGCCGCAGTCGGGAGCAGGTGGCCCTCGAGCTCGACCGGTGGGGGACCCTGGGAGTGGCCGGCCACTTCACCGGCGACGAGGGCTGGGCCGGGTACCACCGGCTCCTCACCGCTCCGATGGCCCGCCTGGTGGGCGCGGAACCGGAGGAGGTGGTGGTGATGAACAGCCTGACCACCAACCTCCACCTCCTGCTCGTCAGCTTCTACCGGCCCACCCCGACCCGTCACCGGATCCTGATCGAGCAGCACGCCTTCCCGTCGGACCATTTCGCCGTCGAGTCCCAGATCAGGCAACGGGGCCTCGACCCGGCTACCTCCCTGGTGACCGTCGGGCCCCGACCGGGCGAGGACCTGCTCCGCCCGGAGGACCTGGTGGCCGCCATCGAGGCCGAGGGGGACGCCCTGGCCACGGTCCTGCTGCCCGGCGTCCACTACTACACCGGCCAGGTCCTGCCCCTGGCCGAGATCACGGCGGCCGCCCACCGGGTGGGGGCGACGGTGGGCTTCGACCTGGCCCACGCGGTGGGGAACGTGACCCTCGACCTCCACGATCTCGGGGCCGATTTCGCGGCCTGGTGCACCTACAAGTACCTCAACGCGGGGCCGGGTGCGGTGGGCGGGGCCTTCGTCCACCACCGTAACCTGGGCCGCACCGACCTGCCCCGGCTCACCGGCTGGTGGGGCACCAACCCCGAGACCCGGTTCGAGATGGCCTGTGTGTTCGACCCCGTCCCGACGGTGGAGGCGTGGCAGCTCAGCAACGCCCCCATCCTGTCGATGGCCGCCCTGCGGGGTTCCCTGGAGCTGTTCGACGAGATCGGCCTGCCCGCCCTGCGGGCCCGGGCCACCCGCCTGCTCGCCTTCGCCGACCGGCTGCTCGGATCCCTGGCCGGAGCGGTGGAGGTGATCACCCCCACCCACCCGGACGAGCGGGGCTGCCAGCTCTCCCTCCGGCTCGGCGACACCGCCCGGGGCCCCGCCGTCCACCGGGCCCTGGAGGCGGCCGGGGTAGCCTGCGACTGGCGCCATCCCGACGTGATCCGGGTGGCGCCCGTGCCCCTCTACAACAGCCACGACGACATCGCCCGGTTCGTGGCCGTCCTGGCCCGGGTGGTGGCGGCCCGATGACGGCCACCGGGCCCGACGATTCGCCCCGCCGCCCGGCCACCATGCTCGGCGACGGCGGGCCGTTGGTGGTGGTCGGCGCCGGGCCGGCCGGGACGCTCATATCGATCTACCTGGCCCGGATGGGCCATCCCGTCGAGTTGTACGAGCGGAGGGCCGATCTGCGCCGCCTCGACGTCGACGGCGGCCGGTCGATCAACCTGGCCCTGGCCACCCGGGGCATCGTGCCCCTCGGCGAGGCCGGCGTCCTGGAACGGGTGGCCGCCATCACCGTCCCGATGGCGGGCCGGATCGTCCACCCCGAAGGTGTCCCGCTCGACCAGGCCGAGCTCCAGCCCTACGGGACCACCGCGGAGGACGTGATCCACTCGGTGTCCCGCCAGGACCTCAACGCCATCCTGCTGGACGCGGCCGAGGCCGCCGGGGTCCGGATCTTCTTCGACCACCGCTGTGTCGGCGTGGACGTCGACGCCGGGGTGGCCCGCTTCACCCGGGGCGGGTTGTCCGCCCATTCCGGCCCTGGACCCACCCGGGAGGTCCGGTTCGGGACGGTGTTCGGGTGCGACGGGGCCGGCAGTGTGGTCCGCCGGGACGTCCTGGCCGCCAACGGGGGCACCGGGACCGTGGAACCCCTGTCGCACAGCTACAAGGAGCTGACCATTCCCCCGGCCGACGACGGCGGCTTCCGCCTCGACCCCAACGGTCTCCACATCTGGCCCCGGGGGGATCTGATGCTCATCGCCCTGGCCAACCCGGAGGGCGACTTCACCGCCACCCTGTTCATGCCCACCGGACCCGACGGGGACAGGGACAGGGACAGGGACAGGGACAGGGACAGCTTCGCCAGCGTGCCCGACGGGGCGGCGGCGACGGCGTTCTTCGCCCGGGAGTTCCCCGAGGTGGTGGACCTCATCCCCGACCTGGCCACCCAGTACGACGAGAACCCGGTCGGGTCGCTGGCCACCCTCCGCACCCGGGGCTGGACGGTGGACGACCGGGCGGTGCTGGTGGGCGACGCCGCCCACGCCATCGTCCCCTTTCACGGCCAGGGCATGAACGCGGCCCTCGAATCGTGCCGGCTGCTGGCCGTCCAGCTCCAACGGTACCGCCACGACCTGGCCCGAGCCCTGTCCGCATTCGAACACCAGCGGGCCCCGGACACCGACGCCATCGCCGACATGGCGCTGGAGAACTACCTGGAGATGCGGTCCGGGGTGGTCGATCCCGACTACCGGATCCGCCGTGCCCTGGCCCTTGAACTGTCCCGCCGGCATCCCGACCGGGTGGCCCACCGCTACGGCATGGTGATGTTCACCACCATGCCCTACGCCGAGGTCCGGGCCCGGGCCCGGCGCCAGGCCGAGCTCTACACCAGCGCCATCGCCGGAGCCGCCGGCCTGGAGGACATCGACCTGGACCGGGTGGGCACGGCGGTGGAGGCCCTGGGACCCCTCCCGGAGTGGGAGTGACCCCGCCCGGCCGTCCGCCCCCCACCACGGCGACAAGCCCGAGGAGCCGCCCATGACCACCGTGCCCGACCCTCCCGCCCACGATCTCACCTACGGCGACTACCTCCGACTGGAGGAACTGCTGTCCCTGCAGTCCCCCCAGTCGGACCCGGTCGAACCGGACGAGATGCTCTTCATCATCATCCACCAGGTGTACGAGCTCTGGTTCAAGGAGGTCCTCCACGAGCTGGACCAGCTGGTGGAGCTGCTCAACACCGACCGGCCCGATCCGAGCGGCCACCAGCTCAAACGGGTGCTGAAGATCTTCAAGACCCTGGTGGCCCAGCTCGACGTGCTCGAGACGATGACCCCGCTCGAGTTCGTGTCGTTCCGGTCGTTCCTCGCCTCCTCCAGCGGGTTCCAGTCGGTCCAGTTCCGGGAGCTCGAGTTCCTCCTCGGTCTGAAATCCCCCCTCCACCTGGAACGCCTGGCCGAGGCGCCCGGTGGTCCGGGCCTGGTCCGCCGGTACCGGTCGCCCTCGCTGTGGGACGCCTTCGTCGGCCATCTGGCCCGGCTCGGCTATCCGATCCCAGTCGACGTCCTCGATCGGGACGTCACCCTGCCCACCCCGGCCTCGGCCGAGGTTCAGGACGTGCTCGTCACCCTCTACCGGGAGGATCGGGGACCGGCCCGGCTCTGCGAGTACCTCACCGACCTCGACGAGGGCTTGCAGGAATGGCGATACCGGCACGTGATGATGGTCCAGCGAACCATCGGGACCAAGCGGGGCACCGGCGGCTCCGAGGGGGTCGAATACCTACGCTCAACCCTGTTCCGACCGGCTTTCCCCGACCTTTGGGCCATCCGATCCCGATTCTGAACCGACCCCCACCGACCGTTCGATCATCGTGAGATCGTCGGCGGGGCCACCGAACCACTTGTGCCGGGCGTAGCGGACCGCCTCGATCAGGACCGTGATCGACAGGGCCGTGCCGAAGGCGTAGAGAAAGGCCGTGGTGTGGTCGTCCTTGAACCGGTCGCCGAAGTAGTAGCCGAGTGACCCGGCGTAGGCGGCCCACAGCAGGGCAGCCACGGCATCCCACCGGACGAACCAGGCCAGGTACGGCTGTCGGGTGAGACCGCAGGAGAAGGTGAGGGCGGTGCGCCCGCCCGGGATGAACCGGGCCGTGATGAGGAGCAGGCCACCCCGTTTCCGGATCTGGTCGCCGGCCCGCCTCAGCCGGTCGGGGCCCTTCTCACCCCGGAACAGCCAGCGTGACACCGTCGGCCCGAACCGTCGGCCCAATCCGTAGGCGATGCCGTCGCCCAGGAAGGCGCCGGCCGCGCCGACCAGAATCACCAGACCGATGTTCAGGTCGCCCTGACCGGCGGCGAGGCCACCGAGGATCACCGTCGTCTCGCTGGGGACCACGGGGAAGAAGGAGTCGATGGTGGCGATGAGGAAGATCACCAGGTAGAACCACGGGTTGCCTGAGAACGAGTCCAACCAGGTCAACACGTTGTCGAGCACGTGCAGCATCGGGATTCACGCTACTGCCCGCGGCCCCGACTGGAGGGGCCCCCGGGGAACGGGTCGACCCCCTTTCACCGGAACGGGCAGGTCACCAGTGGGGATGGGTTGTCACCCCACCGTCGACCACCAGATCGATCCCGGTGATCCACCCGGCCAGCGGGGAGCACAGAAACAGGCAGGCGGCGGCCACGTCCCCCGGGGTGCCCAACCGGCCCAGGGGGGCGGCCGAACGCCAGCGTTCCACTCCCTCGGGCCAGTCCCGGTCCAGTCCGGGGCGGTCGATCAGCCCCGGCGACACGGCGTTGACCCGGATGCCGTGGGGACCGAACTCCAGGGCGGCCGCCTTGGCGTGCATGATGAGTCCCGCCTTGGCCACGGCGTAGTGGGCGTGCCCGGGGGCCGGGGTGGCCCCCTCGATCGAGGCGATGTGGACGATGCTCCCGCTCCCGCCCCCGCCCCGGCCCCCGCCGCCGACCGGCGCGGCGCTGGGCGGCCCGGTGCGGTCCGGGGCCCGCATCGCGGCGGCGGTGCGCTGGGTGAGACGGTGGACGGCGGTCAGGTTCGTCTCCACCATGGCCGCGAACCCGCGGTCGTCCATGTCGTCCAGGGCGATGACGTCCTGCCGTCCGGCGTTGTTGACCAGGGCGTCGATCCGCCCGAACCGGTCCAGGGCCGCGTCCACCAGGAGATCGGGCCCCCGGCCGGGGCCGGTGTCGGTGAGGTCGATGGCGACGGCCGACCATCGATCGCCGTCCACGGCGGGGCCGGTCGGGGCGGTGGTCCGATACCCGGCCACCACGGCGGCGCCGGCCCGGTGGAAGGCCAGCGCGATCTCGGACCCGATCCCGCCGCCCGCGCCGGTGACCACGGCCACCGTCCCGGACAGGTCGATCATCCCGGCTCCGCCGGGGGTTCCGCCCGGCGGGCCTCGCCGGCCACCGGCGATCCGCCCGCCATCATGACCCCGATGGTCTCGCGGTTGACCTCGTCGGGTTGGACGATGCCCACGATCTGGCCCCGGAACAGGACCGCGATCCGGTCGGCCAGGGCGAAGATCTCGTCGAGCTCGGCCGAGACCAGTAGTACCGCCGACCCCTGGTCCCGGGCCGCCACGAGCTGGGAGTGGATGAACTCGATCGACCCGACGTCGACCCCCCGGGTGGGTTGGGAGGCCACCACCAGGTCGGTGTGCTCCCTCAGTTCCCGGGCCACGATCACCTTCTGCTTGTTGCCCCCCGACAGGGATCGCACCGGGGCGTGGATGTCGGTGGGCCGGATGTCGAACCGGTCCACCAGCTCGGTGGCCTGGGCGTCGATGGCCCGGGTGTTGCGGGTCCCCCGCCGGGCGAACGGGGCCTCGAAGTAGTCGGTGAGGACCAGGTTGTCAGCGATCGAGTAGACCCCGACGAGGCCGTCCTTCTCCCGGTCCTCGGGGATGTAGGACAGTCCGAGGGCCCGGGCGGCCCGGGGGTCGGCGGTGACGGCCCGGCCCGAGATGGTCACCTGGCCGTCGTCGACGGGGCGGATACCGGTGATGGCCTCCACCAGTTCCCGCTGCCCGTTACCCTCCACCCCGGCCACCCCCAGGATCTCGCCGGAACGGACCTGGAAGCTGGCGCCGTCGACCATGGTCTGGCGGCTGCCCGACACCGTGAGCCGGTCGACGTCGAGTACGACGGCCCCCGGGGCGGCCGGGGCCTTGTCCACCTGGAGGACGACGGAGCGGCCTACCATCAGCTCGGCCAGTCCGGCCGTGGTCGCCTCACTGGTGGGCAGGGAGCCCACCGACTCACCCCGGCGCAGCACCGTGACCCGGTCGGTGACGGCCAGGATCTCCCTCAGCTTGTGGGTGATCAGGATGATGCCCACCCCGCTGACGGCCAGGTCGCGCAGGATGACGAGGAGTTCGTCGGTCTCCTGGGGAGTCAGGACCGCGGTCGGCTCGTCGAGGATCAGCAGTTCGCAGCCCCGGTTCAGGGCCTTCAGGATCTCGACGCGCTGCTGGATCCCGACCGGGAGCTCCTCGACCACGTCGTCGGGCCGGACGGCCAGGCCGTACTGCTCGGAGATGTCCCGCACCCGCTGTTCGGCGCGGCGGCGGTCGAAGAAGCCCCTCATGACCGGCTCATGCCCCAGTGCGATGTTCTCGGCCACCGTGAGCGGCCCGACCAGCTGGAAGTGCTGGTGGACCATGCCGATCCCCAGGGCGATGGCGTCACCCGGGCGGGTCGGGGTCATGGGCTCCCCCCGGAAGCGCATCTCCCCCCCGTCAGGTTGGTGGATGCCGAACAGCATCTTGACCAGGGTCGACTTGCCGGCCCCGTTCTCGCCCAGCAGGCCGAGGATCTCGCCCCCGTGGAGGACGAGGTCGACCTCGTCGTTGGCCACCAGGGACCCGAACCGTTTGGTCAGGCCCCGGACCTCGAGCAGTGGTGCGAGGGTGCTCATTCCGGATCGTAGGGTTGGCCGGCCGCCGCCGGTGGGCGGGCCCGGACCCCGGCCACGGCCAGAACGACGATGGTGAGCACGAAGGGGATCATCCCGATGAACTGGGGTGGGATGTCGAAGGTGCCCCGGAACTGGAGCTGGGCCTGGATCCCGTTGAACAGGCCTAGGAGCAGGGCGGCGGCCAGCACCCCGCCGGGACGCCAGCGGCCGAAGATCATGACCGCCAGGGCGATGAACCCCCGCCCGCCGCTCATCCCCCGGTTGAACGCCCCCGCCGACTGGAGCAGGGCCATGCCGGCCAGGCCGGCCAGGGCCCCGGCCAGGGCCAGGTTGACGTACCGCAGCCGCCGGACCCGGACGCCCACATAGTCGGCCGCGCTCGGGTGTTCACCGATAGCCCGGGTCCGCAGGCCCCAACGGGTGTGGAACAGGGCCACATGGACCACCAGGACCATGGCCAGGGCCACGTAGGTGAGGGGGCCCTGATCGAACAGGGCCCGCCCCACCAGGGGCAACTGGTCCAACCCGGGGATGGACAGGGTCGGGATGTTGGGCATGGTCCGGCCCGAGACGGACAGGAAGCTCGTCACCCCGGCAGCGAACATGTTCAAGATGGTGCCGGCGATGATCTGGTCCATGCGCAGGGCGTTAGCCGTCCAGGCCAGGAACAGGCCGGACAGGGCGGTGGCGATGATGGCCGCGGCCAGGCCGACCCACAGGTTGCCGGTGTAGGAGGCGGCCATGAACCCACTGAACGCACCGAGCAGGAACTGGCCCTCGATGCCGATGTTCACGATCCCGGAGCGTTCGCCGATCAGGCCGCACAGGGCGCCGAGGATGAGTGGTGTGGCCTCCCGGACCGAGCGGGCGACCACGGCGGTGGTCTGGGTCGAGTCCCACAGGTAAGCGGCCACCAGGGCGGCCACGACCACCACGGCGCCGACGATGAGGTTCGGCTCCACCGGCCAACGGCGACCGACCCCACCGGTCGGGGCGGTGACGGTGCCAGCTCCGGGATCGGCGCTCATCCCGATCAGGTCGTCGCTCATGCCGATCCCCATCCGGTGGCCAGGGTGGTGGTCTCCTCGTCACCGGTCCGGGACCGGATCAGCCAGCCGACCACGGAGGGGGCGGCCACGAAGAACAGGATGAAGGCCTGGATGACGCTGATGATCTCCGGCTGGACGTCGGTCCGGGACT
Organism: Acidimicrobiales bacterium; assembly: GCA_047974625.1. Classification (GTDB taxonomy): domain Bacteria; phylum Actinomycetota; class Acidimicrobiia; order Acidimicrobiales; family SZUA-35; genus CADEDH01. The sequence goes on from JBKECK010000101.1 coordinate 26,645, forward strand.
GCATGAGGGTGGAGCCGGCATCCATGGCCCCGATGAGGACAGCGGCGGGGATCACCGCCAGCGGGTTGGTGCGGGCGAGCAGGGCGATGGTGATCCCGTCGAAACCCAGCCCGGCGTTGAATCCGGGTTCGAAACGACCGTTCACACCGAGGGTCTGGACCGCTCCGCCCAGGCCGGCCAGGAAGGCCGAGATCCCCATGGCCAGGACGATGATGCGGGTCACGCTGATCCCGGCGTAGGTGGCCGCGTGGCTGTTCGCCCCCACGGTACGGATCTCGAAACCGAGGGTGGATCGACTGATCAGCCACCAGACGGCGACGGCCACGCCGGCGGCGACGAGGAACCCTGTGGGTAGGCCGCCGATCCGGGGCAGTCCGGCCGAGGACTGGATGAGCGGGGACCGGGCGATGGCACCCCCGTTGGGATCGGTCCACGGCCCGGACGGGCTGACCAGCCAGTCGGTCAGGTTGGCGGCGACGAAGTTGAGCATGATCGTGGTGATCACCTCGTGGGTGCCCCGGGTGGCCTTGAGCAGACCGGCCAGGGCGCCGAGGGTGGAGGCGGCCAGACCTCCGAGGAACAGGGCGAAGGGGATGTGGACGATGGCCGGCAGGTGGAACCGGTAGCCGACCCAGCCGGCCACGGCCGCCCCCACCAGGAGCTGGCCCTGGCCGCCGATGTTGAACAGGCCGGCCTTGAAGGCGAAGGCCACGGCGAGACCGCCGAGGATGAGGGGGGTGGCCTTCTCCAAGGTGCGACGGAGGGCGCTCACGCTCCCGAGGGAGCCGTCGAGCATGGCCGAGTAGGCGGTCAGCGGGTTGTCGCCGGTGGCCACCATGATCAGGACCGCGCCCAGCACCAAGCCCAGGACCACCGCGATGAGTGGTACCAGTGCTGGCCTCAGCCGTTCACCCCACCGTTCACCCCACATGGGCACATCCCTCGGTCGCCGGGCGCGACCCGACTCCCGGTCGGAACCAGGAGCCGGGTCGGATCATCATCGGCCCGGACTCAGCCCGGGGTGTAGCCGGTCTCGACCTCGCCGGCGAGGACCTGGGGGGTCAGCTCGTCGATCTGGGTCTTGACCTCGTCGGGGACCACCGAATCGAAATCGTGGTACGGGGCGAGGCCGACGGCGCCGAAGAAGTTCCCGCTCGGGGCCTCGTCGGTGCTCCAGGCGTCGCCGATGTCGATCACGCCCTGGGTGATCAGCTTCATGGCGCTGGTCACCAGGCACGGATGGGCCTCGGGCACGGTCTCCCACTGGTCGGAGTCGACGCCGATGCAGTAGGCGTCACCGTTCTCGCGGGCCACCTCGGCCAGGGCACCGTTACCGGTCTTCCCGCCGGCACCGAAGACCACGTCGGCCCCGTTGTCGATGGCCTGGCGGGCGGTGGTCGCCCCCCAGTCGGGGTCGTCAAAGGCGGTGTCCATACCACCCGGGTGGTAGGTGGTGATCACCTGGGCGTCGGCGTTGGTGTACTTGACCCCGTTCTCGAAACCGGTGCCGAAGGCGACGACCGGCGGCACCAGGTTGGTGCCGAGCACCTGGGCGACCACGTTCGACTCGGTCATCAGGCCGGCGAGGGCGCCGGCCAGGAACCCGGCCTGGTCCTCGGGGAACACGAGACCGGCGACATTGTCGATCGTCTCGGCCTGGAACTGGTCGACCCCGATGAAGAAGGTGTCGGGGTTCTCCACCGCGGCCGCGTTGGTCGCCTCGGCCAGGGCGAACCCGACGGTGACGACGATGTCGTAGTCCTGGTCGACGAAGGTGTTGATGTTGGTGGCGTAATCGGTCGAGTCGGTGGTCTCGATGTAGTCGATCTGGGCGTCGAGATCGGAGCCGAGGCCCTGGACACCCTCCCAGGCAGACTGGTTGAACGACTTGTCGTCGATCTTGCCCACGTCGGTCACCAGGCCGATACAGACCACCTCCTCGGCCGCGCAGTCGGCGTCACCGCCGACGGCCACCGTGGTCGTCGACTCCGCCTCGCCGCCGTCGGCGGCAGTGGTCTCCGAACCGTCGGCCTCGGTGGACGAACCGTCCTCCGAACAAGCCCCGGCCACCAGGCCCACCGAGGCGAGCAGGCTGAGCAACACCAACAGGTTTTTGCGCATGACATCCTCCCGGAGGAAAACGGATCGGTGGATCCTAACGCACCGTCTCCCGGCCCGACGCGCCCGGCCCCCACCCGCAACACAGCAGTCACACGTCGGAAGTCACACATCGGACGGGTCCCGACCCCGGTCCGCGAGTCAGGTCCGTCGGGCCAGGCCGGCTGCCCGTCGGCGGGCGTCGGCCATGACCTCGTGACGGTCGACGGTGCCGATCTCCCCGTCCACGACCACGGTCCGGCCCCCCACCCAGACGTCGGTGACGGCCTGCGAGGCGCCGGAGAAGACCAGCTGGGTGAGCATCCGGTCCTCCATGAACGGGCAGAAGGACGGGTGGTCGAGGTCGACGCGGATCAGGTCGGCCCACGCTCCGGGCCGGAGCACCCCGACGTCGTCCAGGCCCACGGCGAGGGCACCGTCCCGGGTGGCGAGACGCAGGGCCACGTCCGCCGGCATGGCCCGCGGATCGTGTGATGTCCCCCGGGCCAGGAGGGGGGTGAGCCGCAGCTCCTCCCAGAGGTCGAGATTGTCGTTCGAGGCCGGGCCGTCGGTGCCGATGCCCACGGTGATACCGGCCCGCCGCATGGCCCCGACCCGGGCGATCCCCGAGCCCAGTTTCAGGTTGGACTGGGGGCAGTGGGCCACCGCGGCCGGCGACGCCCCCAGCAGGGCCAGGTCGGTGTCGTCTAGCCAGACCCCGTGGGCCAGCAGGGTGGGACCCTCGAAGACCCCGGCGTCGGCCAGCAGTTTCGTGGCCGACCGCCCCCACCGCTCCAGGACGAGCTCCCGTTCCTGGCGGGTCTCCTCGAGGTGGATGTGCACGAAGCTGCCGGCCGCCCGCGCCCGGGCGGCGATCTCACCGCACAGCTGGGGTGAGAGGTCGTACAGGGAGTGGGGGGCGTACCCGACGGTGATCCCCTCCTCCGGACGGTCGTACTCCCGGTGGAAGGCGTCGAGGGCGTCGATCCGTCGTTCCAGGTCGGCGGCGTCGGACAGACCGGCGATGACACCCGGCGTGATGACGAGACGGGCGCCGGTGTCGCGGGCCGCGGCCACCACCATCTCCTCGTGCCGGTACATCTCACAGCTAGTGGTCACCCCGGCCAGCAGCATCTCCATCGACCCGAGCCGCATGCCTGCCCGGCTGTCCTCGGGGGTCATCCGGGATTCGAGGGGCCAGACGGCGTCGGTCAGCCACTCGTGCAGGGTGAGACCGTCACCGGCCGAGCGCACCAGGGTCATCGGGGTGTGGGCGTGGGCGTTGACCAGGCCCGGCATGAGCAGGCCCCCGACGCGTCGGGGGGTAGGCCCCTCCCCCAGTTCGGCCCGGGTACCCACCCCGACGATCCGGCCGTCCACACCGACGTCGACCACACCCCCGGGGATGACCGGCCGGGCGTCATCGATGGTCACGACATAGTCGGCCTCCAGACGGAACCGGGCCGGGACGGTCACGGTGCGGCCCCGGGGGCCGACGACCCGTTGGCGGCCGGGGAGGTGGTGATCCGCTCGCCCCGGTCGAACCGGACCACCCCGGCCTCGGTGACCAGGGCGGTGATCAGATCGACCGGGGTGACGTCGAAGGCCGGGTTGACCGCCGCGGTGCCGGCCGGCGCGGTGGGGGTGCCCCCCACCGCGATCACCTCGGCCGGGCCTCGGTCCTCGATCTCGATGGCGGCCCCGTCCGGGGTGGCCACGTCGATGGTGGAGGTGGGGGCCACCACGACGAAGGGCACCCCGGCCCGGGCCGCGCCCAGGGCCAGGCTGTAGCTGCCGATCTTGTTGGCCGTGTCACCGTTGGCGGCGATCCGGTCGGCACCGATGAGGACCACGTCGGCGGCGCCCCGACCGAGCAGGAACGGGCCGGCCGAGTCGACCAGGAGACGGTGCGGCGCACCCATCGCCTCCAGCTCCCAGGCGGTCAGCCGGGCCCCCTGGAGCAGGGGCCGGGTCTCCAGTGGCAGGGCCTCACCCAACCGGCCGCGTTCGTGGAGGGTCTGGACGACGGCGAGGGCCGTCCCCCGCTCGACCGCGGCCAGGCCGCCGGTGTTGCAGATGGTCATGACGGTGACCGGCCCGTCGCCCGCCAGTTCGCCCACCAGGTCGGCGCCCCGCTCCCCCATGGCCAATGACGCCGCCAGTTCCTCGTCCCGAACGGCATGGGCGGCGGCCAGGACCCGGTGCGGCTCGGTGCGGGCCACGTCGGCCACCCGGTCGACCATGCGGGCCAGGTTCACCGCGGTGGGCCGGGCGGACCGGAGGGCCTCCACCCCGCCCTCGAAACCGGCCCGATCGGTGGCCGGGGGGTGGGCGACGGCCGCCAGCACCACCCCGTAGGCGCCGGCCACCCCGAGGGCGGGCGCGCCCCGCACCGACAGGCGCTGGATGGCGGCCACGAGGTCGGCCACCGTACCGATCCGGAGGGTGACCATGTCGTGGGGTAACCGGGTCTGGTCCACCAGTTCGAGGGCTCCATCCACCCAGTCGAGGCTCCGCATCACACCCTCCGGCGTCACTCGCTCTCCGGCTCTCGGACAGTCTCCGGCACCGTGTCCTCTCAGAGATGTCCTCTCAGAGATGTCCTCTCAGAGATGTCCTCTCAGACAGGTCGTCTCTGATGTCGTCTCCGATCGTTCACCGCACCGACGCCCGACACTCCAGACCCGGAGTGGTCGGGCCCACGCAGGGTAGCAGCGGGGGCCGGGGCCGCCGACGACCGATGGCCCGACCGGGTCAGCGGTCGAGGGGTACGACGACAGCCGATTCCCGGGGCGGTGTGGAGCCGTAGCCGGTGGTCTGCATCTTGACGATCACCTCGTCCATCTCCTCGTCGCTCAGCTGCTGGGGTTCACCGATGGCGAGGGCGGCCACGTACTGCCGGGCCAGTTCCTCGACGGTCACGGCCAGCAGCAGGGCCGCCGAGAGGCTCACGCCCGTGGTGATGACCCCGTGGTGGCTGAGCAGGCAGGCGTGGCGCCCGTCCAGGGCCTCGATCGCCGCGTTGGAGAGCTCCTGGGAGCCGAACGTGGCGTAGGGGGCGCAGCGGATGTCCCGTCCGCCTGCGGTGGCCACCATGTAGTGGAACGACCCGATCCCCCGGCCGTGGACGGCCAGGGCGGTGGCGTAGGTGGAGTGGGTGTGGACGATGGCGTTGACGTCGTGGCGGGACCGGAGGATGTCGAGGTGGAACCGCCACTCCGACGACGGGCGCAGGTCCTTCGTGGCGAACCATGAGGTGTCGAAGTCCATGGCCACAATGTCGTCGGGCGTCAACTGGCTGTACTCGAGGCCGGAGGGGGTGATGAGCATGCCCGTCGGGGTCCGGGCCGACACGTTCCCGGAGGTACCGGTGTTGATCCCCCGGGCGTTCATGGCCTGCGCGGTGGCGATGATGTCGACAGCCAGGTTCATGGGAGGAGTTCCGCTTCGTTGCGCAAAATCGGGTGGTAGCAGGATAGACCCGGCAACCGGCCGGACGGTCCGTTCGTCGGCACCGACCCCGCTCGTGCTCAGGCGTCCCGGTCGGGTCGGTACCGCTCGACGGCCCGGCCGATCAGGTCGAGCAGGCGGGCCCCGGCCTCCTCCACCACACCCATGATGTCGCTGTGGGAGACCTCCTCGTCGCCCAGACCGGCGGCCGGATTGGACACGACCCCGATCGAGGCGTAGGGGATGCCCGCCTCGCGGGCCAGGGCCACCTCCGGGTAGCCGGTCATGCCCACCAGGTCCACCCCGAGCCGGCCCATCATGGTGATCTCGGCCGCGGACTCGAAACGGGGGCCGTTGAAGGTGCAGTAGACGCCCTCACTCACCACGGGGATGCCGGCGTCGTCGGCCACCGCGGCCAGCAGAGAACGTAGACCGGGGTCGTAGGCGTCGGTCATGGCCGTGTGGACGACGCCGGGGGGTCCGTCGGGGTCGAACCCGGGGTCGACGACGCCGTCGAAGAAGGTGTCCGCCCGGCCGCTGGTGTGGTCGATGAAGTCGCTGATCAGCACCAGGGTGCCCGGGGTGAGGTCAGGGTTCACCGCCCCGCTGACCGCGGTGGCGACGATCCCGGTGACCCCAGCCGACCGCAACGCCCAGATGTTGGCCCGGTAGTCGATGGCATGGGGCGGGATCGTGTGGTCGGCGCCGTGACGGGCCAGGAACACCACCGGCCGACCGTGCCATCGGCCCGTCGTCACGGTCACCGCGCCATAGGGCGTGGTGACCTGGGCCGGGCTCCGGTCCTGGAGCCCGGGAAGATCGTAGAAGCCGCTGCCGGTGATGAGTCCGATCACGACGGAAAAGCTACCGCCACCGGGCCCCGCGACCGCCGATGGGGTGTCCGGTGGTGCCCGGCGGTCCCGTGGACCAGACTGCCGGGATGGCTGGACGCTACGTCATCTACGGGGCCGGAGCGATCGGAGGTGTGATCGGCGGGTGCCTCACCCGGATCGGTGAGCCGACCGTCGTCATCGCCCGGGGCGAACACCTGGCGGTGATGCAACGCCAGGGTTTGACCATGAAGCTGCCGTCCGGGACCGAGCAGGTACCTGTGCACGCCGTCGGCCACCCGGCCGAAGCGGAGCTCACCGAGGACGACGTCGTCCTGATCGCCGTCAAGTCCCAGCACACCGAGGCCGTGCTCACCGATCTGGAGCGCTCGGCCCCACCCGGGATCGCCGTGGTCTGCGTGCAGAACGGGGTGGCCAACGAGGCCATGGCCCTGCGTCGCTTCGCCCGGGTCTACGGGGTCTGCGTGATGATGCCGACGTTCCACCTGGAACCGGGGGTGGTGGAGGGCTCGGCCCGGCCGATGCACGGGGTACTCGACATCGGCCGGTACCCCACCGGGAGTGACGCCACCGCTGAACGGACCGCCGACGCCCTGACCCGGGCCGGCTTCCGGTCGATCCCGGACGAGGCCATCATGCGCCAGAAGTGGGCCAAGCTGCTGATGAACACCGGCAACGCCCTGGAGGCGGCGTGCGGCCCGGAAGCCCGGACCGCCGACCTGGGCCGTGAGGCGGTGGCCGAGGCCAGGGCCGTGTTCGCCGCGGCCGCCATCGACATGGCGAGCGGCGACGAGTTCCGGGCCCGGCGGACGGGCATGGAGATCGTCGAGCTGGGCGACGGGCCCCGCCCCGGTGGGTCGACCTGGCAGAGCCTGGCCCGCTCCGCCCCCGACACCGAGGTCGACTTCCTCAACGGGGAGGTGGTGTTCCAGGGCCGGTTGCACGGGGTTCCGACCCCGGTGAACGAGACCCTGCGCCAGCTGGCCAACCGGATGGTTGCCGAGGGCACCCCACCGGGTTCGATAGCCGTCGACGAGATCGAAGCCCTGGTGAAGCTGGCCCGGGAGGCGGATACCCGTGCCTGAGCCCACCCCGGACCACACCCCGGACCGCACTGCCGAACTGGTCCGCCGCGACGACACCGACAACGGTGTCACCACCCTCACCCTTAACCGGCCGGACAAGCTGAACGCCCTGACCCCGGCCCTGTTCGTCGAGCTCCGGGCCCACCTCGACGCCATCGCCGCCGACGACACCGTCGGTTGTGTGGTTCTCACCGGTGCGGGCCGCTCGTTCTGCGCCGGCAACGACCTCGGGGGGATCGAGGCCGGGGTGACCGCCCCCACCCCCCACTACCAGGCCGAGACGATCGACGCCCTCGAGGCGCTGCCCCAACCGACGGTGGGCAAGATCCGGGGTCACTGTTTCACCGGCGGCCTCGAACTGGCGCTCGGGTGCGACCTGCTGGTGGCGGCCGACACGGCCCAGCTCGGCGACACCCACGGCCAGTGGGGGCTGGTGGCGGTGTGGGGCATGACGGTCCGGCTGCCCGAGCGGGTGGGGCGATCCCGGGCCAAGGAGCTGATGTTCACCGCCCGCCGCATCCCGGGAACCGAAGCGGCCGAGATCGGCCTGGTGGACCGGGTCGTTCCCGAAGCCGACCTGGACGCCGCCGTCGACGCGCTCACCGCCGAGATCGTGGCCAACTCGTGGGGGACCAACCGGATCGACAAGGCCCTGCTCCGCGACCACGCCGCCCTGGACCGCTCCGCCGCCCTCGCCCACGAGCGCTCCCTCCCCCACGGACGCCCCGCCGACGGGGCCGAGCGGCTGCGAGCGTTCGGCACGCGCCGCTGAGCGGTGACAGACTCCCGGGATGCGACTCGATCTCAGCGCCGACGACGTCCTGACCACCACCCGCTCGGTCCGCAAACGGCTCGACTACGACCGGCCCGTCGACCGCGACGTGATCATGGAGTGTCTCGACATCGCCCTGCAGGCCCCCACCGGCTCCAACCGCCAGGGATGGCAGTGGATGTTCGTCACCGACGCCGAGGCGAAGCAATCGCTCCAGAAGATCTATTCGACCAACTTCACCATGTACCGGAACATGCCCCGCCCGGAGTATCCGGCGGGTGACCCGAGGGCGGATCGGGCCGAGAAGGTGACCGACTCGGCCCAGCACCTGGCCGACACCATGCACCAGGCTCCGGTCCTGCTGATCCCGTGCCTGGAAGGCAAACCCGGGTCGGGAAGCGGTTCGAGCGCCTCGTTTTGGGGGTCGCTGCTGCCGGCGGTCTGGAGTTTCATGCTGGCCCTGCGGGAGCGGGGTCTCGGCTCGGCCTGGACCACCCTGCACCTGATCAACGGGGGCGAGGAGCAGGCGGCCGAACTGCTCGGCATCCCGTTCGACGACTACTCCCAGGCCGGCCTGTTCCCCATCGCCTACACCAGGGGCACCGACTTCAAGCGGGCCAGCCGCTTACCCGCCGCCGAGCTGAGCCACTGGGACCAGTGGTAGACACCAGCCAGAGCGGTTTCGCCTACCGGTTCGACTGGGGCCCGTCCGGGCTTCAAGCGCTCGGTCCCGGCTGCGCGGTGATCCTCGTGGTCGACGTGCTCCGGTTCACCACCGCGGTCACCGTCGCCGTCGAACGGGGGGCCTGTGTCTACCCCTACCCGTGGGAGGACGGTCAGGCCGCCGCCTACGCCTCGGCCCGGGGGGCCGAACTGGCCGGCCTCCGGGAGGACGGCGGCTGGTCGCTCTCCCCTACCGACCTCCAGCAGCTCCCGCCCGGAACCGGCCTCGTCCTGCCGTCACCGAACGGATCCACCATCGCCTACGAGGCCAGCCGCCTCGGCGTGGCCCATGTGGTCGCCGCCTGCCTCCGCAACGCCACCGCGGCGGCCCGGGTGGCGTCCCTGCTGGCTGACGGGGACCCGATCGGCGTGATCGCCGCCGGCGAACGAGGGCTCGACGGGACCCTCCGGCCGGCGGTCGAGGACCTCCTGGGTGCCGGAGCGGTCCTGGCCGCCCTGGACCCGTCGGGGGCGATCTCGGCCCCGGGTTGCTCACCCGAGGCCGACGCGGCCCGGGCCGCCTTCGTGGCCGCCCGGCCCCGCCTGCCCGAGGGGCTGGCGGCCAGCGCGTCGGGCCGCCAACTGGTCGGGCGGGGCTGGGCGGACGACGTGGCCATGGCCGCGGCCCACGACACCTCCTGGGCCGTGCCGCTCCTGGTGGGTGACGCCTTCGTCGCCCCCCAGGGCGCGGCCAGCTCGGCCCTCAACTAGCCGACGGGCAGCCGGTGCGTGCCCGGGTGGCGGGCCCTACAGGCCGATGCCGACGTCGGTGAACGACATCGCCGGCGACCGGGACCACACCCGGACCTCGTAGGCGTCGGTGGCGTCGTCGGACACGTCCCAGTTGCCGGGCGGGAGGTCACCGCAGTAGCCGGCGGGGTCGTCGGTCGGCTCGGCCGCTATCCACGGCAGGTCGGTGCGGACGAAGCACACCTCGGCCTCACCGCCGAGGACCCGGATCTGGTTGAGGTCGAACGGCACCCGGTCCCGGGTGGCGATGTCGTAGGCGAAGATCCGGATCCCGAGGTCCACCTGGTGGGGCTGAACCCCCGATCGGGGTTCGGTCAGCGGATCGATGGGATCGCAGGGGCTGAGCAGGTCGGCGGGGTCTTCCGGACGACCGATCGTCTCCAGGTCGGGGCAGAGTCGCAGGGTCGGATCGGCGTAGTTGAGGTGGAAGTGGATCCCCTCATAGGCTCCGATGGGCTGGACCGACACGGCGGTGCCGTCGATGAGGCACTCCTGGTTCCAGAACGGCCAGTAGGCGAACGTGTCGATGGCGTGGTCCGGCAGGGCGCTGACCGGCACCGGGTCGTTGAAGTCCACGAAACAAGCGTTGAACCCTCCGCCGGACCGTCGGCCCCCGCCGGTGAGGGTGCCGCCGGGCCGGATCGGGGTGGGCACGATGTCGGGCTCGTCCGTCGGAATCGAACGCGCCTCCAGGTGGAGGTCGGCGTCCCGAACCGACTCGGGTTCCGGGCCAGGGCCGGGAACGGTGGCGAACGAGCCGCCCGGTGGGGCCGGTTCGGAGCCGAGCACCGGGGCCGCCCCGAAGGCGGCACCGGCCAGGCTGAGCAGTAGGGCGAGGCCGGTCACGATGGTGACGTTGGCTCGGTAGCGGGATTCGGTCATGGCGGAGCACCTCCGGGTTCGGCCCCGGGATCGGGGCTGGTGCTGTTCCTGACCGACGGGCGGGCGGTTCCTTACGCGCCGGACCCGGATTTTCCGTCCGGCCCCGACATGACGAAGCCGGGGTAGCCGTCAGCGGCCACCTCACCGCAGTGCCGGCGGTAGCGCCCGAAACCGCCCACGTAGGGCATGAACACCCGGGCCTTGCCCTCGATGTTGGAGCCGAGGTACCAGCTGTTGCAGCTCGGGGCGGTGTACATGGTGCCCTCGGCCACCTCGTTCACGTGGGCCACCCATTCCTCCACCCCGGCCGCGGATGGTTCGATGGTGGACGCTCCCGCCTCGTCGACCGCGTCCATGGCCTGGACGATCCAGTCGACGTGCTGTTCGATGGCCACGATCATGTTGGCCAGCACCGACGGGCTGCCGGGCCCGGTCACGGTGAACAGGTTCGGGAAGTCCTCCACCTGGAGACCGAGCAGGGTGCGGGGACCGTCGGCCCAGACGTCGGTCAACCGGCGGCCGTTTCGACCCCGCAGATCGATCCGTTCCAGGGCCCCGGTCATGGCGTCGAACCCGGTGGCCAGGACGAGCACGTCGAGGGGATGCTCGGCCGCCGTGGTCTCCACCCCGGTGGGGGTGATGGTCACGAGTGGCTCGCGGCGCAGATCCACCAGGGTCACGTCCGGCCGGTTGAAGGTCTCGTAATAGTCGGTGTCGAGCACCTGCCGTTTGCAGGCCAGGGGATAGTGGTGCGGTTCCAGGGCGGCCGCGGTGTCGGGATCGTGGACGATCTTGCGGATCTCCCGGCGGAACAGGTCGCAGGCCAGCTCGTTGGCGTCCCCGTCGGTGTAGACGTCGCGGAACCGCTGGAAGGCCCCACGTCCGTGCTCGTCGAAGGCCTCCAGGCGCTCGTCGGGAGTCAGCTCCCTCAGGTCCCGACGGAGCCGGTGGGGCTCCGGGGTGTCGGCCGGGCGCCCATCGTCGGAGCCCGGCACCACGGCCGCCCCGGGGTCGAGGGCGGGCTCTGCGTCGCTGGAACCCTCCGAGCGGGGGTCACGCAGGGCGGTGGGGCCCAGGAACCCGCCGACCGAGGCCCGCTGCCGTTCCCGGATCTCCGGGTACCGCTGCTTGAACGCTTCGGCGATCTCGGGACGGAGCGGCTGGTTGTTGGCCGGGATCGTGTAGACGGGCGACCGTTGGAAGACCACCAGTTCCCCGGCCCGTTCGGCCAGGACGGGGATGGACTGCACCCCGGACGAGCCGGTGCCGACGACCCCGACCCGCAAGCCCGTGAGGTCGGGCTCGTCGTGGGGCCATTCCCCGGTGTGGAGGACGGGACCGCCGAACCGGTCGAGCCCGGGCAGGTCCGGCCGGTTCGGTACCGACAGGCACCCGGTGGCCACCACGCACCAGCGGGCGGTGACGTCGCGGCCGGTGTCGGTCCGCACCCGCCAGGTGGCGGACTCCTCGTCGAAGTGGGCGGCGGTGACCCGGGTGGAGAACTCGATGTCCCGGCGGAGGTCGAACCGGTCGGCCACGTGACGGGCGTAGGAGAGGATCTCGGGCTGGGCCGCCATCAGCTCGGTCCATTCCCATTCCTGTTCGAGGTCCGGATCGAACGAGTAGGAGTACTCCATGCTGGGCACGTCACACCGGGCCCCCGGGTAACGGTTCCAGTACCAGGTTCCCCCCACGTCGGAACCGGCTTCGAAGGCCAGCACCGACCGGCCCGCCTGGCGGAGCCGGTGGATCAGGTACATGCCCGCGAATCCGGCTCCGACCACGACGACGTCCACGGTGGGCTCCGGGATCGGATCCGCCGGGGTCACGGGGCCAGGGGTGGCGACCATCAGGCCGCCGACCGCCACACGGTGCCGATGCCGATGCCGGACGAACCACGGCCCATTACCTGGGCGATACCGACCCCAGCCCCCCGAGTCGGGCCGTCATCACCTTCCGCCCACGACGTCTCGTACGGCAGTTCGCACAACATGGGGTCACCGTAGTGGACCGGCCCGTCGGCGGCGAAGCCGTCCTACCGCCGCCCCGGCCCACAGGCCGCGGCGTGAGTTTGCTGGGCCCCCGTCGGGGTGAGGGAAACCCGTGCCCGTGTGACGGTATCGGCCTGGCTCAGCGCCGACAGGTCGGTGATGGCCGCGGCGTCGAGCACCCTGAGTCCGGCGAGGCACCGCCAGCGCTCCCCCTACCCAACAGCGACCTCCCAGCAGGACGGTCCCGCCACGCGGCACGGGCCGGCGACTCCCCTTGTGGGTGTCGCCGGCCCGTGCCAGAGCCTACGGCTGGGCGTTCGCCGCGGGATCAGGCGGCGGATTTCTCCAGGATGTGGATACCGCAGGCCGAACCGAGGCCGATCACGTGGGCGAGACCGACCCTGGCCCCCTGGATCTGGCGGTCGCCGCACTCGTCGCGCAGGTGCTGGCAGACCTCCCAGATGTTGGCGATACCGGTGGCCGAGATCGGGTGGCCCTTCGACTCCAGGCCGCCCGACACGTTGACCGGCGTCTTGCCGTCGCGCCACGTCGCGCCGGAGAGGAAGAAGTCGGCCGCGCCGCCCTCCTCGCACAGGTGGAGGTTGTCGTAGTGCACGAGCTCGGCCGTGGCGAAGCAGTCGTGCAGCTCGACGAGGTCGAGGTCCTCGGGGCCGACGCCGGCCTGCTCGTAGGCCTGTCGGGCAGCGTTGCGGGTAAGCGTGTTCACGTCGGGCAGCACCTGGCATGCCTCTTCCCATGGGTCGGTGGTGAGCACGCTGGCGCTGATCTTCACCGCTCGCCGTTGCTGCTCGATCGACA
>JBKECK010000102.1:0-155979 GCA_047974625.1 Acidimicrobiales bacterium
GTCAGCCCTGGTCAAAGCGGCGGAGTGATCCATCAGCAGCGCCACTGGCCGCGTGAGCGGTCGTGTCAGTCAGGCCCGCAACGCTGGCGGTGTCGTTGGGCTCGGCTCGGCCTCGCTGGGCGTGCCGTCGAGGTGCGCTCCTCGCTCGGTCGGCCCCAGCAGCGATCAACGAGCAGAAACCCCAGGTACCACGCGGCCTCAGCACTTCAGCGGCGTCTCGGCTGACCCACGAGAGGCGCGCGGGCGCCGAAGAACCGGCGGTCACGAACTCGACTCCTCGCTCGATGACACACCGGTCGGTGGTGCTTCACGTGCCATGGTTCGTGAGAGGACACCACTCGCAGTCGACCAGGACCCGGCGACGGAGAGGAATCGACTTGAGCTTATGGTGCTGGTCGAGGCGAGCCCGCGAGCTGTTGGGGCGCATGGCCGCGGGATCTCGGCTAGGACGGCCTACCTCTCGGGGCCTCCTGTTCGGCCGCGCCTACGGCGAGTCGTGGGTTCGTGGGTTCGTGGGTTCGCACCGAGCTGGTCCGATCGGAAGGGGGTTCCGGCACGCGGGAACGCTTGGCCGTCGCACCGCGCGGTCGAAGGCCGCCTCGGGCTCCCACCGACCGGTGGTTTCGGTGGGACTACACTCGCTTCGATGACGGTGGCTCAACGGTCGGCGAAGATGGTGGGGCTCTACCACCGAACGGGGGATGGCGCCGAGAGCGGGCCATTCGTCTCGCGAATCGCGCTCACGAACCACGACGTCTCGATCAACCACGGCGTCTCGAGCGAGCCGTCGCGGTTCGTGCCGCCCACACCATCCGGCCCATACGCGATGGAGATCGTGATCGAGATCCCGGAACCGGGTCGCATCACCTACTCATGGTGGGCCGAGGCTGGTGTAACGCCGGTCGAACAGTCCAAAGCCGATGTCCATCTGAGCCCCCGATGAACACGACCGCGCCGGGATATTTTGGACTCGGTGAGATGACCGACGCGCATCATGCCCTCTTGGGCGTCGGCGAAGAGCCACTGGCGTTCGAGTCGATGCAGATGATGGGGGCCGACCTGACCGGGGTCAGCCGCAAGCCAAGGATCTTCGGGGGTTGGAGTTGGAGCCTGTTCGATGGTGGTATCCAGCCCGACACTGAGGCCGTCAACATGTGGCTGGTGGGGGTCGGAGCCGAGGGCCCGGTCGGCTCGATTGCCCAACACTTCACCACCGCGTGCAACGGAACCTCCCGCTTGCTCCTGACCACGACGCGGCTCATCGTGACCGACCCGACCGAGGGCGGGATCAAGTTCGAGCTGGCGCTCTCGGATGTCGCCCGCGTCCGACGCGACTGGCGCCTTTTCCAGAGCGGGCGAATCGAGATCACCTTCGCCGATGGGTCGATCGCACGGCCGACGATGGGACTGGTCCTCACCCGCGCTCGAAACCGGTTCATCCGAGCGGCCGACCGGGAATGACCGCGTCGTTGCCGACTTCGGGACCTTCGCGTTCGACCGCAGCCAATACGAAGACGCTCTCTCGCGGCTCGCCACCGCCCTCGGACAGACCGATGTGTGACGAGGAAGGCACCGACACGGCGCCCCGAGGGTGAGCCCGGCGAGGTGCTTCGGTGATGACGGTCATCGTCGGGCGGGCAGAGCGTCGTCGAGGTGTTGCCGAAAGCCGGGGCACTCCAGCGGCGACGGATTCGAGCACTCGATGGCGTGTCGGATCCCGCCGATCGCCCGGTCGAGCCGGTCCCGGTGGTCGGTGAGCTCGGTTAGCTTCTCCTCGAGCAGCTGCTTGCCGTCGACGAAGGCGTCGGGCTCGAGCATGGCGGCGATCTCGTCGAGCCGGAACCCGGCCTCCTGGAGGACGACGATGGTGGCGAGTCGGTCGAAGACGTCGGCGGAGAACTGTCGGCGGAGCCCACGACGCCCGACGGGTGCGATCAGGCCGCGTTCTTCCCACACGTGAAGGGTGGTCGCAGGCAGTCCCGATCGCCGGACCACCTCGCCGATGTCGACCGCGGACGTCATCGCCGCCCGATCCACCGTCGCGTCCCCTGCCGATACCGGTCGTAGCCGGAGCCGAAGCACTCGGCCATCCGGTGCTCCTCGAACGGGATGTACCAGCGATCGGCGGCGATCACGAACACGATCGGGGCGACCCAGGCCGACAGGCCTCCGACGACCACCGCGACGCCTGAGAGCGCGGTGGCGAAGCCGAGATACATGGGATTACGGGACCACGCAAAGGCACCGGTGTCAACGAGCTTGTCGGGGTCGCGAAACGTGTGGACGTTCGTGTTCTGTTGCTCGAACAGTGACGAGCTCCGCTTCGCCAGGGCCAAGCCGGCGATGACGGGTATGACGCCGAGGGCTCGCCACCACCCCGGCGGCATGGAGACGACCGGGGCGAACGAACCGACGACAACGGCCACGGCGGCCAGGATGACGACGAGGGTCGGGGGCAGGATTGAGCGCATGTGGACCAGCGAACAACCTTGACCTTGGTCGAGGTCAAGAGAGTCTTTCCGGGAATCGGCGCATCAGCCGGCCGCCACCGCTCGCCGGCCCGATCGGCGCCCGCACAGCTCGGGCGAGGCTGAGCGTGGCCCGCAACACCCAACCGGCGACCACCGCGATCACCACCCCCGTCAACCCCCAACCGAGCTGGACGGCCAGCGTCCACGCCAAGGGCATGGCGAACACGCCTTGCGCCGCCACCCCGATCCACATCATCGAGCGGGTGTCCCCGGCGGCCCGGATGATGCCGGCCAGCACCATGCTCATCACCATGGCCGGCAACAGAACCAGCCACATCCACCGCTGGCCGGCCGCCGCCTCGACCACCCCAGGATCGCCGGAGAGCAACGAGAACCAGGCGTCCGGCACCAGCAACGCGCCGCCCCCCACGACCGTCACGCCCATCGCCATCAGCAGTGACATCGGCGCCGTCCAGCTCCTTGCCCCGGGCCGGTCCTCAGCCCCGAGTCGCTGGCCGACCAGTACCGACAGCGAGTTGCTGGAGGTGTAAGCCACCACGAAGGCGATCGCCACCGTCGCGCCAATCGTGCGGTAGGCGGCGAGGCTCACGGCATCGAGCCGGCTCACCGCCGCGATGATCAGCGCGTCCGATCCGTACGCGACCGCCCCGAAGACCATGTCCGGCCAGGCGATGGCCCTCAGTTCGGAGACGCCCGATCCCACCGTGTGGTCGGCCGCGACCTCCTGCATCGTGTCCCGTTGACGCCGGACCAGAACGGCCGTGACCACCACCCCGAGCCCGGCGGCGGCGCTGGTCCCCAGGGAACTACCGATGGCCCCGAGACCGACGCCGAACACCAGCAACAGATCCAGAACGACGTTGGCCACGTTCACCACCACCGCGAGATACATGCTGACGCGGGTCTCACCGAGGCCGACCAACCATCCCCGCCCGATGGCCGTGACCACGGTGAACGGGATGGTGGGCAGCAGGACCAGGAGGACCGGCCGGGCGCCACTGGAGTTCGCCAGATCCCCACCGATCCAGCTCAACAACCACGGGCTGGCCACCGCGATCAAGGCCACCGCGCCGCCACCGAGGACGATCCCGATCCGCACGGTCCGGCCAAGCATCACCGTGATGCGATCCCATCGGCCGGCCCCCAACCACTGGGCGGTCAGGATCTGTGTGGCTGAACCGAGCGGGGTGATCACCGCGGTCGCGGCCAGGACCACGGGCGCCGCGATCGCCATGGCTGTGAGGGCCCGGGTTCCGTACTGACCGAGAATGGCCGTGTCGGCCGCCGCGAGAACGAGTGACGACAGACTCCCGACCAGCAAGGGCCAGGTCACGTCCCAGCCCTGCCGCAGCCGTGCCCCGAACCCGGCCGCCGGCACGATCAGCTCGGCCACGTGGTCACCACCGGATCGACCCCTGCCACAAACTAGGAATGATTCTCATTCCTTGTTACATTACCGGTGATCCCGGAAGGAGGTGAACCCATGACCTTCAGCAAAGTCAGCACGAGGCCCAAGGCCGCCGCGTTCTGTTCGGCCAATCACGCGGTCACCCGCCACCGATAGATGCCGGCAGCGGCGCCATCCACCACAGACGGATGGCGCCGCGTGCCGATCCCACGATTCCGATCCCGAAAGACCCACCGTGCCCCCACGATCCGCTCCCGAACCAGCCGCCCGTTACCGGCTGACACCAGGAACGACCGTTCTCGCCGTCGCCGAGGGATGGATCGTCCACACGCCGAGCCAGGCGGTACTGGAGATCGGCTGCCCGGACAGCGACCGCCCAACGGTCGCCGCGTTCCTGGACGACCCGACACGGCCGCCGCCCGTCGACTCAGCGGCAATCCTCGCCCCCCTGATCGACTACCTCAAGGACGAACAGGCCTTGGAGAACGACACCAAAACCGGTGACGGCCAGGCCTGCGCTGTGTGGTGCGATCCCACTCTCGACCCGACCCTCGTCGAGACAGTCCTGACCCACCATCACATCGACCAGGTCGAGTCACCGTCGGCCCCGCTGCTCGCCGTCGCCGGATGGCTTCCCGACGCCCGTTGGTGCGCCTTCGACCAGGCCGCGGTCGACAGCGACACCTGGTGGCTACCCGTCCACGCCGAGGGCGACACATGGTACGCGGGGCCGCTGCGCATGGGGGCGGCCGAACGCAGCGCGGGCTACCGC
This sequence comes from Acidimicrobiales bacterium, assembly GCA_047974625.1. GTDB lineage: Bacteria > Actinomycetota > Acidimicrobiia > Acidimicrobiales > SZUA-35 > CADEDH01. The sequence continues at coordinate 4,673 of JBKECK010000102.1, forward strand.
GACCTCCGCCTCCGCCGCCTCGCCGCCTCGCCCTGCCCCGCCCGACTCGACCAGCTGTGGCGTTCGGCCCGCCCGCCAGCCACCCCCCTCCACCCCCTAGCGCCCCTGACTGCGGCCCTCGAGTGCGCCATCGGGGCGCTGCGCCCCAAAACCCAGGGGTGGGACGACGGTCTCGAGTCAGCCTCTTCACACCCTGCTTCACACCCTGCGTTGGTCAACCACCAGGTCGCCTTCGGCCCCGACGGCACGCGTCGGGAGCACCCGGTGCTGCCGGTTCCCCTCCACCTGACCCGCGACCGGAACCCGGGCGCGGCGACGTCCCGCTGATGGATGTCATCACGCGTCCGCCGACGACCGACCGTGGCCCGGCCATCGTCACGATCGCCGACACCCTCCACGGCCCGCACTGGGACGCGGCCCGCCAGCTCGGCTGGGGGACGGTCCGTATCGGCCTGGAACCGGGTGGCCGCCTAGCCCCTGCCGCACTCGACCGGATCCTGAACGGGCTCCCATGGTATGACGGGCCATTCATCCTGACCGCAATGGGCGACAAGGCTCCGCTCGCGATGGCCCAGGCGGCCCAACTCGGCGCCGACGCCGTGGTGATCATGTTCCCGCCGCCCGGGATCCAGCAACGGGACACCCACTGCCCCGTCCTGTTCCTGGACGCGGCGTATCGGGACGACGGCCCCAGCCGGGACGCCCGATCCAACACCATCCACGGTCCCTGGGCCAGCGCCGAGGTGCACACGATCCTCCCCGAGTGCGTCCTCGGGATCCCGGATGTTCATCTCGCCGATCCGGCCCGGCTGGCCATCCACTGGTTCAACGCGGGGTGTCGCGGCCCGCTGCCCCAGTACTTTCACGGGGAGGGCAACTGGTTCGTACCGGTACGACGGTCGGATCAGATCTTCGACCTGCCGCCGGACCGGCCCGATCTGGTTCACCGGGCCGCCGACCCCTACCCAGCGGTCCCCCACAGTGCGTCGCCGCCCACCGACCGCGACGACGTCTGGCGCTGGACCGTTCCCACCCTGATCGCCTGGTTCGGTCAGGCCCGCCTGCGCATCGTGGTGGCCCCGAGCAACAGCCGAATCGTGGGCACGCTCATCCATCGTCGGTCCGACGGAGTCGGCAGCGTCCTGACCGACGCCACCGCGGAGATCCTACCGAGCGGCCGATGCGAGCTCGTCTTCGGCACCGCCGGCTTTGCCCCGGCTCACGCCGACGAGCTGGTGGTCGAGGTCACCACCACCCGCTCGCCCCGCCATCCGATCCCCAACGACACGACCTTGCGTCTTCGGGCGGCCCGCATCGAACTACCCCGCGTCCGGCTCGAGACACCCGACCCGTGGCCGGTGTACCGTCACGACGAGTCCCAGGTCCGGATCGCCATCGACGACCCAGACCAGACCGGCGCCGACGAACCACCCGCGGCCGGTGATCCGAGCCTCCGGACCCTGGTCGACGCCCGCAGCGGCCTCGTCACCTCCGTCGAGCCGGCCCCGGACTGGGTCGGTCTGCCCGTGGACGTTCACCTCCTTTCGGCCCAGGTGGCGTCGCTCGACGACCACCTGTCGTGGCCCGCCGACCGGGTCGCCATGGGTATGGGGTTCGACGAGACGACGGCCTTCAACGCTGCGGTCGGTGAGGCGGTCGAACGCTACTGCGGCAACTTCGTCCCCGAGACCCTGCGACGCGCGAGTTGGAACCAGTTGGCCTCGGCTCACATCCGGGCCATCCACCCCGACGACCTGGCGTTGTTCGCCCCCGGCCAGTACGCGGCCGCCCACTGCCCGTTCGAACCCCTGACCCCCGAGCTGTCCATCGAGTGGGTGGCCGGCACCGACCTGACCGACGACGCGACCACCTGGGCGCCCGCCTCGCTCGTCTGGGTCAACTACCACCTGGACCGCCGGGAACCCCGCACCCATCCCCACAACCTGGCCGGTCTCGCGGCCGGGCGCGACCGCGGCGACGCCGAACGGTCCGCCCTCGAGGAGATCATCGAGCGGGATTCGGTGCAGATCTGGTGGCTGGCCGGCCTCCCCGCCGCCGGCATCGTGTTTGATCCCCCCCTGCTCGACGAGGACCTGAGGTCCGAAGGGAACGGGTGGTACCACCACGACCACCTGCCCTATCGGATCCGGGTGCTGGCCATCCCGACCACCTGGCCGGTCCCGGTCGTCGGCGTATACCTGCACCACCTCCACCACGACCTCCACGTCCTCGGCCTGGCCGCAAGGCCCGATCCGCTGGAAGCGGTCCGGAAGGGGTGGCTCGAAGCGCTGGCGTTGCAGGGCTACGCCCGTGGCCTGCTCGACCCGGACGGTGACGTCTGGCGCTCGATCCACTCGGGCGTGTTCTCCGGCGCTGGTCTCAAACCCTGGCGCGTCGACCGCCGCTACCGCGCCCACTACGCCGATGACTACCACGACCTGCCGGACCTGGCGTGTCATAGCCAGATCTGGTTGGACCCGGCCATGCGGACCGAGCTGGGACCGATACTGGCCGGCACGCATCCGCCCATCCCGCTCACCGACCTCGAACATCCGATCACCGAGGCCCGGAGCCACTACCTGTGGGCCATGAAGGCCAAGGGGATCCGACCGGTGTCCGTCGATGTGACCACCCCGGACATAGCCGGGGTGGGACCCCGGGTGGTCCGGATCATCGCCCCCGGCACCTACATGAACACGCCGGCCGGCTATCCGCTTCTGGGCGGCAACCGTCTCCGCGACGACGCGGCCACCCTCGGCCTTGACCGGCCTTTGACACCCGAGACCGTCAACCTGACCCCGCTTCCGCACACATGACCCCAGACCGCGCCCGGGTTGGCCGCCGCCCCGCCATCGCCTCCGGTCTGCTCGATGCCCGCACCGGGATTGTCGCCGGGATCGAGCAGATACCCGTCCGCGAGCCCTGGCATCTCTATCAGGCCGCGATCAGCGAACCGCGGTGGCAGCTCCGACCCAATGGTGGGCGCGTGGCGGCCGGATGCAGTCTCGACCGTCGCCAGGCCGAGGCCAGTGCCATCGGAGAGGCCGTCGAACGGTACTGCTCGATGCACGCCGATCCCCGGCGGTTGCACCGGTCGAACCATCAGCAACTCTCCAGCCGACACGAACGGGCCATCGACCCCCGCGACCTCCAGCTGGCGCGCGCCAGATCCGACGCGGTGCTGACCCCGCAGACCGAGTGCGACTGGGTGCAGGGGCAGGATCGACACGGCCCGTGCTGGGTTCCGGCCGCTCTGACCTGGACGGAGCCCGGGCCACAGGCCCGGACGGGCGCAGGCCGGCCGTACTGCGCTCCCCATTCCCAGGGGGTCGCTCTGGCCTCCACCCGGGCCGGCGCCCGACATCACGCACTCGGCGAGGTTATCGAACGGCACGCCCTGGCCACCGTATGGCACCTCGGCATCGCCCTCCCTGAGCTGGGGACGGACGGGGACATCCACTGCTGGCTGGTGCCGAACCGGTGGCATCTACCCGTGGTCCTGGCCGCGATCGTGGAACCGGGCTGGATCGCCGCCGGCTCAGCCGTCGGTGACTCGATTGCGAACGCGGCCGAGAAGGCAGGCGCCGAGGCCGTGATGATGTGCCATACGCTCGCCCTGGCCGCCGATGATGACAGCCCGTGGGCGACTGGCCCCGTCCCCCACCGTGCCGCCGAGGCCCTGGACCTCCACGCCCACGCGGCGCTCTGCCGCCAACCCGCCGTCCGGCGCCGGCAACTCGATCGTCTCGGCCTCGGCGATGCGGACCCAGCGCCACCCGTCCGGCCTCCGGCCTGGGCCGACCCACCTCCACACCCCAACGAGCTCCGGGACGTCGACCCCGAGACGGCCCTGATCGCCACCGGCCTTGAACCGGTGACGGTCGACCTGACCACCACGGAGGTCGCTGAGGCCGGCTGGACCGTGGTCCGGGTGGTCGTACCCGGCCTTCGCGGCACCGCTCCCGCCGGGTACATCCCCCCGGGCCATGGGATCGATCCCTTGCCGCCCGCACCGGACCTCACCCCGATCCCGGTCATGTAGGCCGGCTCCGGTGCGAACAGCCAAAACCAGTCGAACACGCAACAACCAAAAGGAATGTGAATGAGAATGACCACACCCCCGGTGCGCACCGCGCTCGTCGCGGGCACGACCATCGCCCTGCTGGTGGCGGGCTGCGGCAGCGACGACACGAGCAACGTCGCCGCCACCACAACCGGGGTCTCCGCGTCGACCGACACTGGTTCGGCCGACACTGGTGCGGCCGACACTGGTTCGGCCAACACCGCGTCGACCGACACCGGTTCGACCGGCGGGTACCCGATCTCGATCGACAACTGTGGGGTGACGATCACCCTCGACGAAGCCCCCCAGCGGGTCGTGGCGCCGAGCCTGCCTGGTCTCGAGACGACCATCGCCGTGGGGCAGGTCGACCGTATCGCGGGCACGGCCGGTGTCATTGACAACCTGTTGCCCGAGTACCGGGCGGAGGCGGAAGAGGCGGACCTCAACCTCATCAGTGACGGGGGGTTCCCCCCGCCGACCCGGGAAGCGGTGCTGGGGGCCGACCCCGACTTCATCGTCAGTGGCTACGAGTTCGACTTCAACCCGGATGCCCTCGGGGATCGAGGAGCTCTGGCCGAGGACGGTCTGCAGAGCTACCTGAGCGAGGGGGCGTGCGATGGAGCGACCGTGGACGACGCCCTCACCGACATCGAGAACTACGGTCTGATCTTCGGTGTGGAGGACCGGGCCCGGGACCTGATCGATGATCTACAGGCGGACATCGACGGTGCTCCCGTAGCGACCGACTCGCCGAAGGTGCTGGTGATCCAGGGAGACCCGGCCGCGCCACAGACCCAGGGAAGCGGCTCGATGGCCGCCGACATGGTGCAGCGAGCCGGGGGAGAGCTCCTGTTCGCGGACATCACCTCCCTCACCGAGATCAGTTGGGAGCAGATCATCGACGCCGGGCCCGACGTCATCATCGTCGGCTCGTTCGCCTCGGCACCGGGTGCCGAGACCATCGAGTGGATCAAGGGGTACGAGCCAGCAGCGGAGATTCCCGCCGTCACCGGGGAACGGTTCCTCGACGTGAACATCAACGACCTCGTACCGGGCGTCCGCACCGGAGAGGCCTACGTGACGGTGGCCACCGCGGTCGCAGGGGGATGACGACCGGGTGGCTGGGGCTCGCGTCCCTGACCGCCCTGCTCGTGTCGATCCTCCTGGGCATCGGACTCGGGCCGGTGACGATCGGTCCGGACGTGGTGTACGGCGTCCTCTTCGAGGAACTCCTGGCCCGGGTCGGTGTCGACGTCTCAACCGGGGCGAGCTTCGCCCAACGGGAGATCGTGACCGGCATCCGCCTGCCACGGGTCCTGTTGGGCGTCGTCGTCGGCGGAGGGCTGGCCGGCTGCGGAGTCGTGCTCCAGGCCCTCCTGCGCAACCCCCTCGCCGACCCGTACCTGATCGGCGTGAGCTCGGGCGCGAGTTTCGGGGTTGTCGCCGCCCTGGCCATGCCCGCCATCGTCGGGTTCGTGAGCCTGCCGCTGGCCGCCTTCCTGGCCGGCATGGGGGCCTTCGTCATCGTCGTCCTCGTGGCCCGCACGGGGGCTCGGCTCGACCCGTTGCGGCTGGTACTCACCGGCGTCGCCGTCGGAGCGATGTTCACCGCCGCCAGCCAATGGATCATCCTCTCGTTCCCCGACAATGGTGATCTGCGCCGCGCTCTGACCTGGATGCTGGGCTCACTGACCGGCCAGAAGCTCACCGCCGTCGCTCTCCCGGCGGTGGTCACCGCCCTGGCCCTGGTCGTGTTCTGGACGTTCGCCCCGCGCCTCGATGCCCTTGCGGTAGGCGAGGAGACGGCGCGCTCGCTCGGGGTATCGGTCGGCCGGCTCCGCACCGGCATGATCGTGCTCGTCGCCCTGACCGTCGGGGTCCTGGTCTCGGTGTCCGGCGCAATCGGGTTCGTCGCCCTGATCGTGCCACACGGGGTTCGCCTGCTCGTCGGCACGGCCCACCGTCGCCTCCTCCCGCTCGCGGCCATGTGGGGGGCGATATTCCTGGTCTGGGCCGACGTCCTGGCCCGGGTCGTCCGGCCCGGCCAGGAGATCCCGCTCGGGGTCCTCACCGCAATGCTCGGGGCCCCGGTGTTCCTGGTCATCCTGCGGCGAACGACGTGACGCCACCCGATGTCATGACACCACCCGATGGAACGCCGCCCGAGTTCGCCATCGAGGTGGTCGGACTGTCCTGGCGTGTCGGTCACCGGGCGATCCTGGACGACGTGTGCCTGGAGCTCGCCCCCGACGAGACCCTCGGCATCGTCGGCCCCAACGGATCGGGCAAGTCGAGCCTGCTGCGCTGCATCGTCGGCGAGCAGCCGCCCGACACCGGGCATGTCCGCTTCAACGGGCGACCGGCCGGTGCCTTCACCCGCCGCGAGCTGGCCCGGACATTGGCCGTGGTTCACCAGCACCAGACGGTCGACGCCGGAGTCACGGCGGCCCAGGTGATCGAGCTCGGCCGCCTCCCTCATCGTCGGCTGCTCCAATCGGCATCGACGGCTGAGGGTGAGCTCCTGGCCCGCTGCGCCCACCGAACCGGGGTGGCGGACTTCCTCGACGTCCCGTTCGTACGGCTCTCGGGCGGCGAACGGCAGCGGGTCGTCCTGGCCCGGGCCCTCGCCCAGGAGCCGTCGATCCTTCTGCTCGACGAGCCCACCAACCACCTCGACCTGCGATACCAGGTGGAGCTCGTCGACCTGATCCGGGACCTGAGACTGCCCACCCTCGTGGTCCTGCACGACCTCAGCCTCGCCGCCCGCCTGTGCCATCGTCTGGTGGTACTGGACGCCGGCCGGGTACAAGCTGAGGGACCACCGAAGGAGGTCCTGGACCGGGACCTCCTCAGCCAGGTGTGGCAGGTCGAGGCCGAGATCCTCCATGACGCACAGGGCGCCCCGGTGATCGCGCCCCGGTGATCGGGGCCCGCGGGCCGGTGATCGGAGCCGCGGGCCGCGACCGCGGTGACCAATGGCACCCGTTGGGTCGGGGCCACATAGGCTCGGACCATGGGACCACGCACCGATTGGGACACCGAGCCGAACCCGACGTACGACATCTGGACCTCCGTCAACGGATCGGAGATCGTGCCCGGGGTCCTGAGCCCTTTCTCGGCCACGTCGTTCAACCGGTACGACAGCATGGGGCTGCGGGAGCTGATGTCCCGCTACCCCGGGGGCGACGAGGTCAAGCTGTTCGATCCGCCCGTCGGCAACTTCTTCGGCGTGGTGGCCGGTCGCCTCTGCCTGAACAACGGCTTCTCGGTGGCCGCCACCTCGATGCTGGACGCCGACATCGCCCAGGCGATCCTGCAGCAGTTCTTCACCGGGGCCACCGGCGGGGAGCGGTTCATCGCGGACGCCACCGACGAGCAGCGGGCGGCCGCCTACGCCGAGGCCACCCGCCAGCGTGAGGCGGCGCCCGGGGTGCTCGACGGCTACCGCGACCGGTTGTACGCCGAACGCGACAGTGGCCGCGCCCGGGAGGACCGCGACCTCCCGTTGACGGCCGCGGTGAACCGCTACGTCGAGCTGGCCGAGGACAACGCCTGCGAGCTGCTCAACACCCACTACGTGATCTCGGTCGGGGCCGGCGAATGGCAGGTCCGCCTGGCCGGGGTCCTGGTCATGGCCGGGCTCGACCCGGCCCTTGTGGTCGGCCTGTGCTCCGGCCTGGGCGAGGTGGAGAGCTCCCTACCCGCCGTCCACCTCTACGAGGTGGCCCAACTGGTTCGAGCCCACCCCGCGGTGGCCTCCCTGTTGCGCTCGGACCTCGACGCTGCCGTGGCCCGGCTGACGGCGCCACCCTCCGCCGACACCGACACCGACACCGACACGACCTCCGATACCGGCTGGGCCGAGGTGGCCGCCCGGTTCCAGGAGTTCCTGCGGGACTACGGCTACCGGGGCCAGGGAGAGGCCGACCCCACCAACCCGGACTGGGCCGAGCAGCCCACGTTCGCCCTCTCGTCGATCCGCTCCATGCTCGACGTCGACGAGGCGGAATCCCCCCGGGCCACCATCGCCAGCGCGGTGGCCGCCCGCCAGCGGTTGGAGGCGACGACGCGTCAGCAGATCCCGGCCGAACTCGGGGAGGCGTTCGACGCCACCCTGGCCCAGGCCCAGCACTTCACCCGGATGCGGGAACGCTCGAAAGCCATGTGGGTGATCGGGACCCGCCGGGCCCGGGCCCCCTTCCTGGCCATCGGCGACGGATTGGCCGAGGCCGGCCTGGTAGCCGACCCGGACGACACCCGTTTCCTGACCCTGGCCGAGATCGAGGCGTTGGCCGGGATCGACGGCGCCCCGACGGCGCTCAGCCCGAACCAGGTGGCCGACGCCGTGGCCCGACGCCGGGCCCAGACGGCGGAAGCCGAACAGTGGGATCTGCCCGACAACTGGGTCGGCGAACCGGAGCTGACCCGCCGGGGAGCGGTCGACGAGGTCGACTCCCTGACCGGTATCGGGGTCAGCGCCGGCGCCGGCCCGGTCACCGGAAAGGCCCGGATCATCCCCTCGGCCCAGGCCGGACTGGCCCAGGACATCGAGGTGGGCGAGATCCTGGTCGCCCCGTTCACCGACGCCCCCTGGACACCCCTGTTCATCCCCGCCGGGGCGGTCGTGGTGGAGACCGGCGGGGTCATCTCCCACGCCGCCACCGTGGCTCGGGAGTTCGCCATCCCGGCGGTGGTCATGTGCAAGCGGGCGACCGAGATCATCCACGACGGCGACATCGTCACCGTCGACGGGGCCGCCGGGACCGTCACCATCGAGTCCCGGGCCGGCTGACCCCGGGGCAAACCCGGGCGGCGCCGGTCAGGCCCCGATCGTGGTGTCGGCCACCGTGTCGAGCACGGGCAACAGGTAGGTCAGGAACTCGGCCGGGTTCTCCTGCATCGGGAAGTGGCCGACCCCGGTCATGGTGGTGTGGGTCGATCCGGCGATGGCCTCGTGGGCGGCCCGGCCCAGGGCGTCGGTGCCGGACCAGTCGTATTCGCCGTTGAGGATGTGGACCCCGACCTGGTCGGTGTCGATCTCCTTGGCCCGGTCCCGCAGGTCGAACTCGACCACATAGTAGTGGAGGTCCCCGAGAAAGGCCGGTGGCCACCCGGCCGAGTAGACCTGGGCCACCTCCTTGACGTACGCCTCGGGGGCGGTCGGCGAACAGAGGGCCTCCATCATCCGGGCCTTGCTGTGGTTACTGACCTGCGGGCTCCACATCCCGAACAGGTCCTCCCACGACCCCCCGATGTGGAGGGCCCCTTCGAGGGAGATGACGGCCCGGAACACCTCGGGGTGGTGCAGGGCGAGATCGAGGGCGAGTAGGCCCCCCACCGAGCACCCCATGAACACCGGGTCGTCCAGATCCAGGGCCGCGGCCAGGCCGACGGGCACCGAGCGAAGGAACGCCCCTTCCAGCCGGTACTCCTCCTCCCACCAGCGGGGCCCCACCGGGGGGAGCGACTTGCCGTGGTAGGGCAGGTCGTAGGCGATCAACCGGAACCGGTCGGTGATCGCCGGCTCCTCGAACAGGTGCCGGTACTGCACCCCGTGGGCCCCGGCGGTGTGCTGCAGGAGCAGCGGAATGCCCCGACCGGCCTCCTCGTAGTAGATCCGGTGGTCGGCGCCGCCCAGGTCGAGGTGCACGTACCGGCCCACCGGCTGGTCGTGGCGGGGGATGGTTCCGGGTCCGGCCGGCTCGGCCCGCCCGCCGGGTCCGGCCGGTTCGGCCAGGAGCTCGACGGCCCGTTCCGCGGCCGGTGAGTACTGCCAGTAGAGCATCGGGTCGGTGGGCGACCGCTCCAGCCCGGCCTCCCCACCCAGGCTGACCAGGACGGCGAGTTGGGCGAACGGCGGGGGCGGCGACGCCATGAGCGGGGCCCAACGTTCCACCGGCCCGGTCACCTGGATCACCCCCTCACCCATCTCGGGTATCCCGGCCGACAGGACCCCGTCGGTCACGGTGAACCCGAGCCAGTGGTCGCCGAGACCGAGCCGCAGGCCGCCGGTCCAGTGGCGCACGGCGAGACCGAGCTCGGGATCGGCCAGGCAACGGGCGGCGAAGGCGGCCTGGGCCGGCACCCCGGCCGACTCCGGAGCGGACGGGACGGACCCCGTACGGTGCGGTGAACGGGAAGCAGCCATGACGGCGGTCTACCACCCCCTAGGTCGGGGGTCACATCCCGGTCGGCCCCGGAGGACCGACGGGGCGAGTTTAGTTAGAATGTCGAAGTTTGTTTGCGGCCGCGTCACCTGCGCAGGCTTGGATGGGAGACAAGCGGCTCCACTCGGCCCGCTCCCATCGGACCGACCGAACGGCATCCTTCCCGAAAGGCTCGTGGCCATGACCCTCCCCTTCGACCCCAGCCGACTCCTTCGTCTCGACGGCACCTTCAACACCCGCGACATCGGCGGTCTCCCCCTGGCCGGGGGAACCCTCGGACGAGGGCGCCTGCTGCGCTCCGACGGCCTCCACGCCCTCAGCGACGCCGACCGGTCGCTGCTCTCCGACCTCGGCCTGCGGACCATCGTCGACCTCCGGTCGTCGGCGGAGCAGACCGAACGGCCCAGTGCCCTCGCCGGTGTCGAGGCCGACCTCGTCTCCCTGCCGGTGTTCGCCGGTCGGATGGAACCCGATCCGGGTGAGCGGCGGACCCTCCGCACCGCGTACACCACCATGATCGAGGCTTGCTCCGGCCCCCTGGTGGAGGCCATCGAGACCCTGGCCTCCCCCGGCGCCCTGCCGGCCCTGGTGCACTGCACCGCTGGCAAGGACCGCACCGGGGTCGTCATCGCCTTCACCCTGGACCTCCTGGGGGTGGCCGACGAGCTCATCGTCGGTGACTACGCGGCGAGCGCCGGCCTCCTCGGGCCGACGTTCGTCACCCATGTCGGCCTCGACCGGCAGCGGGACGGGGACCGGGCCTACGACGAGGCCACCATGGCCGACATGCTCTCCTCGCCCCCCGACCTGATCCGGGACACCCTGAACGACGTCCGGCGGCGCCACGGGTCGGTCGAGCGGTACCTGCTGGATCACGGCCTCAGCCCGGACACCCCCGACCGGCTCCGGGCCGCCCTGCCCGTCGACCCCGCCACCGGGACCCCGGCCCCCGAGCGCGTCTACGCTGTCTGACGCCGCACGAGGGCGGCGGCAAGGGGGGTCCCACCGGTGTCACCGTCTCGGCGTCTACCGTTCCGGTCCAACGACGAACCGGTGCGGCGATGGCACCTCGGTGACATCACCGTCACCCGGGTGGTGGAGGGGACCAGCGTGTTCCCCCGACGGTTCCTGCCCCGGCTGACCCCGACCCGGATCGACGCCTGCGGCCCCTGGACCGACCCCTACGTGGCCGCCGATCGGGAGACGTTCCCGTTGTCGGTCCACGCCTTCGTGATCGGGACCCCGGCCGGGATCGCCGTGGTGGATACCTGTGTCGGCGTCCACGGCGACCGGCCCATGGGCCACGACCCCGGTTTCGGGGCCCGGCTGGAGCAGGCCATCCCCGGCGGGTTCGCCGCGGTCACCACCGTCATCTGCACCCACCTCCACTTCGACCATGTGGGCTGGAACACCCGGCGCGACGGCGACCGGCTGGTGCCGACCTTTCCCAACGCCCGCTATCTCTGCAGCCGGGCCGAGCTCGACGCCACCCTGGCCGACGACGCCATGGCCGTGCTCGACACCAGCATCCGGCCCCTGCTCGACGCCGACCGGCTCGACGCCGTGCCCGCCGACCACCGGATCGATCCCTGGCTGGCCCTGACCCCGACCCCGGGCCACACTCCAGGTCATGTGTGCGTGGTGGTCGGCGACGCCGACGACCACGCGGCCGTCATCACGGGTGACGCCACCCACTCACCGCTCCAGTTCGCCTATCCCGACGTGTCGGCCGAATCGGTCGACGCCAACAGCGCCGAAGCCACCCGCACCCGTGAGCGGCTCGTGGCCGAACTGGCCGACACCGACACCGTCGTGTTCGGCACCCACTTCCCCACCCCCACCGCGGGCCATCTCCACCGGATCACCCCCGCACCCGGCGTCGGCCCCGCCCCCGACGAGCCGGACGGACCGGTCGCCTGGTTCGCCGGCCTCCCCGGGGACCCCCTCTAGAAGGGGGAGCCGTCGGGGCGGAGGTAGTCCATCGACAGGTGGCCGGCGGCGTCGAGGGCGGCGTACTCGTCGTCGTCGAGACCCAGGATCCGGCGGTAGACGTGCTCGTTGTCGGCCCCCATCCGGCAGACCGGCCCCCATCTCATCGCCGGACCCGTCCACCGCCATTGGTGACCGGGGAACGGCCAGGTACCGATGTCGTAGGAGCCCTGGGGCCGGTAGAAACCCCGGGCGGCCAGTTGGGGGTCGGCCACCAGGTCAGCCTCGTCGAGCACCGGCCCGGAGGGAACGCCCTCGGCCTGGCAGGCGTCCACGGCGACAAACCGGTCCCGGCCGGACGTCCAGGCGGTGATGGCGTCGTCGAGCTCGTCGTGGTGGGCCCGCCGGCCGGCGGCGGTGGCCAGGCGGGGGTCGCCGGCCAGGTCGGCCCGGCCCATGGCCCGACACAGGCCGAGCCACTGGTCGTCGTCGGCCACCGAGACGACCATCCACCGGTCGTCACCACCGGGGCCCCCGTCGTCAGCACACCGGTAGGCCCCCTGGGGGGCGTAGCTGACGTGACGGTTACCGGCCGCCTCGTGCCGGCGTCCGGTGCGGGCCGCGTCGACCAGGTATTCGCCGATGTGCTGCATCATGTTCTCGTTCTGGGCCACCTCGACGAGCTCGCCGACCCCGGTCCGGTCCCGGCGCCGGAGGGCGAGCATGGTGGCGAACGCCCCGGTGGCCCCGCTGGTGGGGTCCATGTGGAACACCGAGGTCAGGCTGGTGGGGTCGTCGTCCCGGTAGCCGCGGATGGCGGTCAGACCCGACATGGCCTCGAAGCTGGCCCCGAACCCCAGATAGTCGGCGTGGGGCCCATCGAGACCGACGGGCGGCAGACGGACCAGGATGAGCCGGGGGTTGGCGGCCTGCAGGGCCTCCCACCCGATGCCGAGCTTGTCCAGGGTGGGCACCGAGTTGTTCTCCACCACGACGTCGGCGTGGGCGGCGAGACGGAGGAACATGTCCCGCCCGTCGGGCCGGCTCAGGTCGAGGGTGCAGCTCAGCTTGTTGCGGGCGTGGGCCGAGTACATCCCCTGGGCGTTCCAGGGGCGGTACGGCTCCGGCCCGGCCACGTCGACGGGGGCGTAGGTGGCCAGCGGCCCGGCGGTGACCACCTGGTGGGGTTCCGGCCGGGGTGTCGCCCCCCGGGTGGCGGTGGGGAACACCCACGGGTTGTCGACCCGGATCACCTCGGCGCCAAGATCGCCCAGGTGCATGGTGCACGCCGGGCCCGCCCACACCACCGTCAGGTCGAGCACCCGGATACCCTCCAACGGGAGGGGGCGCCCGGCCGGAGCGGCCGTCACCGACGGGCGGGCCGAGGGCTGGGCCGGATCCAGGGAGGCCCGGATCTCCGGTCCGTGCTGGTCGAGGAGGGGGGCGGGACGGCGGAGATCCCAGCCGTCGTCGATCCGGAACGGGGGCCCGGGTTGGACCACGGGACCGGCCGTCGGATGGTCCGCGGTGACCAGCCATTTCCGCTCGGCCAGGTGGACGTCGTCGAGCACGTCCACCGGGGCCAGCAGGGGGGTCACCGGCCATTTGACCGACTGGGCCCGGGCCGTGCGATCCACGGCGTCACCCTCGAACAGCCACTGGTACAGGGCGGCCTGGACGAGATCGGTGAGTTCGTCGTCGTTCGGCCAGCCGGGCTGGTCGAATCGGCGCCGCAGCTCCCCGTCGCCGTCGCCGTCTCCGTCGCCAAGCACGGTCAGCATCCGCTCGATCCAGGGTTGGATGGTGTACACGAGCACGTGCCCGTCGGCGGTGGGGAAGAACCCCGCCGGCAGGGTCCGCACCGTGGCCGGCGCCTCCCGTTCCGGGACCCGCCGATCCCAGAGGTACGACAGATAGTAGGTGGTGCGCCGGTCGATGGAGGCGGCCTGGGCTTCGAAGTGGGACAGGTCGATGTGGACGCCGTCCCCGGTCTGCTCGGCCACCATCAACCCGGCCAGGGTGGCCGTGCCGGCCAGGTTGCCGCACTGGTACGAGGTGACGTTGCCCCCGAGTTTGAGGGGTTCCCGACCCTGGATCCCCGTGGCGTTCATGGGGCCGCCCATGGCGTAGGTGACGATGTCGGCCCCGACCCGCCCGGCGTAGGGACCGGTCTGGCCGAACGGGGTGACACTGGTGACCACCAGGGCGGGGTGGCGACGGTGGAGTTCGTCGAACCCGAGGCCGAGCTCGGCCATCCGTCCCGGGGTGAACGACTCGATGACCACGTCGGCCCCGGCGATCAGGTCGGCCACCAGGTCCCGGTCGGCGGGATCGTCGAGGTCGGCCACCAGGCTGCGCTTGTTGGCGTTGAGGTGGAGGAACAGGGCGCTCTGCTCGGGATCGGGTTCCGGGTCGCCCCCGGGGCCGGTCGGGAACGGACCGTGGCGGCGGGCCGGGTCGCCCCCGGGCGGCTCCACCTTGATCACGTCCGCTCCGTAGTCGGCCAGCAGCTTCCCCGCGTACGGTCCGGCCACGTCCGTGGCCAGCTCGATCACCCGGACCCCGGCGAGTGGTTGGCTCATGGCCCGGAGCCTACGGGCCGCGTCCCCCCGGGGGCCAGATCAGTTGTGGCCGGCGACACCCTGCCCCGGCACCAGCCGGGCAGCCAGACTGGCCGCATGGATCCATCCCGTCCCACCCCGTCACCGGCCGGCCCGGCCCTCGACCGCGCCACCCTCAACCGGATCGCCCGGCTCCAGGTCTCGTCCCTGTGCGACGCCGACAAGAGCCTGCCGGTGGTCGACCCGGCGATCACCGAGGTCGTCCCGTCCAAGGGTCTGCTCCGGATGACCGGCCCGGCGGTCACGGTGGTGGCCCACGACGACCACCTACCGGTGCTGGTGGCGGTGTCGCAGGCACCTCCCGGTTCGGTGATCGTGGTGGCCACCGACGGCGGGACCCGGGCGGTGTCCGGCGAGCTGTTCGCCACCGGGGCCCGGCGGCGGGGGCTGGCCGGGATCGTCATCGACGGGTACTGCCGTGATCTGCACGGCCTGATCGGGTTGGGCCTGCCCGTCTACGCCCGGGGCACCAACCCCATGTCGGGTACGACCATGGACCCCGGCACCGTCAACGGGCCGGTCACCGTGGGCGGGGTGACTAGTCCGTTGACGGTGCGGCCCGGGTGGATCGTGGTGGCCGACACCGACGGCATGGTCATCGCCGAACCGGAACAGATCGTGGCCGCCCTCGACACCGCTGAGCAGATCGAGCACCTCGAACGGCGCCTGCTCGACCGGATGGCGGCCGGGGTCCCCCTGGCCGAGCTGACCAACCTGGCCGAGCACCTCGACGCCCTCCGGGCCGGCCGGCCCACCGGGCTCGAGTTTCAGATCCGGCAGGCGTGAATGTCGGTGACCAGGATGGCCTTGGCCCCGATGGCGGCCAAGTCGTCCATCACCTGGTGGGTCTCCCGGGTGGGCACCATGGCCCGGACCGCCACCCAGGCCGGGTCGGCCAGGGTGGACACGGTGGGCGACTCCATGCCCGGGGTGCGTTCCACCGCCTCAGCCAGCAGTGACGCCGGAATGTTGTAGTCGATCATCTGGTAGGTCCGGGCCACGATGACGCTCTCCAACCGGCGGATCATGCGGTCGAGACCGGCGGGCGCCCCGCTGGCCGACGGCCGGATCAGGACGGCCTCGGACCTCAGGATCGGCTCCCCGATCGGTTCCATCCCGGTGGCCCGCAGGGTGGCCCCGGTTTCGACCACGTCGGCGATGGCGTCGGCCACCCCCAGCTCCACCGCGATCTCGACCGCCCCGTCCAACCGGACGATCTCGGCCGACACCCCCCGCTCGGCCAGGTACTTCTCCACCAGGGTGGGGTAGGTGGTGGCGATCCGGCGGCCGGCCAGATCGGCCGCCGACCGGTACCGACCGGCCGGCCCGGCCAGGCGGAACACCGCGGCCGCGAACCCGAGCGACACGACCTCGGTGGCCGCGGCGGCCGAGTCGATCAGCAGGTCACGCCCGGTGATCCCGGCGTCGAGACGCCCCCCGGCCACATGGATGGCGATGTCGTGCGGCCGGAGGAAGAAGAACTCGGTGTCGTTGGCCGGATCGAGCTTCCGGAGCTCCTTGGCCGACCGGTCGGCCCGGTAGCCGGCCTCGGTCATCATCCGCGCCGCGGGTTCGGACAACGAGCCCTTGTTCGGCAACGCCACACGTAACATTTCGGTACCCACCTGACGAGATTCGGCTCGCACCGCTGTGGTGCAGCCCCCATGGTGCCAGCCGGAGCCTGGCCGCCCCACCGTTTCGCCGATACCCGGGGTTGGACGGTGTCGTATGCTCGGGCCCATGGCCAACAAGAACCGACACCAGTTCCGGCCCATGGAGCGGCTCACCCGGCCCCTGGTCCGAGACGGGGGTGCCCTCCGTCCGGCCTCGTGGGACGAGGCCCTCGAACGGGCCGTTGCCGGCCTGGGCCACACCCGCGACACCCTCGGCGGGGGCGCCATCGGGGTGTTCTCGTGCTCGAAGTCGACCAACGAGATGAACTTCGTGGCCCAGAAGGTGGCCCGGGCGGCGCTGGGCACCAACAACATCGACTCCTGCAACCGCACCTGACACGCTCCTTCGGTGGTCGGTCTGGCCACGGTGTTCGGAGCGGGTGGGGGCACCTCGTCCTACGACGAGGCCGAGGCGGCCGACGTGATCGTCATGTGGGGCTCGAACGCCCGCAACGCCCACCCCATCTTCTTCCATCATGTCCTGAAGGCCCTCAACGGCGGGGCCCGGCTCTACGTGGTCGACCCGCGCCACAGTGAGACGGCCCAGTTCGCCGACCGCTGGCTCGGCCTGCACGTCGGGACCGACATCGCCCTGGCCCACACCGTGGCCCGGGAGATCATCCACTCCGGCGCCGTCGACACCGACTTCGTGGCCCGGGCCACCATCGGCTTCGACGCCTTCGCCGCCGCCGTCGACCCCTGGACCCTGGAGCGGGGCGAGGCCGTGACCGGCGTGCCCGGCGAGGCCATCGCCGACCTGGCCCACGGCTACGCCGGCGCCCGGGCCGCCCAGCTCTGCTGGACCCTGGGCATCACCGAACACCACAACGGGGTCGACAACGTCCTGGCCCTGTGCAACCTGGCCCTGCTCACCGGCCAGGTCGGCCGCTACGGGGCCGGGCTCACCCCCCTGCGGGGCCAGAACAACGTGCAGGGTGGGGGCGACATGGGAGCGCTGCCCAACAAGCTACCCGGGTTCCAAGACGTGACGGACGAGACCGCCCGGGCCCGGTTCGACGCCGAATGGGGGGTCACCGTCCCCCCGGACAACGGCTGGCACCTGACCGAGATGTTCCACGCCATGGAGCGCGGCGACCTCCGTTCGGTTCTGGTGATCGGGGAGAACCCGGCCCAGTCCGAGGCCGACGCCGGCCACGCCGTGGAGCTCCTCTCCGGCCTCGACCACCTCGTCGTGATCGACATCTACCGCACCGCCACCGCCGAGCTGGCCGACGTGGTCCTCCCCGGCAGCGCCTCGTGGTGCGAGGCCGAGGGGACGGTGACCAACTCCGAGCGCCGGGTCCAGCGGGTCCGCAAGGCGATCGAACCGCCCGGAGAGGCCAGCGACGATGTGGAGGTCCTGCTCGCCCTGGCCGACCGGCTGGGCCACCACTGGCGCTACGACTCCCCCGAACAGGTGTGGGACGAGCTGCGCCGCCTGTCGCCCCTGCACGCCGGGATGTCGTGGCCCCGCCTGGAGGCCCTGGGCGGTATCCAGTGGCCCTGCTTCAGCGAGGACACCCTGGAACCCCCGTACCTCCACGGCCGCCTCTGGGCCGACGACCCGGCCGAGCGGGGCCGGCCGGCTCCGTTCTCGATCGTGGAGGACGAGGCCCCGGTTGAGGCCCTGTCCGAACGCTTCCCCCTGCGGCTCACCACCGGCCGCCGCCTCGACTCCTACAACACCGGCGTCCAGTCCGGCGGTTACCGCAGCCCCAACCGGATGGGAGAAACCGTCGACGTGGCCGCCGACGACGCCCACCGGCTCGGCCTGGCCGACGGGGAACGGGTCCGGATCAGTTCGGCCCGCGGCTCGGTGGAGGCGCCGGTCCGGATCGACCCCGGTCTCCGGCCCGGCCTGGTGTTCATGACCCCCCACTTCCCCGACGAGGTCGACGTGAACCTGCTCACCATCGACGCCACCGACCCCAAGGCGGGGACGGCCGAGTTCAAGGCCGCGGCGGTGCGGATCGACAAGCTGGCGCCGACCCCGACCACCCCGACCGCCCCCGGGGCGGGGTCCTAGCCGTGGACGTCAGGACCCGAGGGATCCCCCCCAGCGCCGACGAACGGGCCGCGGTGGCCTCGGTGCTCGGGCCCGAACCGGCCCCGAACGACCACGACCGGATCGGGGGCCACGCCAACCGGGCCCGCCGACACCTCCTGCTGCCCGCCCTGCACGCCGTCAACGACCGGGTGGGCTGGATCAGCCCGACCGCCGTCGACCACATCGCCGTACGCCTCGACCTCGGCCCGGCCGAGGTGTACGGGGTGGCCAGCTTCTACGCCTTGTTCTCGATGACCGAACGCCCGCCCCACCAGGTCCACGTGTGTGTCGATCTGGCCTGCCGGGCCGCCGGCCGTACGGAGGCCGACCTGGGCCCCGGCGAGCACCCGTCCCCCTGCCTGGGGGTGTGCGAGCGGGGCGGGGCGGTCCTGACCATCGACGCCGGCGACCCGGTGCGGCGAACGGTCACCCCCGAACCGGCTCCGGCCGCCGCGGTGCCGGACGCCGGTGACCCGTCACTGGTCCTACTGCGGCGGGTGGGCGCCACCGACCCGGCGTCGCTGGCCGACTATGTGGCCGACGGGGGGTTCGAGGCCCTGGCCGTGGCCCGGAGGATCGGGGCCGAGGCCGTGATCTCCCGGGTGGCGGCGGCCGGGCTCACCGGCCGGGGCGGGGCTGCGTTCCCCACCGCCACCAAGTGGGAGGCGGTCCGCGGCCAACCGGGCCCGGTCCACCACCTGGTGGCCAACGCGGACGAGTCGGAACCCGGCACGTTCAAGGACCGCACCCTGATCGAGAACGACCCCTACGCCCTCATCGAGGCCATGGCCATCGCCGGCCTGGCCGTGGGGGCGGACCACGGCCACGTCTACCTGCGGGGCGAGTACCCCCGGGCCGAGGCCACCCTCCACCACGCCATCACCGAGGCCCGGGCCGGGGGCCACCTCGGCCCCGGCACCGGCTTCGACATCACCATGGTGCGGGGGGCCGGGGCCTACATCTGCGGTGAGGAGACCGCG
The DNA here is from genome assembly GCA_047974625.1 of Acidimicrobiales bacterium. GTDB lineage: Bacteria > Actinomycetota > Acidimicrobiia > Acidimicrobiales > SZUA-35 > CADEDH01. The sequence goes on from JBKECK010000102.1 coordinate 24,153, forward strand.
GTGTTCAACTCGATCGAGGGCTACCGGGGCGAGCCCCGCAACAAGCCGCCGTTCCCCTTCGAGCGGGGCCTCTTCGGCCGGCCCACCGCGGTCAACAATGTGGAGACCCTCATCAACGTCCCCCCGATCCTGCTCGACCGGCTCCCGACCGCCGACCGGCGGTTGTTCTGCCTGTCGGGGGCGGTGAACCGGCCCGGGGTGTACGAGAGCGAGCTGGGGGTGACCCTGGGCCAACTGATCGCCCGGGCGGGCGGTCTCCGGCCCGGCTCCGAGCTGCAGGCCGTCCTCCTGGGCGGGGCGGCCGGCGGCTTCGCCGGCCCCGGCGACCTCGACCTCGCCCTCGATCCCGACGCCCTCCGGGCGGCCGGGCTCACGCTCGGGTCGGGGGTGGTGCTGGTGCTCGACCAGCACGTCGATCTGGTCGACCAGCTCCGCCGCATCGCCGCCTTCTTCGCCGACGAGTCGTGCGGCCAGTGCGTGCCGTGCCGGGTGGGCACCGTCCGCCAGCTCGAAGCCGTCGACCGCCTGGCCGGCGGGGTCACCCCGGGCGGGCGGGCCGGTGACCTCGGCCTGGTGCGTGACGTCGGCCGGGCCATGGCCGACGCCAGCATCTGCGGCCTGGGCCAGACCGCCCACAGTGCCATAGGATCCGCCATCGACCGCCTGGGGGTCTGGTCATGACCACAGCCATCGACCGCCCGTCGGTCAGGCTCACCATCGACGGCGGCGAGGTGACGGTGCCCGCCGGCACCACCATCCTCGAGGCCTGCGGGGGCCGGGGCGGCGACATTCCCACGCTCTGCTTTGGCGACACCATCACCCCGAAGAACGCCTGCCGGGTGTGCATGGTGGAGGTCGAGGGGTCGCGGGTGCTGGTCCCCGCCTGCTCCCGACCGGTGGAGGCCGGCATGGTGGTCCACACCCGCAACGAACGGGTCGACCATTCCCGTCGCCTGGTCCTGGAGCTGCTCGGCTCCTCGGTCGACCTGTCCCTCACGGACGGGGTGGCGGAGTGGAACGACGTCTACGGCGTCGATCCGTCCCGGTTCGGCGCCGACGCGGCCACGACGGCCGACCAGCCGGTGAAGGTCGACAACGACCTCTACGTGCGGGACTACGGCAAGTGCATCCTGTGCTATCAGTGCGTGGACGCCTGCGGTGAGCAGTGGCAGAACAGCTTCGTGATCGACATCGCCGGCCGGGGCTTCGCCAGCCGGATCTCCACCGAGTTCGACGTCGATCTGCCCGATTCGGCCTGCGTCTACTGCGGCAACTGTATCCAGGTGTGCCCCACCGGGGCGTTGACGACCCGCACGGAACACGACATGCGCGCCGACGGCACGTGGGCGCCCGAGCGGCAGACCACCACCGACACCGTGTGCGCCTTCTGTGGGGTGGGGTGCAACCTCACCCTCCACGTCCAGGACGGCACGATCGTGACCGTGTCGTCGCCCCCGGACTCCCCGATCACCCACGGCAACCTGTGCATCAAGGGCCGGTTCGGGTTCCAGCACGCCCAGAACCGGGGGCCGACCGGGAACGACTGAGGGCGGCCGCCTACAGGTCGAGCACGTCCTCGAGGGCGTCGCCCAGCTTGTCGGCCCAGCTCTTCTTCTTTTTCCGCCGCTTCCCACTGCCCCCGGATCTCCGGTTGCCGTCGTCCCGCCGGTCATAACGGTCGTAACGGTCATCACGGGCTGGACGCTGGGCCACAGGGGACGGGGAGGGCGCCGGGCGCGATTCGGCGGCCAGCAACCGGTCGAGTTCGTTGCGGTCCAGCCACACCCCACCACAGTGGGGGCATACGTCGATCTCGATGCCGGCCCGGTGGTGGGGCACCAGCGCCCGGTCATGACACAGCGGGCAGTTCACGGTTTCATGGTACGGTTCCGCGGACCCGGGGCCGGCACCCCGCCCCGGCTGTGCCCCTACCGCCACCCCCGACGCCCGTGTCCGATTTCCGCCAGCATTCTGGGCCGGTCCGGGGCAGGATCAGGGTATGGATCTCCACGACGGCGACGCCTGCTACCGGGCCGTCAAGAGCCGGGACCCCCGGTGGGACGGTGTGTTCTACACCGGGGTCACCACCACCGGCATCTACTGCCGGCCGTCGTGCCCGGCCGTCACCCCGCGCCGGGACAACGTCCGCTTCTACCCGTCGGCGGCCGCGGCCCAGACGGCCGGATTCCGGGCCTGCAAACGGTGCCGGCCCGACGCCACCCCCGGGTCCCCTGAGTGGGACACCGTGGGCGACGTCACCGGGCGGGCCATGCGGCTGATCGCGGATGGCGTGGTGGAACGGGAGGGGGTCGGCGGCCTGGCCGACCGGCTCGGCTACACCAGCCGCCACCTCGGCCGGCTCCTGGGCGATCGGGTCGGTGCCGGTCCCCTGGCCCTGGCCCGGTCCCGCCGGGCGGTGAGCGCACGGATCCTGATCGAGACCACCACGATGCCCTTCACCGACATCGCCTTTGCCGCCGGCTTCTCCAGCGTCCGGCAGTTCAACGACACCGTCCGCGAGGTCTACGCCAGCACCCCTACCCGGCTCCGGGCGAACGCCACCGGTTCCGGACCCCCCAACCCCACCGGAACCGCTCCCGGCCAGACCGGCGCCGGCGGTTCCGACCCGGCCCACCAGGCCGATCCGGGGCAGCCGACCACCATCCAGATCCGGTTGCCGGTGCGAGACCCGTTCGCCGCGGTCCCCCTGCTCGACTTCCTGGCCGCCCGTGCCGTCCCCGGCGTCGAGACCGTCGAGGACGGCACCTATTTCCGGTCGCTCCGGTTGCCGGGGGGACCGGCTGTGGTGGCCCTCACCCCGGGCCGAGCCGGGACGACCGGCGCCGGGCGGCCGGTGGTCGGATGCCGGTTGCACCTGACCGACCCCCGCGACCTCACCGCCGCGGTGGAGCGCACCCGTCGCCTGGTCGACGGGGACGCCGACCCCGTGGCCGTGGACACCGAGCTCGGCGCCGACCCGGCCCTCGCCCCTCTGGTGGCGGCCACCCCCGGGTTGCGGGTTCCCGGTCATCCCGACGGCGCCGAGCTGGCCCTGCGGGCCGTGGTCGGCCAGCAGGTGTCGGTGGCCGCGGCCCGGGGAGTGCTCGGCCGCCTCACCACCGACCACGGCAAGCCCCTACCCCCACCCCTGCGTCTCCACCCGGCGATCAGCCACCTGTTCCCGACGCCGGACGTCGTGGCCGGCGTTCCGCCCGACACCCTCCCCATGCCCCGGGCCCGGGGCCGGGCGCTGGGCGCCCTCGCCTCGACCCTGGCCAGCGGCCAGATCCGCCTCGACCGGGGCCGGGACCGAGCGGTCACCATCGAACAACTACTTTCCCTGCCCGGGATCGGCCCGTGGACGGCCGGCTACATCGCCATGCGGGCCCTCGGCGACCCTGACGTGTTCCTGCCCGGCGACCTGGTCGTCCGCCGGTCCCTCGGCCGGCTCGACCCGGGCCCGGACCGGACCCCCACCGCCCGTGAGGCCACCGGGCGGGACCAACGGTGGCGCCCCTGGCGGTCCTACGCCGTCATGCACCTGTGGCACGCCGCGCCCTGAGGCGCGGACCGAACCCTGCTCGAGAGGAGCAAACCCCATGTGGACCCAGATCGACACCCCCATTGGACCGGTGCGGATCATCGCCTCGGACACCGCGGTGACCGCCATCGAGTTCTCCGACGACGCCGGGGTCGACCCCGAGGTGGTGGGTGAGCTGCCTGTGTCGGCCGAGCGGGCGGGCCGCCGTCGGGCCCGCCGTGTCATCGGTGAGCGGGCTGACGACGCCCCCCTGCTCCGGCGGGCCCGCACCCAGCTGGAGGAGTACTTCGACGGGCGACGGACCCGGTTCGACCTCACCCTCGACCCCGCCGGCACCGATTTCCAGCGGCAGGTGTGGGCCGCCCTCCAGGAGGTGCCGTTCGGCCGGACGGCCACCTACGGGGAGCTGGCCCGCCGGATCGGGCCGGGCGGCACCTCCGCCCGGGCCGTGGGCACGGCCAACGGGGCCAACCCGATCGCCATCGTCATCCCCTGTCATCGGGTGGTGGGCGCGGATGGTCGCCTCACCGGCTACGCCGGGGGCCTCGGCCGGAAACGGGCCCTCCTCACCCTGGAACGGGCCATCTGAGGGAGCGGACGCCCCGGGCGGTCAGGCGGAGCGCAGGGCGCGGCGGGCCTCGTCCACCGCGACCATGTCGTCGCGGAGGGTGGCCAGCGACGAACCCAGCCCCGAGGCCGTATCACCGTCGACGGTGGCCGTGACCGCAACCACGGCCGCGGTCTCGACGTCGGCCAGCAGGACCTCGATCCGGTCACCGAGCCCGTCGAGCTGATTCTGGAGGCCAGCCACGGCCTCGTAGCGGCGACGCAACGCCTCGATCTTCGGGGTGTCCGGCGCCGTCTGGTCCGGACGGCCCCGGAGGGCCGCCTTCAGGTCCGCGGCGACCCCAGTCGGGTCGAGCTGGCGCACGGCGGCCGCCACCCGGTCCCGCTGGGACAACGCCTCGGACAGGGAGCGTTCGATGTCGGCCAACGTGGCCCCGGTCAGATGGCTGGGTGCGTGGCCGAGGATGGCGTCACGGGCGGCAGCGAACCGGGCCACCTCGATATTCGGCAGTGGAGGCGTGGAGTATCCATCGGCCGGTGGACCAGGCTGCATTCCCGTCATTGTAGGTAACCCCCGGACCGGGGCCGGCATCACAATCGCCGGGGCCCGTGGTTCGTCGATCAGGACGCAATCCTTAGGCAAATGGCCATATTCAACTCTTTACATCATCAAGAATGATACGGTCCCCAATGACGGTGTCTCCGGGGCGACTCAGGGATTCCCCGTCTGATTGGCCATAGTCATCCCTGTCGGGAGTCGGCTGGGTTCCCCGGTTCGTGCGATTGGTACGACCGGGCCCGGACCGGCCGGACCGACCCGGGGCTGGCTGTGGTTCCGCCGCCCAATCCGCCCAGGACGTCAACGACGACGGCCCCGTCCTGCCCTCCTTTCCGATCCCCGGCACCCTGCCTCCCCAACAGGACTCCTACCGACAGGACTCCCACCAGCAGGGTGCCACGGCGGCACCGCGGGCTTCGACGCCGCCGGGGCCCCGGTGACCCGGGTAGGGGGTCCGGCCCCCTGGGCCGGACCCCCTCACCTGCACCCCGGGCCGACACGCGGCGGTCACAGGGCGGGGATGATCTCCGTACCGATCTGCCGCATGACCTGATAGCGCGGTTCTAGTGGGGGTAACACCATCACCTGGTCGAGACCGGCCCGGTCGAGGGCGTGGAGCCGCTCCACCAGGGACTCGGCCGTGCCGATCATGCAGGTGGTCTCCAACAACTCCCGGGTCAGGAACTGTTCCTCCTCGGGCACCACCCAGCAGTTGTGACCCTGGTGGACCCGCAGGTGCCGTTCCCCGTCGGGGACCTTGCCCAGCAGGGCCGTGTACTCGTCCCACACCGCGTCCACGGCCGGGGCCGACGGGCGGCGGCCGAAATTGCGCCACTGGTCGTAGGCGTAGTGCAACGAGGCGATGGCGAATGCGCCGCACAGGGCCTTGACCCGGTCGGAATCGGTGGGCTCTCCCGGCTCGGTGATCACCATCGTCGTCAAGGTGCAGGTCAGGAACCGGCTGCGGTCGATTGTCCGGCCGGCGGCCGCGGCCCCGGCCTCCACCGCCGACCAGACCCGTTCCATGAAGGCCGGATCAGGAGGAATGGACAGGACCACACCGTCGCCGTGGCGGCCAGCCAGGGCCATCGATTTCGGACCGAATCCGGACACGTAGAGCGGGATCGGATGGGCCAGATCGACGAACCCGAGATCGGGCATGAGATGTTCGATCGGAGAGGTCCGGTTCCTCCAGGTCAACTCCGATCGCTCTCCCCGCAGCAGGGGGGCCAGGGTGGCCAGATACCGGTCGAATTCGGCCATGGGCATCGGCTTGTGACCCATGATGCGCATCGCCGTGTTGCCGGTACCGATACCAAGGAACGTCCGGTCGGGGGCGAGCATGTTGACGGTGGCGATCGACGACGCCGTGACCGGGGCCGGCCGGGTGGCCGCCACGGCCACACCCGTGCCCAACCGCATGCCGGTGGTCCGCTCGGCGGCGAGGGCCAGGCAGGCGTAAGGGTCGCTCCAGATCATCTGGCTGTCGGCGAACCAGGCATGGGCGAACCCCAGGCGCTCGGCCTCCACCACATAGTCGATGTCGTCGATCTTCGACGCCACGCATACGCCGAGCTCCATACCTGTTCCCCCGTCTCGTTGTTCGGTCCGGGGCGGGTCGGTCCCTACCGACCCGCCCCGGCACCCTCCCGGCGCGAACCGTTCCCCGTGTCGTTGACCTCGCCCGGCAGCGGGAACCAGCGGAGGTCCTCGGCGGATCGGGGCAGCGGAGCCGTCCAATCGGTGTCGTCGATGGGTCCGGCCAACACCCGCCGGGCCTGCTCCAGATAGCCGGCCCGTTCGGCGGGCAAGCCCACCGGCCGGGGCACCGGGTCGGTCAGCAGGTCCAGGTCGGTGAGGCGCTCGGTGGGATGCCCGATCCAGTCCCGGTGACGCCACACACCGGTGTCCACGTCGAACCGGTAGGCGGGCAGGAGGCGCCAGCCGTCCCGGGCCACCATGTTGACCGCCGCAAGCACGAAGTCGACCTCCTCGTCATCGACGAAGTAATTGAAGTTCACTCGAACCCAACCCGGTTTGACAACTTCGTGGCCCGCGGCAACGGCCGATTCGAACCGGTGGCTGTGGTCTCGGTCGATACCCAGCAGGCGGTGGCCGTAGGGGCCGGCGCAGGAGCAACCACCCCGGGCCTGGATGCCAAACAGGTCGTTGAGGAGGGCGACCACGAAGTTGTGGTGCAGCATCCGGCCCGACCCGAGATGGTCCGGGGCCCACACCACGAACGAGACGATAGACAAGCGGGGGGCGTGAAGGTCACCGAGGATCCCCAGGGCCGGGTTGGCCGACCACGACGCCAGGGCCCGGGCCACCAGCTCCTCCTCCCGCCGCCGGATCTCCTCCACCCCGACCCGTTCCTTGACCAGGAAGGCGAGACCGGCCCGGATCGACTCGATGATGGCCGGGGTGCCACCCTCCTCCCGGTGCTCCAGATCCGACAGGTACTGGTGGGACTCGGCGGACACGTAGGCGACGGTGCCCCCGCCGGGAACCGCCGGCACCCGGTTGTGGAGCAGGTCGCGGCGCACCACCAGGACGCCGGGGCTCCCCGGCCCGCCGATGAACTTGTGGGGCGAGAGCACCACGGCGTCGATGTAGCCGGCCCCGTGGGTGGCCGCGGTGCCCATGTCGATCTCGACATAGGGGGCCGCGGCCGCGTAGTCCCAGAACGAGAGGGCCCCGTACCGGTGGAGCAGGGCGGCCACGGTACGGGTGTCACTCAGGATCCCAGTCACGTTGGACGCGGCGGAGAAGCTCCCGATGAGCAGGGGCCGGTCGGCGTGGGCAACGAGCCGCCGCTCCAGGTCGGCCAGGTCGATCCGACCGTCGACATCCTCGGCGATCTCCACCACGTCCGCGATGGTCTCGCGCCACGGCAGCTCGTTCGAGTGGTGCTCGTACGGCCCGACGAACACGACGGGGCGGGCCGCGGCCGGGAGGTGATCACCCAGCCGGTGGCGGCGTTCCAACTCGTCGGGGATCCGCAACCCGAGCAGGGCGATGAGCCGGTCGACGGCCCCGGTGGCCCCCGACCCGGCGAAGACCACCGCGTGCTCCTCGGCCCGCCCCCCGACCCCGCGGCGGATGACGGCCCGGGCCTCCTCCCGGTAGGCGGTGGTCTGGCAGCCCGTCCCCGAGGTCTCGGTGTGGGTGTTGGCGTAGACGGGGAGGACCCGGCGCCGGATCGTGTCCTCGACGAAGCCGAGGGCCCGCCCCGAGGCGGTGTAGTCGGCGTAGGTGATCACCCGGGTGCCAAACGGGGTGGCGATCATCGTGTCGGCGCCGATCACACTCGACCGCACCCGCTCGATCATGGCCGCGACATCCTCGAACGGATCATGAGTCCAATTCGATACCACGACCCCGCCGGAGCCGTCACTGGGCGGTTCGACCGTCGCCCAACGGTCAGCATCAGCCCTGGCCACCGGGCTCGTTGGAACGACATCCTCGCCGCGACCTGCCGGGGTGGCGGCCGGACGGCGACCCGCTCAGACAGTGCCGTTTCAGGCGGTGGCCTCGACATGGGCCCGCCAGTCCCCGCCGGGAATCCAGTCCGTACGGTCGGAGTGGTTGCCGACGTAGACCCAGGCGTCGACCGAGGGACGCAGCATCCGGACCAGGCGCCGGAAGTAGGGGGAGGTGGCCGGGGCGGTCGGGTCGTAGCCCTCCCAACGGTCGAGGACGTCGAACAGGACCGGATCGAGCACCCGGAACAGCTCACCGTGGACCATGGGCGGCCGGGCGGCCTGGTGGGCTCCAGTGGGCGGGTCGAGGCGCTCCAACGACAGGGCCGGATACCGGAAGACGCCGCCGTGAACCTCGTAGAGACGGCCGGGGATGCTCACCGGGCCCACCAGTTCGAGCCACTCCCCGACCGCTGGCTGGTGGTCCGGGGAGAGCCCGGTCATCAGGGTTCCGTACACGGCCAAGAGACCCCCCGGTCCCGGTATGGGCAGGACCGTTGTGGGGGCCGGATCGGCGGCGGACGATCGGGCGGTCACGGGATTGGATGTCCGTTCAGGCCATACGGGATCACGGGGCCGGCGGTGGAGCCTCACCGGCGGTGGCGGCCTCGGCGTGGGCGTCGAGGGCGGTGGCCAGGTCGGAGTCGATCTCCTTCACCACCACATTGGCCGCGTCGACCTCGGCCAGGAGCCGTTCCGCCTTGGCCACCTCGTCGAGCTCCACGGTGAGCAGGACCGCGGAGCGGCCCTGGTCGAGATCCGCGCCGAGGTGCTTCAGATCTTCGTCGGCGAAACCGGTGTCGCGCAGCTTGCCCACCAGGGCACCCACGGCGGCGCCGATCGGCAGGCTCAGCAGGGCCACCGGGGTGACGATCATGCCGAGCAGGCCGGCAAAGGCCCCGATCCCGGCCCCTTCAAGGGCGCCTTCACCGGTGGTGGTGTCCCCGCTCTCGACGAAGCGGACCTTTCCCGACTCGGTCTTGCTCACCACCGCCGCCTGCCCGATGTTCTCCGGACCCAGGCCCGGGGTGAGTGTGGCCAGGGCCCTGACCGCCCCACCCTCCTCGGCGAAGGTGGCGACAATGAGCTTCAGCGTGGCTGACGACGTTCCCATGGCGGGTGGTCCTCCTCGGCGATCAGGCCGACCGTTGGTCTACCGATGACGATCGTCAGCTTACGGGCCCGGGGGACAGTCACCCCCTTGTCATCGGCTCGGAGCGGTGAACAACCCGACCGGGGCGGGAAGCCGCCCTCAGAGCAGGGCCATGGCGTTGCCTGGCGACCCGATCGCGTCCGGAACGCGCAGGGGCACAGCAACGAAGAAGAAGGCCCACCGGCGCCCGGCGCGACAGCGGGCGGCCAGGGCGTCGAAGGAGAACATCTCGCCGAGAGCCATGCCGAGGGTGGGGAGGAGGCGACGATGCAACGATCCGACCGCCGGATCGCCCGGCATCCGCTCCACTGCCGGGTTGTCACAGCAGACGGCGGCCGGATGGGCGTTCCAGAGGCGACGGGCCATGGCCTCGTCGGCCTGCAGACCGGCGAACGCCGGGGCCTCGGCGTCGGCCCGGCGGGCGCCGGGATCGAGCTCGAGGTAGGCCGAGGGCCAGCCGGTCCGGATGCACCAGATGTCACCGGTCCGCGGGGTGACCCCCTGGCGGTCCAGGGTGGCGTCGATCTCCTCCACGGTGATCGGCCGGTTGTCCAACGGGTCGTAGTCGCCGGTGGCGGCCAGGTGGGCGCCCACGTCGATCAGGATGCCCCGGCCCGCGATCCCGTGCTCCACCCAGGGCTCGATCCCGAGCCCGTTGGGACGGTCGATCGGATCGTCGAGGCGGCCACCCCAGAATCCGTGCTCCCGGCACCGCACGTGGGAGAGCGCGTCCCACTGGGTCGAGCCCTGGAGGTGGAAATCGTCGAGCCGGTCGTCCATCTCGTTGCGGTTCAGCCGGAAGGCCACCCTCCGGTAGGGCCGGCGCCCGAACAGGGGTGGATCGGGCACGTTGAGGGGCAGGTCGAGCGACAGACGTTCGCCCCCGGTGACCAGGCGGGCGGCCGCCGCCACCCTCTGGTCGGTGATCAGGTTGATGGACCCGAGCCGGTCGTCGCGGCCGAACACGTCCCAGGCGTGCCGCAGCCCCAACCCGGGGATCTCGGGCAGGTCTTCGTAGTCAGGCAGGGCCGTGTCGTCAGGCAGGGCCGTGTCGTCAGGCAGGGCCGTGTCGTCAGGCAGGGCCGTGTCGTCAGGCAGGGCCGTCATCGGGTCAGACCCCGCGGCTGGATCCGTCGAGGGCGGCCACGTCGGCGGGATCGCCCTCCCGTTCCACCTCGACCGCCGAACGGCCGTAGCCGAACAGGACCAGCTCCCCCGGTTCGCCCACCAGGGTCACCGACGGGGCCGCCTTGCGGGCCACCAGCTCCCGATCGTCGCCGCTGCGGAGGACCACACCCACCGGGCTGCGACGGAACAGCATCCGGGCCATGCGCTGCAGGATCTCCCAGAGCTGCCGGTCGCGGGGGTCGTGGGGCGGCCGGGGCTTCCAGCCGGGGGATCCCCGCCGGACGTCCTCGTGGTGGACGTAGTGCTCGGCGCCGTTGACGAGCGCGTCCGCCGCGGGGATGGCGGTGAAGCTCCACACCGGGGGCCCGTCCCGGAACTGCTCGATCATGTCGGGCCAGGCCACGTCGTCGTAGCTGCTCATGGCGTTGTCGGCGAGGGAGGCCAGGGCGGGTATGAAGATACCGGGAGCCGCCCAAGGCTTCCGTTCCCGGACCAGCAGGTGGGCCAGGAGGTCCCGGCTGGTCCAGCCCTCGCACAGGGTCGGCACGTTGTCACCGACCTCGGCGAAGGTGTCGCTCAACCCGGCGCGTTCGTCCTTGGCGAGGCTCATGATCGCACGCTAGTCGTACCACACCGGCGGCGCGTGACGGGCGGCGGCAACGGCCGCGGGATGGGATCACCACATGGCGTCATCGCACTGCCGGGCGCCCGTGGTCTCCACCTGGAAGGTGCCGTGTCCGATCCCGTACCGCTCCTCCAGCAGGGCCCGGGCCTGGTCCAGCACCGCCTTGGGATCGGCCCCCTCGCCGGTGACCAGGTGGGCCGAGGCGGCCTCCATCTCGGAGGTCAGGGTCCACACGTGCAGATCGTGCACGTCGGCCACCCCGTCGATCTCCCGCAGGGCGGCCCGGAGCTCGACGACGTCGATGTGGGCGGGGGCCGACTGCAGCAGGATGCGGACCGCGTTGCCGCCCAGCCGCCAGGTGCGGGGCAGGATCCAGAGGCCGATCGCCGCCCCGATCAACGGATCCGCCCACCACCAGCCGAACAGGCGGAGCAGGACCGCGGCCAGGATCACCCCGACGGAGCCCAGGGTGTCGGCCAGGACCTCGAGGTAGGCGGCCTCAACGTTGAGGGACTCCCCGGCCCCCTCCCGCAACAACCAGAAGGCGACCAGGTTGGCGGCCAGGCCGGCGACGGCCACCCAGAGCATCAGCCCGCTCTCGACATGTGGCTCCTCGCCACCGGTGAGCCGGCGCACGGCCTCGACGAGCACCCAGATCGCCACCCCGAACAGGAGCAGGGCGTTGACGAAGGCGGCCAGGATCTCGAGCCGGTAGAGGCCGAAGGTGTGCCGGGTCCCGGATCCGGTCCCCCCCGAGACGGCGGCGAAACGGCTGGCCAGCTGGATGGCGACCAGGGCCATGCCCAGGCCGATGACGTCGGTGAGCATGTGCCCGGCGTCGGATAGGAGGGCCAGGGAACCGGACACCAACCCGGCCGCCGCCTCCACCAGGAAGAAGCCGGCGATGATGACGAAGGCGGCCAGCAATCGATTGCGGTGCCGGGCCCCGGAACGGGCCAGGGCGGCCCCATGATTGTGACCGTGACCGGAGCTGTGACCAGAGGTGTTGCCGTGACCAGAGGTGTTGCCGTGACCGGGATCGGGGGGTGGGCTCATGACGGCTCTCCCTCCGTCGGGTCGCCCGGTCCATGGGCGATGTGGCGATGCGACATCTCCAGCAGGGTCCGGACATGATCGTCGTCGAGCCGGTAGTGGACGTGGCGACCCTCACGCCGGTTGCGGACCACGCCCGCGGTGCGCAACAGGCGCAGCGCCTGCGACACCTTGGCCTCCGGCGCGGCCACCGCGGCGGCCAGATCGTGCACGCACAGCTCCCCGGCCCGACCCAGCGCCATCAGGATCCGGATCCGGTTCGGGTCCCCCAGGAGCCGGAACAGCTCGGCTAGGCGCACGGCATCGTCGATCCCGGCGTCCACCCGCCCGGCCACTCGGCCGTCCACCGGCCCGGCCGGATCGTCGCTTCCGAGCACTCGCTCCGATACCTGCATACATGTGAAGATAAAGGGTTTGTCCCCCGGGGGTCAACCCCCGTTTCAGCCGACGCCGGGGTTCACGGGTGCGTCCCCGGACACCCCGCGCCGCACCAGGTCGGCCACCTCGTCGGGGGAGAACCCCACCCCGGTCAGGATCTCGAGGGTGTGCTCGCCGAACCAGGGGGCGCGGCGCATCGGGTGCGGGGGGAGCCCGACCATGCGCCAGGTCGGGCCGGTCTGGCGGTAGGGCCGCATCTTCTCGGCCTCGAGCACCCGGTAGAAACCCCGGTCGTTGAGCTGCGGATCGTCGTACACGGCCAGGGTGTCCGCCACGGCCCCGGCCGGCACCCCCTTCGCCTGGAGCTCGGCCACCAGCTCACCGGGCGCCCGTCCGGCCGTCCAGGCCCCGATGGCGGCGTCCAGCTCGTCGTGACCGGCCCGACGGCGGTCACGATCCCAGTCGGCCAGGTCGGGATGACCGATGACCCCGGCCAGGGCCCGCCATTCGGCCTCGGTCCGGGCCCCGATCACCACCCAGGCGTCGTCGCCGGCCGCCGGGTAGCAGCCGTGGGGGGCGTGGACGGGGTGCCGGTTGCCGTGGTGTACGGGTTCCTCGCCCCGGAGTGAGGCGGCCACGAACGCCGGGCCGGCCAGCAGGGCGGCGGTTTCCCGCTGGGCGAGGTCGATATGGCACCCCTCACCGGTCCGATCCCGGCGCAGCAGGGCCAGGGCCACCGCGGCGGTGGCGTTGAGGCCACCCACCGGATCGCCGTAGGAGACGCCGGTCTTGTAGGGCACACCGTCGTCGCCGTAGCCGGACAGGGACATCAGCCCCGACATCATCTCGATTATCGGACCGAACCCGACATGGTCCCTCAGCTCGCCCGACTTCCCGAAGCCGGCCATCGAGACCAGGATGATGTCGTCGCGGGCGGCCCGCAGCACCTCGTAGCCGAGCCCGAGCTTGTCCAGCACGTCGGCCCGGTAGTTCTCGATGACCACGTCGGCCGTGGTCACCACCCGCAGCAGGGCGGCCCGACCCTCGGGATCGGCCAGATCGAGGATCAACGACCGCTTCGAGTGGTTGTACTCGTTGAAGTAATAGGCCGAGTTCCAGGGATCGGAGATCTCCGGATCCTGGGGCACCAGGGTGCGGATGTTGTCCCACGCCGTGGGCGACTCCACCTTGATCACGTCGGCACCGGTCTCCACCATGAGCTTCGTGGCGTAGGGCCCCGCCCACATCATCGTGAGGTCGACCACCCGGACCCCCTCGAGCGGCCGCGCCGGGACCGGCTCGGGACGGGCCAACCCGGCGGCCGCCCCCGTCGTCCAGCCCTCGGCCCGCCATCCCTCGTCCGCTCGGCCTTCGGTGGGGTCCGGCTCGAGCCGGTCCGGACCCCGCCAGCCCAGGCCGGGGAAGGGCCGGCCCGGCATCACCACCTCGTCCGGGCCGGCTCCGTCGGGCCCCGGCACCCGTACCCGATCGAAGAAGCCCCGCTCGGCGAACGTCGGATCGGACAAGAGCTCCCGCGGGGTGCGGACGGCCCCGAACGGCACCCGGTGCTTGGCGCCGAGCTCCAGCAGTTCGTCCTTGGTGTGGTCGGCCATGAACATCATGACGTAGGCCAGCAGCTCGTCGTCGTTGTCCATCCGGGCCAACGGGTCGGTGAAGCGCGGCTCCCCCTCCACCGGTTCGCCGATGAGGCCGAACAGGGCCGGCACCTGGCGATCCAAGCAGCACACGCCGGCGTACCCGTCGATGCAGGCGTGCACCCCCCACACCGCCCGGACCGTGTTGCCGGAGCGGACGACAGGTTCCCGGGTCTCGTACTCGCTCATCGGGGCGTACAGCTCGGGGATCGACGCCGCCTCCTCCTGCAGGGACAGGTCCAGCCAGGCCCCCTGACCGCGGCGCCGGACCCCGACCAAGGCCACCGTGGCGGCGGCGAAGGCCTGCAGACCCCCGAAGAAGTAGGCCTGGGACCCGCCGGTGATCAGCGGAGCCCGGTGGTCGTCACCGGTCAGGCCCATGATCGGCCCCACCGCGAACTGGACCCCGGCCGTTGTGCGCCGCCCGGCCCAGGGGCCGGTGGCCCCGAACGGGGTGGCCGTGATCAGGAGTCGACCGGTGGCCGGGCCGAAGTCGCCGGGATCTATCCCGAGATGGGACAGTTCGGCGGGCAGGCGGTCGGTGACGATCACGTCGGCCGCCGCGCACCAGCGGGCCGCCGTCGACCCGTCCGGGGCCACCCGCCGGGCCCCGGCCACCAGGAAGGTGGTCTGGTCACCGTCGAGCCCGTCCACACCGGTGGGCCCCGGGGTACCGCCCGGTGGGGTCACGGCCGGGCCCTCGATCCGGACCGTGTCGGCCCCGAAACCCCGGAGCATGCGGGCGCAGTACGCGGCCGGGATCCCTCCGGCGATCTCGACCACCCGCAGACCGTCCAGGGGTCCGGGGGTGATCAACGGGTCAATGTCCACCATCCGGTCGAAGCTAGTTGGCGGGCCCGGGCGGGGCGATTCGCCGCCGCCGGTCGGCGGTCCCGGCGCGGACCTCAGTGGGCGGTGGCCGTCCCGCCGTCCACGTTGTAGGACTGACCGGTGATCCACGCCCCCTGGTCGGAACACAGGAACACGGTCATCCAGGCGATGTCCTCACCCCGACCGGCCCGGCCCAGGGGCACCCGCTCCCCGATCATCGCCCGCCAGTGCTCACCCCGCTCGGGGGCGTCGATGTCGTCCATGCGGGAGGTGTCGATGATGCCGGGACAGATGGCGTTGACCCGCACCTGGTGGCGGGCCATCTCCCGGCTCATCGAGGCGGTCAGGGCCTGGATCCCGGCCTTGCTCGAGGCGTAGGCCGCGGTGTTCTCCGGCAGCAGCTTGCCGGCGATCGACGACATGTTGACGATCGATCCCCCGCGGCCCCCGTCGATCAGGGCCCGACCGAACGCCCGGGACATGAGGAAGGTGCCGGTCAGGTTGGTGCCGATCACGTTGGTCCACACATCGACGTCGAGGTCGACGACGGGCCGGCGGTCGTCGCCCCTGGCCGCGCCGGCGTTGTTGACCACGATGTCGACCCGGCCCATCTCGGCCAGGGTGGTGGCCACGAGATCGTCCACCGCGGCGGGGTCGCGCACGTCGCTCACCACGGTCAGGGCCCGCCGACCGGTGGCCCGCACCTCCTCGGCCACCGAGTCGATGTCCCGCCAACCGGCCGCCCGCTCGTCGTCCGGAAACCGGTCCGGCGACCGGCCGGTACCCGTGAGCACGATGTCGCACCCGGCCCGGGCCAGCTCAACCGCCACCGGCCGGCCGATCGACCGCATCCGGCCGGCCCCGGTGACCACCGCGACCTTGCCTTGCAGACCGTCCAGCTCGTAGCTCATCGTCATCACCCTCCGGCCGGCGTGAACCGGGGCAGGGCGGAGCCTTCACCGGTGTCGTGCCACACCACCCGCACTCGTTGGTCCACAGTGACCGTGTCGGGGTCGCAGTCGACGATGTTGGTCATCACCCGGGGTCCCTCGTCGAGCTCGACGTAGGCGAGCACGTAGGGGGCCGACGGGGCCCACCGCCGATCGGGGGTGCGCCGCACGATGGAGAAGCTGTAGACCGTCCCCTCACCAGTGGCCTCGAACCAGGCCAGGTCGAAGCTCGAGCATTCGGGACAGACCGCCCGGGGCCACCACATGACGGTGCCGCACCCGGTGCACCGTTGGAGCAGGAAACGCCCCTCGGCGGTAGCCGCCCAGAACGGGGCCGAATCCGGGTTGGGATGTGGAGTCCCGACCGGGAGTTGGGCCGGGGAAGTGGGCTCGGTCATGTCAGGCCTCCCGTCCGAGAATGAGCGTGGCGCTACCCATGCGGGTGGCCAGCGACCCCCCGGTGCCGTGCACCAGGGCGATGTCGCAGTCCGGCACCTGCACCCGGGGGTGGGCCTCCCCCCGGAGCTGGCGGACCGCTTCGAGGATCTTGGTCATCCCGCCCCGGTTGCCCGGGTGGTTGGAGCAGAGGCCACCACCGTCGGTGTTGAACGGCAGCGGTCCGTCGGGGGCCACCAGGGCCCCGTCGGACACGAACGCCCCGCCCCGCCCCTTGGGGCAGAAGCCGAGATCCTCGATGGTCTGCAACACCGTGATGGTGAACGAATCGTAGATGGAGGCGTAGTCGATGTCGGCCGTGGTCACCCCGGCCTCGGCGAAAGCGGCCGGACCCGACCACACCGCGCCGGTGTGGGTCAGGTCGATCCGGCCGTTGGCCGTGCCCTTCGGGGCCTCGCCGCCGCCGAGTACGGCCACACTCCGGCGATCGAGGTCACGCGCCACCTCGGGCGACACTACCACCACGGCCCCACCGCCGTCGGTGATGACACAACAGTCCAGCCGGTGCAGGGGATCAGCCACCATCGGCGAGTTAACCACGTCGTCCACGCTGACCACGTCCCGCAGGAGGGCGTCGGGGTTGTACTGGGCGTGGATGGACGCGGCCACCTTGATCTCCGCCAGCTGTTCGCTGGTGGTGCCGAACTCGTGCATGTGTCGACGGGCGGCCAGGGCGTAGCCGCCGGGGACGGTCATGCCGTAGTGGCCCTCAAAGTCCGCCTCGGGCCCTCCGGCCCGACCCGAACCGCCCGGTCGGGCGCCTCCGGTGAGGGGCTTGCCGGCCAGGCTGACCAGGGCTACCGAGCACTTGCCCGCGGCGATGGCCGAGGCGGCGTGGTCGACATGGGCCACGTACGACGAGCCACCCATCTCGGTGGAGTCGATCCAGGAGGCCGCGATCCCCAGGTAGTCCATCATCGACAGGGTGCCGAAACCCGGGGAGTCGCCGGCCCCGAAATAGGCGTCCACATCGCTCAGGGTGAGGCCGGCGTCAGCCAGAGCCCCGACACAGACCCGGGCGTGGATCTCCATCAGTGATTCGTCCGGGAGTTTCCGACCCGGGTGTTCGTAGGCCCCGGCGATGAAGGCTCGGCCCCGGATTCCTCGACCTCGGCTCGACGCCGACTGCTGCACGTTCATGACTCTCGGACGATCCCCACTCGATAAACCCCCACCCTGTTGTTTCGGGCCCACTGTTTCGGGGCCCACTGTTTCGGGGCCCACTGTTTCGGGCCCCACTGTTTCGGGCCGTTCCGGCGCGACGACCGGTCACCCTACACGGTGGGCCTCGCCGGCTCGAACGGGGGCCGACGGCTGGCCTCGACCCGGGGCCAAAACGCGAACGATCCCGGCTGCAAGAGCAGTCGGGATCGTCGATCGGCCGACGGATCGGGCCCCACCGTGTTGGGAGGGCCGGCCGTGGGCCCGGCCGGATCAGGACTCCGTGGTGGTGGTCTCCTCGTCACTGCTGGAGTCATCGGCCGAGGTGTCCTCGGTGCTGGACTCGTCCTCGGTGCCGGAATCATCGGCCGAGGTGTCCTCGGTGTCCGAGTCGTCAGCGGAGGTGGCGTCCGAAGACTCGGCCACCGTGGTGGAGGTGTCGTCTTCGGTGGTGTCGCTGTCGTCACCGCAGGCGACGGCACCAACGGAGAGCGCGAGGGTCAGCGCGGCGGCCGGGGCGAAACGCTTGATCGACATGAGGCGGTACTCACTTTCGGTCTTGTCGTGGGGTCATCGATGACCCGAAGCCAGCGACTCTACCAAGGGCAATTCCACCCCAAGCCCCTTCTTCCGCATGTCGTGCCCATTGTCACTTTTGTTGGACACCATCAGGAACAGTCGGCTTTTCGGGGCCGGCGACACCCTCCGGCACGTCGATTCCCAGCTTGACCAGGCGTTCGACCTCCCAGTCCGGACGAATGCTGATCGTCCCGTCCAGGGTGGCCTGGAGATGCTCGCCACCCTCAGCCCAGACGTGGCAGGTGTTGGTGTTGAGCCGGGTCCGCCGCTTCCGTTCCTCGGGACCAACCGACACCTCGAGGCGTTCGGCTGGGTCCTCGTCCACGGTGGCCAGGCTCCAGCTGGCCTGGACCGCCACCGGCCCCATGGCCACGAGCAGGGCACCGATATGGGAGCAACCGTTCGGGCCCCCGAACAGCTCTCGGACCCGTTTCGAATAGCCCCTCGCGATCGAAGTGCCGACCAGCTGCTGGTAGTCCGGCAGGATTCCCCGGCAGTCCGGATAGGGGTGGGTGAGCATGTCCACCTCGACCACCTCGATCTCGAACGAGGGCATGACCACGGTCAGGTCGACGACCATGTCGTGGATGATCAGGGGCTCGCCGTCGGTCCGACCCAGGCCCAGCGGCTTGGTGTCGGTCAGCCGGCCCGACACGACCACCCGGTCTGGGCCGATCATGGTCGCCGAACACTGGTACGAGCGATCGTGGAGGGGGGTCGGCCGCGGTTGATCAGTCACCCACGTCACCGTAGCTGGGCACCGGGGGCCGGTTCGAAGGCCGGGTGCTCCCATCCACCATTCGGGTGACCCTGAACGAAGTACAACAATCACCCGTCGGACGGTTCAGGCCGGACTGTCCAGCACCGATAGACGGCCCGTGGCCCTCCACCTATCACGGCGACAGGCCCTCGCCTCTGGAGGCGACCCGGGGCGCGCGTTCGGCTGGTGGTATTTCGGCACCCTCGTCGGTCTCACCCTGCTGACGCTGGGGGCCCACACCCTCATCGGCCGGGTGGCCGACGTGGCCATCGGCGGCAGCGAGGCGATCATGATCGCCGGCCGCGAGCACACCCTCAGCCAGCGGGTGGCCGTCCACGCCATCGCCTACGTCACCGGCCCCGTGGGCGGCCGCCAGGTTGCCCAGGACGAACTCAGCGAGTCGATCGGAGAGATGCGGCTCCAGCACGACCAGTTGCTCGAGGAGTCCGCCGGTCCGTCCATGGCCGCCACCAGCCGCGGTCTGGACGAGCTGTACTACGGCACCGACGGGCTCGACCTGTGGGTCCACCAGTACCTCGAGCTCGCCCAGACGATCGTCGACGACCCCGACATCACCCCGGGGGATCCCCGGGTCCACGCCCTGGTGGTCCAGGCGTCCGCCGATGGGCCCACGACCCTCCTCGGCCGGTTGGAGGCCACCGAGGCGCTCTACCAGCAACGTACCGCCGGGGCCGTGGTCCACGCCCAGCGGGTGGCCGACATCATGCTCGGCGTCACCCTGCTGCTGCTGGCCCTGGAGGCCGTCTTCGTGCTCCGGCCCATGATCCAGCAGTTGCGCCGCCGGAACCAGCAGCTCAACTCGTCTCGCCACCGGCTCCAGTCCATCCTCGACAACGCCCTCGTCGGGGTGCTGGCGGTCACCCACGACGGCCTGATCGTGGACAGCAACCGGGGGGCCCGGGTCATGCTCGGTCGGACCCAGTCCGACCTCGACCAGACCCGCCTCGGTGACCTGGCCATCGACGCCGACGGGCGGGAGGTCGTCGCCGAGGCGCTGGCCGCCGCCGGGCGGGGACTCCAGCACGAGGTCCACGACTTCCGGTTACGGGCCCGGGGCGGCTCCCTCAACGTGCGCATGGGGGTGGGCGGGAACACCAGCGACGAGCTCATCACCGTGGTGTTCAGCGACATCACCGAGCAGAGACGGGTGGAACGGCAGCTGAGTCACGCCGCCCGGCACGACAAGCTGACCGGTCTACCGAACCGGACCATGTTCATGGAACGCGTCCAGGACGCCATCGACCACTCCACCGCCGACGCCCTGCCCGTGATCGTCCAGCTCGACATCGACGACTTCAAGACCGTGGTGGACTCACTCGGTCACGCCGTGGGCGACGAGGCCCTGCGACGGCTGGCCGCCGAGCTAACCCGCGGTCTCCGCTCGGACGACACCGTGGCCCGGCTCAGCGGGGACGAGTTCGCCGTGCTCGCCACCGACGTGGATCCGGGGGACGCCGGGGCGATCGGCCTGCTGACCGACCGGATCCAGGCCGCGGTCCTAGCCATCCAGTCGGCGTCGGGCCACGACCTGCGCCTCACCGCCAGCCTGGGGGTGGCGGTGTCGAACGGCCACGACACCGCCGACCATGTGCTCCGCCAGGCCGACACCGCCACCTATGAGGCGAAGCGGTGCGGCAAGAACCAGTGGCGGATGTTCCGGCCCGAGCTCCAGCACGACGCGATCCGCCGGCTCGAGCTGCGCACCGATCTGGACCGGGCCCTGGCCGACGACCAGCTCGCTCTCGCCTACCAACCCATCGTCGAACTGGCCACCGGGCGGGCGGTCGGGGCCGAGAGCCTGCTGCGGTGGCCCCACCCCGTCCAGGGGTTCATCCCGCCGGGCGAGTTCATCCCGGTGGCCGAGAACACGGGCCAGATCCGCGCCCTGGGCCATTGGGTGCTCAATCGGGCCGCCGCCGAGATGCCCGAGGCCGTGGCGGCCTCCGGCAACCCCGACTTCTACATGAGCGTGAACGTCTCGGCCCAACAGCTGGCCGAGGCCGACTTCGTGTCCCGGGTGGAGACGACGTTCGGACCCCTGCTTGGCTCCCACCGGCTGGTCATCGAGCTGACCGAGACCTCACTGTCGGCGGACCCGGACCAGGCCATCGCCACCCTGACCGCGGTGCGCCGGCTCGGCGCCCTGGTGGCCCTGGACGACTTCGGCACCGGCTACTCCTCGATGGCGACCCTGTCCAACTTTCCGATCGACCTGGTCAAGCTGGACCGGTCATTCGTGACCGGGCTCCACGCCAGTGAACGCCGACGGGCCATGGTGGCCGCGGTGTTGGATCTGGCCCGGGCCCTCGGGTTCAAGGTCATCGCCGAAGGCATCGAGAACGAGGTCGAGCGGAACACCCTGGTCGACCTGGGCTGCCGATACGGCCAGGGCTACCTGTTCGCCAAACCCGGCTCTATCGCCGACCTGGCCGCCTACCGCCGCCCGGTCGGGGGGTCCTGAGGGCGGCCGTCCTGGAGGGCAGGGGCCGGGCCATTCAGCGGAGCGAGATACCGGCCGTCTTGACCTCGAGGTACTCGTCGAGACCCTCGTGACCGCCCTCGCGTCCGAGGCCGGAGTCCTTCATGCCCCCGAACGGCACCGACGCCGAGGTCGGGTTCACGTCGTTGATGCCGATGATCCCGAACCGGAGGGCCTCGAAGGCGGTGATCGCCGTCTTCATGTTCTCGGTGAACACATAGGCGGCCAACCCGTAGTGGGTGTCGTTGGCCAGGCCGATGACCTCGTCGACGTCGTCGTACACCACCACTGGGGCCACCGGCCCGAAGGTCTCCTCCCGGTACACGGTCATGTCGGGGGTGACCTCGGTGAGCACGGTGGGGGCGTAGAAGTGGCCGGCGTCGAGACCGTCCCCGGTGAGCGGGTGGCCGCCCACCGGGACGCCGGCCCCCTTGGACCGGGCGTCCTCCACCTGGGCGGCCACCTTGTCGACCGCGGCCCCGCTGACCAGGGGGCCGACACCGACCCCGTCGTCCATGCCGTTGCCAGTGATCAGCTTGGTGACCCGGTCGGTGAGGGTGGCCACGAACGGTTCGGCCTGGCTCCGGTGGACGTAGAGCCGGTTGGGGCTGATGCAGGCCTGGCCGGCGTTGAGGAACTTGAGGGCGGCCGCCCCCTTGGCCGCGTTGGCCGGCTCGGCGTCGGGGAACACGATGAAGGGGGCGTGACCGCCGAGCTCCACCGACACCCGCTGCAACGATCCGGCGGCCTGGGCGGCCAGGCGCCGGCCGACGGCGGTGGAACCGGTGAAGGTGAGCTTCCGGACCCGGCGGTCGGTGGTGAACACCTCCCCCACGGGGGCCGGATCGGACGTGGTGACCAGGTTGACCACCCCGTCGGGCACCCCGGCCTCGACGAACAGCTCGACGATGGCCTTGGCGCACAGGGGGGTGGCCTCGGCCGGTTTCAGCACCATGGTGCACCCGGCCGCAAGGGCCGGGGCCATCTTCCGGGTCAGCATCGACATCGGGTAGTTCCACGGGGTGATGGCGGCCACCACCCCGACCGGCTGCCGGATCGACAGGAAGCGCTGGTCGGCCCGGGCCGACGGCAACCACTCCCCGGTGAGACGCCGGGCCTCTTCGGCGAACCAGCGCACGAAGTCGGCCCCGTAGCCGACCTCAAACCGGCTGGCCCGCAGCGGCTTGCCCTGCTCCACGGTCATCAGCTGGGCCAGCTCACCGGCCCGCTCGTTCATCAGGCGCCAGGCCGCCATGAGGACCTCGGCCCGGTGGTGGGCCGTGGTGGTCGACCAGGAGGGGAAGGCCCGGTCGGCCGCGGTCACGGCGGCCCGGGCGTCGTCGGGGCCGCCGTCGGGCATCGAACCGATCGTCTCCCCGGTGGCCGGGTTGGTCACGGCGAAGGTCCGCCCGGTGGAGGCGTCGACCCAGGATCCGTCGATGAACATGGCCGTGACGGTAGTCGGGGACGGAGCTGGCCACCGAACGAGAACTCTGCTCGACTGACGGCATGGCTCTTGACCCCCAGATCGAACAGATCGTGGCCGCAATGGACCGGCCCGACCGCCCCCTCATCCACGAGTTGGACGTGGTCGACGCCCGCAAGGTGTTCGCAGCCATGCCCACCTTCCTCGGCGACCTCGGCTACCACGTGGGGACCGAGGACCGGACCATCACCGGTCCGGGCGGGCAGATCCCGATCCGGATCTACACTCCGGAGGAAGCCGCCTCGGGCGAGGGCCGGACCCGGCCGCTGATGGCCTTCTACCACGGGGGCGGGTTCTGCATCGGTGGGCTCGACAGCCACGATCGGGAGTGTCACGCCATCTCGGCCCAGGCCGACGCGGTGATCGTCTCGGTCGACTACCGGATGGGCCCCGAGCATCCCTACACCGACGCCGACGAGCGCCCGGCCTGGATCGACGACTCCTGGGCCGCCCTGGAGTGGGCGGTGCAACACGCCGACGAGCTCGGAGCCGACCCCACCAAGGTGGTGGTGTGCGGCGATTCCGCCGGGGGGAACATCTCGGCCGTGATGGCCCAGATGGCCCGCGACGCCGACCTGCCCCTCGCCCTCCAGGCCCTGGTCTATCCGGCCACCGACGTCCGGGACGAGGCCTACGACCTCTACCCGTCCTACGCCGAGCACATGGAGGCCCCGTTCCTGGAGCGCCCCACCCTCGACTACTTCCGGGACAACGCCCGGCCCAGCGGGGACGCCTCGGCGGTCTCGATGTCGCCGGCCCTCAACCCCGACCTGTCGAACCTGGCCCCGGCCCTGATCATCACCGCCGAATACGACCCGCTCCGGGACGACGGCGAGGCCTACGCCGCCCTGTTGGAGAAGGCCGGGGTGCCGGTGGAGCACCACCGGTTCGAGGGGATGCCCCACGCCTTCTTCAACCTCGGCCCGTTCGTGACCAAGGCCGTCGAGGCCGTGAGCCTGGTGTCAGCCCGGGTGGCGGCCCTGTGAACCTGCCCCGCCGGTGACCGTCCTGATCGCCGGGGGCGGCATCGGCGGCCTCACCGCGGCCCTGACCTGCCACCAGATCGGGGTGCCCGCCCTGGTGTTCGAGTCGGTCCGGGAGATCCGGCCGCTCGGGGTGGGCATCAACCTCCAGCCCAACGCGGTGCGGGAGCTGATCGATCTCGGCCTCGGTGACCGGCTGGCCGAGATCGGGGTGGAAACCCGCGAGTGGGCCCTGGTGGGCCGCAACGGCAACGACATCTACGCCGAGCCCCGGGGTCGGTGGGCGGGCTATCCGTGGCCCCAGTACTCGGTCCACCGGGGCCGGCTCCAGATGGCCCTGCTCGACGCGGTCGTCGACCGGCTCGGACCGGACGCGGGCCGGACCGGACACCGGGTGGGGGGCTACCGCTCCGGTGGGGAGGGCACCGCCGCCGGGGTGACCGCCCTGGTGGAGCGACGGGAGGGCGGTCGGAGCGAACACACCGGGCGGATCCTGATCGGGGCCGACGGGATCCACTCCGCGGTCCGGGCCCGGCTCCACCCGGACCAGGGGCCCCCGAGGTGGGGGGCGCCATCATGTGGCGGGGCACCAGCCAGGGTCGGCCGATCCGGACCGGGGCGTCGTTCACCCTGGTCGGTTCCATGGATCAGCGGTTCGTCCACTACCCGATCGGCCCCACCGACCCGGCCACCGGTCTCCAGCTCCAGAACTGGATCGCCGAGCTCACCGTCGATCCCGGCCGGGGCTTCCCCGCCAGCGACTGGAACCGGTCGGTTCCGGTGGAGGAGTTCATCGGGCCGTTCGAAAGCTGGGACTTCGGCTGGTTGGACGTGCCCTCGGTGATCCGGGCCACCGACACCGCCTTCGAGTTCCCCATGGTGGACCGGGATCCGGTGGACCGGTGGGTCGACGGGGCCACCGTCCTGCTCGGCGACGCGGCCCACCCCATGTACCCGGTCGGGTCGAACGGGGCCAGCCAGGCCATCGTGGACGCCCGGGTCCTGGGCGCAGCCCTGGTCCGCTGCGGTGTGGGTCCGGCCGCCCTGACCGCCTACGAGAACCAGCTCCTGACCGACGTGAACGCGGTGGTGCTACGCAACCGGCAGGCCGGCCCGATCGGGATCCTCGGCGAGGTCGACCGTCGCTGCGGTGGGGTGTTCGACGACATCACCGAGGTGATGTCGTCCAGGGAGATCGACGGCTTCATGGCCGACTACAAGCGGGCGGCCGGGTTCGCCGTCGACCGGCTCAAGGCGGCACCGCCCACCATCGCCCCCGGATCCCGGGTGCCGTGACCGGCCCCGGTCGGGCCGGAGCCGGACTATCTCGTGGCGCGGCGACGCGCTAGATTCGGCCCCCTCACTCCACCAGGCCCAACCATCTGGGCCTGGTCATTACCACCCCAAAATCCCCACCCGTTCTGGAGGACTCCCATGGCAGAGACCGCCCTTCGCGGCAACCCGGTGCACACCAACGGCGAGCTACCGGCCGCCGGTTCCACCGCCCCGAGCTTCAACCTGACCAAGGCCGACCTCAGTCCGATCACCTCGGATGATCTCAAAGGCGGGCGGCTGGTGCTCAACATCTTCCCGTCGATCGACACCCCCACCTGCGCCACCAGTGTCCGGACCTTCAACGCCCGGGCGGCCGCACTGGCCAACACTACGGTGCTGTGCGTCTCGGCCGACCTCCCCTTCGCCCAGGGCCGGTTCTGCGGAGCCGAGGGCATCGACAAGGTCACCACCGCCTCCACCTTCCGCAACCCCGAGTTCGCCACCGACTACGGCGTGGCCATGGTGGACGGCCCGCTGCAGGGTCTCTGCGCCCGGGCCGTGGTCGTGGTGGACGAGAACGGCGAGGTGACCTACTCCCAGCTCGTCCCCGAGATCGGCGACGAGCCCGACTACGACGCGGCCATCGCCGCCCTCGGCTGAGAGAGCCGGGGCCCGGGGGGCGTCACCGCCCCCGGGCCCACACCGACCGGGGCACCAGCCTCGGGTCGAGCCGGTTGAACCGCTCCACCCGGCGTTCCACCGCCGGGTGTTCGACGGGCAGATCCTCCACCGGACCGGACCGACCGTCAGGCCCCGTGGGGGCGTCGGCGAAGAGACGGGCCAGGAGATCCTGAGCCAGGGGCCGGGGATCGGCCTCCTGCACCCCGACACCCCCGGATCGGCTCCCGTCCGACAGATCGATCTCCTCGTTCGCGGTGACACCGGCGGAATCGGTCAGCGCGAGCCACTGGTCCAGATCGGCGGCCGGGGGCGGAACCGCCCCGCGGGCATAGGCGGCCCGGAAGGGCCCCCGGGTATTGCCGCGTCGGAATCTCACGTCAAGCCTCCTCGGCCTATCGGTGGCGAGCCGGCCGCGCCGACACCGCTGCGCTGGATCGATTGGCTCCCGTGCCGGGGCAGGGAAGGCGGGGTCGGTGCGTGCATGGTGGAACCTGGTGGTGATCCATCGCTCGGACTGGTCCGACGACGGTGGACGGTGACGAGACGCTGGCTCGGCGACACCCGAACGTGCGCGCCCGGCTGAGTGTGCATACGCCACCGACCGCCCTTCCCGCGGATATTCCCCATCTTTTTCCGGCCGACCGATCGGGCGGCGTATGAGCCTCCAAGGGCGTGACCGACCTCGCTTCGTCGCTCACGCCGGCCGTCGGGTGGCCCATCTCGCCGCCCGGCCGCGCTCGATCGGAGGTGAAGGGGATGAACGATGTGTGGGAAGCGTTGCTCTGGGTGGTTGGGCTGCTGGCCGCCACGATCTGTTGCTCGGCCTTCGTCATCGGGGGCCTGCTGGCCGGTGCGTCAGGCCTGCCGGCGATGCTCCTGGCCGCCTCGATTCCGACCGCGGCGCTGACCTTCGCCATCATTCTCAGTGTGTACGATCGGCCCTAAGCCGGCAGTCCCGGTGCCGCCGGGAAGGCTCCCACCCGGCTCGGCCGTTCCGGCCGAGGAGGGGCCCGAGATCGAGGCCGTGGTCCGCAGCGTCCTCTCGCTCACCATGGATCCGCACGCCAGGACGATGAGCATGATCAGGACGCCCCACCAGAACACCGACACCACGGCATCGGCCACCGACTCCACCACGGCGTCGTGCAGATCGGTCGGGAGGTCGCGCACCACTTCGGGGCTGCGGACCAGGCCGGACGCCCCGCCGAGCTCAGCCACCCGGTCGGGGCCGAGACGCTTGTCCAACCCGTTCGACAGGGCCGGGGTGAGCAGGGCACCGGAGCCGGCGGCCCCGAACGCGCCTCCCATCGACCGGAAGAAGTTGGATGTCGAGGTCCCGATGCCCATGTCCTCCACTGGGACCGCGTTCTGCACGGCCAGGGTGAGGTTGGGAAACGTCATGCCCAGACCGCAGCCCAACACGAACAGGATCGGGGCGAGCTGGAGGGCCCCCGTGGTGGGACCAATCCGGGTCAGGCCGAGCACCGCGACCAGGGCGACGACGGGCCCGAGGACCAGGGACCACTTGTAGCGGCCGGTGCGGCTGACCAGGGCCCCACCCCCGGCGGCCATGAGCGACATCCCGATGGTCTGCGGGGTCATCTCCAGGCCGGACTGGGTAGCCGACACCCCGGTGGCCACCTGGAGGAACAGGGGCAGGAAGGTGGACACCGACACGATCATGACCATGATCCCGAAGCCCATGACGTAGACCAGCACCACACTGCGGTCCCGGAACAGCCGCAGGGGAATCACCGGCTCCTCGGCCCGTGACTCCTGGATGAGGAAGGCGGCCGATCCGATCACGCCCACCGCGGCCGTGATCCCGATCTGCCATGACCCCCAGGGGTAGGTCTCCCCACCCCACAACGGGACCAGGATGAGGCCCGCGGCGGCCACCACCAGCAGGGCGATCCCGAGCCAGTCGATCGGGCGGGGCCGGACGGTGAACGGGAGCCGGAGCCCCCGGTTGGTGACCACCAGGGCGGCCGCGGCGAGGGGTACGACCGACAGGAAGATCCAGCGCCACCCGATGGTGTCCACCAGCAGGCCACCCCAGAGCGGTCCCATGACCGCCGACACCGCGAACACGGCGGTGAAGATCCCCATGTAGCGGCCTCGGTCGCGGGGCGAGACGACGTCGCCGACGATCACGAAGGCCAGCGACATCAGGCCGCCGCCCCCGAGACCCTGCAGGGCCCGCGCCGCGACCAGGGTGTTCATGGTCGGGGCGATGGCGCAAGCGGCGGAGCCGATCATGAACACCGTGATCGACGTCTGGTACACGATCCGGCGACCGTACAGGTCGGACATCTTGCCGTAGAGGGGCGTGACGATGGTCGAGGTGAGCAGATAGGCGGTGACCACCCAGGCGAGGCGCTCGGTGCCCCCCAGTTCGCCGGCGATCGTGGGCAGGGCCGTGGCCACCACGCTCTGCTCGGTGCTAGACAAGAACAGACCGAGGATCAGGCCGGCCATCAGCCATCGGAACTGGGCGACGGTGAGACCGGCGGGCGATGGCGTCTCGGGTTGATCGGGTGGGCTCTGCGTCACGGACCCAGTCTGGTCCGCGGAAGCGGCCGCCATACAGTTCGTCCTACAAGCGTGGTCCGAAATGTATGGCCAATCGGGCCCCGAGAGGACACCCAGGCCGGCCGCGCCCCCGGGTAGGGTCGAGCCCCGCGTGTCCGTTGGCTCCCCGCCACCGGGGAAGGAGCGCCATGACCACCGACCATGTGGCACCCACCGCCCTGGACGCCGTCACGGTCCTGGCCTGGGACGAGCCCCCGTCCGCCGCCGAGGTCGCCGCCCGGGTGGCCGCGGCCACCGCCCGCTCCGTCGGGGACCCGATGACACCGGCAGCCCTGGTGGCCGTGGTGGACCTCACCACCCTGGAGGGGTCCGACACAGCGGACCGGGTCACCCGGCTCGGCCGGCAGGCCGCCGAGCCGGCCGACGACGATCCTTCCCTCGGCCCGGCCGCCGCCGTCTGCGTCTACCCGAGCCTGGTGCCGGCCGCGGTGGCGGCCACGGCGGGAACCCCGGTGGGGGTGGCCAGCGTGGCCGGAGCCTTCCCCTCCGCGCAGTCCCCGCTGCCGGTCCGGTTGGCCGACATCGCCACCGCCGCGGCGGCCGGGGCCGACGAGATCGACATCGTCCTGAACCGGTCCGCCTTCCTGGCCGGTGACCTGACCACCGTGACCGGCGACCTGGTGGCCTCGATCGCGGCCGCCGGGGGCCGTCCGGTGAAGGTGATCCTGGAAGTGGGCGAACTGGTCACCCCGGAGGCCGTCCACACCGCGGCCCTGCTAGCCATGGCGGCCGGGGCCGCCTTCGTGAAGACGTCCACGGGCAAGATCCCGGCCGGGGCCACCCCGGAGGCGGTGGCGGTCATGACCGCGGCCGCCGAGCGGTTCGGGGCCGAGACCGGCCGGCCGGTGGGGGTGAAGGTGTCGGGTGGGGTCCGCAGCCACACCGACGCTGCCCTCTACGGGGCCATCGTGGCCGGCCGGGACGCCGACCCGTACCCGGGACCGGACCGGTTCCGTATCGGGGCCTCCGGCCTGCTCGACGCCCTGGTGGCCGCCCACCGGGACCTGGGGTCCGGCGGTGCACGCCCCACCCCGGCGGACGGGAGCTGACGCCCCGGTGGCCCGGGCGGGACGGGGCCGGGGATCCGGTCGGGGGCGGGGCGGATCACGACCCGGGGGGTCGGCCAACGCCACCTGGACCACCTTCCTGCGGCGCACGGCCGAGGCCACCGGACTGAGCACCGACGAGCTGTTCGAGCGCCTCCACGGTGGCCGGTCGACGAGCGCCCGGATCAACACCCTGCACCCGGCGGGCGGTGGGTCCATCCGGGCCTCGGTCATGGAGCGGTTCCCGGCCCTGGAGCCGATGGCGGCCGACCCCGACGTCCTGCTCGCCACCGGGGACGCCCCCGCCCACGAGCTCATCCCGTGGGCAGACCGGGGCGAGGTGTACCTCCAGAACGCGTCGAGCGTCCTCCCCGTGCTCGCCCTCGACGTCCACCCCGCCCAGCGCATCCTCGACGTCGCCGCCGCCCCCGGCGGCAAGGCGTTCAACATCGCGGCGAAGCTCGCCGCGGAGAGCAACCCGGCGAAGCTCGCCGGGGAGTTGTGGCTCAACGATGCTATCAAGCCGCGGTTGGACAAGCTCGAGTCCCTGGCCCGGCTTTACCATGTTGAGCCGACCCGAATAACGATGCACAAGGCCCAGTACATCGACAAATTCCTGGGTGACGAGCGGTTCGATCGGATCCTGGTCGACGCCCAGTGCAGCGGCGAGGGCCGGTTCGATCTCCGCAAGAAGTCTGCGTTGCGGTACTGGTCGCTCGATCGGATCACCAGCTACACCCATCAGCAGACCAAGATGATCGACGCCGCGGCCAGGTTGCTGGCCCCGGGCGGGATCCTCGTCTATTCGACTTGTACCATCGCCCCCGAGGAGAACGAGGCGGCCGTGAACCGGGCTCTCCGTCGCCGTCCGGAGCTGGATGTCGTGCCCGTGGCCTGGACCGGGGTCCCACTCCAGCCGGGTTTGACCAGGTGGGAGGGCACCCGGTTCGATCCCCGGCTGGCCGGCACGGCCCGAACGGTGCCCGATCACCGGTTCGAGGCGTTCTATGTGGCCGCCTTGCGCCGGACGTGAACGGATCCCACCCGGCTATTTTGGTTCAAATCCCGATTTCACCCACCGCCCACCTGTCTATTGCCTCGGGTCTAAGACTGGGGGTAGGCTCATCACCAACTTCCCGCGTCAATATCGAAAGTGGGGAGATACTCGAGGCAAGATGTTCGAGGGAAGATCCAAGGCGAATCCTGGGGGGATTTCAGGAGACGGCGCGGCGCGGTTGCCCGGCGTCGTTTGGTCGCCCCGATGGTGGCCCATCACCCGATAAGCACCGGTTTTTCCCGGACCCCTTGAGGAGATCATGCCACCGGGAGGTGCCAATTGAGCGATACCTACTACCTTGTTGTCGCGAACCAGACGTTGGGCGGGTCGCATCTGGTGTCGACGATCGCCGACCGGGCCCGCGCCGGGGCGATGATCCACGTGACGGTGCCCGCCACCCCGGTGGACGACTACGACGCCCCGTTGCTGGCCCGGCACCGGCTGGCCCAGCAGTTGGAACAGTTGGAGGCAGTCGGAGTGACCGCCACCGGCAATGTCGGCCCCCGGGACCCGATGGAGGCGATCAGGGAACAACTGGACGGGGAACGCCATTTCGCCGGGCTCATCGTGT
Organism: Acidimicrobiales bacterium; assembly: GCA_047974625.1. Lineage (GTDB taxonomy): Bacteria > Actinomycetota > Acidimicrobiia > Acidimicrobiales > SZUA-35 > CADEDH01. Next base: position 55,222 of record JBKECK010000102.1, read on the forward strand.
CGACCCTGCCCCGCGGGCTGTCCAAGTGGATCCGGCTCGACCTGCCCAACCGGGCCGCCCGCGAGTTCGGCCTGACCGTCGAGTGGGTCGAGGCCACCGACGACGATGACGACCCGGAAACCGTCCACATCACCCTGCCCCCGGGGGCCAGGAACGTGGTGCCCAACGTCGGGGAACAGAACCCGCCGATGCGGACCTGACGGCCCCGGCGGTCAGGCGGCGCCGGTACCGTTCGGTCGGCGCGGTCGGCGCGGGCGCCGCGTGGGCTCGGCCGCGGTGGTGGGGAAGCTCGCCGACACGACCAGACCGTGGGGGACGTTGTCGACCAGGGTCAGCTCGCCCCCGCTCGCGGTGACCAGGCTCGACACGATGGCCAGGCCGAGGCCGGTGCCCGGGCGGCGGTTGTCACCGCGCCAGAACCGTTCGACCGCTCGGGCCTTGGCCTCGTCGTCCAGACCGGGTCCGGAATCGGCCACCACCAGGCGGGTGTGCCCCGGCCCGGCCTCGACGGTCACCTCGATCCTCGGCCCGGTACCGTCCCCCGGGAGCGGGGCCGGGGTCGAGGCGGCGATGGCGTTGTCGATGGTGTTGTCGAGCACCTGTTCGATGGCGCCCGGCACGGCCGTGACCGGGGCCGACGCGGGAGCGTGGAGCACCAGTTCCACCCCCGATTCCGAGCCGACCGCCGACCACACCTCCACCCGGTCCCGGGCCAGCTCAGCGGCGTCGACGGGTTCGGCCGGGGCCGGCCGCTCGGCCCGGCTCAGACGGAGCAGGTCGTCGACAAGATCGTTCAACCGTCCGATCTCGTCGAGGGCGGCCACCACCTGGTCACGGTCCTCAGGCCGTTCGAGGATGGCTTCGAGGTTGTCGAGCCGGAGCCGGAGGGCGGTGAGCGGGGTGCGGAGCTGGTGGGAGGCGTCCCCGGTGAAGGCCCGTTGGGCGGCGATGAGCTCCGCCAGGCGACCGGCCATGGTGTTCATGGCCCCGCCCAGGTCAGCCACCTCGGTCGGTACGTCGGGATCGATCTTCACCGGTTCGAGGTCGCCCCGGGCGAACCGGCCCACCGACTCCTGCAGGACCCGGAGGGGTCGGGTCACCGACAGGGCGACCGCCCAGCCGACGGCCAGCACCGCGGCCAGCACCACAGCCCCGATGGCGGCCAGCCCGAGCCAGAAGCGCCGGATCCGTTCGTTGAGCTCGTGGACGTCGCTGGTGGTGCGCAGCGCTCCGTGGACGGTCCCCCCGGAGGCGACGGGCACGGCCACATACAACAGGTCGGTGGTGAGGGTATCGGAATGACGGATCCCGCTGGAGCGACGACCGGCCAGGGCCTCGACCACCTCGGGCCGGGTGGAGAAGTCCCGGCCCACTTCGGCCCCGGTGTCGATCAGGGAGATCCCGGCCCCGTCCACCAGGATCACCCGCGAACTGCTGCGGGCCGCGTAATCCTCGGCCGTCCGGGTGGTGGCCGGCGTGCCCACATCGAGCAGGTCCTCGTAAAAGGTGGCCAGGACCACGGCGTCACGTTCGGCGTTGGCCAGGAACCGCTCCTCCTCCCGCTGGCCGTAGAACAACCCGAGGGGGACCTCGAGCATGACCAGCACCAGGACCGTCACCAGCAGGTAGCCGACGACGAGTCGGCGAGTCACAGGGCGGAATCGTCGGTCGGCAGGCGGTAGCCGACGCCGCGGATCGTCTCGATCCGCTCGGCGCCGATCTTCTTGCGCAGCGAGGCCACGTGCACGTCGAGGGTCTTGGTCGAGCCCCAGAAGTGCTCGTCCCAGACCCGCTCGATCAGGTGCTCACGGGTGAACACGGCGCCGGGGTCGGAGGCCAGTTCGGCCAGCAGGTCGAACTCCTTGGGGGTGAGGCCCACCGGGTCACCGTCCACCGACACCTGCCTGGTGCGGGCGTCGACCACCAGACCCAACCGACCGAGCACCTCGTGGGCGGGGGGCGCCGTGGCGCCGCTGGTGCGACGCAGGACGGCCCGGATCCGGGCCACCAGCTCCCGGAACCCGAACGGTTTGACCACATAGTCGTCCGCCCCCAGTTCGAGGAGCAGAACCCGGTCGATCTCGTCGCCACTGGCCGTCACCACGATGATGGGCACGCCGGACCGGGCCCGGAGCTCCTGGCACACCACCCGCCCGTCGATGTCGGGCAGGCCGAGGTCGAGCAGGACCAGATCGGCCGGTTCCGCGTCGAGGGCGTCCTGACCGGTCGTGACCAGGGTGACCGTGAAGCCCTCACGGGCGAGGCCGACCCGCAGCGGTTCGCTGATGGAGGCGTCGTCCTCGACGACTAGGAGGCGCATGGGTTGCATGGTCGCACGCGGCCGATGGGTACCGGCCGCCTTTGCCGAATCTTTACCCGGCCCTACCCGAGCCCTCACCGAGCCATCCGTAGGTTCGGATCAGAGCCCGTCACCCGTCGAGTCCGTTCCAGTCCGGGAGAAGCCAGTGATTCGAAGAACCGCAATGGTCACCGCCCTGTCGATCGCCGCCGTCGTGGTGGCCGGCGGCGCCGCCGTCGGGGCCAACATCGGGATCCTCAACGCCGCCAACGACGATCCGATCGGTGACCTGTCCGCCTCCGCCAGCTCGGTCGCCCCGGTCGGGCTGGACGCCATCGCCCCCATCAACGCCACCAGCGGTTCGGACCGGGACGGGGCCTTCTCCACCCTCGTCTACGCCGTCGACCAGGCCGGAACGGCCGAGGTCAGGAGCGACGGGTCGGCCATGACCCTGGGGACCGTCCAACCGGCCCCGGGTTGGACCGCCCAACCGACGGTGCAGGAAACCGGCCACCTGGTGGTCGCCTTCACCGACGGGTCCCGTCGTCTCGAGTTCATCGCCGATCTCGACCCCGACGGGCGCGTGGTGGCCCGGGTCGACGAGCCGGTCACGGTGATCGAGACGGCGGCACCCCCGCCGGCCACGGTGGCCCCCGAAGCCCCCGCCGCCACCGACCAGGGCAGCCAGGACGCCGGGTACGAGGACGACGACCGGTACGACAACGACGACCGCGGGGACGACGACCGGGGCGACGACGGCCACGAGGTGGAGGAGCACGAGGGGCGCGACGACGATGACTGACCGCCGCCGGCGCCGGCCCCATCCGGCCCGGAAGACCCGCACCGCCGTGGCCGGGCTGAGCACCTCCGCAGTGTTCGCCATCGTGGCCGTGCTCACCGCCACCCGGCCACCGGTGGGGGCCGCGGCCCCCACCGGTGACACCTCTCCGCCATCGGCAGCCCCGGTGGCGGCCGCTCCGGAGCCGGAGTCCCTCCCTCCGGCTCCGGAGCCCATCCCTCTCACCGCCCAGCCCCGCGTCGAGGTCGTCCCGGCCCGCCCGGCCCCGGTGGCGTCGAGCTCGAGCGCGGCGGCCACGCCGCGACCCGGCTCGGGCACCCAGGCCCGTCCCCGGGCCGCAGCACCCCGCCCCGCCCCGGCCCCCGCCCGGACCAATGGCAGTCGTTGATCTCGGGTTCCGGGTCATGGCCAGCGAGGCCCGGGTGGTAGTGGTGGGCGGACCTCCGGGCCTGGCCGACTCGGCCGTGACCGAGCTGGAGTCGCTCGAGGCCCGGTGGAGCCGGTTCGTGACCGGGTCGGACATCGATCGCATCAACCGCCATCCCGGCCGGGCCGTGGTGGTGGCGGCGCCCACGATCACCCTGGTGTCCATCATGACCCAGGCCGCCGCCGTCACCGCCGGCCGCTACTCGGCCGCCGTCCTCCCGGCCCTGATCGACGCCGGTTACCCGACCACGACCCCCGCCGTCGAAGCCCAGGCCGCGGTGGCCCGCTCGGCCTCTCCCGAACTGGAGGGGATCAGGCTCGACCGGTGGGCCCGGACGGTCAGGGTGCCGCCGGGCGTGAGCCTCGACCCGGGCGGCGTCGGCAAGGGCTTGGCCGCTGATCTGGTGGTCGGTTCATTGTTGGCCGCTGGGGCCGACGGGGCCCTGGTGTCCATCGGTGGTGACCTCGCCGTGGCCGGGAAACCCCCGGGCCCGGACGGCTGGCTGATCGTCATCGAGGATCCGCTGGACCCGCCGACCGAGCTCGGCCGGATCCGGGTGGACGGGGGCGGTGTGGCCACCTCGAGCACGGTGAGCCGCCGCTGGCAGGGGCCCGACGGCACCCTCCGGCACCATCTGATCGATCCCGCCACCGGGGCCCCGTCGACCACCGACCTGGCTGCCGTCACCGTGATCGCCCCGACCGGTTGGCTGGCCGAGGCCCACGCCACCGCGGCCACCCTGGGGGGCTCCCGTGGCCTGGCCGCCTATGGGACCGAGCATGGACTCGACGCCCTCGGGGTTACCCACGACGGCGCCCGGGTGGCCACCGAACGCCTGGCCGACCTGCTGGTCCCGGCATGACCCAGTTGTGGTGGTTCGTGGCCCGGGCCTCCGGCCTGGTGGCCTGGGCGCTGCTCACCGGCACCGTCCTGGCCGGCATCCTCATCCCGGGGCGCCTGTTGGCCCGGCAACGCCCGGCCTGGTTCCTGGACCTGCACCGCTGGCTAGGCGGCCTGACCCTGGGCTTCGTCGCCCTCCACCTGGTGGCCCTGGTGGCCGACACCTACGTCACCTTCACCCCCTGGTCCCTGCTCGTCCCCTTCGCCTCGAGCTGGAAGCCGTTGCCGGTGGCCCTGGGGGTGATCGCCTTCTGGTTGCTGGCCGTGGTTGAGGGCACCTCCCTGGCCATGAAGCAGCTACCTCGACGCTGGTGGCGGCGGGTCCACCTGTTCAGCTACGTCGCCTTCTTCCTCACCAGCCTCCACGGCACCTTCGCCGGAACGGACGCAACCAATCCCGCCTACCAGACCATGTCGTTGGTATCACTGGTCGCGGTGGTCTTCTCCACCGTCTTCCGGCTCCTGACCCGGCGATCCCCCCGAACCCCCATCCCCACAGGAGATACTCACTCATGGAGATCAACACCCTCTTCGGGTTGCCCGCGCACCCGCTGATCGTGCACGCCGCCGTCGTGTTCGTGCCCCTCGCCGCCGTCATGACCCTGCTCGTGGCCGTCGTCCCCAAACTCCGTTCGCGCTACGCCCCCCTGGCCCTGGTGTTCGCGGTGATCGCCCTGGGATCGGTGGCCACGGCCCAGGGTTCGGGTGAACAGCTGGAGGAGCGGGTTCCGGAGACCAGGTTGCTGGAGACCCACACCGAGATGGGCGAGAGCGTGATGCCGTGGGCGATCCTGGTCACGGTGGCCGCGGCCGGGCTCACCTTCGCCGACCCGATCAGCCGGCGGGTGCCGAAGATCACCCCCAAGGCCCTGGGCGCCGGCCTGGCCGTCCTGTCGATCGTCGGAGCGACCGGGGCCACGGTCTCGGTGGTCCGGGTCGGGCACAGTGGGGCCAAGGCAGCCTGGGACGACGTGGCCACCGTCAGCCCGTCGGTTGGCGACGCCGATCACGACGACGATTGACCGGGCCGTCGGCCACGGCCGGCTCCGCGGGGGCCGCACCCCGGTTATTCTCGGCGCTTGAGCGTCGGAACACCCGGGGGCGTCGGCGGACGGCCACGGTGGTCCGGGCCACGAACACCCGGTACGGGGCGGCCGGGACCACCGAGTCCCGACCCTCCGGGTGGAGGTAGGTGGTGGCGGTGCGCCAGGCCACCAGGCGGTAGAGCAGGAACACCAGGACAGCGGCGTGGAGGGCCAGGACGGCCCAAACGAACCCGACGTCACCGAGCGCGGCCATCATGGCCGTCCCGACCAACGGTCCGGAGATGGCCCCGACCCCGTACAGCATCACCACCTTGGAACCGGCACTGGCCACCTGGCGGCGGTCGATCCAGTCGTTGGTGGCGGCCAGGGCGATCGAGTACAGCGGGAAGCTGCAACCGCCCACCACGGCCAGGACGGCGGCCGCCCACCCCCGGTCGGGACCGGTGGCCAGCAGGGCGGACGCGGCCAGCAGGGCCCCAGCACTCATGGCGGCACCGACCACCCGCCGGTCGACCCGGTCGGAGAAGAACGCGATCGGCCACTGGAACACCAGGACCCCGACGGACGGGGCGGCCACCATGACGCCGACCGCGCCGGTGTCCAGACCTCCCCGGGCCGCCCAGATCGCGGTGAGGGCCAGGATCACCGAGTTGGCCGCCCCGGCCAGGAAGGCCGTGCCCACCCCCGTCGGGGCCTGACGGGCCAGCTCCACCAGGGAGACGCTCGTGCTGCGGGCCAGGGGCGGGGCGGTAGCCGCCTCGGACAAGGCCACCGGGATGACGGCCAGCGCCATGAGCATGGCCGCCACCGCGAACCCGGTAAGGGTCTCGGTGCCCACCGCACCCACGAGGGCCTGGCCGGCCCCGAAGGCCCCGAACCCGATGACGGAGTAGACGGCCAGCAGCCGGCCCCGGCGGCCGATCGAGGCGAGCTGGTTGAGCCAGGACTCGGCGGTGACATAGATCCCGGCCAGGGACAGGCCGGCCACCGCCCGCAGCAGTATCCACACCAGCGGGTGCTGCCACAACCCGACCAGAAGCATGGTGGCGGCCTGGAGGGCGGCCAGGGCGGTGTAGACCCGGACGTGGCCGACCCGGCCCAGCAGCTCGACGGTGAGGACGGAGCCACCGAGGAAGCCAACATAGTACATGGCCAGCATCAGGGCGATCGTGACGGAGCCGTAGGCGAGCTGGGTGGCCCGCACGGCCACGATCGAGGCGAACAGGCCGGCGCCGACGAAGACGGTGGTAAGCCCGACGAACAGGGCCCAGGTGGCCGCGGTCACCGAGGTGGGAAGGGGTCGGCTGATCAGATCGGCCCGGTCGCGGACCCCAGCGCGCACCCCGTTCACCGGGCCCCGGTACCCGGTCGCCCTTGCATCGGGCCCGGCGCGGGCCCGATGCTGCAATCCATGGCACCACGACCCACGGGACACCGGTCCACGACCCCCCCATCAGACGACACCCCGGGAGGGACCGACGCTGCGGGCGCCCGACCCGACCCGGCCCCGGAGGTAGCCAAGATCGTCGAGCGCGTCCGGGCCCTCGGCCCGACGATCGCAGAGCGGGCGGGGGAGGCCGAGGCCCGCCGCCAACCGGTGGACGAGGTGGTGGAGGCGCTGGCCGGCACCGGGGTCTTCCGGTGCCTGGTGCCCCGGCGGTTCGGGGGGTTCGAGATCGACAACGACACGTTCATCGACATCGGCATGAGCGTCGGTGAAGCTGACACCTCGACGGGTTGGATCACGACGTTCTACACCGAGCACAACTGGATGTTCGCCCAGTTCCCACCGGAGGCTCAGGAGGAGATCTTCGGGACCCAGCCCTACATCCTGGCCCCGGCCAGCATCAGCCCGACGGGGCGGGCCACCGTGGACGGGAACGGCTACCAGCTCACCGGACGCTGGTCGTGGGCGACGGGGGTCATGCACGCCGACTGGGTGATGCTGAACGGCATCGTCGAGGGGGACGTGCCCGAACCGCGCCTGTTCATCGCCCCCGTCGACGCCATCACCGTCGACGAGGTCTGGGACGCGGCCGGTATGGCCGGCACCGGCAGCAACGACATGGTGGCCGAGAACCTGTTCATCCCCGCCCACCGGAGCCAGGCCCTGGCCGACATGGCCGTAGGCCGCAGTTCGGGGGCGGCCTGGCTCGACTCACCCGTCTACCGGCAGCCGATGATGCCGTTCCTGGCCATGACCGCGGCCATACCCGCCCTCGGCGCAGCCCGCCGGGCCGTCGACCTGTTCCGCCAGCGGCTGGGCACCCGCTCCATCTACGGCACCTTCGCCGCCCAGGCGGAACGGGGGTCGGCCCAGATGCGGCTGGCCCACGCCTCGGTCCGGGCGGAGGAGGCCGAGATCCTGCTACGCGCCGTGGGGCGGGAGCTCAACGCGTGGGGCCGCGAGGAGGAGCCGTGCCCGGTGGAACACAGGGCCCGGCTCCGGCTCCGGATCGCCCACGTGGTGGAGCAGTGCCGGGACGTGGTTCGCACGATCATGGAGGCCAGTGGGGCCGGCGCCCACCTGCGCAGCAACCCGATGCAGCGCATCCACCGCGACGTCCACACCCTGTCGTGCCACACCGTGTTCGACCTCGACATCGGCTCGGAGAACTACGGCCGCGTCCTGCTGGGTCTGGACCCGGTCGCCGCCACCTGAAATCGTTGAGAACGGGGCTTATTCCCCAATGAGAGGCGGTTCTGGGCAATTGTCCCCTAACTTGGTGATATATGGAGGTTTCCCCTCGATCAAGAGTGGAACGACGGCCCGCCGACCCAACTTGCCAGCTGGAGTTCGTTGACGGTCGGGTCACGGCCCGTCTCGACGGTCCGTCCGGCCGGCCGCCCGCTCGGCTCCCGGCCACCCGAGCCGCCCTCGAACGCCTCGTGACCGACCACGACCGGCTCCTCCGGGCCGGAACCAGGACCGGAGGAGCCGGTAGGGTGTGGGCCGGCCCCACGGAGGAGCTGCTGGCCCGGGTCTACCGCTCGGTGTCGGAACCCCTGATCGACATCCTCGCCGGGCACGGCCGGGTCGCCCTCCGCATCCGTGACCCGATCCTGGCCCGCCTCCCGGTCGAGACCGCCCACGACGACACCGGCCCCGCCCTGTTCGAGCTGGTGGCCAGCTACCGCCTGATCCCCACCGGCCCCGGTGCCGGGCGGCCCCCCGGCACGGGGCCGCCCCGCCGGTTCACCCTCAGCCAGTACCCGGCCGAACGGTCCGACCCGACGGACCTGCCGGCCGTGACCCTGGAGCGGTTCCTGGTGGCCGCCGCCCACCGGGGATGGCCCCGCACCGGGACGGCACCTCCGGACCGGACCGAGCGTCTGGTCCACGTGGCCGGCCACGAACCCCAGCCGGGCGCCGCCCCCCTGTTCGGGCCGGGAGACGCCGGCCACCTCGTCCTCAGCGGCTGCCGCTCCTACCTGGACCGGCTCCCAACCGGTGTGGCCTCGGCCACCTGCAGCCTGTGGGCGGTCGACGACGAGCAGAGCGTGACGCTGATGACCGCCCTCCACGCCGCCATGGCCCGGGGCATCGGGCCGGCCGAGGCCCTGCGGCGGGCCCAACTGCTCCACCTGGACCTCCCCGGCCAGGACTGGTCGGCGTTCGTGCACGAGGGAGCACCGGCCTGACCACCGTCGGGGACCCGCCGTGACCGGGGCCGACCGACCGGGGCCGGAGGTACGGACCCCTCCGCTCACGGCGTGGGAGCCCACCGCCCTCGACGCCGTTCCCGTGGACGGCACGATCGAGGTGGAGGCCATCCGCCCGGGCGACCTCATGTTCTGCGCCCGACCCAGCCCTCTCCAGGAGCTGTGCACCCGGGCCGGCGAGCCGTGGCGGCACGTGGGCCTCGTGGCCCTGGACGGCGACCGTCGGGTCCTGGCCGAGGTGGGCGGCGCGGTGTTCTCGGCCCGACCGGTGGAGGTGGTGTTCGAGGCCAACGAGGCCGTGGCCGTCGGGCGCCTCGACCCCCGGTTGGTACCCGCGGCCCGCCGGGCCGCCCAGTGGTCGCACGACCGGGCTGGCGAGCACCAGGCGTACGCCTGGGACGATGTGATCCTGTCCGGCTTCATCGCCGTGACCAGGCTCTACGCCCGGGCCGAGGACCGAGCCACGGTGGAGCGGGCCGTGTACGCGGCGATGTCCACCCTGGCCCGCCGCCAACCTCCGGAAGGGACGCTCAGTGTGACCTGCTCATCGTTCATCGCCCTGGCCCTACGGGAGGCCGGGTGTCGGTTCGAGGCCGACCTGACCACTCCCCGGGCCCCGGAAACCCGGCCGACCTGGCTGGAGCTCGTCGTGGGTGGACCGCGGCCCCGGCGGGCGGGCGGCGGGTCGCACATCACCTCCGAGCAGTTCCGGCTCCTGGCCCGGGCCCTCGTTCGGGCGGTGGCCGCCGGCTGGTTGCCGGGCACACCGACCCCAAGCGCCGAGACCCTCGGGTCGACCGATCAGATCCGCTGGGTGACCCCCGGCGACCTGTGGCGCTGGCCAGCCGTGGTCGAGCGATTCGTTGTGAGCCGCTAGTTTCATGGCGATGACCTCGGGGGCGACACGGGTACGCACACTTGGTGTGGTGGGTGTCGAGCACCCCAACGGGACGGTCGGCCTCCCGCCGGCGCACCGCCAGCTCCTCGCCCTGCTGGTGGCGGCCGGGCCCGAGGGTGCCTCCAGCGAATGGTTGGCCAACGAGTTCTGGTTGGACACCGCCCCCGGCCACTGGTCGAGCTCGGTGCGCGTGGCCGTCTCCCGACTGCGGCGCCGTTCCGGCCTGGCCATCCCGTCGGTCGACGGCCGCTACCGGCTCCAGCTAGACCGGACGGCGGTGGACCTGTGGCGTCTCGAGGACGTGGCCAACGGGGCGGCCACCAACGACGCCGAACGGGCCCGCCTGCTCGGATCGCCCGAGGTGTTCCCCGGCCTCGAGCTATCACCCGCCCTGATCCGGGCCGAGACCCGGGCCATCGGCTGGCAGAGCGCCGTCATCGGTGGCCTAGCCAACGACGGCGCCCCCCATGACCGGGCCGTGCTGTCGGCCCTGTTCGCCCACCTCGCCCACCGTCCTCTGGAGGACCATCTCGCCGCCGCCGTGGTAGCCGTCTGCCTGGCCGCCGGAGCGGTCGGCGACGCCGGCCGGCTGGTCGCCACCTGCCGGGCCGCCCGCGCCGACGACATGGACGACCCCACCTCCGCCTCCCTCGACGCGGCCGAACGGGCGGTCGCCGCGGCGGGACCGGGACGGTTCCCCCTGCTGGAACCGTCCTCCGGACCGCCGCCGGCCCCCCGCCTGCCCGCCGACCTGGACCGGCGCCGGGCCCCCCACGTCGTCGGCCAGACCGCCGCCCTGGACCGGATCGACCGGCTGTCGGCGGGCCCCACCGGCCCGGCCATCATCATCCGGGGCCCGTCCGGCTCGGGGAAGTCCGCCCTCCTGGCCGAGGCCGGCGACCGCATCACCGCGGCCGGGTCCTGCCCGGTGTCCCTGACCGGGACGGCCGGGGGCCGGGTCGGATTCGCCTCGATCGTCGCCGGGGTGCGCGGCTTCGACGCCGAGATCGAGCTGGCCAACGAGCTCCGGCTCGACCCCGCCGCCCGGCGCGGCCACCTCGGCCTGCGGCTCCGGGCCCGGCTCCAGGAGCTGGCGGCCGGGCGACCCGTGGCCGTCTTCGTCGACGACGCTCACCTGCTCGACACGGGGAGCTGCGACCTGCTCGAGCTCCTGTGCCGCCACGAAGTCGAACCGCGGACCACGGTTGTCTTCGCCGCCCCCACCGACGCCGAGGCCTGCTCACCGTGGCGCGAGCTGGAGGACCGCTTGATGCGGTGGTCGGCCCGCACCATCGACGTGGAGCCGCTCACCACCGAGGACCTGATCACCCTGGCCGGGGTGCACCGACCCGAGCTCTCCCTGGCCACCCGGAGCCAGCTCGGGCGGTGGTTGCGGACGGCCAGCGCTGGGTTGCCGATGGTGGCCCTGGCCCTGCTCCGCCTGCCTCCGGACCTGTCGGCCGACCTCGACCCAGCCGACCAGGCCCTCGACGTGGACGAGGTCCAGGGCGTGTTCCAGCGGCTGGTGCTCACCGTGTCACCCAAGGCCCGGATCGTGGGGGCGGTGGGCGCCCTCCTCGGGCAGCGGTTCCAGGCCTCGGAGCTGGCCGACCTCGTGGGTGACGACGAGGCGGACCTGTTCGCCTCCCTCGACGAACTGGTCGCCTGCGGCCATCTGGCCGAGTCGGGTCGTCTCGACCAGTTCGAGTTCACCCATCGCATGATCCGGGCCGCCTTCTGGCGCACCATGACCGTGACTCGCCGGGCCCACTTCCACCTGCGAGCCTCGGCCCTGACCACCGACCCCCACGCCCTCGCCGACCACCATCACGGCGCCGGCCACCTGATCCCACTCGACGACCGGGTGGCCGCCGTGCTCCGCTCGGCCCGCGTCCACCTGGCCGCCGGTTCCTTCTGGGAGAGCGTGTGGCAGTTCCGGCGCGCCGTCGGCCTCACCGCCGAAGGCCTGGACTCGGCGGAGCCCACCGGCACCACCGACCCGACCGGCCCGGTCAACGCCGCGGAGGACCCTGCCGATCTGATCGGCACCGCCGACCTGATCGACTACGCCCGGGCCCTGGCCCGGTGCGGGTCCCGGGTGGCGGCGGCCACGATCCGGCGGCAGGCGTTCACGGCCGCGGCCCGGGACGACGACTGGGCCACCGCCCTGGCCGTGGCTCTCAGCGCCCTGCCCGAGAGCGAGATTCCCGACGGGGAGGCGGACCGGCTCGATCAGCTCCTGTCCATCCCTACCGGACGGCTCGACCGCCCGGACCAGTTGGGCCACGCCCTGGCCACGTCACGAATCGCCGTGCAGCTGGGCCGGCAACGCACCGCCGCCCGCTGGGCCGGCCGCGCCGCCGATCTGGCCGCCACCGACGAGGAGCGGGGCGCCGTCATCCTGGCCGAGCGGTTCGCCGGCTCGGTCCTGGCCGGACCGGCCGAGCGGCTCGACACCCTGGCCGCCGCCGACCCTCTCGAACCGGGTGACCGGCTCCGTTGCCGCCTGGCCGAGTTCCGCACCATCGACCTGCTCGAGACCGGTCGGCTCGTGGAGGCCCGGTCGGCCCTGGACGACTTCAACGGGTTGGCCCACCGGTGCGGTGACCCCCTGCGGATCTGGCACGCCCTGCTGTTCCGGTCCCTCATGGCCGAGCTCGACGGCCAGTGGGGCCGGGCCGACGAACTAGCGGACGAGGCCCGCACCGTCGGCCGGGGGTACGGGATCGGCGACGCCGAGATCGTGCGGCTGGCCCAGGGCTACTTCCGGCTCCGGTCCGTGGGGCGGCTGGCCGAGCTGTCCGAGGCCATCGAGCTGATCCCCGAGGCCGACGCCGGACTCCAGCTGTTCCAGTCGGCCCGGGCCACCGTCCACCTGGCGGCCGGGCACCACGAGCAGGCCGTCGAGGAGGCCACCCGGCTGGCCACCGAGGTGCTGGACCGGCCGTCACCCATGGGGGTCCAGAGCACCGCCATCGCCCTGCCGGTCCTGGTCCATGTACCCGACGCCGGGCTCAAACGGGACGTGCTACGGACCCTGCGGCGCCTCCGGACCGGGGGGCTCATCGTGGGGGCCGGGCTCGGGATGCTGCCGTTCATGGACCTGGAGCTCGCCGGGCTCTCGGCCGGGGGGGCCACCGACCGGTCCCGCCGCCTGGCCCTGGAACGGGCCGTCGGCCACGCCGACCGGACCGGCCTGCGGTCCCTGGCCGTCACCGCCCGGCTCGAGCTGGCCACCCTGGCCCACGACGACCGGTACCTGGCCGAGGCCGGCCGGCTGGCCGCCGGCACCTCGCTCAGCGCAGTGGGTCCCGCCTCGATCGGGCCACCCACCCAGGATCGGACCCGGGCGGCAGCGACGCCCGGCCGAAGAGCCAACAACACCGCGATGAGGCCCCGGCCGAAGAGCCAACAACACCGATGAGCGGTAGGACGGGGTTGCGTTCCGGAAACCCCGCTCCGATCACACTCGGGGTCCGTCCCGTTCCGCGGACGTTCCCGGATCGGAGCCCGACGCCTGTGACCGAACTCGTGCTGATCGACATCGCCGGCAGGTTCGCCGACGTCCTGGATCACCGGCTCCTCCACCGGGACCACCACTCGATGCGGCTGACCGCACCGGACCAGGCCCTTCACGAGGCCCGCCGGTCGCACCCCCAGCCCCCGGACGTGGTGGTGGTGGATCCCGAGGCCATGACCGGCGACGTGTCCGGCCTGGACGGGGCGGTGTGGTTCCGTCGCTGGTGTCCCGAATCGGCCCTGGTGTTCCTGGTCCGCACCGATCCCGCCGGTTGCCCGTCGCCCGTCGTCCGGGTGGCCTGGGAGACGCTGCGGCCCTGGGGGGCGGTGGCCCGGTCGTCGCCGGCCATCGTGGTCGAGGCCGTCCACCGCGTCCTCCGAGGCCCGGAGGTCACCGTCGACCCGGTCCTCCGGCCATGGCTTGGCTCCAGGGACGCCCTGCGGCCGGGTCGACCTCCCCTGGAACGGCTCGTCCAGCACGGTGGCCACGTGAAGGTGTGGCGGGCCCTGCTCAGGTTCGACGAGCCGCCCTCCTACCGTCAGGTGGCGCTCTTGACCGGCCTGTCGGTCAACACCATCCGGTCGTACCGTCAGGACCTGCTCGGTCCGCTGGCCGCGGTGGGCCTGTCCCGGCCCAGCATGGGCGACCTGTTCACCTTCGCCCGTGGGGTCCGACCCCTCCTGCTCGACGTCCTGAGGCGGGGACCGCGCCCCCGAGACACCAGAACCCGGGAGGCCGTGACGAATGCCACACCCCGGGAAACGCCCAGGGCTACAGGCCCTACACTGACCGGATTCGAACCTGAGCGTCGTCCGGGGGTCGTCTGACGAACCACCCTCGGGCAATCCCGATCTGATCCGGTCGTTGCTGAATCGTCATGCAACGATCGGCGAGGCTCGGGCGTCTCAGCCGATGACGAAGGGACCGGACGTTTCCCTCGTCGGATCAACGGCGATCCGACGAACGGTTCAAGACCCTCTTGGACGTGCGTGCGGACACCACCAGGGGCAGGCGGCAACGTGACAGACGAAGTGTCAGGACCATCTCCAGCTCGACCGCGGGCGGCCTCACGGCCGGCGGTCCGACTGGCCGCGATCGTGGCCGCTGTCGGCCTGCTCGGGGCGGCCTGCGGCGACGATTCGGTGAATCAGGCGGCGGCCGCCCCCAGCTCCACGTCGACCCCCACCTCGGCGGCCCCGGTCGACACCCAGCGGGTCGAGGTGGTCGAGGGCGACCCGACCACCGACACCAGCGTCGGGGAGACCACCAGCCCGTCGACCACGGCGGCGCCCACGACGACCACCGCGGCGCCCACGACCAGCACCACCGAGCCCGCACCGGCCCCCCTGGCCCCAATCGACCCCGACGCCCCGGACCGTGGGGTGGTCAAGACCCTCCAGACCCGGCTCGGCGAACTGGGTTTCGCCCCCGGTCCGGCCGACGGCTCCTATGGGGGTCGCACGGTGGCCGCCGTGTCCGCCTTCCAGGGCCTGGTGGGCCTGCCGGTGACAGGCGCGGTCGATGAGGCCACGGTCGCCGCCCTGGAGACCTACCGGTACGACGGCCCCGTCGCTCACCAGGGGGATTCCGGCCCGGCCGTGACCGAGATCCAGCAACTGCTGGCCGACTCGCCGTTCGATCCGGGTCCCGTCGACGGCCAGTACGGCACTTCGACCATCCAGGCGGTCTGGGCCCTGGAGAAGCTGGCCGGCGTCCCCGTCGACGGGGATTGGGGCCCACTGGACGAGGAGTCCTGGCGCAAGCTGCAGGACGGCTCGATCGGCGGTCCGGAACGGTCAGCCGACGTCCGCTGGGTCGAGGTCGACATCTCCCAACAGCTCCTGAAGGTGTACGACCCGGGCAACGGCACCCCGGTGCTGATCAGCCACGTCTCCACCGGCAGCGGGGTGCCCTGGGAGAACGAGAGCTACTCGGGTGAGTCGGAGACCCCCCTCGGCGACTTCGTCATCAGCCGCCGGATCAGCGGCTGGCGTGAGTCGAGCCTGGACATCGGCCGGCTCTACAACCCCCTGTACTTCAACGGGGGGATCGCCTTCCACGGAGCCCTGTCGGTGCCGAACTATCCCGCCAGCCACGGGTGCGTGCGGGTCCCGATGTCGATCGCCGAGTACCTGCCCGGGGTGCTCCCCAACGGCACCCCGGTCTACGTCATGGCCTGATGGGATCCAGGCCCGCGGGTGAGGGCCTGATGGGATCCAGGCCCGCGGGTGAGGGCCTGATCGGCGACGGTGGTCCGGAGCCGTTCGCCCTTGGCGGTGGCCATCGCCCGCAACTCCTCCTGGTAGGAGACCATGGCCGCCCGGAGACGGCCCGCTTCGGGGTCCGACCCGGCGGCCAGGATCCGCACCGCGAGCAGGCCGGCGTTGGCAGCCCCGCCTACCGACACCGTGGCCACCGGCACCCCGGACGGCATCTGCACGATGGACAGCAGGGAGTCGAGCCCGTCGAGATGGGCCAGCGGCACCGGCACCCCGATGACGGGGAGGGGGGTGACCGAGGCCAGCATCCCCGGCAGGTGGGCGGCTCCGCCCGCCCCGGCCACGATCACGGCCAGACCCCGTTCCGAGGCGGTGCGGCCGTAGGCGATCATGTCCTCGGGCATCCGGTGGGCCGAGACGACGTCGACCTCGTGGGTCACCCCGAATCGACCGAGGATCTCGGCCGCCGCCGACATCGTCGGCCAGTCCGAATCCGACCCCATCACCAGGCCTACCCGGGGCCCCGGGTCACCCTGCTCGGCCAAACTGGTCATCTGGTCTCCTCACCCGTGGCGGCTGATCGGTCGTCGAGCTGGTCGTGAAGGCGGGCCACAGCCCCCCGGGCCCGGGCCCGAACCTCGTCGAGGTCGTGGCCGACCACGGTGACGTGGCCCAGCTTCCGGCCCGGGCGGGGGGTCTTCCCGTAGGCGTGGATCTTGGCACCCGGATCGGCGGCCATGGCGGCGGCGGTGCGGCCGAAGGGGTCGCGGTCCTGGTGGCGGCCGATGACGTTGACCATGACCGACCACGGGGCCCGGGGGGCCGGATCGCCGAGGGGCAGGTCGAGTACGGCCCGGAGGTGCTGCTCGAACTGGGAGGTAACCGCCCCTTCGATGGTCCAGTGCCCACTGTTGTGGGGTCGCATGGCCAGCTCGTTGACCAGGAACCGGCCGTCGGTGGTCTCGAAACCCTCGACGGCCAGGACCCCGGTGACCCCCAGGTCCCCGGCGACGGCCACCGCGGCCGTCGTGACCGCCCGGGCCAGGTCCGGATCGAGGCCGGGGGCGGGGGCGGTTACCTCGGCGCACATCCCGTCCACCTGGACGGTCTCCACCACCGGCCACGCCGCCGTCCCACCCGACGGGTTGCGGGCCACCAGCACGGCCAGCTCCCGCACGAAGGGCACCGCCTCCTCCACAAGGAGACCATCGGGGAACCGACCGAACCACTCGTCGAGCTCCGACCGCCCAGCCAGTCCCGACCGTCCGTCGAGGAACAGCACGCCGTGGCCGTCGTAACCGCCGCGGGGCGTCTTGACCACGACTGGGCCGTCCAGGGCGGCCCTGAACCGGTCGAGCCCGGCCCGTCCGGTGACAACCGCCCACCGGGGTTGCCCGACTCGGGGATCGTCGGGAAGGGCCCGGCCCATCCGGGCCCGCATGACCAGCTTGTCCTGGGCGTGGATCAGGGCCCCGGCCGGGGGGTGGGCCGGGGTGTCGTCGGTGACCACAGCGGCCAGGACGTCCGGGGGAACGTGCTCGTGGTCGAAGGTGATCACCCGGGCCCCGTCGGCCACCCGGGCCACGGCCCCGGGGTCGGTGTGGGTGCCGATGACCACATCGGCGATGACCTGGGCCGCGCTCTCGTCGGGGGCGGCGGCCAGGAGGCGGAGAGGCACACCGAGAGCCACCGCCGCGGGCTGCATCATCCGGGCCAGCTGCCCCCCACCGATGACGGCCACCGGCGCCGGGGTCGGGGCCCCACCGAGACCGGCGGCGACGGTCGAGGCGCGCTCGACTCGGACGGAACGGGACATAGGCCCTGGAGGCTAGTCGGCGGGATCGGCGGTCTCAGCTTGCCCCGGTCCGGGTCGAGGCATGATTCTCAGGGCCGGGCCCGCGTACGGGGCGGACGACCAAGGGACGGCAGACGTGACGGAACAGACGAGCGAATCGGCGACCGGACCGGGCTCCGGGGACGGGCCGACCAGCGTGGAGATCAGCGGCAGGTGCGATCCCGGGTTCGGGGCGGTGAAGGACGCGTTCGCCGAGAATTTCCAGAAGAACGGCGACGTCGGGGCCTCGTGTGCAGTGGTCCGCGACGGTGAGTTGGTGGTGGACCTGTGGGGCGGCACCCTCGACGAGGCCGGCACCGAACCCTGGCGGGAGGACACGATCATCAACGTCTTCTCCTCCACCAAGACGATGAGCTGCCTCTCTCTGCTGGTCCTGGCGAGCCGGGGGCTGGTCGACGTCGACGCACCGGTGGCCGACTACTGGCCCGAGTTCGCCCAGGGGGGCAAGGAGCAGGTGCTGGTCCGGCACCTGCTGTCCCACACCGCCGGCCTGCCGGCCTGGGACGTCAGGCTCGACGTGACCGACCTGTACGACTGGGACAAGGTGACGGGCCTGCTGGCCGAGCAGGCCCCGTGGTGGGAGCCGGGCAGCCGATCCGGCTACCACGGCATCAGCCAGGGCAACCTGGTGGGCGAGGTGGTGCGTCGGGTCGACGGACGGTCGGTGGGCACCTTCTTCGCCGAGGAGATCGCCGGACCGTTGGAGGCCGACTTCCACATCGGCACCCCACCCGAATGCGACGACCGGGTGGCGCTGGTGATCCCGGCCCCGCCGCTGGTGTGGGGACGGGAGGCGGCCACCGCCGGCAACGCCCCCGCCGCACCGGGGCCGACACCGACGGCCCCACCGCCACCGGCCCCGCCGAAGGACTCGATCCCCTACCGGGCCGCCAACCCCCGGATGACGGCCGAGGACTCCTGGACCATCCCCTGGCGGCGGGCGGAACTCCCGGCCGCCGGCGGCCACGGGAACGCCCGGAGCGTGGCCGTGGCCCAGAGCCCGGTGTCGGCGGGCGGGTCCGCCCGCGGCGTCGACCTGCTCTCGTCGGAGACCGTCGACCGGATCTTCGACGTCCAGGCAGCCGGCCGGGACCTGGTGCTCGGCATCGGCGTCACCTTCGGCGTGGGCTACGGTCTCAACTCGCCGAAGGCCCCGATCAGCCCCAACCCGCGGGTCTGCTACTGGGGCGGCTGGGGTGGCTCCCTGGTGGTGAACGACCTCGACGACCGGTTCACCATGGCCTACGTCATGAACCGGATGGGCGAGGGCACCGTGGGCGACGACCGGGCCCACACCATCCTGCGGGGCGTGTACCGGTCGCTCGACTGACGGGGTGGGTCTCCGGCCGGGGTATGACATCCTGACGGGGTGTCAGACCCCCACGACTTCGACTCCCTGTTCCAGCTCCTGGCCACCCGGGCCTCGGAACGTCCCGACGGTTCGGGCACCGTGGCCGCCCTCGACGCCGGACTCCACGCCACCGGCAAGAAGGTGCTGGAGGAGGCGGGGGAGGTGTGGCTGGCCGGCGAACACGGCACCGACGAGGAGCTGGCCGAAGAGATGTCCCAGCTCATCTACTGGGTCCAGGTGATGATGATCCAACGCGGCCTGGAACCGGCCGACGTCTACCGCTACCTCTAGTAGTACGAGCCCGCTCTTCGGCCGAGGGCCATTCCCCGTCGCCGGGCCCCGGGTCCCGGAACCTGACTACGCTCCGGGGTGGACGGCCCGCCTCCACCCGGGGCCATCCGAAGGAGGACGCCGTGAAAGCGCTCGTGTTTGACGCCTACCAGTCCGCCCCGGTGCTCCGCGAGGTGCCCCGACCTTCCCCGGGGCCGGGTGAGGTGCTGTTGAAGGTGGCCGGGGCCGGCGCCTGCCACTCCGACATCTCGGTGTACCGCGGCTTCACCCCCGCCACGGGCCCACCCCAGCTGGCGCCCCCCTTCGTGCTCGGCCACGAGAGCTCCGGCTGGGTCGAGGAGCTGGGCGAAGGTGTGCACGGGGTGAACGTCGGCGACGCCTTCCTGGTCTACGGACCGATCGGGTGCGGCCACTGCCGGGCCTGCTCGCGGGGCCAGGACACCTACTGCGAGAACGCGGCCACGATGCCCTACCTGGCCGCCGGTCTCGGCCGCGACGGTGGCATGGCCGAGTACGTGGCCGTGCCGGCCCGCAACCTGGTGCCCCTCGGCGACGCCGACCCGGTGGCCGCCGCCCCCCTCGCCGACGCCGGGCTCACCCCTTACCACGCCATCAAGTTGTCCCTGTCCAGGCTCGGCCGGGGGGGCAGCACCGCCCTGGTCATCGGCCTCGGCGGGCTCGGCCAGGTGGCGGTCCAGATCCTGACCGCCATCACCGGGGCCAACGTGATCGCCACCGACACCCGGGAGGAGGCCATGGCCCGGGCCGCCGACCGGGGGGCCATCACCGTCGCCGGAGGTGAGGGCCAGGCCGAGGCCATCCGGGAGCTGACCGGGGGCCGGGGGGTGGACGCCGTGTTCGACTTCGTGGGCGTCGACGCCACGGTCCAACTGGCCATGCGGACCGTGGCCACCCAGGGTCGGGGGACGGTGGTCGGCATCGCCAACGGCTCCTACTTGTGGCGCTTCTACGAGGTGCCCTACGAGGTGGAACTGACCAGCACCTACTGGGGCACCATCGAGGATCTCCACGAGGTCGTCGACCTGTACCGGACCGGTCAGATCAGCCCGGACGTCGAGTACTACACCCTCGACCAGGCCCCCGACGCCTACGAGGCCCTCGAGGCCGGCAAGCTCACGGGCCGGGCCGTCGTCGCCCCCCACGGCCACTAAGGACCGGCAAACTGCGGTGTCAGCACCGCCCCCCGCCAGTAGAGTCAGGCCTTCAAGCTGCCCTAGCTCAGTACGCTAGAGCACCAGATTGTGGATCTGGGGTTCATGGGTTCAAGTCCCATCTGCAGTACCAGGTGTGCCGCCCACCCTGCCGCCGACGCCCGAGCCGGGGGTCGGGGCCGGACGGTCGGAGCAGTCAGGCGAGATCGGGACGTGAGCAGGAAGCACAGTCGACCACGAGCACGGCTGCCCCGAGGGTTCGTCGACACCACCGACCGGCTGGCCAACCAGCGGCGGGAGATGATCGACACGGTGGTCGGCGTCTACCGGCGCCACGGGTTCCAGACCCTGGAGACCCCCGTGGTCGAATATCTGGACGCCCTGGGCAAGTTCCTGCCCGACGTCGACGCCCCCGACGCCGGGGTGTTCGCCCTCCGAGACGACGACGACCAGTGGCTGGCCCTCCGGTACGACCTCACCGCCCCCCTGGCCCGGTACGTGGCCGAGCACCGCAACACGCTTGCCCTGCCCTTCCGCCGCTACCAGATCGGCCCCGTGTTCCGGCGGGAGAAGCCCGGTCCCGGCCGGTTCCGCCAGTTCCTCCAGTGCGACTTCGACACCGTCGGCAGCCGCTCCATGGGGGTGGAGGCCGAGGCGTGCAGCATCCTGGCCGAGGTCCTCGAGGCGATCGGCATCCCGGCCGGCGATTACCAGATCCGCATCAACGACCGGCGGGTCCTGAACGGCGTCCTGGACGGGGCCGGAATCGGCGGCGACGACCCGGCCGCCACCCGGGCCCTGCGGTCCCACGTGCTGCGGTCGGTCGACAAGCTCGACCGGGTGGGCCGGGACGGTGTGCGCCTCCTCCTCGGGCCCGGACGCATGGACGATAGTGGCGACTTCACCCCTGGGGTGGGCCTCGACCCAGACCAGATCGACCATGTGCTGGCCTTCGTCTCGGCCGGGGAACCCGGCGACCAGGCCTCCGGTGACGGCCCCGGCACCCGGTCCGACGTGATCGACCGGCTGGCCGGCCTGGTGGGCGATCAGGGGTCGGGTACCGAGGGGATCGAGGGTCTGACCACCATCGACTCCCTGCTGACCGCCATGGGTATCGACAGCGACCGGGCCGTGATCGACCCGACCGTGGTGCGCGGTCTCGACTACTACACCGGCCCGGTGTTCGAGGCCGCCCTCACCTTCGAGACCGACGCCGACGGTGAACGACGCTCGTTCGGTTCGGTGGCCGGTGGCGGCCGCTACGACGACCTGGTGCAGCGTTTCACCGGCCAGGAGACCCCGGCCTGTGGGGCCTCGGTAGGTATCGACCGTCTCCTGGCCGCCCTGGAGGCCCTCGGCCGCACCGACGCCACCGAGGTCGAAGGGCCGGTGGTGGTCACGGTGATGGACCGGGACCGTCTGGCCGACTACCAGGCCATGGTCTCCGACCTGCACCGTCACGGCATCGACGCCGAGCTCTACCTGGGGGCCAAGAAAAACCTGGGCGACCAGCTCAAGTACGCCGACCGCCGTAACGCCCCCGCGGCCGTGATCGCCGGTAGCGACGAGTTCGGGGCCGGCACGGTGGTGGTGAAGGACCTCCGGTACGGCAAGACGGTGTCCCGGGAGATCACCGACCGGGCCGAATGGCTCGACGCCGCCGACGTGCAGCGCACCGTGCCCCGCTCATCACTGGGCCGCTCCGTGGCCGAGGTGGTGGCCCGGGCCCGGTGACCGGCCGCCCGACCTCCCCCGTCCCCGGTTGACCGGCTTCAGGACGAGGGTGGCACGGTGAACCAGTCGGTGACCACGGCCACCCCGTCTCCGGCGGTGAGCTGGATCCGGGTCGGCCCGCCGGGCAGATCGAACACGCTGAACTGACCGACCGGGTCGCTCTCGACCACACGCTGCTGACCGTTGGCGGTGTCGATGATCAGGGTGACCCCCGGGGGCTCGACCTGGCCGACGGCGGCCCCCTCCACCAGTTCGACCTCGACGACGGCCCGACCGGCCACGAACCTGAGGAAGGCGGAGTTGGTCGGTCCGGCCGGCGCGTTGCGGACCCCGGCCGGCACGGAGGCGTCGAACTCCAGCTCGGCCAGCTCGCGCTCGATGGTGCGCCAGGTGAAGGCACCACGGGCGGCGGCCACCACCCGGTCGGGTACGTCGTCGAACCGCTCGATCGCCCGTCCCAGCTCGTCGAGCAGGGCGGCGTCGGCGGGCTCGACCGGATCGACGGTGCGGGCGTCGTCCTGGTCGCTCATCGTTCCGGTCCGATCTGGGCGATCCCGCGGATCGCGCGGAGCTTCTCCAGGCACCGGGCCCGGGTGGGGCCGATGCTCCCCACCGGCATCCCCAACAAGGCCGAGATCCGGGCGTACGGCAGTGGGGGGTCGGTGATGAGCAGCCGCAGCAGCCTCTGGCAGCCCTCGGCCAGGGTGGTGAACGCCCGCCAGAGTACGGCGTCACGGTCGGTGTTCTCGACCCGGGCGAACGGGTTCTCGTCGACGTCGGTCAGATCGAGATCGGTGTCGGCCCGGGCCTGCTCCCGCCCGCTGGTCCTGATGACCCGGAGGCACTCGTTGCGGGCCGTCATGGCCAGCCATCCCCCGAGCCGGTCGGGTTCCCGGATCCGGTCGAGGTGTTCCGCCAGGCGGAGCCAGGTGGTCTGGGATACGTCTTCAGCGGTGGCGTCCGCCAGCCGGAATCCCCGGATCACGTGCCACACCAGGCGCGAGAACCGGTCAACCAGCTGGTCCCAGGCCCGCTGGTCACCGTCCCGCGCCTGCGCCACCAGGCTCGCCAGTTCGGTCACGGGAGCCATCCTAAGCCCCCCGGACGGCGGCCTTCGACGTGCCACCGATCTCGGCCCTGACGTCACGGCCCCCGCAACGGGGCCGGAGACCGGAGCGTCGGCGCCCACGCCGGAACGGACCAGGCCGGCCCCGGGACGGCCTGGCCCCGACGGCCACCTCCGGCGTCGGGCGGGTTGCGGGGGATGGGGGGACGCGGGTGGTCATCGGCGGTCTCCTCCGGGGGACGCCCGGGCGTCCCTTCCGGTATCAGGGATGGGCGTTGACGATGGTTCCCAGTGCCGGCATCCGGGCAGCCTGGGGATCGTCGATCAGGGCCCGGACGCAGTCGGGCAGGCTGCGGCCGGTGGCCCGCTGGTGCTGGAGCAGGGCGCCGATCACCACCGGGGCGGCGAACGAGGTGCCGCTCCAGGCAGCCCAGCCGTCGAACGCCACGTCCTGGCCGTCGTCGGGCACCATGGGGGACCCGTCGGTTGGTTGGGTGAAGTAGCGGCTGATGATGTTGACCCCGGGGGCGCAGGCCCGAACCCACGGACCGAAGTTGGTGAACGGGGCCGGGCCGAGCGGCCCCAACGCCCCGACCGAGATGACCCCGGGCAGGGCGGCCGGCCAGGTGCGACGGCTCGACGCCGAGTTCCCGGCCGAGGCGACCACCAGGACGTCCGGCTTGGCCATCGCCACATGGCTCAGGGCCTCCTGGAGGGCCAGGGGCGGTTCGTCGTCCATGGTGTAGGCGCTGAACGACAGGTTCACGACGTCGATCTCCCGGGTGGTGACCAGCTCGACCAGGCGCTCGGCGATGTCGGCGTCGTTGCCGACCCCGGTGGTGGACAGGACCCGGTCGATCAGGATCTCGGTACCGGGGGCCATCTGGTCGATGATCCCGGCGATAAAGGTGCCGTGGCCGGCCGCGGTGTCGCAAATGCCGTCTGCGTTCTCATCGGGTTGGTCGGTGTCGGGATCGCCGTCCACCGGGAGCGTGGTGCCGACGAAATCCGGACGGTAGGGACCGGCGGCCAGTCCGGTGTCGAGCACCAGCACCCGGCGACCGGTGTCCGGGGCGGGATCGTCGGGCCGGTGGGCCTGACCCGCCGGGGCCGGGGTGGCGATGGCCAGGGTCTGGCGGGGGATCCGGCCGGGGACGATGGGGGGATCGTAGGTGCCGAACGCCTCGGGTATGACCGAAGCCAGCCCGGCCGGGTTGGCGAACGTGGCCGGATTGGCAAAGGTCGCCGGATTGGCGAAGGTGGCCGGATTGGCGAACGTGGCCGGATTGGCGAACGTGGCCGGATTGGCAAAGGTGGCCGGATTGGCGAACGTGGCCGGATTGGCGAACACGTCGGCGCCGGACGGGTCGGCGAACACCACATGGTTGGGTTGGGCCCGGATGCCCCGCACCTGCAACGCCCGGGCCGCCCGCACCGAATCGTCGGCCCCGGTGATCAGGGACAGGCCGGCGAACAGGGGGCGCACCTCGCTCCCGGAGCCGCAGATGTGCACGACCTCCTTGACCACGGCCTCATCGCCGGCCACCACCAGTTCCCCCGGCTCGTAGACGAAGGCGCCGCCACCGAGCCCGGTGGCATAGTGGACCCGTTCGTGCCAACCCGGGTGGCAGTGATGCTGCCGGTCATCGTCGTTCTTCCGTGGATTCCGGCCGTTCCCGCCCCGGTTGTTGCCCTTACGCACCATGGTCTCCCTCCGCCGGTCAATTACGTTCCTGGCTGACTTGAGCGCGGAAGCGGCCCTCAGATACGAGATCGTTCCCGGCTCGGAGCCGGGCCGCCGGCGCCACCACGAGCATCGCACGGCCGGCCCGGGCCCGACCCTTGGTGACGTTCCCTTCGCCGTCCGGGGGAGAATCCTGCAAACTGGTCGGGTCGCCGAGGGAGGGGACCGGTGATGGACCGGTCACAACACGCGCTGAACAACGTCCAGAATCGCCCCCGGGAGGTGGTGGTGTGGTGCCGGGAGGAGTTGGCCCGCACCGACCTCACCCCGGCCGACCGGGCGCGATGGCTCTGGGCCCAGGGCCGGGCCCAGAGCGAGCTCGACGAGGTGGTCGGGGCCGTGGAGTCGCTCGGCCGGGCGGTGGCCATCGCCCCCAGCGACGAGCTGAGGGCCGAGATCCGCATCAGCCTGGCCGCGGTGCTGATGACCGCCGGCGACGACGCCGGAGCCGAGACCGAGCTCGGATCGGCCGAGTCGGGCCTGACCACCCCGGCCGGAAGGGGCCGGCTCACGATGCAGCGCGGCTTCATGGAGATCCACCGGGGCCGCCCGGTGGAGGCGGCGCGGCTGTTGGACGAGGCGGCCGGGCCGATCGGTCCGGACGACGACCACACCATGGCCCGGCTGCTGGTCAACCGGGCCGTGGTGGCCATCATGCTCGGCCGTTCCGGCCAGGCCGAGGCGGACTGCCGGACCGCGGTGGTGCTGGCCGAGCGGCTCGAACAGCCCATGATCGCGGCCGGGGCCGCCCACAACCTCGGCTACCTGGCCGGGCGGGCGGGCCGGGTCCCGGAGGCCCTCCGCTGGTTCGACGAAGCCCGGGACGCCTACCGGCTCGTCGGCTCACCTCGCCGGTTGATGGTGGCGCTGGAGACCGACCACGCCAGCGTGCTGTTCGTGGCCGGACTGCTCATCGACGCTGCCGCCGCGGCCCGGCGGGCCACCCGGGCCGCCATCGACACCGGCAACCGTCTGGCCGAGGCCGAGGCCCGGCTCCTGGCCGCCCGGATCCACCTCACCAACGGGGAGGCGGCCGCGTCGGCCGGCGAAGCCGAGGCGGCCCGGACCCTGTTCGATCTGTCGAACCGGGCCGGTTGGGCCGCCATGGCCGACCATGTCGCCCTTCGAGCCATCAGCCAGCAGCTCGACCTGGCCGCCGGTCAGGTCGGAGACGGGATCGAGCTGCTCCCCCTGGACGAGCTGGCCCACCGGGCCGCCACCACCGCCAAGGCCATGGTGGCGGCGGGATGGCAGCGCGAGGCCCTGGACGCCCAACTCCACGCCGGCCGGTTGTGGGCCCGCCTCGACCGGGTCGACCTGGCCCGGGAGCACTACGACGCCGTGGTCGGTTCCCGGGACGGGGCGTCACTGCTGGTCCAGGCCACCCGGGCCTACGCCGCCGCCCTGCGGGCCGAGCTCGACGGGAACGACTTGGCCGCCCTCGACGCCGCCGACCGCGGCATGCGGGCGATCGAGGAACATCGAGCCCGGCTCGGTTCGACCGAGCTCCGGGCCTCGGCGTCGGCCGGTGGCACCGATCTGATGGACCTCGGGCTCCGTCTCGCCATCCGTTCCCCCGACCCCCGGGTGTTGTTCGCCTGGGCCGACCGTTGGCATGCCGGCAGTTTCGTGCACGCCGACCGGCCGACCGGCAGTCCGGGCCTCGCCGCCGCCCTCACCGCCCTCCGCCAGGCCCACGCCGACGCCTTCACGGTCTCCGACGAGGCCAACTCGGCGTCGTTCGAGAACGAGGTGGCGCGTCGGGAACGGGCCGTCCGCCACCTGGCCCGGCGCCGATCCGGGCAGGGCCTGCCGGTGGCCACTGTGGAGCCGGAACAGGTGATCGAGGCGCTCCGCCGGGACGGGACCCAACTGGTGGAGTTCGTCGAGATCGACGGCCGCCTCCACCGCCTCGACGTCGAGGACGACGGGGTCCACCACCGGCGCCTGGGCCCCGCGGTCGAGGTCATAGCGGCGGCGCTGCAGCTCCGGTCGGTCATTACCCGCACCGCCTACGCCTGGGCCGAGGCCACCCACCCGGGCAGTGACCGGGCGGCGGGCCGGGGCGACGGGCCGACGGGGGGCACCCGCCGACCGGGGGCCGGGCCGGTCGGCGCCGGCCGGGTGCGGCGACCCGATCTGGCCGCTGCCCTGGCGTCCAGCGCCGCCCGGATCGACGACCTGCTGTTCGGCGACCGGCCCTGGCCCGACGGTCCCCTGGTCGTCGTGCCCACGGGTGCCCTCCAGGGTCTGCCGTGGGGGGTCCTACCGCGGCCCGCCCGGCGGGCCACCACGGTGAGCCCGAGCGCCTGGTTGTGGTCGGGTCACGCCTCGGGGGACCGGGGGCCCCGGCCCGGGCGGCCCCACCCCGACGTCGCCGCCGGCCGGCCACCCCTGCTGGTGGCCGGGCCGGACCTGGAGGCGGCCGAGGACGAGGTCGACGCCCTGGCCCGGATCCACCCCGGGGCCGCGGTGCTGAAGGGGCGGGCGGCCACGGTGGCCGCCGTGGTGGAGGCCATGGGCCACACCGATCTGGTGCACTTGGGCGCCCACGGCGTCATGCGATCGGACAACCCGATGTTGTCGTCACTCCAACTGGCCGACGGGCCTATGACGGTGCTCGACATCGAGAGCATCGGCCGGGCCCCCGAGGTCGTCGTCCTGCCGGCGTGCGATGCCGGCCGGTCATCGGTCCACGCCGGCGACGAACTCATCGGCACCGCCTCGGCCCTGCTCCAGGTTGGCGTGGGGTCGGTGATCGCCCCGGTCACCGTCATCCCCGACCGCGCCGTCGTCGAGGCCATGCTGATCGTCCATCAGGGCCTCCGGAACCGTCTCGGGCCGGCCGAAGCACTGCTCGCCGCCCGCACCGCGGCCGCCGGCTCCGGCGGGGTCGATGCGGGCTCATGGGCGTTCGCCCCGGGACCGGCCAGCCTCTTCGTGGCCATCGGCCGCAGCCGCTGACTGCGGCCGGCGGTGGTGAACCCGGGCGTCGTTCAGGGGCACGGGTGGACGGCCCGGCCCCGGTCCGGGGCGGCGTCGTGGGTGGTGGTGACGAGATCGGCCCTGGCCGTGTCCAGGTCGCACAGTAGGCCGACGATCCGGGCTCGGAGATTGGCGTTGTCGGCTTCGAGGGCGCGCAGGTCTTGGTCGTGGTCGACGAGCTTCGCCCATTCGGCCGGTGTGATCAGCAACCGACGCCATCGCCACGTCAACCAGCCCATGACCAGCCACCCGAACAGGAAGGCCATCAGTGCCAGCGCCATGTTGTGCTCCCGTCTGTTCGCAACCCTTATGCAGACGCCAACATCCGAACGGGGGTCGCGGATGCCTCACTGGGCAGATCGTCCCAGTGTCCTGGGGGAGACAGGGTCTTGGGAAAGACAGGGTCTTGGGAAAGACAGGGTCATCGGGGGACGGCCCAACCGGACGGGGCGGCCCGTCAGGCGTCGAGGGACAGGGCCGGGCCGAACGTACCGTCGGCGATACCGGTTCCGGTGGGACCGGGGGCCACCGAACGGAACCAACCGCGCAGGACCTCCCGGTAGGCGGTGTCGAACTGGTCGTAGGCGACCCGCAGCCGCTCCCCGGGCCAACCGGTGGGGAGCAACTCGTCGGGCAGCAGGGGGTCACGGCGGTACAGCCGCAGCCCGGCCGCGGCCACCATGAAGCCCCTGGCCAGGGTGTCGGTCCCGCCGGCCTCTAGTCCGGAGGTCAGTCCGGTCAGCCTCTCGATGAGGGCCTCGGCCTCGCGGCTCCAGCGGCGGAGGTCCCACAGGTCGGCCGGGTCGATCGGACCCTCGGGGGCGTAGCGGCCCCGGATGAGTTCGTCGGGCAACGCCAGCTCCCCCAGATTGTCCGGTCGGGCCCAGACGCCGTCCCGGACCTCGCCCAT
Organism: Acidimicrobiales bacterium; assembly: GCA_047974625.1. Taxonomy (GTDB): domain Bacteria; phylum Actinomycetota; class Acidimicrobiia; order Acidimicrobiales; family SZUA-35; genus CADEDH01. The sequence continues at coordinate 84,101 of JBKECK010000102.1, forward strand.
CCGGACCCGCAGGAGGGCGGCCCGCTGGCGGGCCCGGTCGGAGGCGGCCCGGCGGCCCGCCGGGATGATCGCCAGGACCCAGCCACCGTCCCAGGCCCGCCGGTCGCCCCTGCGACCCCGGTCCTGGCTCCGCTGACGGTCGAGGAGGGGACCGATGAGGCGGTAACGGGCGTCGGCCACCTCGAGCTCACCGGCCGCCGCCATGCGCGAGATCGCCGTGCGGGCGGCCGACTCCGAGACACCGAACAGCTCGGCCGACGCCACCAGCACCCGGGTGGGCAGGACCGGTGGGTTGGAACCGAGGAGCATCGAGGCGATAACCGACCGGGCGGTCAGGGGGCGGATGCCGAGGCTCTCGTCGTCGAGTACCTCCTTGGGGTCCGGTCGGGGGTCGGCTGAGTCGGGAATGTCGCCAGTGTGCCCGAGCCGGGCCGTCTTCCCCCAGGCCCTCGACGTCACAGATCGTAGACAACCGTCCGCAAAATGTGACGACCACCGCGGCCGTGGCGTACTCTGGTGGCCATGACCCCCCCGGTGCCCACGTCCCGTCCCTCGGCCACCAGCCCGGTGGAGGCCGCTGACGATCCCCGCCTCGACCCCGGGCTCAGCGAGGAGGCGAGGGCGGCGATCGCCCGGCTCCGGCGGACCGACCGGTTGGCCGACGCCCCGGTCGACCCGCGCCTCGGCGGTATGGTCCCGCCCGATTCGGTTCTGCCCGACGTGCTCCCCACCGACCGGCTGCTGGCCAACGGCAAGGCCATCCCCGAGATCCGGGCCGAGCTCCGGGAGATCCCCGATCTCCGGGCCGCGGTGGCGGTGGGCACGGTCTGGGCCGAGATCATCGCCGTCATGGCCGCGGTGGCCTGGACCGACCACCCGGCCGCCTACGCGGCCGGTTTCGTCCTCGCCACCCGTTCGATCGTCCGGTTCAACATCCTCGGCCACGAAGCCGTGCACCGGACCCTGTTCTCCAACAAGAAGGTCAACGACTTCGTGGGCCGCTGGGCCCTGTCGTACCACGCGTTCGTCCCGTTCGAGCTGTACCGCCGGGGCCACCTCGACCACCACCGTGACGAGCTCGGTCCGGACGAGCCTGACACCGACCTGTACGCCAACTACCCGATCACCCGGGCCTCCCTCCGACGGAAGCTGGTGCGGGACGCCACCGGCCGGTCGGGCTGGAAGATCTTCAAGGGCCTGCTCCGCGGCACCCGCAACGAGCGGACCCGTCCGGTGGCGCTGCGGATCCTCGGCTTCCAGGTGGTGCTGCTGGCCGTGGCCACCGCATTCGGCCACCCGGAGCTGTGGCTGCTGCTGTGGTTCCTGCCCTGGATGACCTCGTGGCGGGTGGTGAACCGGCTGCGGGCCATCGCCGAGCACGGGGGTATGACCCGCTCGTCGGATCGACGGCGCACCACCCACCAGGTCCGCCAGGGGCGCCTGGCCCGGTTCTTCATGGTGCCCTACAACGTCGGCCTCCACCTGGCCCACCATGTCGACATGGGGGTGCCGTGCTGGCACCTGCCCCAGCTCCACGAGGAACTCGTCGCCTCCGGTTGGGTGACCGACGACTACCAGTGGGACAGCTACCGTGACCTGTGGCGGGCCCTGTCCAGCAACCCCGGGGAAGCAGCATAAAATCCAGCCACCCGGCCCGATGAGGCCTCGGCCGAAGAGCCGACAACACAGCCGGTTGACCGGTGGCGTCGCCAGCCGGTGGACTGGGACCCATGACCAGCCCCCTGCCTGTCGCCCTCCTCGAAGATCTCCGCGCCCTCGACACGCCGACGGTGTGCAACGCCCTCGAGGTCGTGGCCCCATCACGGCGGGGCGGGGGCGGGGCCTACACGGTGCTGCCCTTCGTGGTGCCCCGACCTGAGCTGGGGCCGATGGTCGGCTTCGCCCGGACGGCCACCATCCGCTCCATGGTGCCCTCGGAGCGTTCGGCGGTGGAGCAGACCAGGACCCGTCTGGCCTACTACGACCACATGGCCGAGCCTCCCGGTCCCACGATCACCGTCATCGAGGATCTGGACCCGGTGCCCGGCTACGGGGCGTGGTGGGGTGAGGTGAACACCTCCATCCACCTCGGGTTGGGGTCCCAGGGGGTGATCACCAACGGGTCGATCCGGGACATCGACGACTGCGCCCCCGGCTTCCGGCTTCTGGCCGGGATGGTGAGCCCGTCGCACGCCCACGTCCGGGTGGAGGAGTTCGGGGTGCGGGTGACCGTGCACGGCATGACCGTCGAGCCGGGTGATCTGATCCACGCCGACCGGCACGGGGCGGTGGTGATCCCGATCGACGTCGCCGACCGGATCACCGCGGCCGCCAACGGGATCGCCGCCCAGGAACTGACCCTGATCGAGGCCAGTCGCCAGCCGGGCTTCAACCCCGACGTGCTCCGCAAGCTAATGGGCGGTGACGCCGGCCACTGAGGGCCACCGGGCGCCACCCTCCGACCCGGGCGTCTTTGGCCTCGGTGGGGTCCACTGTGTTGGACTGACCGGGTGACCTCAGCCACCGAGCCCCGGGACGATCCGACCCCCGCACCGGACGGCGGCCCGTTACGACAGGCGAACTTTCGTCGGCTCTGGTTCACCAACGTTGGCTTCTTCATCGTCGTCAACGGCCAGCGCTTCGTGTTCGGCGCCCTGGTCCTCGACGCCCTCAACCGGGATGAGAGCGGCCAGGGCCTGGTGGTCTTCGCCCTCGGCATCCCGGCGCTGTTCCTGGTGCTGCAGGCCGGGGCCTGGGCCGACCGCTACGACCCCCGCCGGATCCTGATCGCCACCCAGATCGCCGCCTCGGCGGTGATGGCGGGCACCGGCCTGCTGGTGGCCTCGGGGCGGGCCACGTTCGGCCTGGTGATCGGCTCGGCCCTGCTGGCCGGAGCCGCCGCGGCGGTGGGCCAACCGGTGAGGGCCTCCCTGGTCCCCGCCCTGGTGGACCGGTCCCTCTTGTTCGGCGCCATCGCGGTGAACGCCCTGGCCATGACCGCCTCGATGATCGTGGGCCCGGTCCTGGTGCAGATCGTGGCCGAGGGATTCGGGTTCGCCGCCGCCTTCTTCTTCCAGGCCGTCCTGCTGGCCGCGGGCCTGGTCTTCCTGATCCCCCTGCGGATCCCGAACCGTGACGAACCGGTGGCCCCCCGGCGTTCGGTGTGGGTCGACACCCTCGACGCCCTCCGCCATGTCTGGGCCGACCGCCACCTCCGGACCCTGTTCGGGTTGCTCGTGGTGTCGAGCTTCACCATCAACCCGTCGGTCATGGTCACCCTGCAGGCCTTCGTGAAACAGGAACTGGGCCGCACCGCCAACGACGCCGCCCCCCTGTACGCGGCCATGGGGGTGGGGATCGCCATCACCTCCATGGTGGTGATGCGCCGGGGCGACATGGCCAACAAGGGGGCCCTGTTCCAGCGGGCCATGATGGCGGGCGCCGTGCTCACCTTCTTCATGGGCCGGACCACCGACTACTGGCAGCTGTTCCCCCTCACCTTCGTGATGGGGTTGACGGGCGGGTTCTACATCAACATGAACCAGGGCCTGATCCAGGCGTCCACCCCCCAGGAGCTCATGGGGCGGGTCATGGGGCTCTACACCATGGTGCAGGCCGGGTTCCTCCCCGTGGGCGCGCTCGTGTTGGGCCTGATCGCCCGGTGGGTGGGGATCGGCACCACCATGTCGGCGGCGTCCGCGGTGGCCTTCGTGGTCGTGGTGGTCACCTACGTCCGCAACGCGGAGTTGCGCCAGCTCGCCTGATCCGGCCCGCACGCGTTCGACGACGGCCGGGCCGGTGCAGGAGACTCGGGCATGGCCGAGGACCTGCCCACCGAGCTCACCCACCCGGAGTATCTCGTCTCGACCGGGTGGCTGGCCGCCCGGCTCGACGACCCGGAGATCCGGGTCCTGGACGTGACCGCCAAGCTGACGTCGTCACTGGAGAACCAGCCCGGCGCCGAACTGGTGGCCGGGGCCCACATACCGGGTTCGTACCCGTTCGACGTGGCCTCCGGGAAGGGGCTGCTGTCGGATCCTGACGCCGTCCTGCCGTGGATGTGGCCGCCGGCCGGGCGCCTGGCCGACACCCTGGCCCGGTTCGGGATCGGCGCCGACACCCGGGTGGTACTCGTGGCCCGCACCCCCCGGGCCGGCATCGACTCCGGCACCATGTGGTGCACCCGAGCCTGGTGGACCCTGCACCGCTCCGGTGTGCGGTGCTCCATCCTGAGGGGCGGCATCGAGGCTTGGGAGGGCGAGGGCCGTCCCCTCACCGACGAGCCGTCGCCCCCACCGGAATCACCGACGGTGCCCGTCGCCATCGACCCGGGCTGGATCCGGTTCCGGGCCACCAAGGCCGACGTCGCCGCCGCGGTGACCGATCTGGCCGGCCCCCGACCCCAGGTGTGCCTGGTCGACGCCCTCACCCCCGACAACTTCGACGGCACCGCCGCCGGGTACGGGCGGCCCGGCCACATCACGGGCGCGGTCAACGTCCCGTTCCGGGGCTTGATCACGGCGGAGACCGCAGACTTCGTCGAGCCGGCGACGATGGCCCGGGCCCTGGACGCCGCCGGCCTGTTCGACACCCCCCGCATCATCACCTACTGCGGTGGAGCGATCGCCGCCACCGTCGACGCCTTCTGCCTGGCCCTGTTCGGCCGGGACGACGTGGCCGTCTACGACGGCAGCCTCATGGAGTGGGCGGCCGATCCCGACGCCCCGATGACGAATCCGGCCGTCAGTCCTCGGCGGGGTGGTGGTTGATCATCCAGCGGATCCCGAACCGGTCGCACAGGGAGCCGAAGTAGTCACCCCAGAACATCTCCTGCATGGCCATCACGTCGGTGGCCCCGTCAACCAGGCCAGCGAAGATCTGCTCGGCCTCATCCCGGGTGTCGGGTATGACCATGATGCTCACGTTGTTCCCCTGGTTGAGGACGTGACCGGCCGACTCGATGGCGTCGGTGCCCATCAGGACGTGGCCGCCGGTGATGGGCAGGGCCACGTGCATGACCATGGCCTTCTCGGCCTCGGTCATCTCGGGCTGGCCAGGTTGGGAGGGCACATCGCCGAGGCGGACGATGTCGCCCCGGTACTCGGTGCCGAACACGGAGCGGTAGTGCTCGAACGCTTCGGCGGTGGTGCCCATGAAGTTCAGGTACGTGACGACCTCGGCCATGGCGTGGCAGCTCCTTGGGATTCGAATGCCCGGCCCCCACCAACCCCCGATTCAGGTACCCGAATCGGGGGATATTCCGGTGCGGTGCGGTCCGCCCTGGTGACGTTCGCGGCCGGCTGGGCCGGGGTGATACTAGCCGACGGATTCGAGCCGGCCGTTTCAGCGATCTACCGTCTTGGGATGACCGACCGGACGAAGAACCCCATCGACGACGCCAAGGTGGCGGACTTGCTGGACCGCGCCCAGCGCGAGGTGGACGCCGGGTTCCTGCCCTCGGTGCAGGTCGCGTTGGCCCGCGACGGGGAGCTGGTGGTGGCCGAGACGTTCGGCGAGGCCGACCCGGACACCCGGTACTGCATTTTCTCCGCCACCAAGCCGTTCGTGGCTTCCACCATGTGGACCCTGCTGGGCGAGGGGGCGGTGGCGCTGGACGCGCCGGTCACCAAGTACTTCCCGGAGTTCGGCGAGAACGGCAAGGAGGAGATCACCGTCGAACAGGTGATGCTCCACACCTCGGGCTTCCCCCACGCCCCCCTGGGCCCGGCGATCTGGGCCGACCGGGACGCCCGGAGGGCCCGGATGGCGTCGTGGCGGCTCAACTGGGAGCCCGGCACCCGGTACGAGTACCACCCCACCTCGGCCCACTGGGTGCTGGCCGAGATCATCGAGATCGTCACCGGCAGCGACTACCGCGACATCGTGCAGGAACGGGTCACCGACCCGGCCGGCCTGCCCCGGATCCTCGGTCTGCACCCGGACGACCACGACAACCTGGCCGAGCTGGTGCTGGTGGGCGACCCGGCCACCCCCGACGAGCTGGAGGCGGCGTTCGGGGTGCGGGAGCTGCCCGGGAGCGAAGTCAACGACGAGGTGGTGCAACGGTTCAACACCGCCGGCAACCGGGAGGTCGGCATCCCGGGCGGTGGAGGCTTCGCCCGAGCCGTGGACCTGGCCCTGTTCTACCAGGAGCTCCTGCACAACTCGGCCGGCATCTGGGACGACGCCGTCCTGGCCGACGCCACCGGCCGGGTCCGCAACCATCTGCCCGATCCGATGGGCGTGCCCGCCAACCGGGCCCTCGGCGTGGTGGTGGCCGGCGACGACGGCAAGACGAATCTGCGGGGCATGGGTCGCACCGTGTCGGCCCGGACCTTCGGCCACAACGGCGCCGGGGGCCAGATCGCCTGGGTCGACCCCGAGACCGGCCTGTCCCTCGGCTATGTCACCAACGGCTACGACCGCCACGAGATCCGGGAGCCCCGCCGGGGCACGGCCATCTCCAGCATCGCCGCCGCCTGTGTCGTGGACTGAGCCTGTGTCGTGGACTGAGCCGGGCCCCGGTCGGCCCTCCCGGGCCGCCGGGACCGGAGTTCAGGCCCCCGCCGGTGGGGCCAGGCCCTGCGACCAGTCGGGGAAGGTCACCAGCGGGTCGGCGGCCACCTGGGCCACCAGGGCGACCTCCCAATCGAGGTAGCCCTGCATGGCGTCGGCCACTGCCCCGGCGTGCTCGTACGGTTTGTACCAGCGGTCGTCGGGGGAGGTGGTGGCCCGGTCGAACCCGGGTTCCATCTCGAGGCCGGAGTGGCGCCACCCCTTGTTACCACCGGCCAGGGCCATGACTTCCGCGTCGGGCCACTGGGCCCGGGCGTCGGCCACGGCCAGGCGGGCCAGGGTCCCGTCACTGGAGGTCAGGACCACAGTGCGGGCCGGCCCGATCCGGGCCCGGGCCTGGTCGAGACGGCTGCGTATCCCCCACCAGGCGTCGGGGATGTGGCCCCGCCGCCGGAACTTCTCGGAGTCGTCGACGTCGACGACCACCGCGCCCGACCCGCCCGGCTCGAGGCGACGGTAGAGGTCGGCGGGTTTGATGGTGGGAACCGACGTCCGGGCCAGGTCGGGGCGGGGTTCGGGACCGGACACGAGCGGGTCGACCGAGGCCAGGGCGCCGGGTTCCAGCACGAAGCAGTCGGCCCAGCCCAGGCGCCGCAGCCAGGCCGCGGTCATGGTGGCCCGGACCCCGTCGTCGTCGACCAGGACGAGCCGGGCCCCGAGGGTGCCGACGTACTCGTCGGTGGCCTGGACGAGCTGGCCGCCGGGGGCGTGACGGGCCCCGACCGGGTGGCCGTCCTGGTACTCGGCCCCGGTGCGGACGTCGAACACGAGGGTGGTCCGGTCGGTCCCGGCCCGCCACCCCTCCACCCGCGACCACGGCACCGCCGTGACCCCGTAGCGGACACCCACCGCGGCGGCGGCCTCCCGGGCCCAGGCCCGGGCGTCGGGGCCGGGTTCGGGGGCCTCGGTCTCCACCCCGGTGGCCACGGTCAGCCCGGCCAGCTCCCACCCCATGGTCCCGTTCTCCAGGGCATAGACCGGGTTGGGCAACCCCGCGTCGATGAGGGACTGGGAGCCGATGATGCTCCGGGTCCGGCCGGCACAGTTGACCACCACCGTGGTGGCCGGGTCCGGCGCCGCCTCCCGCACCCGCCGCACCAGTTCCGCCCCGGGGCAGTCGATCCCGCCGGGGATGCTGCGGCGGCGGAACTCGCCCATGGGGCGGGAGTCGAGGATGACGAGATCGTGTCCGGCCGCCTGGCGAGCGGCCAGATCACCGGCGCTGACCCGTGGGGTCCCGTAGGACTCCTCGACCAGCTCTCCGAACGCCTTGGACGGCACATTGACCCCGGAATAGACCTGGTGGCCGGCCGCCACCCATCCGGCGATCCCGCCGGCCAGGACGGCCCCGTTGGTCCAGCCGAGGTGGGCAGCCCGGGCGGCCGCGGTGGCGGCCAGGTCGCCGCCGTCGTCGTCGCACCACACCATACGGGTGTCGCGCCGGGGCACCAGACGTTCCAGCAGCAGTTCGAGCCGGGACAGGGGCACCGACACGGCCCGGAACAGGTGCCCCTCGCTGAACGTGCCCTGCTCCCGAGCGTCGAGGAGGGCGAGCTCCCCCCGCCCCAGGGCGACGTCACCCAACCAGCCGGCCAGGGTGGCCGGGTCGACGAAAGGCTGGATCACCGGTCGGATTCCCGGCCCGCCCGGGCCTCCCTGATGTCGGTATGGGCCGGGAACACCTTCCACTCCCCGGTCCTGGCGTTGTAGTACCGGCGCCCGTCGAGCCGTTCCAGGGCCAAGCCGTAGCAGTGAAAGTTGAGGGCGGGCCCGTCGATGTGGATCGAGTGGAGGTCGTCGGGGAGCATGGCCACCCCGGAGCCGGCCTCCACCATGGCCTCGTCGATCTGCTCCACCCCACCGTCGTAGACCCGTCGGTAGAACCGGTTGAGCTCTTGGCCGGCGAAGCCCACCACCACCGCCCAGGTGGTGTGGTCGTGGGCCGGGGTCGACACCCCGCCCCGGGACGCGTTGGCGTACAGGGCGAAGCGGCCGTCGTCGTCCTCGGCCAGCCGGTACAGGCAGCTGGTGGTGGCCTCGTCGGGCTCGGGGGGTGGGTAGTCGTCCAAGGAGAACAGGTCGGTCTGTGCGGTGAGGGCCAGCAGTCGCTCCCGGATGGCGGCCACCCCGTCCCGGCTGATCGGGGCCCCGTCCCGGGATCCGGCCCGGGTCGGGGTCCGGTGCTCCGCGTCCAGGGTGCGGATGGCCGCCATCGTCTCGGCGATGGCGGCGTGGCGGCGGGTGGCCCGGCCGGCGCCGGAGGTCGCTGTGCTCTCCATGGCTGTGCTCTCGGTGGCTGTGCTCTCGGTGGTCACGGTGGCCGGCCTCAGGCGCTGACCCCGGCCCCGGCCGGGAGGCGGGCGGGGTCGATGCGGTACAGGTCGATGACGTTGCCCCACACCATCCGTTCCCGTTCGGCGTCGGGGACCCCGTCCATGATCCGGTCCAGGATCGGGATGGAGTTGGGCCAGATGGAGTCGTGGTGGGGGTAGTCACTCCCCCACAAGAGGTTGTCGACCCCGATCAGCTCCCGGGTCAGGATCCCGGCCCGGTCGTCCTCGAAGGTCACCCAGAAGTTCCGGTCGAAGTACTCCGACGGTTTCATGGTCAGGTAGTCGACGGCAAAGCTGGGGGTGCGGTAGATGGCGTGGTCGAACCGCTGCTTGAAGTGGGCCACCCAGCCGGTCTCGAACTCGGCCAGCACGAACTTCAACCCCGGGAACCGCTCCACCACGCCCCCGCAGATCAGGTCCATGGTGGAGTTGGCCACGGTGGTGTGGGCCATCGTGTAGCCCTTCAGCGTGCCGCCCGGAGTGCCCCAATGCGGGGGGAGCCCGCAATCGAACGACGTCCCGGTGAAGATGTGCATGGTGATGGGCAGGTCCATCGCCTCCAGCTCGGCCCACAGGGGGTCGTACACCGGGTCGGCGTACGACTGTTCGATCGGGGCGTGGGACGGGATGGCGAACCCCCGCACCCCACGGCCACCGGCGCGGCGCACCTCGGCCACGCAGGCGTCCACGTCGGGGATGGGCAGACACCCGATCCCGATCAGGCGGTCCCGGTCGGGGGCGCAGTAGTCGAGCACCCAGTCGTTGTGCTGACGGAAGGCCGCGGCCCGGATCCGGTCGTCGGGGACGGCGAAGGTGAACATCGACAGGCTGGGGTACATGACCTCGCCCACCACCCCGTCCTGGTCCTGTTCGGCCAGACGTTTCGACGGGTCCCGCACCCCTGGGTTGAGGCCGTCGTAGCCCCGGGCGATCAGCTCGTCGGTCTTCGGGTCGTCGAGGCGGTTGCCGGCGATGCCCAGACGCCCCACCGGGACCGGCCGGTTGTCGGCCACCAGGAGCCAGTCGCCCCGGTTGCCGTTCCAGTCGGTGACGATGTGGGGCGCGGTGTCGCCGAAGCGTTCGGCCAGACCGTCAAACACTTCCCGGGCCTCCACCACGTGCGAATCGCAGGAATAGTGGCGCATCTCTATTACCCCCTGACGCCCAAACGGGCCGTTCCTCACCCCCAAACCTAGGCCAGGTGACCGCCCGATACCGAAGTGGTCGGGCCAGTGGCGGGGCCGGGCAGCGGGGCCAGGGCAGCGACGACGGCCCCGGCCATCTCCTCGGTGGTGGCGGTGCCGCCCTGGTCGGCGGTTAGATGGTCGCCGGCCGCGTACACCGCGGTGACCGCCGCGTCGAGGCGATCGGCGGCCCCGGTCCGGCCCAGCCAGGTGAGCATGAGCACCGCCGACAGCAGGCTGGCGGTGGGGTTGATCTCGTGCCGACCGGTCAGATCGGGCGCAGTGCCGTGGGCCGACTCGAAGTAGGCGAACCCGTCGCCGTAGCAGCCGGACGGAGCCAGACCCATACCTCCCAGGGTGGCCGCCCCCAGGTCGGACAGGACGTCCCCGTAGAGGTTGGGTAGGACGACGACGTCGTGGGCCTCGGGGCGCAGGACGAGGCGATGGGCCATGTCGTCCACGATGAACCGGTCGAGTTCCACGTCGGGGAAATCCCCGCCCACCTCGGCCACGATGTCGCAGAAGTACCGGTCGGTGGCGGGCAGCATGTTGGTCTTGGCCGACACGGTGAGCCGGGGTGACCGGCCCCGTTCGACCCCCCGGCGGCGGGCCAGGTCGTAGGCGAAGCGGGCCACCGTCTCGGTACCGGCCCGGGAGATCACCTTGGCCGAGAACCGGGCCTCACCGGGCCAGGTGAGGCGGGCCCGGTCGCCGACCAGGCCGGAGGCCCGGAGGTCGGCGACGTCACCGGCGATGCCCACATAGGCGTCCTCCAGGTTCTCCCGGACGATGACGTAGTCGAGCCGGTCGGGCCGGGCCATGGGCGAGGCGAACCCGGGACGCCACCGGACGGGCCGGACGTTGGCGTAGGTGCCCCGGCCCCAGCGGAGGTGGGCCACCCCCGGGGTGGTGCCGTTGGTGGCCCCGAACAGGACGGTGTCGGCGGCGTCGATCCGGGCGTGGACCATGGTGGCGCGCTCGGACCGGTCCAGCTCGGCCAGCTCTACCCCGGTGGGCAGGACGTCCAGGTCGATCCCGGGATCGACGGCCCGGAGCACCGACACCGCGGCCGCCATCGCCTCGGGGGCGGCGTCGTCACCGGGGATGACCGCCACCGTCGGTGCCGACCCGGGGTGCCCACCGGGTGGGTCGGTCGGGCTCAATAGCCGGCCACCTTGTCGACCACACCCTCCAGCGGTTCCCCCTTCCGGGCCCGCTCCAGGTTGCGGCAGAAGCGGGCCACGCTGCGCGGGGCCCGGTGCTGGCTGGCCCCGGCGGTGTGGGGGGTCATGGCCACATTGTCGAGCCGGAACAGGGGGTGGTCGGCGGGCAGGGGCTCGCCGGGGGCCACGTCGAGGGCGGCCCCGGCCAGGCGGCCCGATTCGAGGGCGGCGACGAGGGCGTCACCGTCGATGATCTCCCCCCGGGTCACGTTCACCAGGTACGAGCCGGGCCGCATGGCGGCGAAGGTGGCGTCGTCGAACAGACGGTCGGTGTCCGGGGTGAGCGGGCAGCAGACGGCCACCACATCGGAGCGTTCCAACAGCTCGGGCAGGCGGTCGGTGGACCACACCTCCTCCACCCCGTGGGCAGCCGGCGACGGGTACTCGTCGACGGCTAGGGTGTGCATCCCGAACGCCTCCGCCCGGCGGGCCATGGCCCGTCCGGTTCCCCCGAAACCGAGGACGCCCATGGTGAGGCCCTCCAACTCGATCTCCTTCCTCCGCATGTCCACCCGGTGGGCCCAGGCGTCGGGACCGAGCCTGACCGCGGTGTGGATCTGGCGGGTGAGGGCCAACAGGAGACCGAACCCGGTGTCGGCCAGGTGGCCACCGACGAGACCCTTCTCGCCGGTGATGATCACGTCGGAGGCGACCAGGTCGGGGAAGAGGAGGGTGTCCATGCCCGAAGCGATGGCGTGGACCCAACGCAGCTTGGGGGCGGCGTCGTAGAGGCGACGGTCGATGAACCCGAGCACGATCTCGGTGTCGGCCGCCATCCCCGCCGCCTCCTTCATGCCGGGAGCGGCACGTACAGTGGAGCCGGCGGGGGCGGCGGCCTCGATGTCGGTCAGGTACTCGGGTTCGACCGTCAGCATCGTCAATCCGGGGATGACCAGGATGTCGGTGGGTTCGTCGAGGGTGAGGTAGGCGTCCACCTTACGGACGCTACTCAGGCCCCCGTTCGCAGGCCAGGTGAGGCCGGCCGGGCGTCGGCGGCCGGCTTACGGAGGGAGACCAGGCCGATCAGGGCGAGCACCAGGCTGATCCCGCTGGTCACGGTGCGGCTGATGTTGGCGATCTGCCAGCTCCCGGAGTAGTCGTCCCAGATCACCCGGGCCTCATCGATCGAGGCCGGCACCACGGTGTCGGCCAGATCGGCGTTCAGGGGCAGGTTGACCGCGGCGGTGAGGATCACGCCCCCCACCAGGTACACGGCCGAGGCGGCCAGGAACCAGGCGGCGGACCGGTTCGATCGGGTCAGCCAGGCGACGACCCCGGCGGCCGCCAACACCACCGGGGTGAGGAAGAAGGCGGGGAAGAACACCGGGTTGCGGACACTGGCGTTCATGGCCTGCATCGCCTCGATGGCGACCCGGGGATCGGCGTCGCCGAGTCCCCACATGGTGGAGCACACCCAGGCGTAGAAGAAGCCGAAGATGGCGGCCACGAACACGGTGGCCACGATCCCCACCACGGTCGCTGACCGGGCGAGCCCGGAGCGGTCGGGGACGACGGAGGGACCGGAGGAAACGGAGGGAGCAGTGTTGACGATGGCGGGCATTGGGGTCTCCTGACCTTTGGGTTATCGACTGGCTGGGTTAGCCGGTTCGTTGGTTCGAACGTACGGCGGCGGCCCCCACCGCCGGATCGACCAAACGTCGTTGCCTGGTCATCCCAAGGTCGACGCCGCCTATCATCCGGCCATGGTGACAACGGACACGATCGCCGCCGCCCGGCAGTGGGCCACGGAGGGCTGGGTCGTCGTCGACGAGCTGATACCGCGGCGCGAGGTCGAGGCGGTCCTGGCGGAACTGCCGGACGGTCACGCCGAACCGTCGACGGCCACCAACCCGTCCCGTCACGCCCGGTCCCGGACCACCGCTGGGCGCGCCACCACCGGTTCCGGCGCCGGTGATGGCGCTGGTGATGGTGAGGGTCCACGGTTCCGGTCCCGGCAGTTCTCGGGTACCGTCCTGTTCCCGATCCCGGACGCCCCCAACCTCAACCACCTGTTCGTCCATCCCCGGCTCGTCGAGTTCGCCCGCGCCGCTCTGGGCGACGACGACATCCGCCTCTACCAGGCGCGCCTCTGGTCGAAGTACGCGGGTCGGGTCGACTACGCCCAACCCCACCATGTGGACCGCAACCACTCCCTCGTCCCCACCCGGAGCGAACCGGGGTTCTGGCACCTCGAGTGCTTCCTGTACCTGAACGACGTCGAGGCTGACACCGGCGCCCCCCGGCTGGTCCCCCGGGACAGGGTGGCCCCCTACGAGGGCCCGGAACCCATCCGGCCCCCGGAAACCGCCCCCGAGCTGTACGAGCACGAGGTGGCCGCGGTCGGCCGGGCCGGGTCCCTGCTCGCGTACCGGTCCGACGTGTGGCATCGCGGGGTCGACCTGGAGCGCCCGGGCAGTGAACGGCACGTGGCCGTGGCCGCCTTCCGGCTCGCCGCCAACGAGTGGATCGGCTACGACAGCTTCCCGCCCCTGGCCGTCAACGCCGACTTCGCCCAGTTCGCGGGCCGGGCCACCCCGGACGAGCTGTCCCTGTTCGGGTTCCCCCGACCCGGACATCCGTACTGGACAGCGGCCACAGTCGCCGCCCTGGCCTCCCTCTACCCCGACCTGGACCGCACCCCGTGGGAGGCCGCCCTCGCTCCGTAACCAGCCCGCCCGCCGGGGGGCCGGTCACGGCAGGAGCCGGCGGCGGTCGGGGCGGGTTCAGCCCAGCTCGGCGCCGAGGGCACCGACCCGGAGCTCCCCTGAGCGGGTCTGCCCTCCCCGCTCGAGGAAGGCCTCCATCCGAGGCCGGGCCTCGGGACCGCGGAGGGTCAGGTCGACCCGGTAGGCCTCCTCGACGAGGCCGTCGTCGGGGTCAGACCCGTACACCGTGGCCGCCTTGGCCTGGGCGATGGCCTCGGCCGGGAACGAGGCGATCCGGGCGGCCAGGCGGTCTACGAAGGGGCCCAGCTCGTCGGCCGCCAACGCCCGGTTGAGCCAGCCCCACCGTTCCAAGGTGACGGCATCGACGTCGTCACCGCCGAGGACGATCTCCAGGGCCCGGCCCCGGCCTACCAGCTCCGGTAGGCGTCGGCAGCCGCCCCCGCCGGGCAGGATCCCGAGCGGGACCTCCATCTGGCACAGCACCGTGCGTCCCACGGCCCCGAACCGCATGTCGGCCCCGGCCGACAGCTCGGCGCCACCCCCACCCACCCGGCCGGCGATCTCGCAGATGGTCGCCTTCGGCGTGGTGCCGAGGAGCTCGCCAAGACGGTGGATGGCGTGGGGTTTGTCGGGTCGCTGCGCCGGACCGGACACGTCCACGGCCAGGATGGCGTTGACGTCGTAGTGGGCGATGAAGAACTCGGGGTTGGCGCTGCGGAGGACGACGGCCTTGATCGCCTCGGCCCCGTCAGCCCATTCGACCGCGGTCCGCAGCGACCGGAACAGGTCCGGGGTGAGCAGGTTGATGGGGGGCGAGTCGATCAGGATCACGGCCACCCCGTGGGCGGCGGTGACCGTCACCCCCGGCAGGTCGGCCGGGGGTGACGGCGACGACGCGCCCTCGGCCGGTTCGGATCGGTCAGACGTTGAGGCCATGGCCGCAGTCTCGTCCCCCGGGCGGGCCGGGCTCAACCGGGCCGGGTCGGTAGGGGGCCGGCGACCTCGTCGGCGGCCCGGGCCCGGAGCTCGCGTTTGAGGATCTTGCGGCCGTTGGGGCCGTCGACGCTGGGGAACTCGTCGACGGTGATGACCCGGGCCGGCACCTTGAGATCCGCGATCCCGGCCGCGCAGTGGGCGATCAGGTCGGCTTCGGTGACGGTCGGGTCGCCCGACGGGTCGGCCAGGCGGACGAACGCCACCGCCACCTGACCCCGGTCCGGCACCTCGGCCCCGACCACCTGGGCCAGTTCGACCGCCGGGTGGCGTTCCAGCCGCTGCTCGATCTCGGCCGGATCCACCAGGAACCCCCGCAGGCGGAGACTGTCACCGAGACGGGCCAGGAACTCGAAGCCGCCGTCGCCGGTCAGGCGGCCGAGATCACCGGAGCGGAACCACCCGTCGGGGGTGAAGGCCCGGGCGGTGGCGTCGGGGTCGCCGAGGTAGCGGGTGAACACCTGACGGCCCCGGAAGCAGAGTTCACCGTCGACGCCCGTCCCCAGATCGATCCCGGTCTCGGGGTCGACTACCCGCACCTCCATCGTCGGATCGACCGGGACGCCCCCGGGCCGGGACCTCAACCCCACGTCCATCCCCGACGGCCAGCGGGTCACCAGGGCGAACACCTCGGACATCCCGTAGACGCCACTGAGGCGGACCCCGAGCTCGTCCTCGGCCCGACGGGCTACGACCGGTCCGGCGTTGACGAAGTTGGCGAACGCCCCTTCCCGCCACGCCAAGCGTTCACCGGCCCGCAGGCGACCGGTGGCGAAGATGCGCAGGAGCATGTCGTCGGCGGCGAAATAGTGGGTAACGCCACCAGCCGAGAGGGCGTCGGCGGTGGCCTCGGCCACGAACCGCTGGTGGATCCGGGTGGTGGCCCGGGCGGCGACGGCGGCCATCAGGGCGCTGAACCCGAACGTGCCGCACAACGGCAGGTCGAGTAGGAGCCGGTCACCGGCCCCGAACCGGTAGGCGTCGGCGTCGGCCCGGGCGTGGATGATCGTGCCCCCGTGGTCGTGGACGGCGATCTTGGGCCGGCCAGTGGTGCCCGAGGTGGTGAAACCGATGAGCAGGTCGGCCTCTGAGGGCGGGGTCCCACCGCCCACCGGCCCGGGGTCACCCCGGCCGAGCTCCTCCCACGACCGGACGGCCACGCCGAGTGACCGCCAACCCGCCGGCACCGCTCGGACCCGGCCAACAGGACCGGGGCCGGCGGGATCGGCGGCGTCGGGTCCGGGCGGGTCGGTGACCACGACGACGGTCAGGTCGTCGGGCAGGGTGGCCGCCGCGGCGACGGCGGAGAAGTCGGTGCCGGCAAACCCGTCCACGGTCACCAGCACCGCGGCCCGGGAGCGGGCCAGGATGTGGGTCAGCTCATCGGACCGGTAGCGGGTGTTGAGGCCCACCACGGGGGCGGCCACCGCCGACGCGGCGGCCAGGGTCTCCAGGTACTCGATCCGGTTGGGGAGCCAGGCCACCACGGCCCGGTCCGGTCCGGCGCCCGCCGCCGCCAACGCGGCCGCCCGGCGCGGGGTGTCAGCCGCCAACCGGCCGGCGGTGAGGGTCCGCCGTCGACCGTCGCCCTCCTCCGCTACCACGTCGTCGGGACGATCGGCGGCCCATCGGTCCAGAACGGCGGTGAGGGTGGTCACGGACCAGAGGCTAGACAAGCCCCGGTTCCGGCGTCCCGTCCGGGCCCAGGCGGCCCGGGGCGGTCACAGCCGGGGCAGGAGGTGGCCGGTGTTCTCGCCCTGCTCGTAGACCTCGCTGGCCGGGCCGACGATCAACGGATCAGGTTTGCCCACGAGCTCGTGGTTCTTGGCCGGATAGTCGAAGGCCGACAGCAGCACCCGCATGGCTTCGAGGCGGGCCCGCTTCTTGTCGTTCGACTTGATCACCGTCCACGGCGCGTCACCGGTGTCGGTGTAGAAGAACATGGCCTCCTTGGCCTCGGTGTAGGCGTCCCACTTGTCCAGGCTGGCCAGGTCGGTCGGTGACAGCTTCCATTGTTTCACCGGGTCGGTCCGCCGGGACGAGAACCGGGCCGCCTGCTCCTCGCGGCCCACCGAGAACCAGAGCTTGAACAACTCGATCCCGGATTGGACCAGCATCCGTTCGAAGTCCGGGCAGGACCGCATGAACTCGAGGTACTGGGCCGGGGTGCAGAACCCCATGACCCGCTCGACGCCGGCCCGGTTGTACCAGGACCGGTCGAACAGCACCATCTCCCCGGCGGTGGGGAGGTGGTAGACGTAGCGCTGGAAGTACCACTGGTTGCGTTCCACCTCGGTGGGCACGGCCAGGGCCACCACCCGGGCGCCGCGGGGGTTCATGTGTTCGGTGAACCGCTTGATGGAGCCGCCCTTCCCGGCCGCGTCACGGCCCTCGAACAGGACCACCACCTTGCGGCCCTCCTCCTTGATCCACCGCTGGAGTTTCAGCAGCTCGATCTGGAGGGCGTACTTGGTCTCCTCGTAGGCGACGCGCTTCAGCTTCTTGTCATACGGGTACCCGATCCGCCAGGGCGGCAGGTCACCGTCGGCCCCGATCTCGTCGTCGGTGTCGTCGTCGGAGTCGGAGTCGGAGTCGGCGGACCCCTGATCGATGAGATCGATCAGGTGTTCCTGGAGCTCCTCGATCTCGTCGAGGTCGAAGCCCTCGTCCTCCAACTCGACGGTCCGGGTCTGTGTCTCGGTGCCGGCGCCCACCGCCTCCTGCGGCACCTGCCCCTCGTGCGACACCTGCCCGTCCGACTGTTGGTCGACGGTCCCCGCTTCATGTTCCTCGGCCATGGAACCGAGCCTAGGCAACGGTGCCACTACTGGTCGATGCCCAATTGTCCAGACCAATCGGCGCGGGCCCGGCCGATGGACACCGGGCCGGCCCCGGATTCTGCCAGCATGGACCCCATGAACTCGCCCTCACCCCGGCCCCACCACCCACCGACCACAGCCGGTGGCGTCGACGACGTCTGGCCGTGGGTGGACGGGGTACCGGTGGCCGGTGACCTCACCGTCGACCTGGACGCCATCGCCGCCAACGTGGCCGTCCTGGGCCGGGCGGCGGAGGCCAGTGAGGTGATGGCGGTGGTCAAGGCCGACGCCTACGGCCACGGCCTGGTGCCCTCGGCCCGGGCCGCGGTCAGGGGCGGCGCCACCTGGCTCGGGGTGGCCCAGCCGGTGGAGGCCCTAGCCCTCCGGGCGGCCGGCATCACCGTGCCCGTACTGTGCTGGCTGTATCCGCCCGGGTCGGTCGGGCCGCTGGTGGCCGCCGGGGTCGACGTGTCGGCGGCGGCGCCGTGGACGATCGACGAGGCCGAGGCGGCCGCCCGGGCCAGTGGTGAGGCGGCCCGGGTGCACCTCAAGATCGACACCGGCCTCGGCCGCAACGGTACCCCGTACGAGACCTGGGACGCCCTGTGCGTCCGCACCGCGGCCGCGGTGCGAGCGGGCACCGTCGACCTGGTGGGGGTGTGGTCGCACCTGGCCTTCGCCGATGAGCCCCACCACCCCACGGTGAAGGAGCAGCGGGAGGTGTTCCTCGACGCGGTGGGGATCGCTCACCGGGCCGGTCTGCGGCCGAGGGTCCGGCACCTGGCCAACTCGGCCGCCACCCTGACCAGCCCGGACACCCATTTCGACCTGGTCCGTCCCGGCCTCGCCGTGTACGGCCTGTCGCCGGTGCCCGGCCTGGCCTCCGCCCACGAGTTGGGGCTCCGCCCCGCCATGGGTCTGGCCGGTCGCCTGGCCCTGGTGAAGGACGTCCCGGCCGAGCAGGGGGTGTCTTACGGCCACGCCTACACCACCCGCCGACCCACCAGTCTCGGCCTGGTGCCCCTCGGCTACGGGGACGGCGTTCCCCGGCACGCGTCGGGGACGGGACCCGTCGTCGTGCGTCCCGGCGACGGGGGGGATCCGGTGGCCACCACCGTCGCCGGCCGGGTGTGCATGGACCAGGTGGTCGTCGACCTCGGGCCGGGCGGGTCCGACCGGTTCACCGCCGGAGACCGGGTGGTCCTCTTCGGCGACCCGGAACGGGGCGACCCGTCCGCCCAGGCGTGGGCCGACGCGGCCGGCACCATCAGCTACGAGATCGTCACCCGGATGTGCAGCCGCCTCCCCCGCCGCTACCTGGGCGGTACCCCCTGAGACCCCGCCCCGGTCGAGGGAATCAGTCCAGCATGTCCGACAGGTAGCCGCCCTCGCCGAAACGCCGCTCGTTCGGGTTGCGGACCTTCCGGTCACGGTTCTTGACCGGGTACGAGCGGGCCCGGGTCAGGCCGGCCAGGAACACCATGGCGGTCAGGCACAGGGCGACGATCACGGCCAACAGTTCCATAGCCCCATCGTGCCACGGCCCCGGCCCCGGGGACAGGGCCGGCCACGGTGGATAGGCCCGAACCGCGGGATTTCCGGATACGGATTCCCGGATACGGCCGGCCCGTGCCCTGAAATCGGCCTCCGACTACGCTCCGGGCGTGGCGTTGAAGAGGATCACGTTCAGCCTGCGGGCGCCGTTGGGCGAAATCGGGGGCGAATGGGAGGTGGACCGGGCCGAGCAGGAAGCGGCGTGGGAGATGTACGTCGAGCTGTCGACCCGGATCTCGATCGCGCCGCTCGACCCCGACGACGGCCTACTCCGGGAAGCCCTGACCAGTCTCTACACCCTGTTCGGCTCGACCCGCGACATCCTGCGACGATACGGACCCGCGGTGGCCAAGGTACCGACCACGGCCAGCCAGACCGGGCGCTACAGCTTCGGCTATCTGGCCACCTGGATCCTCAACGGCGCGGTACGGCCGCTGTTGGCCCGTTGGCACCCCCTGCTCGACGAATGGGAGGTCGGCCGTCCCGACGGGGTGTCCCGCCGGGCCCACGAGCGGGCCTGGGAGCGCCACGATGAGCTCCGGGCCGCCATCGAGGAGGTCCGCACGGTGCTGCTGGCCTACGCCTGGATCCTGGCCGAGGCCTGCGACGCCCCCGCCATGATGGTGGCCAACGCCCAGATCCACCAGGATTGACCGTCCACCAGGATTGACCGTCCACCGGGATTGACCGTCCAGCCCACGGACCGTCCGCCCCCCGCCGGCGGCGCCCCAACGGCTCATTGGCTCCGGATCGACCATGTGAGCGATCATGGCCCGAGCATGACCAGCCGACCGGGGACCGGTTGGTAGGGTCGACGGCAATCGGCACACCCGCCTACGCAGCCGCCGAGGTCGGTTCGTGAACCTTCCCATCGTCTTCATTTCCTACGCCCGGGATCACGACTTCGACCGCGACATGAGCCGGCGCATGGCGCAGCTCTTGCGTCGTCCGGTGGCGGATCTGGCCACTGTCTTTCTCGACGAAGTCTCCATCCGACCGAACGATGTCATCGATGACGAGATCCAGGAGGCAATCGACCAGACGGCGGCGGCCGTGCTGTTGGTCAGCCCGAGCTTCATCGACTCCGACTATGTCAACGACATCGAACTGCCGGCCATCTACGGCCGGCATCACGAGGACCTCTGCCAGATCTGGCCCCTGAACGTCCGTCGATCGGTGATCTCGCGGCATCCTTTTCTCGATGGGCATCTGCTCAGCCCGGACCTCGACCATCCCCTTCACGGCAGGTCGAAACACGAACAGGAGACGCTGCTGGCCGAGCTGGCCGAGGCCATCATCACGTTTCTCGACGAACCGTCCTCCACACCAGACACACCCGACGGTGCCGGGCAAGATCCGCCACCGTCCGGCGCACCGCCGGATGTCCCACCGGCGGCGCCTCTCGCCACCGACGGTGACCCTTCTGATCCCAACGGCGGTCACCGCCGGGGAATGCTCGGGGTGCCGGAGCTGCGTGACGACTATGTGAAACGCGACGCGGCCGTCGATCGGATCTGGGCGGATCTGGACCGTCACCCCACCGCCGGGATCAGCGGCCAGCCCGGTATCGGCCTGGCCGGCGAGGGAGGCGTGGGTAAAACGGTGCTGGCCGCAGCGGTATGCCACGACCCCCGGGCCACCGCCGCCTTTCCGGGCGGTATCTGCTGGGTCACGGCCGGCCAGGGCGCCCGCCCGGTGAACGTCCAGAGCCAACTGGTGCGGATGCTCGGGCACAAACCCGAGTTCACCACTGCCCTCGAAGGCCGGGACGTGCTCGACCGGCTACTCGACGACCGGGCAGCCCCGATGCTGATCGTGGTGGACGACGTGTGGTCGGCCGATCTGGTCGACGCCGTTCCCGCTCCCACCCACGGCCGTCGCATCATCACCACTCGCAACGCCGAACGGGTCCTGGCTCCGGCCGGGGTGGCGGCCCAAACCGTCGGCGCCCTCAGCCTGGCCGAGGCTCGGGAACTGACGGCCCGCCGCATGGCAACCCCGGTCGACCAGCTGCCGGTTGGGGTCGACGAGCTGATTCGAGCCACCGGAGGCAACAGCCTGCTGGTGCGGACGATGGCCTCGGCGTTGGCGATGGGCGCCAACCCGACCGACCTCCTGGAGCGGATCCGGGTCGACGGCGAGAACCCCCACCCGTACCTGACGGTGTTCCGGGTCCTTCGTTCCGCGACGGCACAGCTCGGTCCTGCCGTCCGTCAGCGGTACCTTCGACTGGCCGTGTTCCCGCCCGATATCGACCTGCCCCGTTCGACGGTCGACACGTGGTGGCGGCACCTCGACCAGATCAGCCCGGCGGCGGTGCGAGCCGATCTGGTCGAGCTGGACGTTCGGGATCTGCTCACCTTCGACCAGCCGGCCGACGTGATCCGGTTCCACGACCACCAGCACGATTTCGTCAGCTACGAGCTCGACGATCCACCCCGCCTGCTCCACGGCGAGCTCCTCGATGCGTTCAACCCCGACGGTCGGCCGTGGGCGGAGACGATCATCGAGAACCCCTACCTGGCCGACCATCTGGTCGGCCACCTCGAGGCGGCGGGCCACGATCTGACCCGGGTCGTGCTCGATGCCGACTACCTGGCCCATCGGATCGTGTCCTTCGGCCCGTACGCCGCCCTCCAGGACCTGGACCACCTCCGACGGGAGGGCGCGTCGGTGGCGGGCCTGATCCGCCATATCGCTCACCTGCTGACGGGCTTGCCCGACGTCGCCGCCACCGCACAGACGATCGCCGCGTGGACCGAGCTCCCATCCCGGTTCCCTGTGCTCCGGCCTCACCCGGGCTGGCCGGTTCGACGAAACGAACATCTGCTCGCCACCCTCACCGGCCACACCGACTCGGTGTGGGGGGTGGCCTGGTCACCCGACGGCACCCACCTCGCCACCACCAGCCGCGACGGCACGGTCCGGATCTGGGACCCAACCACCGGCACCACCATCACCACCCTCACCGGCCACACCGCCTCGGTGTGGGGGGTGGCCTGGTCACCCGACGGCACCCACCTCGCCACCTCCAGCCACGACCACACGGTCCGGATCTGGGACCCAACCACCGGCACCACCATCACCACCCTCACCGGCCACACCGACTGGGTGTGGGGGGTGGCCTGGTCACCCGACGGCACCCACCTCGCCACCACCAGCGACGACCGAACGGTCCGGATCTGGGACCCAACCACCGGCACCACCATCACCACCCTGGCGCTTCTCGAGCCGGTCCGGGCGGTTGACTGGCACCACGATGTCATAGCCGTCGGCCATGGCAACGAGGTCGGGGTGCTCGTTGTCGTCGACGCTCCGCCCGGGTGAGCCTGAAGCCTGCCGATCCTTGTCACCCGGGGGACAGCGGGGAGGCGGCCCACTCGGGGCGCGCCGGCGGGGTGGGGGCGCTACCTTGCACCTCATGACCAGCGCCAGCAACCTCACCTCGCCGGGTCTCGACGAGGCCCGGGCCGCCTACGAGGCCCTCCGGTCCCAGGGTTTGGCCCTGAACATGCAGCGTGGCCAACCGTCCGACGCCGATTTCGACCTGTCCAACGGGCTCCTGACCGCCGTCGGCCCGGCGGACACCACCGTCGATGGGCTCGACGTCCGCAACTATCCGGGCGGGGAGGCCGGCCTCCCCAGCGCCCGGGCCCTGTTCGGCGCCTACCTCGGGGTCGAACCCGGGCAGACCCTCGTCTGGAACAACGCCTCCCTGGAGCTCCAGGGCCTGGTGCTCACCTTCGCCCTCCTCCACGGGCGGATCGGATCCCCGGCCCCCTGGGCGGGCACCAACCCCAAGATGATCGTCACCGTCCCCGGCTACGACCGGCACTTCCTGCTCCTCCAGACCCTCGGGTTCGAGACCGTCGAGGTGGCCATGGAGGCCGACGGTCCCGACCTCGACGCGGTGGAGGCGGCGGCCGCCGACCCGTCGGTCAAGGGGATCATGTTCGTCCCCACCTACTCGAACCCGACCGGTGACACCATCAGCCCGGCCAAGGCCGAACGCCTGGCCCAACTCGACGCGGCCGCCCCGGACTTCACCATCCTGGCCGACGACGCCTACCGGGCCCACCACTTCGGCGACCCCGACCCGACCGTCAACTTCGTGCACCTGACCGCGGCCGCCGGCCACCCAGACCGGGCCTTCGTGTTCGCCAGCACCTCCAAGATCACCTTCGCCGGTGGCGGCCTCGGGTTCATGGCCTCCAGCGAGGCCAACCTGGCCTGGGCCGGCCGGTACCTGGGAGCCCAGAGCATCGGCCCCAACAAGGTGGAACAGGCCCGTCACGTGGCCTTCCTCTCCGCCTACCCGGGGGGCATCCCCGGCCTGATGGCCGACCACGCCCGCCTCATCGCCCCCAAGTTCGCCGCCGTCGACCGGATCCTCACCGACCGGCTCGGCCCCTCGGGCACCTACGCCCGCTGGTCGACCCCCAAGGGGGGCTACTTCGTCAGCCTCGACGTGACCGAACCGGTGGCCGATCAGGTGGTGGAGCTGGCCAACGCGGCCGGCGTGAGCCTGACCCCGGCCGGGGCCACCTTCCCCGGTGACGACCCCGACAACACCAACATCCGCCTCGCCCCCACCCGGCCCCCCCTCGACGAGGTGGAGGTGGCCATGGAGGTGGTGGCGGCCTGCGTCCGCCTGGCCGTGGAGGAGTACCGGGCCCGCTGAGGGACCGGCGGCGAGCGTGGCCCGGATGCGGTTCGCCCGGCTCGCCGACGCCTCCGAACGGGTGGCGGCCACCTCCAGCCGCACGGCCAAGGTCGACACCCTGGCCGCCGTGCTCCGCGACCTCGACCCCGGCGAGATCGAACCGGCGGTCGGGTTCCTCACCGGCACCCCGCGGCAGGGGGCGATCGGGGTGGGGTGGGCCACCGTGACCCGGCTCGACATCGCCCCGGCCACCGATCCGAGCCTGTCGATCACCGAGGTCGACGCGGCCCTCAGCCGGGTGCAGGCCCTGACCGGTCCCGGCTCCCAGGGGGCGCGGGCGGCCGAGCTCGGCGACCTGGCGGGACGGGCCACCGCCGGGGAGCAGCGGTACCTGGCCGCCCTCCTCACCGGTCAGGTCCGCCAAGGGGCCCTGGCCGGGGTGGTGACCACGGCGGCGGCCCGGGCGGCCGGCGTGGCGGTGGCCACCTTCCGGCGGGCCCTGATGCTCGACGGCGACCTCGGCCACACCACCCGGATCGCCCTGGTGGACGGGGCCGACGGGTTGGCCGCCATCGACCTCACCGTCGGCCGGCCCATCCTGCCCATGCTGGCCTCCACCGCGGCCGACGTGGCCGAGGTGACGGCGGAGTTGGGCCAGGTCCAGGTGGACTGGAAGCTCGACGGGGCCCGCATCCAGGTGCACCGGGACGGCGACGAGGTGGGCATCTGGACCCGCAACCTGAACGAGATCACCGACCGACTCCCCGGGGTCGTGGCCCTGGTGCGGGGTCTGGCCTGCCACCGGGTGGTGCTCGACGGGGAGGTGGTGGGCTTCGCTCCCGGCGACGGGGCCGATCAGCCGGACGGGGCCGGTGGGGAACGACCCCAGCCGTTCCAGGACACGATCAGCGCCTTCGCCCGCGACCGTGACCCTCGAGGTGATCGTGACCGTGAGCCGGGGGCGGGTCCCGCCACCGACGACGGACTGCGGGTCTTCTTCTTCGACCTGATGCACCTGGACGGCACCGGCCTGATCGACCGGCCGCTGCGGGAACGGTCGGTCGAGCTTGATCGGCTGGCCCCCGGGCACCGGGTGCCCTACCGGCTCACCGCCGACCCGGCCGAGGCGGCCGCCTTCGGAGCCGAGGCGGTGGCCCGGGGCCACGAGGGGGCAATGGTGAAGGCGGCCGACTCCCCCTACGAGGCCGGCCGCCGGGGCAAGGCGTGGCGGAAGGTGAAACCGGTCCACACCCTGGACCTCGTCGTCATGGCCGCCGAGTGGGGCCACGGCCGGCGCCGCGGCCTGCTGTCCAACCTCCACCTCGGGGCCCGGGACCCCGGCAGCGGGGAGCTGGTCATGGTGGGCAAGACGTTCAAGGGCCTCACCGACGAACTCCTCCGGTGGCAGACCGAACGGTTCACCGAGCTGCGGGATCCGACCCGGTCGAGCGGGCACACGGTGGCCGTCCGACCAGAACTGGTGGTGGAGATCGCCCTCGACGGCGCCCAGACCTCCACCCGCTACCCGGGCGGGGTCGCCCTGCGGTTCGCCCGGGTCAGGCGGTACCGGCCGGACAAGACGCCGGCCGAGGCCGACACCCTAGATGCGGTGCGGGCCCTGCTCTGAGCGGGCAACCGGCCGCGCCCACTACCGTGACGACGATGTCAAGCCCCTCCTCCCCCAGCCCATCCCACTCCCCCGATCCCGCCTTGCTGTCCCCCGGGTCGTCCCCTGATCCCACACCCGAGCTGATCAACCGGGCCATCGCCGACGCCTACCCGGGTTCGCCGTTCCGGTGCGCCGGGATCGGCGAAGGGTTCGTGCTGGCCCGCTACGACGTCGAGCCGGAGCGTCTCCGTCCCGGCGGCTACGTGTCCGGACCCACCCAGTTCGGGCTGGCCGACTGTGCCCTGTGGTTCCTGTCGTTCGTGGCCCTGGGCCGGATCGAGCTGATGGCGTTGACCTCGGAGTTGTCCATCCGGTACCTGCGACCGTGTGTGGGCGAGACGGTCTGGGCCCGGGCCACCCTGGACCGGATCGGCCGGCGGGCCATGGTGGGGACGGTCAGGGTCTGGGTGGACGACGAGAGCCGGCCGTCGGCGGTCGCCCAGGGCAGCTACGCCATCCCCGACCCGGACCCGGACCCGAACTGAGCACCCTCCCGCCCGGATCCGGTTTTCGGCCCGACCCGGGCCCGGGCCTACAGTCGACCCATGGCTCGACCCCCCAGCTGGTTCACCGGCGCCATCGCCACCCGACCCCGTGACCGGATCGTCGAGGTGGGCGGCGACCCCATCCACTACCTGGAGTGGGGTGATCCGTCGAAGCCGTGCCTGGTCCTGATCCACGGCGGCGCCGCCCACGCCCACTGGTGGTCGTTCATCGCCCCCCAGTTCGCCCAGGAGTACTCGGTGGTGGCCCCCGACCTGTCCGGCCACGGCGACAGCGCCCGCCGGTACCCGTACACCATGGAGCAGTGGGCCGACGAGATCATGGCCGTGGTTGATCACGCCGGGGTTCCCGAACGGCCGATCCTGGTGGGTCATTCGATGGGCGGCCACGTCGCCATCGCCGCGGCCGCCCGCTTCGGCGACCGGTTGGCCGGGGCCCTGATCCTGGACGCTCCCGTGTGGCGGCAGGACCCGGAGTCCGAGGAGGGTGAGCGGGGCCGCATGTTCCGCAACCCGAAGACCTACCCCGACCTGGAGACCGCGGTGGAGCACTTCCACCTCCAGCCCCCCCAGCCGTGCGAGAACGACTACATCGTCGACTACATCGCCCGCCAGTCCCTGCGGGAGACCGACGACGGGTGGACCTGGAAGTTCGATCCCCGAGTGTTCCTCCGCGACCGCTACGTCAGCAACAACTACCTGGCCCAGACCCGGTGCCGCCTGGCCCTCATGCACGGCCAGCTCAGTGACCTCGTCACCCCCGAGGTACGGGACTACATGGTGGAGCTCACCGGTCGGAGCGCGCCGATGGTGGAGATCCCCCAGGCGTACCACCACATCCCCCTCGACCAGCCCCTGGCCCTGATCGCCGCGGTGCGGGCGTTCCTGGCCGACTGGCAGCACTCGGTGGACAAGAAGCGCCTGCGCGACCTCACGGCCTGAGCCGGGGCCGTTCGGCGGTCTGCCCGGACGGGGGCCCGGCTGGGCCGCGCCGTCTGGTCGGGCCGGCTGGGCGCGCCGTCAGTGGCGGCGTCCGAGGGCCACCATGACGGCCACGTCGGCGGCCGGGACGGCGGCCCCGTACGGGGCGGCGTAGAGACCCTTGTGGCCTCGGGGGCCGGTGAGGGCGAACAGGACGGCCTCGTCGTCGGGATTGCTCTCCCCCTCGAAGCGGAGGACCTGGTCGATACCGATCTCGGCCGGGTCGACGGTCTGGTTGTCCTCGCTGCACTCGAGTCGGCCGTCGCCCACGGCCCGCCACTCCACCGTGTAGCCCTCGTCGGCCAGCCGGTTCATGGCCTGGCTCATGGTCTCCATCTCCCCACCCGTCGTGTCGTCCATCACGTCGTCCACCTCGTTGAATCCCGACTCGGTCCGTGTGTGAGTATGTCGCACATGAGCGACGACCATGAGGTCTCCAACCCGGACAAGGTGATGTTCCCGGAGCCCGGCTACACCAAGGCCGACGTGGTGGGGCACTACCGACGGGTGTCCCGCCCGTTCCTCGGGTTCGCCGCCGGCCGACCGCTCACCCTGCAACGGTTCCCCGGCGGGTTGGCCGCCAAGGGGTTCATGCAGAAGAACGCGGGCCGGTACTTCCCGGCCTCCATCACCCGGTTCGACGTGCCCACCCAGGGTGGGGGTGTCACCCGCTACCCGGTCATCGACGACGTCGACGCCCTCGTCGACCTGGTCAACCAGGGGACCCTGACCTTCCACACCTGGACCACGTCGGTGACGGCGCCGGACCGGCCCGACTGGCTGGTGCTCGACCTCGACCCCACCGAGGGGGATCTGGACGGGGTGCGGGCCACCACCGCCGCGGTCGGGGAGCTGGGCGAGGAGGTCGGCCTGACCGGGTTCCCGGTGGCCACCGGTTCGAGCGGTTTCCACGTCTGGTATCCGCTCGACGGTGCCGCCACCCGGGACGGGGCCGCCCTGGCCACCCGGGCCCTGGCCGGGATCGTGGCCGCCCGCCACCCGGACCTGGCCACCGTCGAGTTCCTGAAGAAGGAGCGTGGGGGCCGGGTGTTCGTCGACTGGCTCCGCAACCGGCCGATCGCCACCGTGGTGGTGCCGTTCTCGCTCCGGCCCAGGCCGGCCGCCCCGGTGGCGGTGCCCCTCCGCTGGGACGAGTTGGCCACCGCCACCCCGGACGGCTGGCGGTTGGGCGACCACGCCGCCATCGACGACCGGGTCCCCGTCGGGGCCGAGCTGACCGACACCGTCCGGCCCCAGCCCCTCGACCTCGACCGCATCGTCGCCCTGGCCCGCGACACCGACGTCGACCTCGACACCCCGTTCGACCGGTTCGGCCGCCATCGCTGACCCCCTGGGGGCGAGGGCCGACCCACGGGCCCGCGGGCCGGCGACCTTGGCCGGGGGCCGTTGCCGCTCAGGGGGCCAGGGCCCAGACCTTGCCGTCCTGATCGAGCAAGGCCACCCGCTCGCCCTGGAGCGGCACCACGTACAAGGCCTCCCAGGCCGTGTAGGTCACCGCGATGGTGGACAGGGACGCCGCGTCCACCCAGATCACGGCCCCACCGGGACGGTTCCGGCGCGGGGTGCGCCACCACGGGGCGGTGACCTCGTCGGTCGCCACCACGATCAGGTCGTCCTCGAAGAACATCCAGCTCCATATGCTCCGCAGGGACACCGGCAGGTAGATGGTGCGGAGGTCCGGGGTGATGTCCACGTTGTCGAGCTGGTACCACGCCTTTTCGAAGTCGGCGGTCTCTGTGAACGTCCCGCCCTGGGACCCGGCGAACCCCGCGGTCTTGGGTAGCTGGGTAGCCGCCGACCCGGGGTACAAAGGATGGACGACCTCAGCGACGGCCGCGCCCGTGGTCAGGTCGAGGATGAGCCTCGTGCACTGCACGGCCGGAGCCTGCGGGTGGTCGGCGGGGGCGACACCGAAGTTGTCGCAGCGCTGCACCACCACCGGGGCAACGACCTCGGCGGTGATGGCCCCGGTGGCGGGATCGATGACGGCCAGCCGCCCATCCTCGTCCTCTTCCTCGCCGACGACGAGGGCGGCCACCAGCTGGCCCTCGGCCGGTGCCCCCGGCTTCGGCGGATCGTCACCACCGGGGCCCGCATCCGGAACGAAGTCGAGACCCTCGACCGACCGGATCGGCAACCCGTCAGGGGTCGTCGAGATCACCACCGGATCGGCCCGCGTGTCGCCCCCCTCCGCCGAGACGGCGAGATCGTGGATCACGAGATCGGTGCGGACGTCGTCGTCCCCGGCCGCGACGTCGGTGTCCGGCCGGGTCTCAAGGCCGACGACCACGAATCGCTCGTCGGCCGACACCACGAAATCCCGGAAGCCGACGCGCCACCGATCGTCGGGGTGGGCGTCGTCGTACACCTCGACCAGGGGCGAGCAGCTGACCGTCCCGTCGGCCTGACACGCCCACGCCGAGCTCGGCCGCGTCCACCACCACCCGAACCCGGCGGCGACGACCACCAAGCCCACCGCCATCCACCGCCGTTTCGCCGTCACTGCCGTCACCGTAGGTCTTCGCATGACGTTTGTGCCGTCTGGGCAGACCACCCCCATCCTTGCTAGGTTATTTCTGTTGGTTAACAGATTTATTAGCCGTTGATCCGAGGACCCACATGGCTGGAGCAACCGTCAGCGCCGTCGCCACCCCCAACACCGACCCGACCGACACCGACCCGACCGACACCGGCCCGGTCGGCACCAACCCACCGGACAGCCACCGGACACCCCCCGGGCCGACCGCCGCCCTCGCCCAGGCGGCCGCGCCGGACGGCGCCGACGCCGGCCTGCTCCGGGCCTTCGGCACCGGTTCGGTGGCTGGCTTCTTCGCCGTCGGCGCCCTGGGCGCCGCCCTGTCGCTGTACGCGGGCATGGACGTCGTCCCCGCCCTCGGCGTGGCCGCCTTCGCCGGCTTCTGGGGCGGCCCGGGCTTCGGCGGCACCCTCGGCGCCGTCTCCCATCTCCACCGGCACGAGCCCCACTGACCCGCTCCAACTATCACGACCCGACGGTGACGGGCCATGATCGGGGCATGGACTCGCAACGAACGATCTCCGACGAGGACCTGCGGGCGCTGCCGACGATCGTGGCCGACCGGGCAGCCACCGATCCCGAGCGCCTGCTGCTGAAGGACACCGACGGCCACGGCCGCACCTACCGGGAGGTACACGAGGCCGGCTTGCGGTGGGCGGCCCGGCTCCGGGATCTCGGGGTGGAACGGGGGGCGACGGTGGCCGTGATGCTGCCCACCTCGTTCGACGCCATAGAGGTGTGGCTCGGTATCGCCTGGCTGGGGGCGATCGAGGTACCGATCAACACCGGCTACCGGGGCCGGATGCTGGAACACGTGCTCGACGACTCCACCACCTCGGTGGTGGTCACCACGAGCCGGTTTGCCGACGTCCTGCAGGAGCCGGTTGCGGCCCGGCCTGACATCGCCACCGTCGTCCAGCTCGACGGGGCCGACGCCGACTTCGGGCCCGGGGCCCGAGTGGTGGACGGCACCCTCACCGCCGCCGGTCCGATGGCCGATGACGTCGCCCCGCCCGCTGAGCACGACATCGCCGTCATCCTCTACACCTCCGGTACCACCGGCCCGTCGAAGGGGGTCATGGTGCCCTGGGCCCAGTTGGGCGCCACCGCCACCGGCAGCCTTTCCGGCGTGGCCCTCACCGAGCACGACGTCAGCTACGCCCCGTACCCGATGTACCACGTGAGCGGGATCGGCCTGGTCTACACCGTCGCCCTCGTCGGCGGGCACTGTGTCCTGAAGGACCAGTTCAAGACCGACGAGTTCTGGGCCGACGTGCGCCAACACGGCTGCACGCTCACCCTCCTGCTCGGTGCGGTGGTCCAGTTCCTGGCCGCCGCCCCGGAACGCCCCGACGACGCCGACAACCCCCTGCGCCTGGTGCTGATGGTGCCCGTCATCGCCGACGTCGAACGGTTCCTGAAACGGTTCGACGTGCAGGCCTGCACCGTGTTCAACATGACCGAGACGTCATGCCCCCTCCAGTCCGACGGCACCGACCTCGGCCCGGCGGGAAGCTGTGGGCGGCCTCGCCCCGGCTACCAGGTGCGCCTCGTCGACGAGCACGACCGGGAGGTCCCGCCGGGCGAGCTCGGCGAACTGGTGGTGCGCTCGGACCGCCCGTGGACCCAGATGGCCGGCTACTGGCGCCGGCCCGAGGCGACCGTGGACGCCTGGCGCAACCAGTGGCTCCACACCGGCGACGGGTTCGTGCGCGACGAACACGACAACTACTTCTTCGTCGACCGCCAGAAGGACGCCATCCGGCGGCGGGGCGAGAACATCTCGTCGTTCGAGGTTGAGGCCCACGTCAACGACCACCCCGACGTGGTCGAATCGGCCGCGGTGGCCGTCCCGTCGGAGTGGGGGGAGGACGAGGTCAAGGTGGACGTCGTCCTCCGGCCCGGCGCCGACCTCACTCCCACCGAGCTCCACGCCTGGCTCCGGGAACGGATGACCCGGTTCATGGTGCCGCGCTACATCCAGCTCCGCCCCGAGCTGCCCAAGACCCCCACCCAGAAGATCCGCAAGGTGGAACTCCGGGCCGACGGCATCAACCCCGACACCTGGGACGCCGCGACCGCCCCCTAGTCTCCCCGATCGGGGATCCGTCCGGGCCGGGCCGCACCAGGCGGCCCTCCCGGACGGTACCAGTGTCCGATCAGGCGTTGACCCGCATGATCAGGGCGTCGCCCTGACCCCCGCCGCCGCACAGGGCCGCGGCGGCGATACCACCACCACGGCGACGCAGCTCGTGGGCCACGGCCAGCGAGATCCGGTTGCCGGACATGCCCAGCGGGTGGCCGAGCGCGATGGCGCCACCGTTGACGTTGACGATGTCGGCCGAGACGCCGAGGTCGGCCATCGAGGCCAGGGCCACCGCGGCGAACGCCTCGTTGATCTCGAACAGGTCGACGTCGCCTACCTGCAGGTCGGCCCGCTCGAGCGCGGCCCGGATGGCCAGCGACGGCTGGTGCAACAGGGAGCAGTTGTCGGGCCCGGCCACCATCCCGTAGGAGACCAGCTCGGCCAGCGGGGCGACCCCGAGCCGTTCGGCGGCGTCGGCCGAGGCGATGATCATGGCCGACGCCCCGTCGGAGAGCTGGGAGGCGTTGCCGGCCGTCACCGTCCCGTCGCTGGTGAACGCCGGCCGCAGCCCGGACAGGCCCTCGGCGTCGGTACCGGGACGGACCCCCTCGTCCTCGCTGAACACGATCGGCTCCCCCCGTCGCTGGGGCACCGACACCGCCGCGACCTCCGATTCCAGGATCCCGTCCTTGATGGCCCGGGCGGCCCGCTCGTGGGACTCGGCGGCGAAGGCGTCCTGGTCGGCCCGGGGGATCGCCTCGGCGCTGGCGTAGCGGTCGGTGCCCTCACCCATGATCACCGACTCGATGGCGCAGGTCAGGCCGTCGTAGAGGAGGGAGTCCAGCACCTGGCCGTGGCCGTAGCCGTAACCGTTGCGGCCCTTGGGCAGCAGGTACGGGGCGTTGGTCATCGACTCCATGCCCCCGGCCACGACCACGTCGGCCTGGCCGCTGTTGATCAGCATCCAGGCGTAGTTGACGGCCTGGATGCCGGACAGGCACACCTTGTTGATGGTGGTGGCGGGCACGTTCAGGGGAACCCCGCCCTTGACACTGGCGTTGCGGGCCCCGGACTGGCCTTCACCGGCCAGCAGGACGTGGCCCATGACCACATGGTCCACCTGGTCGGGGGCGACGCCGGTCTGCTCGAGGGCGGCGGCGATGGCCAGACCACCGAGGTCGGTGCCGGTGAACCCGGCGAGCGCGCCGTTGAACTTGCCGATCGGGGTTCGGGCCCCGTCGAGCACATAGACAGGTTTGGGGGCAGAGGTCATGATTCGCTTCTCCGGCAGTACGAGGGGGCAGCTCAAGAATGAGCGCCAGCGATTCTCCCACGATTGGCTCGGGACGGTCCATCCCCGGTCCGGGCCATCCGGCGATAGCACTACCGCGGGCGAACCAGGGATCATTGGGTACGATCAGGGCAAAGCAGGTGGGCTACGGGTACGATCGGTGGTCCGGCTGGTGACCCAGCAAGCGGCCGACCAGGGGGAACCGTGGTTTCGTGGGATGACATCGAACAGCTCGCCGTGGCCCTGCCCGGGGTGGAGGAGAGCACCACCTGGGGCAACCGGTGCTGGAAGGTCAAGGGCAAGACCTTCGTGTGGGTCCGCCCCCTCGGCCGGAAGGACCGGGCCGAACTGGGCGCCGCCGCCCCCGACGGTGAGATCGCCGGCCTCCGGGTCGGCGACGCCGAGGAGAAGGCCGCCGTCGTCGCCATGGTGGACGCCGCCTTCACCATCGACCACTTCAAGAACTACAACGCCGTCCTGGTCCACCTCGACGAGGCCGACCCCGACCAGATCGCCGAGCTCGTCGTCGACGCCTGGCTGTGCATGGCCCCACCCAAACTGGCCGCCGCCTACGCCACCGAGCACGGCCTCACCGCCTGAGAGCCCGCCCCCACCGGCCCGTCCGCAACGGACAATCAGGTGGGATCCTCCCCGGTGCCGTGCAGCAGGGCGTCGAGAAGGGTGGCGCTCGCCGTGGTGGGGGGGATGGCCCCGTCATCGGCCCGGGCCAGGACGTCGCCGCCCACCGGGGAGGCCAGCAGGCGGTCGGTCATGGCCAGGAGTCGCTGCTCCATGCGGGACTTGATCTCGGAGCGGATCCGGTGGTGGCGGCGGGCGGCCCGGCGTCCGGTGGAGTCCAGATAATCGAGGTGGGCCAGGGCGGCCTCCCACACCTCCGGGGCCCCGGTGCCGTCCAGGGCCGAGCTCATCACGATCGGGGGCCGGTACTCGTTGACCGCCTCCTTGCCGGTCACCCGGCTCAGGTCGAGCATCAGTTCCAGGTCGCGGCGCACGTCGTCGGCGCCGGGGCGGTCGGCCTTGTTGACCACGAACACGTCGGCCACCTCGAGCAGGCCGGCCTTGTTGGCCTGCACCGCATCCCCCATTCCGGGCGTGACCACCACCAGGGCGGTGTCGGCCGCGCCCACCACGTCCACCTCCACCTGACCGACCCCGACGGTCTCGATGATCACCGGGTCGTACCCGGCCGCGTCGAACAGCCGCACCGCCAGGGGCACGGCCAGGGCCAGGCCTCCGGAGTGACCCCGGGTGGCCATCGACCGGATGAACGCCACCGACCGCTCCCCGCCCGGGTCGACCACGTCGTCCATCCGGATCCGGTCGCCGAGGATGGCGCCGCCGCTCAACGGGGACGACGGGTCGACAGCCAGGATCGCCGGGCGGCGCCCCTGGGCTACCAGGAGCGACACGAGTTGGCCGGTAAGGGTCGACTTGCCCGCCCCGGGGGCGCCCGTGATGCCCACCACGTGGGCCTTGCCCGAGTCGGGGTGAGCCAGTTCGCTGATCCGGTCGGCCTCCGGGCCGCCCCGCTCCACCAGGCTCAGCAGGCGGCCGAGGGCCCGGCGGCCACCGTGGCGGGCCTCCGCGTAGAGGTCGGCCACGTCGGCCTGGCGGCCAGACGGTCGGCCGTGGCCCCGACCGGCGGGAGCAGCCGCTCCCGGGGCGGTCGAGCCAGCCGAACCGGCCGGGCCGGGGGCCGCCTCCCCATGCCGGTGATGGGCGGTATCGGCCGGTGACGAGCTATCCCGGTCGGCGGGGGTCATCGGGCGGCGGCCACGGCGTCGCGGACACAGCGGGCCACCTCCTCCGCCGAGGCACCGGGGCCGATCACGGCCGCCACGCCGGCCTGGCGGAGCTGCTCGACGTCGTCGTCGGGAACGATCCCGCCCACCACCACCGGGATGGGCAGTCCGGCCGCGGCCAGAGCCTTCACCATCGCCGGGGCCAGGGTCATGTGGCCGGCGTTGTGCATGGACAGACCGATGGCGTCGGCGTCCTCCTGCTCGGCGGCGGCCACGATCGAATCGGTGGTCTGCCGCAGCCCGAGGTAGATGACCTCCATCCCCGCGTCGCGCAGGATCCGGGCCACCACCTTGAGGCCCCGGTCGTGCCCGTCGAGGCCGAGCTTGGCCAGGATGACCCGCAGGTTGGCCTCGCCGGACCCCGGCCCGGTGGCCGCGGGGTCGTCGGCCACGGTGATGCTGTCGCCGGCCACCATCAGATGATGGCCTTCTCGACGTAGGTGCCGAACTCGATCTCCATGGCCTTCACCACTTCTTCCAGGGTTGCGTAGGTGCGGACGGCGTCGAGGAGGGCGGGCATCAGGTTGCGGGTCGGGTCCTTGGCCACCTCGGTGACCTCGGCCAGGGCCACCCGGACCGCCTCGTCGTCACGGCGTTGTTTCACGTCGGCCAGCCGTTTGAGCTGGTAGTCCTCGGTCTCGGCGTCGATGCGGAGCAGCTCCTGGGGGCCGGCGTTGCCGTCGGTGAACTCGTTGACCCCCACGATCACCCGACGGCCCTCGTTGACCTCCCGCTCGAACCGGTAGGCGGCATCCGCGATCTCGCCCACGAAGTAGCCGTTCTCGATCCCGGCGTACACCCCCTCAAGGATCGACCCGTTCCCCAGGTCGTCGAGGTGGGCGAAGATGGCCTCGGCCCGGCGTTCCATCTCGTCGGTCATCCACTCGACGTAGGGGGCGCCGCCGAGGGGGTCGGCCACATTGGGCACCCCCGTCTCGTGGGCCACGATCTGCTGGGTCCGCAGGGCAATCCGGGCCGCCTTCTCCGTGGGCAGGGCCAAGGCCTCGTCGAAGGAGTCGGTGTGGAGGCTCTGGGTGCCCCCGATGGCGGCGGCCAGGGCCTGGATGGCCACCCGGGCGATGTTGTTCTCCGGCTGTTGGGCGGTGAGCGACACCCCGGCGGTCTGGGAATGGAACCGGCACAGCAGGGAGCGTTCGTTGCGGGCGCCGTAGCGCTCCTTCATCCACCGGGCCCAGATCCGGCGGGCGGCCCGGAACTTGCCGATCTCCTCGAAGAAGTCGATGTGGCTGTTGAAGAAGAAGCTGAGCCGGGGGGCGAACACGTCCACGTCCACCCCGGCGGCCACGGCAGCCTCCACGTAGGCGAAGCCGTTGGCCAGGGTGAAGGCCAGCTCCTGGGCCGCGGTGCTGCCCGCCTCCCGGATGTGGTAGCCGGAGATCGACACCGGATGCCACCGGGGCATCTCGGCCGCGGTGAAGCGGATCATGTCGGTCACGATCCGCACCGACGGCCGGGGTGGATAGATGTACTCCTTCTGGGCCTGGTACTCCTTGAAGATGTCGTTCTGGATCGTGCCGGCCAGGGCGGCCCGCTCCACACCGGTCTTCTCGGCCACCGCCACGTACATGGCCAGCACGATGGCGGCCGGCCCGTTGATGGTCATCGAGGTCGATACCCCGGACAAGTCGATCCCGTCGAACAGGTCCTCCATGTCGGCCAGGGTGTCGATGGCCACCCCGGCCCGGCCGACCTCACCCACCGACCAGCCCGAGTCCGAGTCCCGCCCCATCAGGGTGGGCATGTCGAAGGCGGTGGACAGGCCGGTCCCCCCGTTGGCCAGCAGCTCCTTGAACCGGGTGTTGGTGTCCTCGGCGGTGCCGAACCCGGCGAACATGCGCATGGTCCACAACCGCGACCGGTACATCGAGGTGTACACACCCCGGGTGTAGGGGTACTGGCCCGGGTAGGGGCCGGGGCCGTACACCGGCTCGACGGGCACACCCGACATGGTCTCGAACGGGACGTCCCGCGGCCGGGCCGCGTCGAACGCCTCCCGGTAGGCGGTGTAGTCCGGGTCGTCGACGGGGCGGCCCGTCGGGCCGGGCCGATCGGCCGATTCGGAGGATGGTGACGTTCCCTGGGCGGTCATGGGTGCTCCCGCTGGCTGGCCTACCGCCCGCGGCTAGGCCCGCGAACGTGCCGGGTCCGGAGCCGGACCCGGTGGCCCAGTATCGCATAGGGGTGCCGATCCCGGCCCGTCCGGGACGGACGGCGCCTCGGGCGGGGCCGGGGTCAGCCGGGCCGGAGGGCAGCGGCGGTGATGGCGATGACGGTGGCGACGTCGTCGCCGGTGACGTCCCGGTGGGTGACGAGCCGGGTCTCCCCGCCGGGTCGCCGGTTCAGCAGGACCCGGACCCCGGCGGCCGCGTAAGCCGAGGTCAGGGCGGGAACCGACGCGGCCGGAAACCGCACAAACACCATATTGGTGGCGGTGCGGGCCACCGTGACCCCGGCGAGGGCGGCCAACCCCTCGGCCAGGCGGGCGGCGTTGTGGTGGTCGTCGACGAGGCGGTGGCGGTGGTCGAGGGCGACGAGGCCGGCGGCGGCGAGCACCCCGGCCTGACGCATCCCACCCCCCAGCATCTTGCGCCAGCGGCGGGCGGAGGCGATCAGGTCCGCCCGGCCGGCCAGCACGGAGCCAACCGGGGCCCCGAGCCCCTTCGACAGGCACACCGACACGGTGTCGAACCCAGCGGCCACCGCGGCCGGTTCCTCACCGAGGGCCACCGCCGCGTTCCACAGCCGGGCCCCGTCGAGGTGGAGGCCGAGACCGTGCCGGCGGGCCAGGGCCTGCGCCTCGGCGTGGTGGCCGAGGGGCAGCACCTGCCCGTCGCGGGTGTTCTCCAGGCACAGCAACCGGGTACGGGCGAAGTGGACGTCGTCGGGTTTGACCACCGATTCGGCGTGGGCCAGGTCGAGCCGACCGTCCGGGCCCTCCCGAACCGGTTGGGGTTGGATGCTGCCCAGCACCGCGGCCCCGCCGGCCTCGAAGCGGAAGCAGTGGGCGCCCTCCCCCACCAGGTACTCGTCGCCCCGCTGGGCGTGGGCCAGGAGGGCGCACAGGTTGCTCTGGGTACCCGAGGGGACGAACACCGCGGCCGGCAGGCCCAGCAGCTCGGCCACCGTTCCCTCCAGGCGGATCACCGTCGGGTCGTCCCCGAAGACGTCGTCGCCAACAGCGGCGGCCGCCATCGCCTCTCGCATCGCCGGCGTTGGGGCGGTGACGGTGTCGGAGCGGAGGTCGATCAGGGGAGGCTCGATCACGGGAGGGACAGCGTCGGGAGGGACAGCGTCGGGAGGGACAGCGTCGGGAGGAGCAGCCACCGGCGGTCAGCCAGCGGAAGTGACCAGGTCCGGGTGGTGGGCGGCGACGAGGTCCGGGTAGCTGCGGCTGAAGTAGTTCCAGATCTGCTCACCGTAGGTGTCGGGCCGGTGCCCGCTGGCCATGTCGGCTACCCCGGCGAGGGTCTCGTCTCGGCTGGCCATGAACCCGGCCGTGGCGTGCCGTTCACTCGCCCGCACCGCGTCCAGGAGCCCGGCGGCGAGCGGCATCGGCACCAGCGGGGTGTCGAGCGCGGGGCCGTGGAAATAGGCGGCCGAGTAACGTTCGGTGTCGGTGATAACCCGGTGGGGGGTGGCCACGAAGTAGTTGGCCGTCATGCCCTGCAGCATCTCGCCCAGATTGATGACCAGGGAGCCGGGGGCGGCCTCCACCGGAACCCAG
Organism: Acidimicrobiales bacterium; assembly: GCA_047974625.1. Lineage (GTDB taxonomy): Bacteria > Actinomycetota > Acidimicrobiia > Acidimicrobiales > SZUA-35 > CADEDH01. Next base: position 122,767 of record JBKECK010000102.1, read on the forward strand.
TCCCCGTCACCGTTCTGCACCTGCAGGCCCGGAGTCTCGCCCGGGGCCAGGATGGTTAGGAACCCGGCGTCGTGGTGGGCGTTCACCCCGGCCTCCCCCCGAGGGGTGGGCGGGTAGTGGATCAGCTTGGTGAGCGACATCCGCTCGGCGCCGAAGCGCTCCTCGAAGGCGTCCGGGGCCAACCCGAGACCCACGGCCATGACGGCCATCAGCCCGCGGGCCAGGCCTCCCATCTGGTCGAACCAGCGGCCCAGTAGGTCCCGGTACCCGGGTAGGACCTCCTCCGGGAACCACTGGTTGGGTCCCAGGAGGCGCAGATAGGCGGGTTGGGTTCCCGCCGGCCGGGCCGGCCACTCCGACCAAAGGTCCACCTGTTCCCGCACGTCCCGCCGGTTGTTGGTGTACTCCGAACCGGTGGCTTCCCAACCCCGGAAGTGGGGGGAGTTGTGCTTGTCGATCCGGCGCTTCTCCGCTTCCGGCAGGGCGAACAGGCGCCGCATGGTGTCGAAGACGTCGGAGATGAGACGGGCGTCGACGCCGTGGTCGACCACGGTGAGGAAGCCGATCTCGTGACAGTGGCGCCGAACCTCGTCGGCCAAGGCCCGGCGATCATCGTCGTCGCCGGACCAGGGGGCCAGGCTCACCACCGGCACCCGGGAGAAGCTGCTCGTCATGGATCGAACGGTAGCCCCCGTCCCCGGGCCATCGAGGGTCGGGCCGCACCCGATCCTGCCGTGGGTCACCGATCCGGCCCCTCCCCGGGACGAACCGGCGGTGCCGGGATGGCCCGAACACAGGGATGGCCAGGACCCAGACATGAAGTATCCAGACATAAACGATACAGATATAAAGGTCTCGGGTCCGGTGCCGACTGAAGCAGGGTGAGCGACGGGAGTTGGATCGAATCGGCCCCACAATCAGGGCTGCCCGAGCCGGAGTCCACCCGACGGTTGTGGACCATCCGGGGTGTGGCCATTTTCACACTTGCCCTCTCGACCGTCTACCTCGGTTGGCGGGCGATGTTCACCCTCGAGGGGGACTCATGGTGGGCGGCCGGATTCCTGCTGGTGCTGGAGATCCACAATGTCGTCGGGCTCTTCCTCTACACCCTGGCCGGATGGAAGGTGGATGCCCAGCCGCCGGCGAGACCGGTCGACCGAACCGACCTGTCGATCGCGGTGTTGATCACCACCTACAACGAGCCGACCGAGATCATCCTGCCCGCCATCGCGGCCGCCCTCGACCTTCAGCCGGCGCACGAGACCTGGGTGCTCGATGACGGGAACCGGCCGGAGATCCGGGAGCTAGCCACCGGGCTCGGCGCCTCCTACCTGGCGCGGCCGACAAACGAACACGCCAAGGCCGGCAACCTCAACAACGCGTTGGGGAAACTCAACGTCGACCTGATCGCGGTGTTGGACGCCGACCACGTCCCCACCCCCGACTTCCTGCGTAACACGATCGGCTATTTCGACGATCCGGACGTTGCGGTGGTGCAGACCCCGCAGGACTTCTACAACACCGACAGCTTCGAGCACCATGTGCGCTCCGGAGACCAGCTGTTCAACGAGGAGACCGTCTTCTACCGCGTCATCCTTCCGGCCAAGAACCGTTGGAACGCCGCGTTCTGGTGCGGTACCGGCGCCGTTCTGCGGACCGAGGCGCTCCGTTCCGTCGGCGGGGTGGCCACCGAGACGGTGACCGAGGACATCCACACGTCCATCCGGATGCACGCCCTGGGTTGGAGGACGGTGGCCCACAACGAGGTGCTGGCCCAAGGGCTCGCGGCCGCCGACGCCCGCCAGTACCTCCTGCAGCGGAACCGTTGGAGTGCCGGCGCGATGCAGGTCCTGCGGATCGACAACCCACTGACCCGTAAGGGGTTGAAGCTGGCCCAGCGGCTGGCCTATGCCGCCACCCTGTTCGCCTGGTTCGACGCCTGGCGGAGCCTGGGCTACGTCATCCTGCCGGCTGCCGTCGTACTGACCGGAGCGAGCCCGGTGCGGGCACCGGCGGAGGTGTACCTACCGGTGTTCGCCATCGTGTTGGCCAGCCAGTTCGGCGCCCTCCGACTCCTCGCCCGTGGCTACTACCCGCCGATGTTGTCCGTGTTGTTCGAGACCCTGCGCATGCCCGCGGTCCTCCCCGCCACCACGGCCATCCTCGGTCGGAACCTACGGTTCCGACCTACCCCGAAGGGCCGCACCGACTCCGGTCGGGGCCAGATCGCCCCACCGCGGCTCCTGATGGGCCTGGCCGGCCTGTCGGCCCTGGCCCTCGTCGTTCTGCCCTTCGGCCTGGACGGCATGCTCCCCTGGGACTACCGGTCACCGGGTGCAGCCGCCGTCTCGGGTGCGTTCTGTGGTCTCAACCTGATCCTCCTGATCGCGGCGATTCGCCGCATCCACTCGCTCCGGTTCGCGGGCGAGCGGCGCAACGCCTACCGGTTCGAGATCGACTGGCCCGGCCGTTACGAGGGTCGGGCCTGTCGGGTCGTCGACCTGTCCATGACCGGGGCGCAGATCGAGGTCGACGACAACGTTCCGGAACGAAGCCGCGACGCCGCCGACGAGCGGAACCAGCTGGTCGTGACCAGTCCGAGCCGGGGATCGATCCGGCTCAACGTCCTCCCCCGTCACCTCATCGGCCACGGCGCCGGTCACGCCCGCTCCATCGGGCTCGCGCTGGCCCCGGGACAGCTCGACGCCCTACGCGAGGTGGCCCTCGCCATCTTCCCGGGGCCTCGCGCTCCGGAGCTGGGAAAGAGCGAGGCCCTAGGGGAGCTTGAATCCCCGGCCGAACACGAACATTCGAGGTGAGGATACCCAGATCGATCGCGGTGCTATTACAAGCATTTGGTAGTAGCTATTGCCATATGGGCAATTCCGGCTATATGCAACGATTTCGTTGCCAGAGCGGGTGATCACTGAGTAGAAACAGACCATCGGATGAACCCAATCCGCCAAGAGGGTTCACCGTGCAAGCAGCAGTCACAATCCGCCGTGACTGCCGCCGCCGCCCTTGGGGAGGTGGCCGCTCCGCATCGGGGCCGCCTCCCCAAGCCGGACGGTCCACCGGGGCCGCCTTGGGCCGGGCATCTACCCTGGGTCGGAGATGATCCATGATCCTGGTCCGGTCCCCTACGATCCCGCCGGGCCCCACCCCGATCCGGGCCGGCCTGGGCCGCCGGCGTGGCTGACCGAACGGCTGCGGTCCGGGGGCTGTGTGTTCCCCGAGGACGAGGCCGACCTGATCTGGTCGGCAGCCGACGGCGGGTGTCAACCCGGCGACCGGGGGGCACGGACCGCAATGGCCTGGGCCATGGTCGAACGACGGGTGACCGGTGAGCCCCTGGAGCTGGTGGTCGGCTGGGCCGAGGTGGGCGGGGTCCGGGTACCGACCGAGGCGGGGGTGTTCGTCCCCCGGCGCCGGAGCGACCTGCTCGTGTCCGTGGCGCGGGACCACCTACCCGGCGCGCCGGGCATGGTCGGGCCCGCCTCCGACGGGATGAGACCCCCAGTGGTAGTCGATTTGGGGTGCGGCACCGGGGCCCTGGGGTTGGCCGTGGTGGCAGACCGCCCCGGGGTGGAGCTCTACGCCGTGGACGTCGATCCGGCAGCAGTGCGACTGGCCCGGTCCAACCTGGCCGGGCGGGGTACCGTCCACCTCGGCGACGGCCTGGCCGGCCTCCCCCACCGGCTCCGGGGCCGGGTGGACCTCGTGGTCGCCAACCTGCCCTACGTGCCGAGCGGCCAGCTCCATCTCCTGCCGGCCGAGGCCCGCTGGCACGAACCCGACGCCGCCCTGGACGGCGGCCCCGACGGACTCGACCACCTCCGCCGTACCGTGGCCTCCGTGGCGGTCTGGCTCCGGCCCGGGGGGCGGCTCCTGATGGAGGTGGCGCCGTCACAGGCGGCCGCGGCCACGGCGGAGGCCCAAGCGGCCGGCGGGACGGCCGGGACCGTCACCGATCCCGACCTGGACGTCGCCGTCCTGATCGTCCGACCCCGTTGAGCGGGCTCGGGCGCCCCGGCCCGCCTCGACCGGGCCGCGGCGGGCCAGGTCGGGAACGGGGAAGGGCGGGGTCGGCAGCTGATCAGCTCGGCTTCCGGGGGGCGACGATGGTGCAGGTGCCCTGGGCCACCGCCACGGGACGACCGTCGTTCTCCACATCGATCCGGACCACGGCCAGCCGTTTCGACATCGACACGATGTCGGCGGTGGCCACGCAGGTGCCGCCGGTGACCGGGGCCAGCAGGTTGATCTTGAACTCGGTGGTGGCCGCCCAACTACCGGGCGCCATCACCGGATACATGACCACCCCGAGGGTGTGGTCGCACAGGGCAGAAAGGCAGCCCCCGTGCATGTTCCCCATGGTGGTGATCAGCTCGTCGGTCACCGGCATCTCGCACACCAGTCGGCCCGGTTCGATGCTGGTGATGACCAGACCCAGATAGCCGTCGATTCCCCGCTTCGACACCTTGCCGACGGCCTTGTCGGCCCACTCCTGATTGAAGGTGTCGAACGTTGGCTGCTTCACGGATTGGCTCCTTTGACGGGGGTGGTGGGGGCGAACACGGCATGTACCGGAGGAATACCCGGTCGTTCACCGGCGAGGGTCTGGATGAGGGGTTCAAGATCGTCGAACCCGGCCACCTGCCGGGGCAGGTCAGCGAAGGGGTAGCGGCCGGACACCAGGAGATCGAGGGCCGGCCGGTAGGCGGTGACGTCCACGCCCAGGGCCCCGAGTATGCGGAGCTCCTTGTAGACGATGTGGTCCGGATGGAAGCCCGGGGTCTCGGTGGAGCCCCGCACACCGGCCAGCACCACGGTGCCGCCCGGACGGGCCAGGCTGACGGCCTGGGCCAGGGCGGCGGGGGCCTTGGCGGTCACGTCGACCACCACGTCGGCCTTGGCCCCGACCGCCTGGCGGAGGGCGGCGCTGGGGTCGGTCTCGGCCACGTCGACGGCAAGGTCGACCCCAAACGAGGGAGCCAAAGCCAGCCGTTCGGCGTCCCGCTCCCCCAGCCCGGTGATCATCACGAAACCTGCCCCAGCCTCCTTGGCCGCGGCCGCGGCGCACAGGCCTCGGATGCCGGGCCCGAGGATGGCCACGACGTCGCCAGGCCGGGTTTCGGGCACCTCGACCGCCCACCGGATCCCGGCACCCAGGGGGTTGAACAGGGTGGCCGCCACCGGGTCGAGCCCGTCGGGGACCGGCAGGAGCATCACGTCAGGGCCGAGGTGAAGGTGGGTGGCGTAGCCCCCGCCTAGGCCCGGGGCGGTGTCGGCGTCGATGAAGCCGATCATCGTGGCCACCCCGTTGCGAACGCAGCGCCGGTAGTCGCCCCGGAGACACTCCACGCACTCGCGGCACGACTGGAACACCTCCACCGCGACCCGTTGGCCGGCCTCGACGCCCCAGCGTTCGGCCGCCCGGTCACCCAGGGCCTCCACCACCCCCACCACCTCGTGACCGGGGATGAAGGCGTGCTGGTTGGTGACGTCGCCGGTGTACTGCTCGTGGTCCGTGCCGCACAGGCCGCACGCCTCGACCCGGAGGATCCCGTCGTCGGGGCCGACCGTGGGCAGCTCGAAGGAGCGGACCTCGAACCGGCGGGGCGAGGTAAGGACCATGCCGGTGGCGGTCCCGTCCACCGTGGGGCCGGTCACTGTCGGGCCGGTCACTGTCGTTCTGATCTCTGGTCCGGTCACGGCTGGATGGCCAGCACGTCGCGGGCCACCAGCATGGCGGTGGTGGCCCGGCTGATCCCGGCGTAGAGCGACAGGTGGCTGATGACCTCGAGGATCTCGTCGGGCTCGAGGCCGTTGTCGAGACCGGCGGCCACATGATCGGCCAGAGCCACCTCCGCCCCCTGGGTGGTGAGGATGGACAGGACCACGATCGACCGGTCCCGGGGGGACAGCTCGGGCCGGGCCCACACCTCGCCCAGGTTCCACCGGAAGGCGACCTCCCCGACATGGCCCAGCCGGTCGATCAGGTCCACCAGGACCTCCTCGGCACTGGCCGGGCCCTGGTTGACCACGATCGAGGACAGGGCCGCTTCGGCGTCGCGCTCATGGTCGTCCTTGGGCGCCGCGCCGGTGCGGGGCGGCAGCTTGTCGACCCCGAGGCCAATGCGGAGCCCCTCGTCGATGTGGCGGGCGGCAGCCATGGCAGCCGGGAAACCGGCGTAGGCGGCCACCATGGGCAGGATCTCCTCGATCTCCACCTGGGTCAGCCCGTGGCGGAGGGCGATCTGGGTGTGGCCGACCAGTTCCTCGTCCCGGGCCTGGGTGGCCAGGGTGGTGACCACCAGCAGGGACCGGTCACGCCGCGACAGCTGTGGCCGGCTCCACATCTCCCCGACGGTCTCGAAGGCGAACGTGCCGAGGGGCCCCAGACGGCGGGCGAACACGGCGGCCACCTTCTCGGGTTCGGCCTCGGGCACGAAGATGCGGAACGTGGTTGCCGCAGCTTCCCAACGTTCCGCGTGGGTACGGGACTGAGGATGGTCCATGGCTCGTGGCCCTTCTTCCGGAGACCGCCGACCTTGTTACCGGATCAGCGACAGGTGCTATCCGTATCGTAATCACCTGTGACGATAGTCCCGCAAGTTCACGGACCACACGATTTCCAACCGGACGGGTGGTCGACGGGTCGACAGCTGGGTGGACGGACGGACTATCTCAGCGGTGGAGGGGGCGGCCGAGGGCGGCCGCCGCGGCCTCCGCCACGGCTTCGCCGACGGTGGGGTGGGTGTGGATGGTGCCGGTGAGGTCCTCGAGGCGGGCCGCCATCTCGATCATGAGGGTCAGCTCCGCGGCCAGTTCGGACACCTCGACCCCGACGGCCTGGGCCCCGAGCACGAGATGGTCGTCGGCCCGGGCTACCACCCGGACGAACCCGTCGGTGTGGTGGCGGGTCATGGCCCGACCGTTGGCGGCCAGGGGGAACCCGCCGACCAGGATCCCGTCGCCGCCGCCCCCGACGGCGGCCGCCGCGGCAGCTGGGTCGAGGCCGACCGAGACGATCTCGGGGTCGGAGAAAACAACGGCGGGGATGGCGGCCGGGTCGAACACGGCTGGGCCCCCGGCGATGGCCTCGGCCACCACCTCGGCCTGCGCCATGGCCCGGTGGGCCAGCATCGGTTCGCCGGTGAGGTCGCCGATGGCCCACACATTGCGCATGGAGGTGGCGCATCGCCCATCGACGGCAACGAAGGGGCCGCTGCGCTCGACCGGCAACCGATCCAGACCCCACCCGGTCACCGCCGGGGTCCGACCCACGGTGACCAGCACCCGTTCGGCTGGGATGGCCGGTCTGCCGGGGCCGCGCCCGTGCGGTCCACCGGTTCCGTCATCCTTCAACCCTCGACCACCGTTGGCCGAACAGGCGGTGGGGGCGAGGGCCAGGCGACCGTCGCGATACGCGCCGGCTCGGCTCGAGGTGAGTACCGTGACGTCGAGGGCGTCAAGCCGTCGTTCGACCGGAGCCACCAGCTCCCGGTCGTACCCGGGCAGGATCCGGTCGGTGGCCTCGATGAGGGTGACGTGGCTGCCCAGCTTGGCGAACGCGGTTCCGAGCTCGACGCCGATGTAGCCGCCGCCGACCACAGCCAGGGTGGGGGGGACGACGGTGAGGTCAAGGGCTTCGGTGGACGAGAGGACGTGACCGCCGAACGGGAGCTCGGGGAGTTCCACCGGCACCGAGCCGGTGGCGAGGACGAGATGGTCGGCGGTGACCCGCACCACCGACCCGTCGGGCCGGACCACGTCCGCCGTCTTGCCGTCCACCACCGTGGCCCGGCCTACGACCAGTTCGGTACCGGCCCGTTTCAGGAGACCGCCCACCCCGGAGGTGAGCCGGTCGACGATGCCGTCCTTCCAGGACACGGTGGTGGCCAGGTCGATCGTCGGGTCGGCCACGGTGATCCCCGTCGGGGTCCCGGTCACGGCCGCGGTAGCCCGGGCGAACTCGTCGGCGGCGTGGATGAGGGCCTTGGACGGGATGCAGCCCACGTTGAGGCAGGTCCCGCCGGGCGGGTTGACGTCCACCACCACCGTGTCGAGGCCGTGCTGCCCGCACCGGATCCCGGCCACGTAGCCGGCGGGTCCGCCACCGATGATGAGAACGTGGGCGGAACGGGCGTCGGTCATGGCCGGTCGACGAACAGGAGGGCCGGGTGTTCGAGCCGCCGCTTGAGGGCCTGGACGAAGTTCGCCGCGTCCCAGCCGTCGATGACCCGGTGGTCGAACGAGGACGACAGGTTCATCATGGTGCGGGGGGCGAACGCGCCGTCGATCCACACCGGGCGGACGGCCATCTTGTTGACCCCGACGATGGCCACCTCGGGCCGGTTGACGACCGGGGTGGTGACCAGGCCGCCGAGAGGGCCAAGGCTGGTGACCGTGATGGTGGACCCCGACAGCTGGTCCCGGGTGGCGGTTCCGGCCCGGGCCGCGGCGGCCAGACCGGCGATCCGGGCCGCGCACGACCAGATGGTGTCGGTCTCGGCGTGGCGGAGAACCGACACCACGAGGCCACCCCCGGTCTGGGTGGCCACCCCGACGTGGACCCCGCCGAAGCGGCGGAGGACCTCACCGGCCGGGTCACCGTCGTCGAGCACGTGGGCGTTGATATCGGGGAAGTCGGGCAGGACCACGACCAGGGCCCGGATCAGGAACGGGAGGACGGTGAGGTGGGCGGACCCGTCGGGCCGGGAATCGTTGAGCTCCCGGCGGAGTCGTTCGAGCTCGGTGACGTCGACCTCGTCGACGTAGGTGATATGGGGGATCGTCGACACTGACGCCACCAGGTTACGGGCGATCTGGCGACGGAGGCCGACGATGGGCACGTCGTCGACCCGGTCGTCCGGTGGCCGCAGACCGGCGGCGGGGGCCGGCGCACCCGGCCCGACGGCGGCCAGGTGGGTGTCAAGGTCCTCGTGGGTGATCCGCCCGGCCGGTCCGGTGCCAGTGACCACGGCCAGGTCGAGCCCGACCGCCCGGGCCCGGGCCCGCACCGCCGGAGCCGCCCTGGGCCGTGCCGCGCCCGTGTCCCCCGACCGGGGTGCCACCGGCCGGGACCGGGGACCCTGGGCCGGCCACGCGGCCGGGGACCGGCTGGCGTCGGAGGCCGGAGACGGGGCCGCGCCGTGGGCCGGATCGACGCCCGGGACCGACGGGACCGCAGCCGGGGCCGCGGCCGGGGACGGGCCGGCGGGGGCTGGCTCACCGGCCGCGCTCTCCAGTTCGAGGAGGGGATTGCCCACGGCGAGGACGTCGCCGATGTGGCCGTGGGTGGCCGTTATCCGGCCCGCCGCCGGTGACGGGATCTCCACGTTGACCTTGTCGCTCATGACCTCGGCCAGGACCTGGTTGCGGGTCACGTGGTCGCCGGGCTCCACCGACCAGGAGACCAGCTCCACCTCGGCCACCCCCTCGCCCACGTCTGGCACCTTGATGACCAGGGTGCTCATCGGAGACCGGCCTCGCTCGGGACGGCCGGTCCGGCGGCGGGCGGCGGGGCCGTCATCGGTACTCGACCACCTCTCGCATGGCCCGTCCAACCCGGTCCGGTCCCGGGAAGTAGGCCCACTCCTGGCCCGTGGGGTACGGGGTGTCCCAGCCGGTCACCCGGATGATCGGGGCCTCGAGCAGGTCGAAGCACCGCTCCTGGACCTGGGCGGCCAGTTCTGCCCCGAACCCGCTGGTCCGGGTGGCTTCGTGGGCGATGACGCAACGTCCCGTCCTGGAGATCGAGGCGACGATGGTCTCTACGTCCAAGGGCAGCAGGGTGCGGAGATCGATGACCTCGGCGTCGATCCCCTGCTCCTCGGCCGCCCGGAGGGCCACGTGGACCAGGGTGCCGTACACGAGCACCGTCACCTCAGCCCCCGGGCGGGACACGGCGGCCCGGCCGAGGGGCACGGTGTAGTAGCCCTCCGGCACGGCCGAGGCCGGATGGCGGGACCACGGCTCGACGGGCCGGTCGTGGTGGCCGTCGAAGGGGCCGTTGTACAGCCGTTTGGGTTCGAGGAAGATGACGGGGTCGGGGTCCTCGATGGCCGCGATGAGGAGCCCCTTGGCGTCGTGTGGGTTGGACGGCATCACCGTCTTGAGCCCGGCCACGTGCGTGAACAGGGCCTCCGGGCTCTGGGAGTGGGTCTGGCCACCCCGGATCCCGCCCCCCACCGGCATCCGCACCACGAGCGGGGCGGTGAACCCACCGGCGGAACGCGACCGGAGGCGGGCCGCCTCCGAGACGATCTGGTCGTAGCCGGGGTACATGTAGTCGGCGAACTGGATCTCGGCCACCGGCCGCAGCCCGTAGGCGGCCATGCCCACCGCCGTACCCACGATGCCGCTCTCGGAGATGGGGGTGTCGAACGAGCGGTGCCGGCCGAACTCCTGCTGGAGGCCCTCGGTGCAGCGAAACACGCCGCCGAAGTAGCCGGCGTCCTCCCCGAAGGAAACCACCCGCTCGTCCCGGGCCATCATGACTCGCAGGGCATCGCGGATGGCCTGGATCATGTTCATCGTCTCCACCGACCCAGTGGTGGCCGTCGCTTGATCGGAGCCGGTGGTGGTCATCGGTCAGACCCCCAGTTCCCGCCGCTGCTCGATCAGGTGGGGCGGCATGTCGGCGTAGACGTATTCGAACATGTGGGAGGCTCCCACCGGGGGGCCGGAGTTCATCGTCCCCAGCTTCTCGGCCTCCTCCACCGTGGACACCACCCGGGCCGTGATCTCCTCCGCCTGGGCGTCGAGCTCGGCCTCGGTGGCGTGGCCCTCCACCAGGAGGTGGCGCCGGAGCCGGTCGATCGGATCACCCAGGGGCCAGGAGGTGGCGGCCGTGGCCGACCGATAGCGGCTGGGGTCGTCGGCCGAGGAGTGGCTGCCCATGCGGTAGGTGATCCACTCGATCAGGGTGGGCCCGTGGCCGGCCCGGGCCCGGGCGGTGGCCCATTCGGTCACCGCGTACACAGCCAGGAGGTCGTTGCCGTCGGCCCGCATGGTGGGCAGGCCGTAGCCGGTGCCCCGCTGGGCGAAGGTGGCCGCCTGGCCGCCGGCGATCCCCTGGAAGCTGGAGATCGCCCACTGGTTGTTCACGATGCTGATGATCACCGGTGGCTGGTAGACCGAGGCGAACACCAGGGCGGAGTGGAAGTCGTTCTCGGCGGTCGAGCCCTCGCCGGTCCAGCCGACGGCCACGTTCCGCCGGCCCTGGATGGCCGAGGCCATGGCCCACCCGACCGCCTGGGGGAGCTGGGTGGCCAGGTTGCCGGACACGGAGAAGAAGCCCTTCTCCGGCACCGAGTGGAGGGCCGGGAGCTGGGCCCCCTTGAGCCGGTCGCCCGAGTTCGACAGGAGCTGGCAACTCATCTCCATCAGGGAGTGCCCGTTGGCGATCAGCAGGCCGGACTGGCGGTAGGTGGGGAAGTGCATGTCCAGGCCGGGTCCGTAGCCGGGTGAACTGGCGTCGACCGCCATGGCCGCACCGACGGCCACCGCCTCCTCCCCCCGGGACTGGATGGCGAACGCCGCCTTGCCCTGACGCTGGAGCAGCATGGCCTGCTGGTCGAACACCATGGTCTCCACCATGTGGCCGAGGGCCCGGATCAGCTGGTCGGGGGGAAGCTCCGGCGCCCACTCCCCCACCGAGCGACCCTCGTCGTCGAGGACCCGGATGATGGTGCCGGTGTAGGGCAGGGTCTCGATGGGGTGGACGTCGATCGGGGGCCGGGGCCCGTCACCGGCCGGCGGGATGTACAGGTGGGAGAAGTTCGGCTCGTCTCCCGGCCGGGCCGGTGGCTCCGGGACCGACAGCGTGAAGGCATCCCCCTCGACCATCACCCGATCTTATGACACCCGGCACGTGGGCGGTGGACTGGGCGGACGGTCGGACCTGCGGCCCGGCCCGGTCGCGGCCGTCCCGACCGTGGAAGGCTCCTGTCCGGCGGAGCAACCACGGCCGGGGACGGGTAGACCGGACCCGTCAGCGACCGGCGTCGACGAGCTCGGATCCGGCCGGGTCGGCCGGATCCGACGGGTCGGTGGCCGCCGCGGCCTCAGCGGTGATCGACTCGCCCTCGATGTCCACGTTGGGAAGGACCCGGTCGAGGGCACGGGGCAGCTTCCACGCCGAATCGCCGAGGAGGGCGAGCACGGCAGGCATGATGGTCATGCGGACGATGAAGGCGTCGATCATCACCCCGACGGCCAGGGTGAAACCGATCATCTTCACGTTCACGTCGCCGCTGAGGATGAAAGCGGCGAACACGGCGATCATGATCAGCCCGGCCGCCACGATGACCCGGGCGCTGTGTCGCACACCCTCGACGACGCCCTGACAGGCGTCACCCTTGTGGACGTAGTCCTCACGGATCCGCGACACGAGGAACACCTCGTAGTCCATGGCCAGCCCGAACAGGATGCCGAGCAGCAGGATGGGCAGGATGCTGATGATGGGGCCGGGCTGGTCGACCCCGAACACATCCTGCAACCAGCCCCACTGGAACACCGCCACGGTGGCCCCGAACGACCCGGCCACCGAAAGCAGGAACCCAAGGGCCGCGGTGACCGGCACGAGGATGGAGCGGAACACGATCGTCAACAGGACGAGGGCCAAGCCCACCACCACGAGGGCGTAGACGGGGAGGGCCGAACCGAGCTTTTTGGTGATGTCGATGTTGAGGGCGGCGGCGCCGGTGACGCTGGCCGTCACGCCGTCGTCGGCCCCGGCGGCTGCCGAGGCCCGGATGTCGTCGACGAGGGTGGCGGTGTCGGGATCGGACGGCCCGGTCCCGGGGATAACGGTGACGATGCCGAACGAGCCGTCGGCGTTGACGCCGGCCGGGACGGCGGCTACCACATTGTCCAGCCCGGCCACCCCGGCGGTCATCTCCTCGACGGCGGTGCCCGCGTTGCCGGACCCGTCGGCGTCCACGGTCACCAGGAGGGGACCGTTGAACCCGGGGCCGAACCCCTCGGCTAGGAGGTCGAAGGCCCGCCGGGCCGAGGTCTCGGTGGATTCGGAGCCGTCGTCGGGCAGGCCGAGCTCGAGGTTGAGCGCCGGGGTGGCGATCACCCCGATGGCCACGAGGCTCACCACCAGCACGGGTGCGGCCCGGCGTACCAGGAACCGGGCCCAGCGGAGACCGAGGGCGTCGCGCCCCGAGGCGAGACCGGTGTGCACCCGGACGCCGGGCACCCGGTACCGGTCGATGGCGTCACCGGCGAAGCCGAGCAGGGCCGGCAGCAGGGTCACCGCGATGAGGACGCTGACCGCTACGGTGCCGGCGGCCGCCAGACCCATCACGGTCAGGAACGGAATCCCCACCACGACCAGACCGACCAGGGCGATGATGACGGTGGCCCCGGCGAACACGACGGCCGAACCGGCGGTACCCACGGCCCGCGCGGCCGCCTCCTCGGTGGGTAGGCCTTCGGCCCGGAGCTGACGGTGCCGGGTGACGATGAACAGGGCGTAGTCGATGCCGACCGCCAACCCGAGCATCACGGCCAGGGTGGGGGCGGTGGAGCTCATGTCCACCACGCTGGTCAGGGCGGTGATGGACAGCATGCCGATCGACACCCCGAGGACGGCGGTGAGGATCGGCAGGCCCGCGGCGATCAGGGAACCGAACGTGATCAGCAGGACGACGACGGCCACGCCGATCCCGATGATCTCGGCCGAACCGGCGTGCGGAGGTTCCCTCAGGGCGTCGCCGCCGAACTCGACGGTCAAACCGGCCGCCCGGGCGGGGTCGACCGCGGCCTGGAGGCCGTCCTTGGCCTCCTCGGTGAGCTCGGGGGCGGCCACCGCGTAGGACACGTTGGCGTAGCCGATGGTGCCGTCCGGCGACACGGCCCGGGACTCGAATGGATCGGTGACGTTCACCACCTCGGGGGCGCCGCGGAGCGCGGCCACCGTCTCACCGATCGCCTGATCGTTGGCCGGGTCCGCGAGTGCGGTGCCGGAGGGTGCCTCGAACACCACCCGGGCGGTGGCCCCGGCTGCGGCTGGCATCTCCTCGTTTAGCCGATCGAGGGCGGTCTGGGCCTCGGTGCCGGGCAGCTCGAAGTTGTCGCTCGTCTCCCCACCGAGCGATGCGGCCGCCACCCCGACGACAGCCAGGGCGACCACCCACAGGGCCACCACCCGTCGCCGCTGGGCGATCGACCATCGACCCAACCGATACAGCGCCATGCCCATACCCATCTCCTCCGGTGACGTCGGGACGTACCCAGCCGGCGTACGCCGTCAGGGAAGCAAGCGGCCCAGGCTATAGCCGCATCAGGACAAAGGGACACTAGTGCCATGATTTGGGTGATCCTGCGGGAGGCGCGGCCATACTGGCGGTGTGGGCACCGACGAGACCAGCGGCACCGGATCGATCACGGAACCGGCCCGACCGGCCGAACCGATCCCCCCTTTCTGCCAGGCTCCCCCGCCCGGCCGGCGGGAGCGCAAGCGGCGGTCTACCCGGGCCGCGATCGTCGACGCCGCCATCGAGCTGTTCGAGACCAACGGCTACAACGGGACGTCGATCGACGACATCACCGAACGGGCCGACGTGGCCCGCCGCACCTTCTTCCGGCACTTCGCCGGCAAGGACGCCGTCCTGCTACCGGACTTCGCCGACTATGTGGCCGCAATCTCGTCCCGACTCACCCGGTCCCCCGCCCCGCTGACCCTGGCGGCCGTGTTCGACGCCTGCGTCGACGCCGCCCCCGTGATCGACGCCAAGGCCACGATGATGATCAGGTCGAGCGCGATCATCGCCGCCAACCGGGTCGACGTGAGCCGGAGCGCCTGGCGGCGGCTGGACAGCGCCCGGGTGGAGCTGGCCGGCATGATCGCCGGGATCGGCGGGCTTGCCGCGGACGACGAGCGGGTGACGGTGGCGGCCACCCTGGTGATGCACGTGATCCAGTCGGCCGTCACCGAGTGGATCACCACCACCCCGCAGCTCCCCATCGGCGACGTGCTCCGACGGTACGTCGACGTCACCGCCGGCCTGATCGACGGCGGCCTCACCCTGGCCGGACCGGTGTCCGGGGGTCAGTCGGCGTCGGGGCGGTAGCGCTCCACGTAGGCCAAGACGTCGTCCAGGCCGCGGTGCTGGCCGGGCTGCAGGATGAGCCGGTCCACCCCGAGCTCGGTGTAGGCCTCGAGGTCGCCCGGGCCGAGGCGGCGGGCCGGGGTGATGCTGATCTCGAGGCGTCCGAGGCCGGACGGCCGCTCGTACCGGTCGGCGGCGGCCCGGAGGCGATCGAGGTCGGCACGGGTGGTCTCGGGGTCCCGCATGAAGCCGTACCAGCCGTGCCCGGATTCGACCGCCCGGCGGGCGGCCCGGTCGCTGTTGCCCCCCACCACCACGGGAATGGTGGCCTGGACCGGCTTCGGGTTGGCGGTCACCCCGTGAAACTCGACGTGTTTGCCGGTGAAGGACACAGCGTCGCCGCCCCACAGGGTCCGCATGGCGGCCAGGTACTCGTCGGCCCGCTCACCCCGACCCGCCATCGGCGTGCCGCAGGCCTCCATCTCGGGATCGAGGTAGCCGACCCCGAGCCCGAAGATGAGCCGGCCCCCGGACAGGTGGTCCACGCTGGCCAGGCTCTTGGCCAGCACGGCCGGCCGGCGCTGGGGCAGGATGATGATGCCGGTGCCCAGCCTGATGGTGGAGGTGAGCCCGGCCAGGTAGGCGAGGCTGGCGGCGGTGTCCACCATGGGGGTCTCCGGCGCGGCCGGGGACGGGGGCGCCTGGGGGTCGGGCAGGACGATGTGCTCCCCCGTCCACACCGACTCGTAGCCGGCCGCCTCCGCCTCGGTGGCCACCCGGGCCATCGCCCCGGGGGTGGCGATGGCCCCCATGTTGATACCGAAAAGTCCGATCGCTGGTGCCGTCATCAGGCCAGTATCGGTCGGGCTGGGTCCACGGGCCCAGAGGACGTCAAGATCTCACCGGCTCCGGCCGAAATCACCCTTGTGAGTGACTCCCCACCGATCGTCTTCGGTGATGAATTCTGGATCCGGCATCTCCGCACGGGAGCGTACGCTTCGACGGCGATCCTCGTCGCGGGCGGGATCTACGTGGGTAGCGGCTCCACCCCGATCCCGCCCTCGATCGCCGTCGTCATCATCGGCGTGGCCACCACCATGACCGTCCTGTCCCCCGTCCTCCCCTGGCCGCGCCTGGTCAACAAGCCATGGTGGACCATGGTCATGACCATCTGGAGCCTGATCCTGCTCGGTCTGGTCGGGATCTCCACCTACCTCGACGGTGGCCTCAGCGGCCCGCTCATGATCACCACCCCGGTGATCATCACGTTCGCGGCCATGGCCTACCCGCCCCGTACCGTCACGGTCATGACCGTCGTCGCCACCGCCATGCCCGTAGCAGTGGGCCTGGCGTCCGGCGACCCCCCTGGCGCCATCCTGTTCACGGCCGTGATCATCGCCACCCTCGGCATCCTGTCCCGGGTGGTGGCCAGCAACCACCGACGCTCCTACCAACAGCTCGTCGACCTCCACCGCAAGATCGAGAACCTCGCCTTGGAGGACGCCCTCACCGGCTGCCGCAACCACCGGAGCTTCCACGAGGAGCTCCACCGGATGACGGGGGAGGCCGCCGAGAACGCCGAGCGGGTGGCCCTCGTCCTCATCGACGTGGACTTCTTCAAACAGGTGAACGACACCTACGGACACCCCACCGGTGACCGGCTCCTGGCCGCCATCGGCTCGGCCCTGCGCTCGACCACCCGGGGTGACGACGTGGTAGCCCGGATCGGCGGGGAGGAGTTCGCGGTCCTGTCCCTGATGAACGACCCGACCCGGGCCGCTGACCTCGGGGAACGGCTCCGGCTGGCCATCGCCCAGATCGAGGAGCCGTTGCCGGTGACCGCCTCGCTGGGGGTGGCCGTGTTCCCCGACAGCGCTCCCGACCCCGACCTGCTCATCGAGACCGCCGACCGGCTGCTCTACGCCGCCAAACGGCGGGGCCGCAACCAGGTGGTCACCATCGCCGAGGCCCGCAGCCCGGAACGGGCGCCCGAGGAGCGCCTCCTGGCCACCCAGGAGCGGCATCCCCCCGGGTTCGGGGCCCGTTGGCGACCGTCGCTGATCGACGACCAGCCCTGGAGCCCGAGCGACCTCGTCGGGGACTGAACTCCGGCCACCAGTGCCGAAGGGGGATGCCGGGACCGGGACCGGGACCGGGGCCGGGGACCTACGAGCCAGCCAGGTCGTCGCGCACGCTCTGGCGCATCAGGTCGAGACCGATCGACCCCACCCCGAGCACGGCGGCGTGGAACCGGCGCTGGTCCACCCCGCCCCGCTCCACCAGCTCGGTGCGGAGGTCGAGGATGGCCTTCTCGCCGAGCTTGTAGCTGATGGCCTGACCCGGCCAGCCCAGGTAACGGGTGACCTCGGACCGGGCCATGGCCGGACTGGTGAAGGCCACGGTCTCCAACATCTCGACGGCCAGATCGTACGACCAGGCCTCGCCCGGGTGGAACGGTGAGGCGGCGGGGATGGGCAGGCCGAGGTGACAACCGATGTCGATGACCACCCGGCAGGCGCGCAGGAGCTGGGACGAGATCAGGCCGAGTTCGTAGTCGGGCCGGTCCAGGTAGCCGAGCTCGCCCATCAACCGTTCCGCGTACAGGGCCCACCCCTCCCCGGAACCGGAGTACCAGACCAGGTTGCGGTGGAACCGGGACAGGGTCCCGGCCTGGGTGGCCTGCACCCCGATCTGGAGGTGGTGGCCGGGGAAGCCCTCGTGGTAGGCGGTGGTCACCTCGTCGTAGAGGGGGAAGACCGTCCGGTCGCCGATCGGGTACCAGACACAGCCGGGCCGGGAGAAGTCCTCCGACGGCCCCTCGTAGTAGGGGGCCAGGGCCCCACCGGGGGGTGCCACCTTCACGTCGATCCGTCGGATCGGCTCGGGGACGTCGAAGTGGACCCCGGCCAGCGAGTCGAGGGCCCCGTGCTGGAGGTCGGCCATGATGCCGATGAACTCGTCGACCGAATGGGCCGACCGGCCCGGGTCGGTGACCATCAGGTCGATCACCCCGGCCAGGGAGGCGGCGGGGTCGATCTGGGCCGCCAGCTCCACCCCGCGGGCCTGGAGGGCGGTCAGCTCCTCCCAACCCCAGGCGTAGATGACGTGGGGGTCGATGGTCTCGCCCAGGAAGGTCCGGGCGGCCCGAACGTACCGGTCGATCCCCACCCCGTCCTCGGGGCGGGCGTGGGGCAGGTAGTCGGCCCGGAGCCATTCGGTGGCCGACCCGTAGGCCGACCGGGCGTGGTCGATGGCGGCGGCCAAGCGCCGACCGAGGGCCTCGTCGTTCACCCCGGACCGGTCGTAGCGCTCCCCGAGCCGGACGAACGTGGAGCCGTCACCGGCGGTGACCCCGCCCTGCTCGATGGCCGCCTCCACCTGACGGACGGCCACCGCCTCGCCGTGGTCGAGCCCCTGGTGGAGGGTGGCCAGGTAGCCGGTGAGGGGACGGTCGATGGTTTCCAACCGAACCGCGATGTCGGTCCAGTCGCCGGCGGTGGCCATCGGCATCTGCTCGAAGATGTCCCTCAGGCCCTGCCAGGGGGAGGCGATGTTGTTCAGGTCGGCGAACGGTTCACCGGCATCGACGGCGTCGATGATCCGGGCGGTCTCGTCCATGAGGACGGCCTGGGCCAGAAGGCCGCCCGGCCGGGCGACGTCGGCCCGTCGGGTCCGTTCCGACAACGCCAGCTGGAAGGCCCGCATCGCGGCCACCCCGTCGGGTGAGTGGTCGTCCCACCGGTCGCTGGTGCCGGGCACGCCGAGCACCGTCCCCGTCTGGGGAGATAGCTCGACGAGTTCGTCCACCGCCGTCGAGGCCAGGTCGAAGATGTCGGTCATGGATGCTCCGGACGGTTGGTACCGGGCCGGTCAGGCCCGACCGCCGTGGCGCCGCATGGGCGGGACCGAGGTCGGCGGTTGACGGCGGGGTGGTAGCTCGGCGAGCAGGCAGGTAGTGGCCGCGGTGATGTCGGCCACGGCCTGCTCGAATGCGGCCTCGGTGGCCGCTGACGGTTGGCGGATACCGCTGATCTTACGCACGTACTGGCGGGCACCCGCCTCGATCTCGGCCGGGCTGGCGGGTGGTTCGAGCCCGCGGAGGATCGTGATGTTCCGACACATGCCGACCAGTCTGGCAGGCCGGCGGGGTGTCGACAGCCAGACTCCGACACCCTGGACCCACCCCGGGCCCGGCCCGGCCCGGGGTGGGTCCAGGGTTGGGGGTCGGGGCGGTTCAGGACCGGGGCGTCAGCTGGCTCCGTCGGAGCCGGTGGACACCTCGTAGTTCCACAGCTCGGCCTGGATCGGCATGGCGGCCGGGGGCTTGCCACCCCCCTCGCCGGGGCCCTGGTGCCCGTGGGAGAAGCTATCACTGTTGCGCCAGGCGTCGAACGAGGCGTCGTCCCGCCAGCGGGTGAGCACCAGCCAGGTGGTGCGGTCGTCGGTGGGGCGGAGCAGCTCGAACCCTTCGAATCCCTCGGCACCGTCGACGGCGCCGGCCCGGGCGGCGAAACGGCCGGCCACCTCCTCGCCCATCTCGGCGGGAACGGTCAGTGCGTTGATCTTGATCACGGTCATGGTGGCATCATGCCCGACCGGCGCCGGTTCCACGACGCGACCCTCGATCCGTCTTCCGTGCCGGTCCTTCCGGATCGGCACGGGATCAGACCTCGGTTCGTTCGTAGGCCCAACCGGCCGGGTCGAGGACCAGCCGGTGGCGGGGCCCGGGGGCGGCGACGTCGCCGGACTCGTGCGCCGCGTCACCCGCCCAGGCCAGGGTCATGGGGTCCTTGGCGATGGGCCGGGTCCGGAACTCCCGTGGGGTGGTGTCGCGGGCCCAGCTGACGGCGGCCGCCACGGTGGGGTGCCCGCACAGCTGCCACAAGGTGATCCAGGTCGGGGGCACGAGCTCGATCTCGCCCGCGTCCCGCATGGCCATGGCCGCCGGTGGGGTCAGCCAGCGGTGCTCGTGGATCTCGCCACCGTCGATGTTGACGTCGCCCCCCGGTGCCTCGGCCACGAAGAACCAGGTGGCGAAGCGCTTGAACGGGCCCTTGGTCTGCACCGCCGACGCCTGCGGCGGGATCCAGAACGACCAGGGGGTGAGATCCCCCGAACCCACGACGAGCCCGGTCTCCTCCTCCGCCTCGCGCACCGCGGCCGCCCGGGCCGAGGCCTGGACGTCACCGGGCACGATCTCGTCGTCGTCCACCCGGCCACCAGGGAACACCCACATCCCCCCGAAGGCAATCTTCGAGTTGCGGCGCAGCATCAGCACCTCGATGCCCTCGGCCCCGTCTCGGGCCAGGACGACGGTGGCGGCGGGGATCAGATCATGGTCGGAGTCGGGCATGACGATCCACGGTACGCACTCCGCCCGGCGGGCTCCAAAGCCGCCGACCTGGGGCGGGAGGCCCGATCGCAGGGAGTAGAGCGGAGACTGCCTGGGCGACAGCGCCGGAGAACGGCGCTGGTGGCGATGCGTGTGGAGGAGAGGCAGCCTCCGCTCGTACCCTGGATCCGGTGAGGGTGATGGTCACCGGCACCAATACCATCGGGCGGTGCCTGCTCAACCTTGAGCCCCGATCTCGGATCACCCGTCAGAACCCGGAGGTGCTCGATGCTCGGTGACGATTTTCTGGCCTGGTTGACCATGGCCCTCGGCGGTGCGCTGGCCCTGGGAACGGGCCTGGCCCTACTTCGCCCCCAGCAGCCGGCCGCGGACGAGAACGGCGTCGAGGGTGAGGTCGTCCGGGCCCCGCTGGGCCGATCCCTGATCCAGATCGTCATCGGGTCGGTGGCCGCGGTGTGGGCGCTAGCCACCATCATCAGCTAACCGGGGGGCCGGGGACGCCCTCAGAACTCGCCGGTGTCCGGGCCTGACGGCCCGTCGGCGGGCGGGGCCCCGTGGTGGGCCATGTTGTCGAACCGGGTGTACTGGCCCCGGAAGGCGAGCCGGACCTTGCCGGTGGGCCCGTTCCGGTGTTTGGCGATGAGCACCTCGGCCACCCCCTTGTCGGGTGAGGCGTCGTCGTACACCTCGTCGCGATAGAGGAACAGGACTACGTCGGCGTCCTGTTCGAGGCTCCCCGACTCCCTCAGATCCGACAGCATCGGCCGCTTGTCCGTCCGCTGCTCCAGACCCCGGTTGAGCTGGGCCAGGGCCACCACCGGGGCCTCCAGTTCGCGGGCCAGGATCTTGAGATTCCGGCTGATCTCCGACACCTCCACCTGCCGGCTCTCGGCCGACGACCGCCCCGACATGAGCTGGATGTAGTCCACGATGACCATGCCCAGATCCCCCTGGCGGCTCTTGAGGCGGCGGGCCTTGGCCCGGATGTCCATGACGGTGGTGTGGGCGTTGTCGTCGATGAAGATGGGCGCCTCGGCCAACCGGCCGACGGCGTGGGTGATCCGGTTCCATTCCGACTCGTCCAGGCGGCCGGTCTTGACCCGACCCGAATCGACCAGGGCATCGGAGCAGAGCAGGCGCTGGGAGAGTTCGAGCTGGCCCATCTCCAGGGTGAAGATCAGCACCGGCCGCTGGTCCTTCATGGCCGAGTTGGCCGCCATGCCCAGGGCGAAGGCCGTCTTGCCCATGGCGGGCCGGGCCCCAACCACGTACAGGGCGTTCGGTTGCAGGCCGGCCAGCTTCTCGTCGAGGTCGAGGTAACCGGTGCTGAGCCCGGTGATGGACTCACCCCGGTCGTACAGCATCTCGATCCGGTCGAGGTTGGCGGGGAGGAGGTCGCGGATGGCCTTGGTGGTGTCGGTCACCCGCCGCTGGGCCACCTCGAACACCCGGGACTCGGCGTCGTCCACCGCCTGTTCGACGTCGTCGGGCACGCTGTAGGCGTCCTCGGCGATCTCGTTGGAGACCAGGATGAGGCGGCGGAGCAGGGCGTGCTCCTCCACGATCTTGGCGTAGTGGGCGGCGTTGCTGATAGCCGGGGTGGTGGCCTGGAAGTCGAGCAGGACGGCGGGCCCGCCGATCTCGTCGAGCAGACCCGCCCGCTTGAGCTCGTCGGCCACGGTGACCGCGTCGACCGGTTCGCCACTCCCGTAGAGGGAGATGATGGCGTCGTACAGGTGGCCGTGGGCGGGCTTGTAGAAGTGGTCGGGTTCGAGGACCTCGACCACCTCGGCGATGGCCTCGCGGCTCAGCAGCATGGCGCCGAGCACCGACTCCTCGGCCCGCAGATTGTGCGGCGGCACCCTCGCGGGAGTGGAAGGGCGGGAACGTCCGTCGCTCATCGGCTCCATCGTGACCGGCCCGGTCTGTGGATCACCAGACCCGATTGGCTGTGGATTAACCCGTATTCACCGTGGACAACCTCTGGACGACCTGGGGTTACCGATGGACGGACCATCCCACGATCATGACCAGGCCCGGTGACAGTCGGGGGGACCCGCCCCGGGGTCCGGGTCGGATCAGCCGAGCAGGCCGGCCACCGGGCGGGTGGGTCGCCGAAGAGTGACGGTCTCCAGGTAGCGGTCGGCGTCGTCGCGTCGCCCCGCCTTCACGTAGGCGGACAGCAGGGTGTTGGCCACCAGATCGCGCTGGGCCCGGCTGCCCCCGATCCGGACCACCTGCGGCAGGAGGGGCTCCAGGACCTCGATCACCGTGTCCCACCGCTCGTCGGCGTAGGCCCCGTAGGCCCGGGCCAGCTCGGCCGCCGTGGGCCCGGCGGGGAGCCGGCCGGCCTCACCCAGATCCCGGAGCTCGGCGATGCAGGCCTCCAGGGCGCCGGCCTCACCCAGGGCCGCGTAGGGCAGGCCGGCGTGGGCGTCGACGAAAACGATGGGGTGACCGAAGTGCTCCTCGTAGTAGGACCGCACCGACCCCCAGGCAGCCGGGTCGGCGGGAACACCGGCCAGCTCGGCCCGCCACAGGTAGGAGGCCGAGTCGGTGAAGACGTTGATGGCGGGGCTGGTCCCGGTGGCACCAGGCAGGCAGTTGCCGCTGAAGGCCCGCCAGGCGGCGTCGGTCTGCCCGTCGGTCAGGAGCTGCAGGGAGTGGTGCCACCAGTTGTGGCAGTGCATCAGGCTGTCCGGGTCGGACCGGGTGAGGAAGTTACCCAGGAAGGCCCGGGCCTCGTCGTCGGCGCCGCCCTCGTAGAGGGCGTGGGTGAGGATGTGGGCGGAGTGGGCGTTGTCGGGACGCTGCTCCAGGGATCGGCCCACCAGGTCCCGCCCCCGTTCCCACTCCCCCGTCTCCACCAGGGCGAAGGCGTGGGTGCTCTGGAACCACCAGTCGTCCCCGTAGTGAGAGGCCACCGACTCCACTAGGGCGAGCTGTTCGGCCTCCCGGTCGACGCGGCCGCTGAACCCGATGGAGCCGAACACGCTGGCCGCCGGGCTCAGCACGAAGGCGTCGCGGGGGTGGTCGACGAGATGGTCCCGGGTCAGGGCCAACGACCGGGGCACCTGCCCGGCCACGAGGAGGGCGATGATCTCCACGTGCCGCCGTTCGCGTTCCGTGGCCGCCCCGACGAGCTCGACGGCCCGGTCGGCGGCGGCTCGGGCCTCATCGGGCCGGGCCATGATCTGGTGCTGGCGGGCCAGGGCCGCCTGGGCCAGGGCGAGGTTGGGATCGGCGGCCAGGGCCTCGCCCAGGGCAGTCTCCGCGCCCGGGTAGGCCCCGAGCATCCGGTCGACCCCCTCCACGTAGGCGTCGCGCGCCACCGGTGAGGAGGTGGTGAGGGGCAGGTCGTACCGGTCGGTCAACACGGGATTGTGCTCCATCGGTCGGCGGTGGCGTCGGGTGCCGGGTCCCGCTCGTGTTACCACGCGGAGCCGGTGGTCCGCCGATCCGGGGCCGGGGTGGGCCCCGGATCGCGACGGTGGGCGGACACCGGAGCGCCCGCCCACCGTCGCGTGCATGTCGTACCGGAGCCGAGGGCCGGAGGACCGGCCCGAAACCCCGGGTTTGGGCGTCAGTCGGCGGGGACCACCGAGACGCTGACCGGGAACTCGACCTCGGGATGGGCCTTGACCGTGACCACATGGGTGCCCAACGAGCGGATGGGCTCGTCGAGGTGGACGGTCTTGCGGTCGAGGTCGATGTCTACCTGGTTGTGGATCGCCTCGGCCACGTCGGCCGCGGTCACCGACCCGAACAGGCGGCCGTCGCCGCCGGATCGCATCGGGATCTCCACCGTGGTGGCCACCAATACCTTGGCGATGTCCTCGGCCGCCTTGCGTTGCCGGGCGTTCGACACCTCCCAGGCCTTCTTCATGGCCGCCGCCTGAGCCTCCACGCCGGGGCTGGCCTGCTGGGCCAGACCCTTCGGGATGAGCATGTTGCGGGCGTGGCCGTCGGCCACCTCCACGATGTCGCCCCGCTGGCCGAGGCCGTCAACTCGTTCGTGCAGTACGACTCGCATCAGGCTTCCACCGTCGCTTCCTCCGTCTTGGCCTCCCCGGCGTTGTCCCGTGATCCGGCGTCGTCGCGGGGTGGACGACTGCCCCGGTCCTCGCGACCACCCCGGTCGTCACGGCCACCCCGGTCGCCCCGGTCGTCACGGCCACCCCGGTCGCCCCGGTCGTCACGGTTGCGGCCGCCGCCACCCCGGCGCTGGGTGGTGACCCGGCTGGTGTAGGCGAGCAGGCCCATCTCCCGGGCGTTCTTGATCGCCCGGGCCACTTCCCGCTGCTGCTGGGAGTCGTTGCCCGACACCCGGCGGGAGCGGATCTTGGCCCGGTCGGACATGAACCGCCGGAGCAGCTCGACGTCCTTGTAGTCGACGTACTCGACATTGTCGGTGGCCAGAGGACTGATCTTCTTCTTGGCCTTGCGGCCGTTGTCCTTCGGCTTGCTTCGCTTGCGGTTGCTCGACTTGGCCATCAGAAGGGCTCCTCATCGGGGTTGTAGGCCGGGGCCTGGCCACCGCCACCCCCGGAGCGTTGGCCACTGTTGCCGCCGTAGCCGCCGCTGTCGGATCGTTCGTTTTTCTGCACCGAGGCCGTGGCCCAGCGGAGACTGACGGCCACGTCGTCGGCCACGATCTCCACCTTCGAGCGCTTGTCCCCTTCGGGAGTCTCCCAGCTCCGCTGGTCGAGCCGCCCGGTGATCGTCACCCTGGTGCCCTTCCCCACGGATTCGGCCACGTTCTCGGCCAGCTGGGCCCAGGTGGTGATGTCGAAGAACGACACCGACTCCTCCCACTCCTGGGTCTGTCGGTTCTGCCAACGCCGGTTGACGGCCACCCCGAAACTGGCGACGGCCTGCCCCGAAGGGGTGAACCGAAGCTCGGGTTCGCGGGTGGCGTTCCCGGTGACGGTGACGTTGTTGTCGATGGCCATTGGAGGACTCCTCAGGCGGTCGCTCCGGCCAGACCTCGACGATGAGCCTCGTCGAGGGGAAGCCGGATGAACTTGTGGCGGATCACTTCGTCCGCGAGTCGGAGGGTCCGATCAACCTCGGTGAGGGCGGTGGGAGACAGGAACTCGACCACCACGTAGAACCCCTCACGGGCCTTGTTGATCTCGTAGGCGAAGCGGCGCACTCCCCACTTCTCCAACTTCTCCAGCGATCCGTCGACCTGGCCGGCCATGTCGCCGAGACGGTTGACGAACATCTGGACGGCCGACTCCTCGGTGTCGGCCCGAAAAATGATCATCAGTTCGTAGGCCCGCACTGGGCACCACCTCCCTCCGGATCCGCCCCGCTCGGGCGGAGCCCCCGACGGTCGGGGGCAGGGTTGCTGCTGTTCGGTTCGGTTCCAGCGGTCGACGACCGGGAAACCGGACGCTCAGGGTACCCGGGCGGCCCGGTAATAGGACGTGGGTCCGGGGCCGGCGGTGCCGGAACCACCCGCCGGGGCGACCGCCACAGCCGGATCCCCACCACGATCAGGGCCGACCCGGCCAGCGTGACGGCCAGTGACCACCACCACAGTCGCGACGACGTCGAGTCGGGCGGGGTTCCAGCCGACGGGGTGATCGGGACGGTACGGGCCCAGGCCAGGAAGGCATCCCCCACCGGGAGCAGCCCGAACACGTAGCGTCGGCCGACCCCCCGGCGGGACGGCCGGCCGACCGCCTCCACCTGCTGGTCGAGGGTGGCCGCCAGCCGTTCGTCGCCGACCCGCCGGGCCGCCCCGATGGTGACCACGGTGGCGCTGGCCGACATCCCGGCGACCAGGGGGCCGGTGTCGACGTCACCGCCACCATCCACCCCCGGTGGGTATTCGGCGGTACCGACCAGGCCCCACCGCCGGACCAGGAAGGCGTCGAGATGACGCCGGTAGTAGTCGGCGGCCGCGTCGGGAGCGATGTCGGGCCAGAACACGGCGATGATCGAGCTGGAGGTGGCCCGGGGGCCCTCCAGGACCCGGCCGGTGCCATCGCTGCGGTGGGGGAACAGCCCCCGAACCGGGTCGAGGGCGGGCTCGGCGGCGGCCCGCCAGGCGGCGATGAGCGGAGCAGACGCGCCGGTTCCGGTGACCGCGTCGAGTTGGGCCAGGGCGGCCACGGCCACCACGGTGTCGACCGGCCAGATCTGGCCGGGGTACGACGGGAGGAACGGTCGTCCCTGGTCGAGTGACCCGGCGATGGCGATCCGCAGCCGATCGGCCCGGAGCTCGGCGTCCGCCCGTTCGGCGGGTCCGCCCAATCGGGCCCGGCCCGTGGCCACCAGCAGGGTCCATCCCTGGAGGAAGACCCCGCCGGCCGGGTCCGTCACCCCGAACTTGGCCGCGGTGGCCGGACGGTCCAGGACCCCGAGGGCCACATCGGCCGACGCCAGGGCGGCGGGCACGGTGGTCAGGCCCTCCTCGGCGAGGCGGAGATCGGCGAGCGCGGTGAGCAGGACGGTGAACTCTTCCCCTTCGGGGAACAGGGCCCCCATCTCGGCGGCACCGCCGTCGGCGACCACGGAGCGGAGGTACTCGACCTGGTCGGCGGCCACCGCCCCGGTGTCCAGGGGACGAACCGCGGCCAACGTCGACGTCGCGCCGGTCGCCACCACGATCAGGCCCACCACCACGACGACCGCGGCCACGGCCCGCCGCAGCCGTCGTCCGGCCACCGGGCCGGACACGGGGTCAGCCCCCGATGCTCGGAGGGACCACCCCGGCTCCACCGCCACCACGACCGCCACCGCGGCCACCCGGCCCACCCCCGTTGTCGGGCAGGGTGGGGTTGGTGCTGGGGAACACCGGGGTCATGTCGGTGGGGTCCGGCTCGCCGTCGGTGGTGGTCGGCTCCGCGTCCGGATCCGTGGTCGTGGTGGTCGACTCGGCGTTGGGATCGGTGGTGGTCGTCGACTCCTCACCGGCTTCGTCCGGCATCGACGTGGTCGGGCCGGCCGGCGACGCCGACGGGGTGTGTATGGCGATCCACTGATCGAGCGGGATGCAGTCGGTCTGGGTGCCCGAGGCGGCCGGTTGGAAGTCGGCCGGGGAGTCACCGACCGGCTGACCGTTGTCGTCGAGCAGGACGCCGCACGGGGGCAGCCCGGCCGTGATCAGCTCCGAGTTCCGCACCGAGCCGGTGAAATCGTCGGACACGTCGAGGCCTTCACACGGCGGTTTGTCGGCGGTGGCCGCCTCCATGTAAGCCTGCCAGATCCAGGTCGGCAGATTGCCCCCTTGGACGTTGGGCCAACCGCGCGAGTCGATCGGGTCACCGTTGCCGTCGGTGAGGAACCCGGTCGACCCGTCGGGCAGCGGCCGCCGGAAGTCGATCATCGGCTTCTCGTCCGGATAGCCCACCCAGACCACGGTGGTGTAGTCGCAGCTGAACCCGGCGAACCAGGCGTCCCGTTCCTGCTGGGACGTGCCGGTCTTGCCGGCCACCGGCTGATCGCTCGACCAGGGGGCGCTGCGGCCGGTCCCCTTGGCGGTCACCTGGGTCATCACATAGTTGACCTGGCGGGCCACATCGGCGTCGATCACCTGCTCCCCGGGACGATCCGACCCCGTTGCGCAGGTCCCGTTCTTCGGATACCAGCAGATCACGTTGCCGTTCGCGTCCTCCACCCGCTCAATCAGCACCGGGTCCTTGCGGACCCCGGCCCGCCACAGGGTCGAGAACGCGGAGGCCATGTCGATCACGGGCGCCCCCTCGGTGCCCAGCACGGCCGAGCAGGGGGTCACGATCTGACCATCGGCACCGGGGGTCCCCAGCGGGGACGTGACCCCGAGCCGGTGGGCGGTGTCGGCCAGCTGATCCGGACCGATATCGACCACCAGCTCGGCGAAGACCACGTTCGACGACCAGGTCAGGGCATCGACCAGATCGCGGTGGCCGCTGTTCGTACCGCCCCCGCTGACCCGCCACGGTCCCGAACCGCTGGCGCAGGCGCCGCCGATCTCGGCCACGCCGCGTTCGGCCGGGTACTGGGAACGGGCCGAGATGTCCTGGTCGATGGCGGTGGCCAGCGCGAACACCTTGAACGTCGAGCCGGGTTGACGTCCCTGACCCCCGCTGCTGGTGGCCAGGTTGAACTCCGATTCCTGGAAGTTCGTCCCACCGAGCATGGCCACGACCCGACCCTCCCGGTCGAGCGAGACCAGGGCGGCGGCCGGGTCATCGGGGTTGTTGGGATCGAGGTAGGTCGGGCCGAGCTCGGGGAGGCCGCGCTGGTTCAGGTTCTCGTCCTTCGGGGCGTGGGCGGCCGCGTACGCCGCCTGCTGGAGACCCTGATCCAGGGTGGTGTAGACCCGCAGGCCGCTGGTGTAGATCTGACCGTTCGGATAGATCTGGTCGAGCTCGAGGCGGACCTCCTCGATGAAGTACTCGCTGCCGTACTCGCTGCCCCGGACCTCACCCAGGCCTTCCCGGCTCTGGCGGGGACGGACCGCCCACGGCTCGGACTTGGCCGCCTCGGCCTCCTCCGGGGTGAGGTAGCCCTGCTCGGCCATCAGATCCAGGCCCACATCGCGACGCCGTTCGGCCTCGGCCAGATTCGTCTCCGGGTCGGCCCCGTTCGGGTTCCGCAGCAGCCCGGCCAGGAAGGCCGACTCGGCCGCGGTCAGCTGACCGACGTCCTTGCCGAAGTAGGCCTGGGCGGCCGCCTGCACCCAGGGCGCGTCCCGGCCGAAGTTGGGACGGTTGAGGTATCGGGTCTGGATCTCCTGCTTGGCGCACTGCTGGGGGTCGAGGCTCTGGGTGGCCGGGGTGGATGCGCAGACCTGAGCCAGTTCCTGCTCGAGCTTGACCGCCCGCGTCACCTCGCGGGCCTTCCGGGTGAGGGTGTCCTCCTGATCGTCGAAGGCCAGCTTCACGTACTGCTGGGTGATCGTGGACCCGCCCTGCATCACACCCTGTCGCCGGGTGTACTGGTAGGCGGCCCGCATGATCCCCTGCGGGTCGACACCGCGGTGGGTGAAGAAGTGCTGATCCTCGGTGGCCACCACGGCGTTGATGAGCTGGGGTGGCAGCTGGTCGTAGGTAATGACCTCACGATCCTCACCGGCCGCGGCGAAGGAAGCCGTGGCGTTGTCGGGGCCACAGTCGGCGGCCACCTCGGCGGTGCAGATGTAGGAGGTCTGCGCCAGCTGGTCGAAGTCGTCCGCGGGCAGGTCGGTCCGGCTGAAGGCGTACAACACCGATCCGGCCCCGACGATCGCCAGGAGCGCCAGCACGAAGAAGACGCGGCGGAATCTCCAGAACGGGTTGCGACGCCGGTTCCGTGGGGTGGACGGCCCCGAGAGGGGGTCGAAGACCTGTTGGATCGACGTCATACCGTGCTCGGCTCCACTGTTCGACTCCACTCCACGCTTCCGGCTCGCCCCGGGCCTATCCCGAGACGGCGAACGACTCCCGCAGGTGATTCCACCAGCAGTGTCGGCACACCTCGACCAGGTAGCAGGTGGCCGGACGGCCCCGCCGCCGCAGCCTCCGCATCTCTCCGCTGTCCGCCAGGACCCGCCCCGCCTTGGGAAGACCGGGTCCGAACGCGAAGGTTACCGCCACCAGCTCGTCGGCCTCACAGATGGGGCACGGCTCGTGGATCGGTGTGGCGCAGGTGTGGGCCACCCGCCTCAGCTCGGGCTGGGCGTCACAGATCTCCTCGACGGTGCGACGACCGCGTTCGAACGCGTCGACCAGACGCTGCCGGGCCAGGCGGTAGCTGACCACACCGGCCGGGGCCGAGGAGTTCGGCGCTGCACTCACGGTGTACAAGCGTAGCGATCGGGCCGGGCCGCCTCCTCTCACCCCCCACCGGCGGATGGGGCGGCCTCCGATCAGCGGGACGGCCGAGCCCGCCACCACCGGTCGAGCAGCTGGTGGGCGGTTGCGGTGTCGAGCGGCCCGGCGGCCAACCGATGGTTGTGCAGCATGGCCAGGGCCTGACCGACGAGGGGGCCCGGCGCGATGCCCAGATGGTCTATGACCTGACGGCCCGACAGGGGTGGGCCGAGATCGGTCAGGTCCTCCCCGGCGGTCAGGCGGGCGAGCTCGGCATCGAATCCGGCCGGTGACGGGTGACCGGTCGACGCCAGCGCCCCGGCCAAGGCCACCGTGTCGACCAGCCGGGGCAGGCCGAGCTCGGCCACGGTGCGGCGCACCCGTTCCGGGGTGACCACCGGTTCGGTGACGAGCGGCAGGCCGGCCAGGACCACGGTGGTGTCCTCCACCGCCTGCTTGCTGTAGCGGAGCCGGCGCAGGGCCTCGCCGGCTCCGGTGGGCCCCAGCGGGTGCAGCAGGCCCGCCCGACGGGCGAGGTTGGTGGTCACCGCGGCCGCGGCCGCCACACCGTCGACGGCCGCCTCCGGGCGATCGAGATAGTCCGGGATGATGCGGCCCAGCAGGCCGGTGGTGACCAGCAGATCGAGGCCGGAGGCCGGGTCCGGCAGGGCCAGCAGCCGCTCGAGCTCGTCACTGATCCGCTCCGCCGAAACGATCTCGATGCGGGGGGCGAGATCGGTGGCCGCCCGCACCAGGTCGGGATCGGGACGGAGCCCGAACCGGGCCGTGAACCGGGCGGCCCGCAGGATCCGCAGGGGGTCGTCGACGAAGGACTCCTCGGGCGACCCGGGGGTGACGAGACGCTGTTGTTCCAGATGGGTTCGGCCCTGGTAGGGATCGAACAGCTGATGGGACGGTAGGGCCACGGCCATGGCGTTGATGGTGAAATCACGGCGGAACAGGTCGTCCTCGATCGAGGATCCGAACGTCACGATCGGCTGGCGGGAGTCGTCCCGGTACCGCTCCGCCCGATGGGTGGTGATCTCCACATTGCGCCCCTCGACGATGGCCCCGATGGTGCCGAACCGTTCCCCCTGGGTCCACAGCACCCCGGCCAGGGGTTCGAGGATGACCTTGATGGCGTCCGGTTCGGCGTCGGTGGTCAGATCGAGGTCATCAGCCACCGATACCTGGTCGAGCACCAGGTCGCGCACCATCCCTCCCACCAGGTACAGCTCGTGGCCGGCCGCCTCGAACGCGCCGGCCAGCCGCTCGACCACGGCCGCGGCCCGGCCGAGCGGAGCCAGATCCAACCGAATCATCACCACCTCCCGATCCGGACGATCACCCGTCGAGCTGGTGCTCCACGTGAATGCGGCGGGCCTCGTCGATCGCACCGTCACCGGGACCGCCGCTGGTCGACTGCTCGGGCGGACGGTCCCGTTCCCCGACCACCGCCGACAGGACCGCGGCCGTCGAGTTCTTCAGCGCCCGGAGGTCGTAGCCGCCTTCCAGAAACATCAGGCGACGGCCCGCCGGCACGAACTGGAGCAGGTCGAACACGATGTCACCGAAGTCACCCGAGGTCAGACCCAGCTCGGTCAGCGGATCGTCGCGGTGACCGTCGAAACCGAGCGAGATGAGCATCCAGGTGGGCGCGAACGCCTCCAACACCGGGGCCACCACCTGTTCGATCCCGGTCCGGTAGACGTCGCCGGTGGCACCGGCAGGGACCGGGATGTTCACCGTGGCGTAGCGCCCGTCGTCCTCGCCGATCTCCCCGGCCTGGCCGCTGTAGGGATACCAGGGCCACTGGTGGAAGCTGATGAACAGCACATTGCCGTCACGGTAGAAGATGTCCTGGGTGCCGTTGCCGTGATGCGCATCCACGTCGACCACGGCCACCCGCTCACCCCGCGACGCCAGAGCCCGGGCGGCCACCGCCACATTGTTGACCAGGCAGAAGCCCATCTGGCGGGTGGCGGTGGCGTGATGGCCGGGGGGCCGGACCACGGCCCAGCCGACCGAACCCTCTCCCCGGTCCAGACGGTCGATCAGATCCAGACCCGCGCCGGCGGCGCGCCGGGCGGCCTCGGCCGATCCCGCCGACACACCGGTGTCGGCGTCGATGGCTCCGCCCCCGGTGAGACTCATCTCCTCCAGCCGATCGAGCAGGGACGACGGGTGGATCAGGGTAAGCGCCTCCGTGGGCGCGATCGGTGCATCCACGAACTCGATGGCGTCCTCCACTCCGCTGATCTCGATGCCCTGCCGCACCGCGGTGAGCCGGGACGCCCGTTCGGGATGATAAAGGCCGGGGTCGTGGAGCAGGCACACGTCGTGGGTCGAGATCAGGATCCGGTCGGTGGGCGTGCCCATATCGGCACGGTAGCAAGCGGGTCGCGGCCACAAACGACCGGGCGAATGCCTCGAGGCACCGCTCCCCACCCGGGGAACCCGGCCGCGAGGGGGACGCGTCGAGTGCCCGGGGTTAGGCTGACGACGGTGTCGCGCACCACATCGCACGTCACCCGGCAGGGGTTGGGCCGAGGCCTGGCCGCATCTGTCGGCGGGAGCCGCTTGAAGGTCGCGCCCTGGCACGGCCGGACCGACGTCGCCGTGGTGGCCCCTGGCCGGATCGGCCGCCGGGCCGACCGGCATGATGTCCGACGATGTCTGCAGCAGCTCACCCACCGGGGCGTGAGCCAGGTGGTGACACCGGCCCTCAACCTGTTCGAGGCCGAACCCTTCTTCCAGGCCGGCTTCACCCTGCACGAGGAGCTCCACCTGCTGGCCCGGCCGATCGTGTCGGCCCCTCCCGAACCGACCCGGCCCCTGCGGCGGGCCTGGCCGTGGGATCGCCGCGCCGTCCTCGCCGTCGACGCCGAGGCGTTCGACTCGTTCTGGCGGTTCGACGCCTCCGGGCTCACCGAGGCCAAGCGGGCCACCCCGGCCCACCGGTTCATGGTCGCCGAGCTGGAGGGTCGGATCGTCGGCTACGCCA
>JBKECK010000103.1:0-35282 GCA_047974625.1 Acidimicrobiales bacterium
ACGGTCACTCGGTCGCACGGTCACTCGGTCGCACGGTCGGCCTTCGCAGGTCCGGCCCCGGTGGAGGTCACGGTCCCGGAGGCGACGCTACGCGGCCGCCCTTTTTGGCGTCCACTCCGTCTCCGGGTGGACGGGGTGGCCCGGGGAGGCGGCGTGGGCTCACCCGTCGAGTTCGACGGTCTCCCCGATGATCCCGTCGGCCCGCAATCCGGCCAGGTCCTCGGCGCTAAGGCCGAGGCGGCCGCCGAGGATGGCGTCGTTGTCCCGGCCGAGGGTGGGTGACGCCGACCGGACGACGCCGGGGGTGGCCGGGAACCGGAACGGGAGGACCAGGTGGCGGGCGGGCCCGACGGCGTCCCGGTCGAGCTCCTGGAACGAACCGCGGGCGGCGAGGTGCGCGTCGTGGTGGAGGTCGGAGGGCCGGAGCACGGGGGCGGCCGGCAGCCCGGCCGCCTGGAGCAGCCGGGCCAGGTCGACGTGGCGGTGGCGGGCCGTCCAGGCGGCCAGGCACCGGTCGAGTTGGGCGGCGTGGGCCCGGCGGGAGGTCGGATCCGCGAACCGGGGATCGCCGAGGAGGTCGAGCCCGTCACCGGCTGCGGTGTCGGCCAGGGCGGCGAAGGCGGCGTCGTCGGGAGCGCCCAGCACGATCCAGGTGTCGGGCTCGGCGGCCGGGTAGCAGCCCTGGGGGGCGAAGTCCGGCGAGGCGCTGCCGTGGCGGGCCGGGACGGACCCGTCCGCCTGGACGGCGATCAGTTCGGGGGCGATGAGCCCGGTGAGGGCTTCGAGCTGGGACAGGTCGATCCGGATCCCCGTGCGCCCCTGGCGGAGGGCGGCCAGGAGGGCGAAACAACCGGAGAGACCGGCCGCGGGGTCCGAGATGCTGTTGCCGCTGAGGGCCGGGGGTCCGTCCGGGTAGCCGGACAGCTCGGGCAGGCCGGACAACTGTTCCATGGTGGGGGCGAAGCCGACGAAGTCGCGCCACGGCCCGGTCAGGCCGAACGCCGGCATGGACAGGATCACCAGGTCGGGGTTCCAGTCGAACAGGACCTCGTCACCGAGACCGAAGTTGCCCATGACCCGGGTGCTGAAGTTCTCGACCAGGACGTCGGCGTCCTCGACGAGGCGACGCAGCAGCTCCCGGCCGGGCCCGGAGGCGAGATCGAGGGTGATGCCGTGCTTGTTGAGGTTGACGCCGTTGAACACCGGCGAGGACTCGATCCCCGGGGTCAGGGAGAAGCCGCGCCACGGGTCGAACCGTTGCACCGACTCGACCTTCACCACGTCGGCGCCGTACTGGGCGAACAGCTCGGTGGCCAACGGCCCCGACCAGAACATGGTGAGGTCCACGACGCGGATCCCCCCGAGCGGGCCGCCGTCGAGCCGGGCCGGATCGGCCGCCGGTTCCCCGGGCGCGTCGGGCCGCCGGAGCCGGTCGGCGACCGCGGGGCGGGAGGGCGGTGGGGCCGGCGCGTCCGGTGCCATGACCCCGGCCCCACCGGCAGGGGCCGGGGCCAGGGGCGGACCGGGCGGCGACGCCGCCGGCGGGTCGGCGGGTCGGCCCACCCCGGGGGCGGGGGCGGCCGGGGCCCGCTGACCGTCGATCAGGAACGGGAGGGCCGGTTTGGCGATCGGGCCGAGGCCGGGTTCGTCGACGGTGGTGAAGAACCCCCGGTCCCGGTGGACGTCCAGGCCGGGGGTCTCACCGGGCCGGGGTACGTAGCCGAACGGGATCCGCCAGGCCTGGCCGTCGAGGAACACCTCGGCCCGGTCCTTGTCGGCCGCCCATTCGGCGAACACCGAGGTCAGCTCGGCCGCGTGGACCACCCGGTCGGCCGGGGTGGCCAGGCGTTCGTCGGCCAGGAGGTCGGTGCGGCCGGCGAAGGCGCACAACAGTTCCCACTGCTCCTGGGTGATCACGTTGATGCCGAGATGGCCATCCGCGGCCGGCACCAGGGTCATCGGGAACGGCATGCCGTTGCGTTGACGGTCCACCCCGGTGTAGGCGTAGCCCAGCTCCAGGTAGGGCTGGCACAACAGCAGGGCCTCCTGCTGGGAGACGTCCACCGTCTGGCCCCGGCCGGTGAGGTCACGGGCCCGGAGGGCCATGAGCGAGGCCGACGCGGCGGCCAGTCCTGGGATCAGCTCGGCGAACCGGCCGGCCACCGCCAGGGGTTCCCGGCTGGGGTCACCGGTGGCGTGGAGCCACATCGAGGTGGCCAGGAGCACCAGGTCGGACGACCGCCAGGCCGCCTGCGGCCCCGTCAGACCGAACGGGCTGATCACGGTGATCACCAGGCCGGGGGCGGCGGCCGCCCAGCGGTCCCGGTCGGCGACCCCGACGCCGAAGGGTCCGTCCCGGCCCGCCACCACCAGGTCGGCCCCGGCCACCAGGGCGTCGAGGGCGCGGGGACCGGATTCGACCGGACGGCTCGACAGGCCGCCGGCCACGGCGGCGAACAGGGCGGGGTCGTTCCGGGTCGGGTCGCCACCGGGCGGTTCGATGAGGGTCACCTCGGCGCCCACGCCGGCGAGGAGTCGGCCGCAGTAGAGGGCGGCCGGTGAGCCCGCCACCACGGCCACGGTCGGATTGGGTCCTGGTTCGCTGGCCATCTCCGGTGCTCACCCCTCACGGCCCGGTCCGCTCGGGACGTTACTGCGGCCGGGCCCCGCCGTCGATCCGGGGCTGGCCCACCGGGGAGCGCGGACCGGGGTCAGTCGGCCCAGACGGCGCCACTGGTGTAGCGACGGAGCCCGGCCCGGAAGGCCACCCGGCCGGGCCCGAGGTGGGTTCCCCTCGGCCAGGAGGACCCGGAGGTCCGGGCCACCGGTGGGGGTCTGCTCAGGGGCGCCGACGGGCCCGACGCATCAGGGTCCCGGCCGCCACGGCGGCGCCGAGCGCGCCCGCCCAGGGCGCGCCGTAGCTGGCCAGGCGGACGGTGCCGAAACGGAGCTGCATCCAGCGCCGGTCGTTGACGTGGGGGAAGGGCTCGTCGGGGACGGGAACGTCGAGGAAGGCGCACAGGGGTTCCCACCCGTCGGCCACGTCGAACACCAGGAGCCGGTCCGGGGGGACGGTGGCCACCACCTCGGCGGTGCGGGCCTCGAAGATCTCGATGGCCCGGTCCCGGTCCTCGAACCGGCCCTCGAACAGGCCATCCCAGATCATGGCGTCGTTCACCCTGAAGGCCTCGTCGACGATGGGGACCAACCGCCGGGCCCACGGGGCCAGTGCGGTACGGGCCCGGTAGACGGTGGTGAGGGTGCTGTCGTACCAACGGTCGGGGTCCCGCACCGTGTGTAGGACCTTCGCCTCGGGGAAGGCGGCCATCAGTTCCCGCCAGATGATCGCCCCCGGGTAGTCCACCTGGCTCTGGTAGCCGCCGAAGAACACCGGCCAGTCCACCGGCTCGCCCCGCAGATGGGTGGCCAGGGTCCGGAACTGGGCGGGGTGCCTGATCGCCTCGAACATGTGGTGGCACGGCCCGAAACCCAGCCGCTCCAGGGCCTGCTTGGTGGACAGGGTACCCGTCCGACCGAATCCACTCCCGATGACCTCCACCGCCCGAGCGTACGGGACGGCCCGGCCGGGGGGACAGCCACGAGCGGGCCCCGGCTAGGCGGGCACCAGTGGCTCGCCCTGACCAATGGGAGGCCGGCCGCCGAGGGCCAGATCCTCCAGCTCGACCCGCCGCCAACCGATGCTCCACCACACCGCCCCACCCGGCTCTCCGTCCCAGCGGTAGCGACCACTCGCTGGATGCCAGGCGAACGAGCCACGGCCGGCGCCGATCAGCTCGATGGTGACCTCGGCCGGGTCCCACACCCGCACCGACCGATCGTCGCTGGCGGACGCGATCCGGGTTCCGTCCGGGGACCACGCCACCCCCAACACCCAGCCGGTGTGGCCGGCCAAGGTGATCGTGGTCTGCCCGGTGGCCGGGTCCCACACCCGCACCGACCCATTCGCCGGCACCGATGGCGACGAGGTCACCGGACGGGTGGATGGCGACACAGTGTGAATCCGCTGGCGGTACCGTCGTTTGGGGGCGGGCCAGGGCCGGGTTGAACCACTGACCCTCGGGCAAGCCCGGTGGACGGGTGGGGCTGACCACGGACAGTCGGTTGGCCGCAGCGGCCGAGGTCAGTGCCTCGGCCACGGACGCAGCCTCGGCTGCCGCGGGCAGCACCACCGCCCCGGTCAGGTCGGCCCGGGTGAAATCGGCTCCGGCGAGCCGTAGAGGCGACGCCGCCGTCGGCACCATCCGGGCCCGGCGCAAGGAGGCGGCACGGAACGACGCCCCCCGAAGGTCGGCGGCGGCGAACTCCGCTTCATCGAGGCGGGCCCCGGTGAAGTCGGCACCCCGGAGGTCGCCGGTGAACCGTTCGCCCCTCCGGTCTGCTCCGACGAATGACCGCTCCGGGTCGTCGTCCGGTTCCGGGCCGCCCCGTGGCGGCAACCCGACCGCCACCGGTTGGGCGAGGCCGATCGCCACCCGCCCCCCTCGGCGAACGGGGCCGCGTCGGCCGGTAGGCGGTGATCACCGGCAGGGTCGGCGATCACCGCCTCGACCTCCCGACGGGACACACCGTGGCGGGCCGCCATGGCTCTCGTCACGGCGCGGTACACGAGGAGGGCATCGTCGACCGAGTGACGGCCGGCGTCGAGCAACGCGTCTCGGCAGCCCGGCCGGAAGACGATGCTGTCCCGCCCTCCCTCATGCCGGGGCGCCACCAAGCCGGACACGAGGAACTCGGCGAGATCCTGCACCGTCGAGTCCGCCACGGCCTCCGCCTGGATGGTACGGATGACGTCCAGGTTGGTGGCCGGCGAGGTGGCGGCCAATACCGCTAGCCGCCACGCCCCGGGTGAGGCCAGCCGCTGGAACACCCGGACCGCAACCTCGGGCTCCGCCCCCACCGCCCGACCGGGCCCCTGGCCATCTTCCGGTTCCCCCCACCCACATCTCGACGAATGGCCATGCTAGCCGCGCCGCTCGCACCCATCACGATGGGTTCTGACCACCGAATTGTCCCGTATCGTCCGGTGGCGGTGATCCCAGTAACGGTGACCCTGCTGGCGACCCCGCGGTGGTCGCGCTCGATCCGGGGCCCGCCACCGGGCGCCGGGACTCACAAGGGCAGAGGATTGCGCCGCAAATGACTGCGGGCGTGGGCGATGGCGTCGTCGAGATCGGTGAAGAGATGGTTCTCGTGGGCGAGACGGTCGATCGCCCCCACCTCCTCCAGGATCCGGAGGTGTTCGGGCCGGGGCCCCTTCAACAGCACCGTGATCCCCCGCCCCTCCAGGGTTTCGATCATCTCCCCGAGGGCCTGGGCCCCGGTGGCGTCGAGCATCTGGAGCTCCGGGAGCCGCAAGATCACCACCCGCACCCCCCCACCGAGGTCAGCTCGTCGAGGAACCGCTGGACGGCCCCGAAGAACAGCGCCCCGTCCAACCGGTACGACACGATGTGCTCGGCCCGCAGGGCCTTGGCCATGCCGGCGTCGATCAGGGGCAACGGTTCCGCCACCGGGGCCGAGGTGCGGGACAGTTGGCGCAGGGCCAGCACCGCGGCGGCCGCCATGCCCACCTCCACGGCCAGGATCAGATCGAAGGCCACCGTGGTGATGGCGGTGAGGGCGAGGATGACGGCGTCGGAGCGGGTGGCCCGCACGATCGCCTCGATGTTGTGGACCTCCACCATCCGCACCGCGGTCACCATCAGGACCCCGGCCAGGGCGGCCACCGGGATCCGGGCCACCAGCGACGACCCGGCGAACACGATGACGATCAACACCGCGGCGTGGACGATGGCGGCGAGCCGGGTCCGGGCCCCGGCCTTGACGTTCACCGCGGTCCGGGCGATGGCACCGGTGGCCGGCATCCCCCCGAACAGGGGCGAGGCGATGTTGGCCAGCCCCTGGCCGATCAGTTCACGGTTCGGGTCGTGCCGACCCACCCCGGCCATCCCGTCGGCCACCTTGGCCGACAGCAGGCTCTCCAGGGCCCCCAGGGCGGCCACGGCGATCACGGCCCCGAACAGGTCGGACACCAGCCCGGGATCGAGGTTCGGCAGCGACGGTGACGGCAGCGATGACGGGAGCTCCCCGATCACACTCACCGGAGCGTCGACCGCCACCGCGATGACGGTGGCGGCGATCACGGCCAGCAGGGACGCCGGAAGGCCCCGGTGGATGCGGGGCGTGATCACCATCACCGCGATCACCACCCCGACCAGGACGACCGCCCACCACCGTCCGGCTCCGTCCAGCCCCTCGCCCACCGCCCGGGCGGCGACCACGGCGGTGTTCTCCCCCTCCGGTTTGGCCACCCCGAGGGCGGCCGGGATCTGCTGGAGGAAGATGATCACCGCGATCCCCAGGGTGAACCCCTCGATCACGGGCCACGGGATGAACACCAGATAGCGACCGAAACCGGCCACCCCGGCGGCCACGATCACCGCCCCGGCCAGGATCCCGACGGTGAACACCGCCTCGATCCCGTGCCGGGCCACCAGGGGCACCAGTACCACGGTCATGGCCCCGGTCGGGCCCGACACCTGCACGTTCGACCCGCCGAACACCCCGGCCACCAGGCCGGCCACGATGGCGGTGACCAGACCGGCGTCGGCCCCCAGGCCCGACGTGATCCCGAAGGCCAGGGCCAGCGGCAGGGCCACCACCCCGACGGTCAGGCCGGCCAGGACGTCCCGGCGCCACGATTCGGCCACACCGGCGTAGTCGGCCGGTCCGGGCAGCAGGGCCGCGATCCGGGCGTTCACCGGCCGGACTCCGCCGCGTGCAGATCGGCCAACAGGTCCCGGGTCTCCTCCAGACCGGCGATCAGGAGCTGGCGGGCCACCGCCAGCAGCTCCACCAGCCGCTGGTCCTTCACCGAGTAGTAGACCGTGGTCACCTCCCGGCGCGACGTGACCAGCCCGGCCCGGCGGAGGACCCCGAGCTGCTGGGACAGGTGGGACGCCTCCACCTCGACCGCGGAGGCCAGGTCGGACACCGACCGCTCCTCGCCGGCCGACAGGACCTCGAGCACCCGGACCCGGACCGGATGGCCCAACGCCTTGAACAGTTCGGCCTTCACCTCGTAGACGGGGGCACCGAGACGATCGGGCACGGCTCCGCCCTCCCTTCCTCACCCGGTGCCCGGCGGCACCCGGTTCCGAGCTATCTGACAATTTCGCCAGATAGCTATTCAGCGATTCAGGAGAATAGCGGGGTGGCGACCGTCACCGGCCGGGCCCGGGGAGGTTCACCCGCCGGACGGGCCTTCGCCGGAGGATTCCCGGGCCTCCAGGGCGGCGACCCGGGCCTCGAGCTCGCCGACGGCCTCGATGGTGGCCCGGCGGACGGCGTCGACCTGGGTGGCGACCGGGGCGATCTCCCAGTTCATCAGCCGGCGCAGGACCTGTTTCACCTGGGACACACCGGGGCGGGCCGAGGTGGCCTTCGGCCGGTTGACCGACCCGATGGCCACCAGCGGATCCAGGGCCGAGGTGCCCCCGGCCGGGACGGTGGACCCCGGCGACAACGGGTCGCCGGCCAGCTGGCGGGACCGGGCCCGGGACCGGATCCGGGTCTCGATGGCTTCCCGGTCGGGTTCGACGCCGAGGTCCCACTCCGCCGCGGCCCCCACCGCCCCGACCGGTCGGCCGGCCCCGTCGCCGGCGGCGACCGGGGGCCCGTCGGCGGCGACCCGGGTCTTGAACGCCTGGACCATCGATTCGGTGTCGGTGAAGAACACGGCCCCCTCGGGGGCCTGGTCGGCGAGGCCGCCGACGTCGGTGGCGATGATGGGGGTGTCGTGCAGCTTGGCCCGCTCCAGGACCCCGGACGACCAGATCTCCCGGTAGGGCAGTACCACGGTGTCGGCCGCGATGATCCACCGGTCGAAAGCCTCGTCGCTCACATAGCCCCGGTGCAGGGTCACCCCCGGGATGGCCCGGCACTGGGCCTCCAACCGGCGGGCGTAATCGACCAGGTCGGGGTGGTCCACCCGGACCGAGCCGACGATGTGGAACGAGGCCCGGTCCAGGCCGGCCCGACCGAAGGCGTCGGCGGCCCGGTCGAAGCCCTTGTGGTCCTGGATGAACCCGATGGCCAGGAACACGTGCTCGTCGTCGGGGAGGCCGAGGTCGGCCCGGGCCTCCCGGCGGGTCACGGTGGAGGCGGCCACGAACGACGCCCCGTGGTCCACCAAGGTCACGTCGGTGGCGCTGAGTCCGAGCCGTTCCCCCAGGGCCTCCACCTCACGCCCGGTGTGGACGCTGAGCTGGGCGGCCGCCCGCAGGGCCCGGGCGGCCATGACCCGTTCCGCCGGGTTCCGTTCCAGGGGCCCGTATTCGATCTCGTGCAGCCGGATCTCCAGCTCGGTGACCCGGGCCAGGGCTTCGATCCCGGCCCACACCGCCACCCGTTGGAAGGGGGTCCGGCAGGCCCCGAACATCATCTCCGGGGAGAACTGGATGATCACCCGGCCGTAGTGGCGGGCCCGGGCGGCAAGGGCGGTGATGCCCCGCACCCCTCCCAAGGCGAGATGGTGGTGGGCGGCGGACGGGAGCGGCGAGAGGACCTCCACGTCCACCCCCCCGGCCCGCATGCGGCGGACCTCCTGAACCGCGTAGGCGGCGATCCCGTCCCGGTAGGGGGCGTAGGGGGTGACCATCAGCACCCGTTCGGCCGGACCGGCCGTCCGGGCCGTCGGGGTGGTGTTCGACGATGCCGTCACGGGACCTCCACGGGTACGGGAAGCCAGGCGTCGAGGGTGGCTTCCATTCGGTCGAGCACGTCGGCCCACCGGTAGTGTCGCTCGACGTAGGCCCGGCCGGGGGCGGCCAGCCGGGCGGCGGCGTCGGGAGCGTCGGACACGAACCGCAGGGCCTCGGTCAGCTCGGCCTGGCCCCGGTAGGTGAGCCCGGCCCCGGACCGTTCGACGTGCCACCGCACCACCTCACTGGCCGCGTTGGCGATCACCGGGGTCCCGGCCCCCCACGCCTCGAGCACGGTCCGCGAGAAGCTCTCCATGGCGCTCGGCTGGACGTAGGCGGCGGCCGCCGCCATGGCGTCGTTGCGCCGCTCGTCGCTGACGAAGCCGAGGTCGACGACCCGGGAGGCGATGTCGGCCGGGGCGTCCACCTCCCCGACCCCGGAGGTGACGAGGCGCAGCTCGGTGGGGTGTTGGCGGACCAGGTCGGCGAAGGCCTCCAGCAGAACCGACCAGCCCTTGCCCCATTCCCGCCGCCCGGCGTAGTAGATGAACGGCCCGTCGATGCCGGTGTCGGCCCGGAACCGTTCGGGGTCGTATCCGGACGGCAGGTCGATCCCGGCCCCCACCACCTCGGTGCGACGGGGCAGCTGGTAGAGGGACGCCGCCAGCGCGGCCTCCGGGTCGGTCAGGAACCACAGGCCCCTCACCCCGGCGACCATGGAGGCGAAGATGTCGAGCCGGGCCGTCGGCTCGTCGTGGAGGCAGGGCATGATCATCGTACGGCCCGGCACCACCTGGCTCACCGCGTAGCTGGTCCAGAACATGTAGGGGGCGAAGATCAGGGCCCGGTAGCGGGGGCCGTGGTCGAGCACGTGGTGCCACAACCGGCTCACCCGGAGGCTGTCGTTGACCCACAGTTGCTGGTCGAAGATGTCCACCGGTTCCCCGGCCAGGATCCGGGCCCCGATCCGCTCCCGGTGCACCCCGGGGGTGTCGGTCTCGGTGGGGAACCGGCGGATCACCACCTCCCCCTCCGAGCTCACCCCCTCCGGGTAGTGGTTGGCCCAGGTGTAGTGGTCGCGGGCGCAGGTGGTGAGGATCTCCACCGGATGGCCCCGGTCGGCCAAACCGCGGGCGGTCTCGGCGATCACGGCCTCGGCCCCGCCCACCACGTCGTCGCCGTAGCGGGGCGGGACCAGGGCGATGGTGCCGGGACGGATGGTGGCCGGGGCCACCGGCGCACCCGTCATCGGGCGATGCCGGGGCCGGCCGTCATGCCGCGGGCGTCGTCGGCGTGGTCGCAGAACCAGCGG
Source organism: Acidimicrobiales bacterium (assembly GCA_047974625.1). Classification (GTDB taxonomy): domain Bacteria; phylum Actinomycetota; class Acidimicrobiia; order Acidimicrobiales; family SZUA-35; genus CADEDH01. Next base: position 10,036 of record JBKECK010000103.1, read on the forward strand.
TAGGTCTGCTCGATGCCGGCGGGCAGCTCGATCGAGTACTTCCAGCCGAGGGAGTTGAGCCGGCCGACGTCCAGCACCTTGCGGGCGATGCCGTCCGGTTTGGAGGTGTCGAACACCAGCTCGGCGTCGGGGTGGACGACGTCACGCACCAGGGAGGCCAGCTCGGCGATGGTCAGGTCGATCCCGGTGCCCACGTTCACGTGGGAGGCGCCGCTGTAGTGGTCCATCAGGAACACGCAGGCGTCGGCTAGGTCGTCGACGTGGAGGAACTCCCGCCGGGGTGATCCGGTGCCCCAGATCTCCACCGACGAACCCCCCGATTCGCGGGCGGCGTGGAATTTGCGGATCAGGGCCGGCAGCACGTGGCTGGAGGTGAGATCGAAGTTGTCGTTCGGCCCGTAGAGGTTGGTGGGCATGGCCGAGATGAAGTCGCAGCCGTACTGCTCCCGGTAGAACTGGCACAGCTTGATCCCGGCGATCTTGGCCAGGGCGTAGCCCTCGTTGGTGGGCTCCAGGGGCCCGGTGAGCAGGGCCTCCTCCCTGATCGGCTGGTCGGTGACCCGGGGGTAGATGCACGAGCTGCCGAGATAGAGCAGTTTGGTGACCCCGGCCTCCCGGGCCGCCTCCACCACGGCGCCGTGGATCATCATGTTGTCGTAGAGGAACTCGGCCTGGCGGGTGGAGTTGGCCAGCACCCCGCCCACGGTGCCGGCGGCGAGGTACACGTACTCGGGACGGTGCTCGGCGAACCAGCCGCTCACCGCGGCCGGGGACCGCAGATCGAGCTCGTCGCGGGTGGCGGTGAGCAGGTTGGTGTAGCCGGCGCCACCGAGGCGCCGCATCAGCGCGGATCCGACCAGCCCACGATGGCCGGCGACGAAGATCGGGGCGTCGCGGGGCACGGGGGCCGTCCCGCCGACGGTGGACACTGGGGAGGACATGCCCCCACGCTATTCGCCCCGGGCTACGAGTTGGTTCAGGGTCCCGGCGGACCGGCCCCGGTCCCGCGATGAGGCCTCGGCCGAAGAGCCGAGAGAACCGCGATGAGGCCTCGGCCGAAGAGCCGAGAGAACCGCGATGAGGCCTCGGCCGAAGAGCCGGGGTTCGCGTCAGGCCCGCTGATCTCGCCTACACTGACTGTCGGGAAACATCAGTGTCGATCTGGGTCGGCCCATCGTGAAATCGGCCCACGAATGGACATTGATGGCGCAGGCGAACGAGCCGGGCCCTGCTCGGCGGCAATGCACACAGCTCCATCTCCGCACCGGCTCGCCTCGCGAGTTGCGGTGCCGACCCCCCCTCGGTCTGGCCCAATGCTGTCGAGACAACGCCTCTTCACTGAACGACGCCTGCTGTCAGGAGTCGACGTGTTGTCCCTGGACGTCTTCGACGTGGCCCTGCGGCGGATGGTCATCGAGCCGGAGGACGTGCACCGCCTGGTCGGTGAGCTCATCACCGACGGTGACGCGGCCTTCACGCTCGAATACCCGGAGCTCCGGCTGAAGGCCGCGGAGGTGACCCGGGCCCGCCACGGCGACGGCTACCGGTCGGCCGACATCGCCGATCAGCTGGCCCGGGCCCTCGACGAGCGGACCCCCGGGTCGGGGGCGGCCCTGGCCCGCCGGGCGGTCCAGTGCGAGCTGGAGATCGAGCAGCTCCTGATCCGCCCCGACCCGGGCGCCATCGGCCTGTACCGGCAGGCGCTCCAGGCCGGGATCCGGACGGTGTTCGTGGCCGACACCCCCCTCCCGCGCGACCTCGTGGCCCGGATGCTGGCCGGCGCCCGCTACCGGCCCGACCATCTCCTCGTCACCTCCCACGAGGGTCGTGACGTCGGTGACCTCCTCGACGTGGTGATCAGCCAATCCCATCCGGTCGGCAACCACACCCTGCATCTCGCCACCCATCCGGTCCGACCGGCCGAACCGCCGGCCGACCAGGATCCGGCGGTCACCGGCACCCTGCCGGTGGTGGTGCTCGAAGCCCCACCCCCCGACGGCGACGGCGACGGTCGGCCGTCCCGGGCCCGGCCCCGTCGCGGCCCCCGGGGGGACGTGACCGTGCGGGTCGTTCCCGAGGCCCGCCGGGCGGCCCGCCGCCACCTGGTGCTCGGTTTCACCCCCCGGTCCGGTCTCGATTCGATCGCCCTGGCCCTAGCCGCTGACCGGATGGAATCCACCGTGTCCCGCACCAGCCTGGAGGACCTCGGCTACACCATGGGCGGCCCCCTGGTCTGCGGCTACGCGGTGTGGGTGGCCGCCGAGGCGGTCCGGCGCCGGGTCAGCCACCTGGTCTTCCACCGGCCGACGTCCCAGCTCGTGGGCCGGGTGGTGGAGCTGCTCGGCTCCCCGGCCGTGGACGCCATGACCACCTCCTACCCCGGTGAACGCCGCCTCGACGGGCTCGACGTGACCCCGGGGACAAACCTGCTCACCGTCGATCTCTGGTCCGGGGCCGCCTGGGAGGGAGCCCCGGCGGGCACCACGGTGGGGCACGTGGCCCTCGGTCAGCTCCCCGACGAGTCGAGCCCGGGCTTCACGGAGCCCCCCAACACCGAACGCCGCCGGGGGGCGCCCGCCCGGCCCACCACCTGGGCGTTCGGGTGGCCCACCCCCGGGCATCCGGTGTTCGATCCGGTGGCCGAGACGGCGGGCCGGGCGGTAGCCGTGCTGGAGCTGCTGGCCGGGATCGGGCCGACGACGACGGAGCGGGGTCAGGACCCGGATCTCGTGCTCGAGAAGTTGGCGGCCGGGATCGTCCAGTTCGCCGCCGACCTCCAACCCTGGGTCCGCCTGGGCAGCACCCTGACCACCGCGGCCATGATCGAACCGGCCCTGCGGCTGGCCGACCGGCCGCGTCCCAGCGAGGCCAGGCTCCTCGCCCCGGCCCCGACCCGGGCACCGGTGTCGGGACGGGTCAGGCCATTAATCGACGACGACGACGCCGAGCCCCTGTGGCCGGCGGGTCAACGGTTGTTGAGCGCGGCGCCGACGCGACGGGGCCCGATGGCCCGGATCCGCCGGCTCCGGGGCCGGTCGGGCGGCGCCGGTGAGCCACCACCGGCCCAGGTCATCTGACCCCGGGGCGGCCCGGGAGCCAGACGCCGGCCCGGGTCGGTCAGGCTTCGGGTGACGCCGCGATCTCGGCCGCCACGACCAGGTCGTCGACGTGGAACAGGCGGTCGGCGAGGACGTCCCGGGCACCGCCGGGGTCGACGCCCCGGACCGTCAGGTGGAGGGCGACGGCCCGATCCCGGCGGGACTCGAGCGACCGGTAGAAGCCGGCCACGACATCGTCGAGCCTGGCCCGGCGGCTGTCGAGCTGGCCGACCCAGTAGGCCCGGCCGGACGGATCGGCACCGCGGCCCAGCAGGTCACGGTAGAGGGCGTCGACGAACCCGCCGTTGGTGGCCCCGGACCGCAGGTAGTACTCCTGCGACCCGTAGAACAGGACCCCGGTGGCCTCGATCTTGAGGCCGCCGCGGACCGTGTTCACCCAGTAGGAGCGGCCGCTCGGGTCCGGACCCCGGCCGAGGGCCCGCTGGTAGAGGTCGTCGACGATACGGCCCACGAAGTAGTCGCTGCGCACCAGGGGGCCGGTCAGGGCCAGGCGGTTCCCGGCCGCCACCGCGTCGTGCCAGTGGACGATCTCACCGTCGGTGGCCGGTCGTCCCGCCAACCGCTGGTAGGTGCGGTCCACGTACTGCCCGGCCGCCGAGTCCCGGCTGGCCGGATCGGCCACCGAGCCCGGGGTGAACCAGTTGGACTTGAGGCCGAGACTGGACCGCAGGGAGTCCCCGGTCACCGAGACGGTGCCGTTGGCGAACCGGAGCTCGGCCCGGACCACCCGGCCACCGTCGGCCCCGGCGCCGGTGCGTTCCAGGACGGCGATCTCGGTGAGGCGACCCTTGCCGTAGAGGCTCTCGATGGAGGCGGCGTCGAGGGTCACCGACCAGGTGTGGTTGGGGTTGCGGTCGATGGCGTCGCCGAGGTCCTCGACGGCGGGGAAGGTCCCCCCAGCGGTCCAGCCACCGGAGCTCGACGAGAACTCGGTGCGGGCCACACCCCCCGAGCCGTCGATGCGGACCAGGTTGGCGGTTGCCGCGATCGCCGCGTCGGAGGCCGACGCGCTGGCCGTCCGGAACGAACCGCCCCGGGTGGTGTAGGCGCCGTCGTAGACCTGGCACAGGGTGGAGTCACAGGTGTCGGCGTAGGGCTGCTGGCGGCTGTCGCCGGCCAGGGCGTAGGAGCGGGCCGCCACCGCCTGGGCCTCGACGGCCGGGCCCGGCCAGCTGGACGGCATCTCGTTGGGAACCACACCCCGCAGGTACTCCTCGGCGGGCAGCACGTTGACGGTGCGGACCCCACCGTTCCTGACCGCCTGGACCTCGCCCCGGTACCAGGTGGTGGACGACGGGCCGCACACCCGGAGCAGGCCGTCCGCTCCCGAGGCGCTGCTCTGCGCCTGGATCCGTACCGTGGTCCGTCCCTCGATCGCGCCCACCGTCCGCCAGTTCGGGCCGCAGTTGGTGGACGAGGTGGGTGTGGCCACGTCGACCTCGAACCGGCTGGTGGCCCAACGGATCCGGACCGCCCCGTCGCCGAAGGTGCCGAGATCGGCCCCGTCCAGGCCGACGAGCTTGATCGCCCCCGAGGTCAGGGCCACCTCGGTGTGGCGGTCACGGACCGAGCGCAGTTCGACCCGGATGGCCGACGGATTGACCGGGCCGTTGGCCGGGGCCGGTCCGCCGCTCGTGCCCCCGTAGTAGTGGTCGAGGATCTGGGCCGACGACCAGCCGTGGTCGCGAGCGTAGCCGTAGGCCCCGTACTGGCTGAGGCCCCGGCCGTGCCCCCAGCCCCGGCCCGTGATGGTGATGGTCCGGTCGGTTGTCGCCGCCGCGGCCGGCGAGGCGGTACCCCCGGCGGTGACGCCGAGCACCATGGCCATGGCGAGCAGGGAGGTGACGGTGCGAGTTCCGGCTCGTCGCCAGAACCGGCCGGGGCCGGGGGGCCGGTTGGCCGCGCCGGTGAACGGGGTCGTCGTCATGACACACCTCTCGGGCGTCTCGGTCGGGGGCGGTGGTCCGGGCTCGCTCATCGGTTGACAGCCCGGAGGTAGAACTCTTCGGAAGACGCCAGCTCGGCGACAAGCGTAATGTCGTCGTAACGTTGAAGGCCGTCGGCCCAGTAGGCGGCGCCGCCCGGGTCCGGTCCCCGGCCGAGCACCTGGCGGTACAGGGCGTCGACCCGGTCGGTCCGGGACTCGAGGGAGGCCACGAACGCGGCCGCCACGTCCGGCGGCGAGGTGCCCTGATCCAGCACCCGGCGCCAGTAGGCGGCCCCAGCCGGGTCGGGTGAGCGGTGCAGCAGGGCCCCGTAGAGCCGGGTTACGTAACCGTCGGTGGAGCCGGACCCGCTGACGTACTCCTGCGAGCCGTAGAACAGGCCGGTCAACCGGGAGACCGACAGGCCGGCCCGCATCTGCTCCGCCCAGTACCGGCGACCGTCGGGATCGGCTCCCCGACCGAGCACATCCTGGTACATCTGGTCGATGACCCGACCCGACCACGGGTCGTAGCGGGCCAGTTCCCCGGTGACGGCCCGACGGCCGTCCTCCCCGAGGATCCAGTACCAGGCACTCAGCTCGTCATTGGTGGCGGGCCGTCCGACGAACAGCTCGGCCAGCCCGTTCAGGTAGCGGCCCGACGCCGAATCCGACAGCCAGCCGGGCACGACGGAACCGGCGACGGACACATCCGCGGCGTCACCGATCGCGGTCTCGGTGGACAGGGGCAGGACGAGGCGTTCGTTGCCGAAGGGCCAGAGCTGACCGTCAGCGGTCAGCACCCAGCCGCCGGCCCCGGCCCCCGAGGCGACGACGGCCCGGGCCTCGGCACTGGGACCGGTGGTGCTGGTGTAGCCCACCGTCGGGGCACCACCGAACGGCACCAGGCGACGGGACCGGGTGACGATCCAGCCACTGTCGCCCCCGGGCCGGACGGCGAGATCCTGGGCCTCGGCGGGCCCGGACGAGGAACGGGCCGGCGCGGAGCCGACGGCTCTTAGGCCTCCGTCGGCCTCGAGCAGGTAGCCCCGGCCGGCGCCGTCGATGGCCCCGGCGATGACGGCCTCACCCGCCTCGACCGGCAGGTTCGGGGCACCTCCGAAGGGGACCACCGCACCGGACGTGGTGATCAGCCAGCCGCCACCGCCATCGGCCACGGCCAGGTCGGCCACGGGGGCCGAACCGGCCGGGCGGCCGCTCACCGCGGGGGCACCGCCGAACGCGGTGACCGTCCCGTCGGCGGCCACGGCGTAACCCTGGGTGGCGGCGCCGGTGCCGGAGGCGGCCACGGCCACGGGCTGGGCCCCGGCGACCACGGGTTCGGTGCCGGCCTCACCGAACCCGGCGAGCTGGGACGAACCGGACGCCCGGAGACCACCCCGAGCGTCCACGGTGACGAAGCCGGGACCGACCGGGGCCGGGGCCCACACCGGGACCGTGTAGGGCGGGACGGTTTGACGCTGGGCGGCCACCGTGGACCGCAGGCCACGGGCCAGGACGAGACCGTAGTCACCCGGGCAGGAGGTCAGCCCGACGTCCCGGTGGCCCATGATGGTGGGCACCAGGTGCCACTCGTCGCCGGCCAGCTTGAGCGGGCCGCCGCTGGCCGCGTTGTGGAGCCAGGTGGTTCCGGTGGGGTCGACCCCCGACAGGCCCAGCTTCCAGGCGGCGAGGGCGGCCACGGCCTGTGATTGGGCCTCGGTGGGGCGGGCCGCGGTGGGCGAGGCCCCCGGCTGGTGTTGCCCGAGGAGGGCGATTCCCACCGTGGAGGTGTTGAAGCCGCGGGCGTGACCGCCAATGACGGGGCGGTCGACCCCGCCGGTACGGCCCTCCCAGATCCGGCCGTACTTGTCGACCAGGAAGTTGTAGCCGACGTCGCACCAGCCGTTGATCCGAACATGGCCGTACCACACCGATCGGAGCAGGTCGTCGACCTGCTCGGGTGCGTAGTTGTTGGTGGTCACCGTGTGGTGGACCACGGCGGCCTGAACCGTCGAGGAGTACGACGGGCCGCTGCCACAACCGGAGTTCCCGCCGGCCCAACCCTCCGAGGTCCAGCTCGAGCGGGGCATGATGGTGGGCATCGCCGGTACCGCGTTGGCGGCCCGGGACCGGGCCGTGATGTCGCCCGCCCGGCTGGCGATCTCTCCCTCGGCGTCGGTGGCCGGATCGTCCAGGACGGGGTCGCCGGATCCAGGGCCGCTGGCTGCGGGGTCGGTGGACGCCGGGTTGTCCGGGGTGATGGCCTCGGGCCCGGCCGGCACGTCGGTGACGTCCGTCGTCGACGACTCGGGGGGCGGGGCTCCGGCGGACGGCCCGGTGGGGGCGGGGGTCGTGGACGGACCGGTGGTGGGCGGACTGGCGGTGGACGGCCCGACCGTGGATGGTTCGGTGGCCGGCGGACCGGTGGCGGAAGAGCCCGCCGGGGCCGGTTCCGTGGTCGGGGCGGGCGCCTCCGAACCGTCAGCCGGGGCCTTGGTGCCGGCGGGGGCCTCCTCGACCGACAGGTTGGCGTCGGGCCTGCTGTCGGTCGGGGTCTCGATGTCGGCCAGGAAGGTCAGATCCACCGAATCGATCGACGATCCGACGGCCACCACCTCGATCTGGTCGGTGGTCGGGTCGAGGCGGACCGGGCCCAGGGCGAGGGCTTGGTTGGTGGGGCCCTCGACGACCGCCTCCTCGGCGGTCACGTCGACCCCGGGCTCGGCGATGTCGTCGGTGGGGTCGCCCGGTGTTCTGGCCCCGCTGCCGCTGGCGGCCACGTCAGGGCCGTCGTCGGTGCCGGCGTCAAGCTCGATCCACGGGCCCCATCCCGTGTCGCCGGCCAACCGGATGGCCACCGTCCGGTCCACGGGCGTGGTGACCAGGAGGTTGCGGCCGAGGTGATCGGTCAGGTCCACCACCACGCCCGGGTTGTCGGAGCTCCCGTCGGTGAGGCCGTCGGTGCGGGCGTCCGGCCCGAGCGTGACGGTGACCACGTCCACCTGGAGGTCGTCGTCGACCACGGCGGAGCCGGTCGGTGGGGCCGGCGCCGCCGGGACCGTGCCCGGTCCCGCAGCATCGTCGCCCGGGGCGGAGACGTCGGGGTCGGCGACCATCACGGCGGGGGTGAACCCCGGATCGGCAACAGTGGGCCAGGCCGCGGCCGGTACGGCGCCGACGAGGAGGCTGAGCAGGACTACGGCAATGGTGACCATCGCTGCGGCCCGTCGGCCGGAAGCCGATGACCCCAAGGCGGCGGGGGATCTCGGTAACGAAACGATCACACAAACGTAACCACTTCATCACACGGCCCTGGCCACCTGGGGTAATCGGCCCGGGTGACACGTGGAACTACACCCAACCAGAGGCAGGAGCCTCAAGCGCGCCTCTAGGGCGGTCGATCACCCTCCGGCGAGCTGTGGCATGCACAACCCGTCGAGTTCAACGATCTCGATCCGGTCCCGGTTGGCGTAGGTTACCTCGTTGCCGGGGTCCACCGGGATCCGGTACTCCCGGAAGCTCATCTCCAGGGCGTCGAAGGCCAGGAGCCGACCCCGCAACGAATCGCCGAGGCCGAGGATGAGCTTGATGGCCTCCAGTGCCTCGATGGTGCCGACGATTCCGGGCAGGACGCCGAGCACGCCGGCTTCGGCGCAGCTCGGGGCCAGCTCGGCCGGCGGCGGCTCGGGCAGGAGGTCCCGGTAGGTGGGGCCGTCGTGGGGGTCGAACACGGTGACCTGGCCTTCGAACCGGAAGATCGAGCCGTGCACCACGGGGATGCCGAGCTTCACCGAGGCGTCGTTCAGGAGGTACCGGCTGGGGAAGTTGTCGGCCCCGTCGATGACCACGTCGTAGCCCTCGAGGATGTCGAGGATGTTGTCGGCCCCGAGCCGGGTGTCATACGTCATGACGGTGAGGTCGGGGTTCATGGCCACCAGGGTCTTCTTGGCCGAATCGACCTTGCGCTCACCCACCCGGTCCATGTTGTGGAGGATCTGGCGTTGGATGTTGGAGTCGTCGACCACGTCCATGTCGACGATACCCAGGGTCCCCACCCCGGCCGCGGCCAGGTAGAGGGCGGCCGGCGAACCCAAACCACCGGCCCCGAGCAGCAGGACCTTGGCCGCCAGCAGCTTCTGCTGACCTTCCTCCCCGACCTCCGGCAGCAGGAGGTGGCGGCTGTAGCGGTTGCGCTGATCGGGGGTGAGGGTGAGGGGGGTCACCCACGCCCGGCCCTCGTCCTTCCACCGGTTGAAACCACCGTCCATGGAGACGACGTCGGTGTAGCCGAGCTCGGTCAGGGTCTTGGCCGCGAAGGCGCTACGCACCCCGCCGGCGCACATCACCACGATCGGGGTGTCTTTGCCCGGGATACGGTTCTCCACCTGGGCCTCGAGGTTGCCGCGCACGATCTGGACCGAACCGGGCACGACGCCCTGGGCGGTCTCGTCCGGCTCCCGCACGTCCACCAGGGTGGCTCCGTCCGCCAGCCGGGCCTCGGCCCCGGCCGGGTCCGTCTCGGTGATCTCGGACTTGGTGGCGGCCAACAGGTCGCGGAAACTGGTCATGCCTGGCCCTCGGATTTCTTCTGGTGTTCGGGCGAACAACGATCAAAAGCCTATCAACCTGGTCAACAATCGGGCCAGGAGGCTCTATTCCGGCCGGCCGCCCGGGTCCACCCGGCCGCCCGGCGCCGCCCGGTCATCGGCCGGGGCCGGCCGCCGAGAGGGCGGTCACACGATCCGGGGCAGGAGGTCGGAGATCGAACCCTGGACGACGACGTCGGCCAGCTCGTCCATCTCGGTGGGGCTGCCGTTGACGATGATGACCTTGGCGCCGTGCCGTAGGGCCACGGGCACCACGTTGGCGATCGGGTAGACCCCGAGGGTGGTGCCGACGGCGAGCAGCAGATCGCACTCCTCGGCCGCCTTCTGGGCCCGCCACAGGTCTTCCTCCACCAAGCCCTGACCGAAGCTGATCGTGGCCGACTTGAGGATCCCACCGCACTGCGGGCATGGGGGGTCGTCTTCTCCCTGGCGGACCCGGTCAAGGGCCACCTGCATGTCGTCGCGGTAGTCGCAGCTCATGCACCGCACCACCTGGGCGGTGCCGTGGATCTCGACCACGAGATCGGGGTTGCTCCCCCCGAGCTGGTGGAGACCGTCGACGTTCTGGGTGATCAGCAACCGCACCTTCCCCCGCCGTTCCAGTCGGGCCAAGGCCCGGTGACCGGGATTGGGTTCGGCCGCCCACATGGGACTGTCGAGCCGGCTGCGCCAGCCGTTGCGGCGCACCTCCGGGTCGGCGAGGTAGTTCTGCAGGGTGGCGGCCTTCTCAGCGGCCGGGTTGCGGGTCCAGACGCCCTGCGGGCCGCGGAAGTCCGGGATCCGGGAGTCGGTCGATATCCCGGCCCCCGTCAACACCACGATCCGGGTCGACGCGCTGATGATCTCGGCGGCGGCCGAGATCGCCTCCTCGACCGGAACCTCCGCGCCCTCGACCGTCGAACGCCACGACGACGGATCGTGACCGGCGGGGGTGGATGAACGGGGATTGGTCATCCATCCGACGCTAACGGGGGCGGGTCGACGCCGCCCGTCGCCGCCGGCCCCGAATGGCCGTCCGTCCCCGGAAGGGGGATGCTGGGAAACCCACCGGCTGCGACAACGGGAGGCCCGACCGTGCCCACCCTCCACCCCAGGGGCGTGAACCACCTCGCCCTGTCGACCACCGACATGAAGCGTCAGCTCACCTTCTGGTGCGACGCCCTCGGACTGCCCCTCAAAGCCCTGTACTACATGCACGGGGTGGCCGGCGCGTACCACGGTTTCGTGGAGCTCGCCCCCGACAGCTACGTGGCCTTCGTCCAGCATCCCGACAACGCCAAGGACATCGAGTTCGGGGTAAGCCACGCGGATGGGCCCGGGGGCGACGTGCGGGGCGGAACGATGCAACACGTCGCCTTCCACGTCGACACCTTCGACGAACTGCTGGCCATGCGGGACCGGCTCCGCACCAAGGGGGTCCAGGTCCTCGGCCCGATCGACCACGGTTTCGTCCGGTCGATCTACTTCGAGGGGCCCGAGGGCCTCAACCTTGAGGTGGCGTGTGGGGCGGCCATCGACCCCGACGCCTGGATCGATCCCGAAGTGACCAACCTGTGCGGGATCAGTGCCGAGGAACTGGCCCGTCTGCGGGAACCCGACGAAGTGCCCCCGGGCTCCGGGACGGTGCCCCAACCCGCGGCCGCCCACCCCGACAACGTCCGGGCCCAACGCCATCCCGACCAGATAGGGCGGCTCATGGCCATTCCCGACGAGACGGTGTGGGAACGGTTCAGCGAGACGACCCCGCCCGTTGATGGGGCCGGGGACGGCTGAGGCCGTTTCCGTGCGCGTCATCGTGGTGGGCGCCGGTATCGGCGGCCTCACGGCGGCCGGGCTCCTCCACCGTGACGGCCACCGGGTGGAGCTGCTGGAACGGTCCAGCGGGTTCGGCGAGGTCGGGGCCGGGATCCAGATCAGCCCCAACGCCTCCCGGGTCCTCGCCGGCCTTGGCCTCGGCCCCGCCTTCGCCCGGGTGGCCACCACCCCCGAGCGGGTCGTGCTCCGCCGCTGGGACGACTCCTCCATCCTGCTGGTCACCCCGACCGGCGACCGGGCCGAACGGCGGTACGGCCACCGCTACGCCAACGTGTACCGGCCTGACCTGGTCGAGGTGCTGGCCGGGGCGATCCGCGACGTGCCCGTCCGGTTCGGGGTCACCGTGACCGGGGCGGCCCCAACCGCGGCCGGCGCCGCGGTGACCCTGGCCGATGGGGAGGTCCGGGAAGCCGACCTCGTCATCGGCGCCGACGGGATCCACTCCGCGATTCGCCGCGACCGGTTCGGTGCGGACTCGCCCCGGTACAGCGGCAACGCCGCCTACCGGGCGCTGGTGCCCCGGGAGGCGGTTGGTGACCTGCCGGTCGAGGTCACCAACCACCTCGGTCCCGGCGGGCACCTGGTGTCGTACTTCGTCGGGGAGGACCGGCGCTTCCTGAACCTGGTGTGCGTGGTGGAGGAGCCCGAACCGGCCGGTGAGTCGTGGACGATCGAGGGTTCCCCGACCGAGCTCCGGGACTCGTTCGCCGGCTGGTCGCCCCGGGTGACCGACATGCTCGACGCGGTCGTCGAACCGGTGTTCCGTTGGTCGTTGTACGACCGGGAGCCCCTGGACTCGTGGTGCGACCCCCCGGTGGTCCTGCTCGGCGACGCCAGCCACCCCATGCTCCCGTACATGGCCCAGGGGGCCGCCCAGGCCATGGAGGACGCGGCCTGCCTGTCGGTGCTCCTCCATCCGGACCGGGGCTTCGGGCCCCGGTTCTCGGCCACCCGGGACGCCGACCGCGCCCGGCTGGCCGAACGACTCGCCACCTACGAACGGGCCCGCAAACCCCGCACTACCCGGATCCAGCAGCGCGCGTACCGGAACCGGACCACCTTCCACCTGCCGGACGGGCCCGACCAGCAGCGGCGGGACACCGCCCTGGCCGAAGCCGGGGCCCGGGATCCCGACGGGGAGGCCGGCACCGCCGCCCTTGACTGGCTCCACGGCCACGATCCGTTCGCGGTTCCGACCCCACCCGGGTGACCGGCGTCGGGCCCACCACCGCGACCCGGGTACTATCACACGATCACCGACTCCGACCTGAGCTCCCCCGCCGACCCTGATCCGGCCGACCCCGATCCGGGCGGGCCGGCCCCGGATCAGAACGTGTGGGACGGACGGCGGCTGACGGCCGGGATGCTCACGGCCACCTACCAGCGGGTAGCGGCCGCCCTACCCGGTGTCACCGTCGATCCGCCCATGCCCGAACTGAACCACCCGGTGGTCATCGCCGACGAGCTGGGGCGTCACCTGACCGAGGCCACCGCGACCCGGTCCGGGGGGTCGGAGCCGCCAGGGCGGTGGAGCCGGTTCGGCCGGGCCTGGCGCCTGGCCTCCCTGCTGGCTGGCCACGACCGGTCCGTCCAGTCTCGGTACAACACCGCCGTCGTCCACGCCCTCCACCAGCTCGACCACCGCACCCAGCTCCAGGACCGGGTCATCGCCGAGCTCGAGGCCCAGCTGGCCGAGCTCCGCCAGCAGGTCACCGAGCTCCGGGCCGACCGGCCCTCCAGCCCCGATCCCCACCCGGGCCGGTGAGCGCCCGACCCCGGATCGCGGTGGTCAAACCCGATTTCGGCGCCGTCGGGGGCTTCGAACGCCACCTCGACGCCTTGGAGCGGGGGCTGGGGCAACGGGGGTGGGATCTGACCCGGATCGAGATCGACGGCCGGACCCGGCCCCGACGGATCGGCGGTCTGCCCGTCCTGCCGGTGAACCTGGAACACCACGACGAGTACTTCATGTACCTCGGGCTGGTGGAACGGGTGCGCGCCCTCCGTCTGAACCGCTTCGACCTGGTGCTGACCACCCAACCCCCCAGCTACCTGGTCGACCATCCCCGGACCGTGGCCCTTTGCTACCACCAGGCCCGCCAGTTTTACGATCTGGCCGACCTATTCGCCACCAGCGGTTTCGTCGACCCGGAGCTCCACGCTCGAGCCGTCGGCCATGTCCGGTCGATCGACACCCCCCTGGTCCAGTCGGTGCGGTACTGGCTGGCCGGCTCGGCCGACGTGGCCGGGCGGCTCCGGGACTACTGGTCGATCCCGGCCGACCGGATCGCCCTCCATCACGCCCCACCCACCACGGCCCCAGCGACTGCTCCCGCGACGGGTACCGCGGGGACGCCCACCAGCACCCCCGACGCGGCCGGGGCCCGGGGCCCGGTGGTGTGCGTGGGCCGGCAGGAGTGGCCGAAACGGACCGAGCTGGTGGTCCAGGCCATCCACCTGGTGGCCGCCCCGACCAGGGCCGTCCTGATCGGTGGGGGCAGCCGGCTCGACATGGTCCGCAGCCTGGACCGGTCGTGTGGTGCCGATCCGGCCGCCCGCCGGTGGCCGGCGGCGCGCACCTGGATGAACCGGGGGATCTTCACCCCCGGGTGGCGGCCGGCGGGAGGCGACCCGAGCGGGCGGGTCGTGTTCACCGGCGACGTCGACGACCGGACCCGTGACCGCTGGTACGAGGACGCCTTGGCCGTGATCGCCCCCGCCCACCGGGAGGACTACGGGCTCACCGCCCTGGAGGCCATGGCCCGAGCCAAGCCCGTCATCGTCTGCCGGGACGGCGGCGGACTCACCGAGACGGTGGTGGACGGGGTGACGGGGCTGGTGGTCGAACCCGGGCCGGACGCCCTGGCCGCCGCCATCGAGCGCCTGGCCACCGACCCGGACGCGGCGCGCCGGATGGGCCTGGCCGGCCGGGCCAGGGTGGCCCCGGTTACGATCGACGCCGCCGTAGATCAGGTGGAGACCACCTTCCGCCGGGTCCTGGCCGACTAGCCGCCGGGTCCTGGCCGACCAGCCGCCAGGCCCTGGCCGACCAGGCGGCCCCGGGGTCCCAATGTCACGGTCCGCGACCGGCGCGCGCATGAAGGGGTGTCCACCACTGATCGGCGGAGGAACCATCCGATGCAGCACGCCACCCCCACCCGGCCGGCCCGAGCCGGCACGCCCACCGAGCCGGCTGACACTGGCGCCACCACGGAGCCGGCTTCCGCCGGCACACCCAGCGGTGACGGCCCCGGCAGCCCCGAGCCGAGGCCGCCCGCGGTCGACGGGCCGCGGAACCCATACCCCGTGGCCCAGCTACTCGTGCGCCCCTGGCCCGATCCGGTCCTCGACGAGATGGGACACGACCCCCGCTCGGCCTATGTGGAACAGTTCTGGCTCTCGATCCTCGGTCCCTCGGCCGTCCTCTTGCTCCGCCGCCTGGCCCGCGGCCTGGAGCGTTCCCCGTAGGGTTTCCGCGTCGATCCGGGCGCCTACGCCCAGGAAATGGGATTGGGTCGGCGGGGTGGGCGGAACAGCCCGGTGTGGCGTTCGGTCGAGCGCATTTGCCGATTCAAGGTGGCCAACCGGACCGGCGAGACGTTACTGGTCCGGCGGCGGCTGGCTCCGCTCACCGCCCGGCAGGTGGAACGCCTGCCCGATCACCTCCGCCCGGTGCATGACGCCTGGCTGGCCCACGAGTTGAGCCGGGCCCAACGGCTCAAGGCGGCGTCGGCGGCCGGCGCCCCTGGGGCCGTCTCCGGCGCAGGCCGGCCGGAACCCGGCTGGGGCGGCCACCGCCTGGCCAGTTGAGGTTAGTAGGCCCCGTCCGAGCGCAACACGGCCGGGATGGTCTTGGCCAGGATGGCCAGATCCACCACGAGCGACCAGTTGTCGACGTAGTACAGGTCGAGCCGGGTGTACTCGGCGAAGGTGGTCGAGCTCCGGCCCGAAACCTGCCACATACCCGTGATCCCCGGCTTGACCCGCAACCGGGCGTACAGCTCGGCGTCCCAGTCGGCCATCTCGGCCTGCAGGGCGGGCCGGGGGCCGACGAGGCTCATCTCGTTGCGGACCACGTTCCACAACTGGGGCAGCTCGTCCAGCGAGGTCTTGCGCAGGAAGCTACCGACCGGGGTGATCCGCGGGTCGTGCTTCATCTTGAACAGGGGCCCGGCCCCCTCGTTCTCGTCGCTGAGCGCGTCGAGTCGGGCCTCTGCGTCCACCACCATGGTGCGGAACTTGAGCACCTCGAACAGGCCCCCTCCCTGCCCCACCCGCTCCTGGCGGAACACCACCGGCCCCGGGGACGTCAGCTTGATCGCCGCCGCCGTCGCCACCATCAGGGGCGCTACCAGCACGAGGGCGACACCGGCCACGGTCACGTCGAAGACCCGCTTGGCCACCGCCCGCCAGCCGTGGCGGTGACGGGGTTCCACGTACACCACCGGGAAACGGCCCAGGGGCCGCACCGTCAGCCGATCCGCGGTGATGTCGGCCAGGGTGGAGCTGAGCTCCACATGCATCCCCTCCTCCACCAGATCCCGGACCAGCCGGTTGGACGCCGCCATGTCCACCGCGGTGGCCGCCACCACGGCCCCGCCGGCCCCGGTGCGACGGGCGGCGTCGAGCACCAGGTCGGTGAGCTGCGACGGGCTCCGTGCCGCGGCCGGATCCACCCGGGCCACGATGACGTAGCCGATCTCGGGCTCCTCGTTGAACATGGCCTCGAACCGCTCCGCCTCGCTGTTATCTCCCACCAGGAGGATCCGGCGGGTCATCCGTCCCGAGGCACGCCAGCGGGCCAGGCGGCGGCGGACCAGTTCGCGTTCCCCGCCCAGCAAGATGAGGCTGAAGGCCCAGCCCAGGGCCAGCCACCAGCGACCGACGTCGAGTTGGAACCCGTAGGCCACCAGGCCGACGGTGGCCGCGGCCCGGGTGGCTGCGTGGGTGAGGCGCCGGATCTCATCGGCCCGGCGGGTGATGAACCGCGACTGGTACAGCCGCAACCGGGTCATCCACACCACGGCGGAGAACAGCCAGCACACCACGGCGATGACACCGTCCTCGCCGGGAGCGACCAGCATCGAGGCCAACCCGAGCCCGGTCACCATGGCCAAGGCGTCCAGGCCGACGAGAGCGGCTCGAACCGGCGGAATCCCCGGAGTCCCGGACCGACCGTCCCGCACGGTCGTGATCTCCGTTGTCGTCGCCACGGCCCATTCCCGATCTTGTCGTCGCCCCGGACGGAGTGGTTCCCGCCCCCCTCTGGTGTCGGCATCCGGATGCCGCGATTGAGCCCGGCCGGCCGGTGGCGCCGGGACCGCCACCAGGGCGGAGGTCGGGATGGACCTGGTCAGGCGACCGCGACGGAACCAGGGCCACCGAACGGGGGCGGACCCCACCCGGTCGGCCCCGGTGGATCAGTCGTTCCAGCGGATCAGTCGTTCCAGTGGATCAGGGTCTCCACCAGGAGGCGGACCCCGGCCCCGGTGGCCCCCTTGGGGGTTATCCCCCGGGCCGAATCGCTCATCCCGGACAGGCCGAGGTCGATGTGGGCCCACGGCACGTCGCCCACGAATTCCCGCAGGAACAACCCGGCCAGGAGCGAACCCCCGTACGGGCCGGCACCGATGTTCTTGATGTCGGCCACGGTGGAGTCGAGCTGGGGGCGGTACTCTTCCGGCAGGGGCATCCGCCACACCGATTCCCCGGTCCGGTCGGCGGCGTCCTCGAGCCGCAGGGCCAGGTCGTCGTCGTTGGCCATGAGGGCGGCGAAGGAGGTACCGAGCGCTACCGAGGCCGAACCGGTGAGGGTGGCCACGTCGATGATGGCGTCAGGTTCGGACTCGGCGGCCAGCGACAGGCCGTCGGCCAGGATCAGGCGGCCCTCAGCGTCGGTGTTGAGCACCTCGACGGTGGTTCCGTTGCGGGCGGTGAACACATCACCCGGTCGTTGGGCGTCGCCACCGGTCATGTTGTCGGTGAGGGGGATGATTCCGTCCACGGCCACGCTGGCCCCGACCACGCTGAGTACGGACATGGCGGCCAGGACCGCGGCCCCACCCGCCATGTCGACCTTCATCGTGGCCATCCCGGCCGCCGTCTTGATCGACAGACCACCGGAATCGAAGGTGATCCCCTTGCCCACCAGGACCACCCGGCCCCGGGCCTGCTTGGTCGGCCGGTAGCTGAGCCGGACCAGGCGGGGCGGTTCCGCCGACCCCTGGTTGACGGCCAGGACGCCCCCCAGCTTCTCCCGGGCGATCCTGCGCTCGTCCCAAACCTCGATGTCGAGTCCGTGGGCGTCGGCCACGTCGGTGGCCTTGGCCGCGAACACCGTGGGGGTGAGGGATCCCCCCGGTTCGTTGCCGAGATCACGGGCGAGGACCACCGCGTCGGCCACGGCCTGGGCGGTGGCCACCCTGGCCCGGATGCCGCGCCCGCCGGCCACGATCGTGGCCTTGGCCAGCTCGTCGTCCTTGGCCTTCCGGTAGGCGCTGTAACGATACGACGACAGGACGAGCCCCTCGACCACGGCGGCCACCGCATCGTCACGGTCGTCGTCGTCGGCCTCGGCGGCCATGGTGACCGCCACCCGCTGGTGGTGGCGGACGGACCGGGCGTAGGCGGCGGCCGCCCGTCGCAGCACGGCCGGGGTCACGTCGGCCCGGGGGCCGATCCCCACCAGGATCTCCACCGGGCCGTCCCCGGCCTCGCCGGCGGCCAGGGTCTGACCCGGCTTGCCGGCGAATCCCTGGAGCTCGGCGAAGCGGCGGGTGGCCTCCGGCAGGTCGTCGAGCTCATCGGCAGCCACGGGCCGGTCCACTGCGGTGGCGGTGCGGGGAATGGACTGGGCTGCGCTGACGGTGACCATGGCCAGTCAGCCTACGCGGCCGCGGTCCGGCCCGGGCCACCGTGGTCCCGATCAGGTCGGGCCGGGCAGTTCCTGGACGAGATCGGCGGTGGGGGCGAACAGGTCTCCCCGGGCGGCCACCCGGTCCAGCACGTCGGCCGGGCCGAACCGCAGCGGCTCACCCGCCGCTCCAGCGGCCACCTCCTCCCAGTCGAGGGGGGTGGACACAGAGGGGGTCGGGTTGGCCCGCATCGAGTAGGCGGCCACCGTCGTCTTATGACGGGAGTTCTGGGACCAGTCGACGAACACCCGCCCGGTCCGTAGTGACCGGGCCATCTCCACCAGAACCCGGGTCGGGTCGGCCCGGGCCAGCAGGGTGCCGACGGCGAGGGCGAAGTCGGCGGCCTGGCGGTGGCTGTGGGCCCGGTTCAGGGGAACGTAGACCTGGAGGCCCTTGCCCCCCGAGGTCTTGGGGAACGACCGGAGTCCGACCGCGTCGAGGACCTGGTGCAGTTCGAGCGCCACCGCGCAGCATTCCCGCATGGCTGCGGGCGGGCCGGGGTCGAGGTCGAACACCACCATGGTGGGCGAGTCGACGTCGTCGGCCCGGGCCATCGGGGCGTGGAGCTCGATGGCGGCCAGGTTGGCCGACCACACCAGCGCCGCCGGCTCCTCGAGCCGGCAGTACCCGATCTCGCCCCCGCCGTCGCCGGGACCCAACCCCACCGGCACCCAGGGGGGTCGGTGGCCGGGGCACCGTTTGGTGAAAAAGGAGGGCTGATCCACCCCATCGGGCCAACGCCGGAGGCTCATACAACGCCCGGCCACGTGGCGCAGCATCACCGGCGCCACCCGGGTGTAGTAGTCGATCACCTGGGCCTTGGTGAACCCCACCTCCGGGTAGAGCACCTTGTCGAGGTTGGACAGGGTGAGGGTTCGGCCCCCCAGCGACACCGTCACCCGTTCCGTGCCGGCCATCCCCGATCCGGTTCCGTCCCGCCCCGACCGACGGCTCAGGCCGAGCGGGCGGTGGCCTCGGAGGCCGTCGCCTCGGCGGCCGCGGCCTCGGCCCGGGCCGCCTTGGCCGCGTTCACACTGGCCTCCAGCGCGGCCATGAGATCGACCACCCCGTCGTCGGCGGCCACGGCCGGGATCTCCACCGCGTGCTCCTCCCCCGCCGCCTTGGCCGTGATCAGCTCCATCACCTGCTCGCGGTAGGTGTCGCGGTAGTGGTCCGGCTCGAACCCGGTGGTGAGGGAGTCGATCAGCTGGCCGGCCATGGCGAGCTCGGCGTCGGTGACGGAGGCCTCCCGGAGCTCGGCCAGCCCGGGGATGTCGTCGGCAGGGACGACCTCGTCGGCGTACACCATGGTCGACATCATCAGGACCCCGCCGTGGGGCCGGATGGCGGCCAGGTACTGCTTGGTCCGCATCACGAACGTGGCGATGGCCACCCGGTTCGATTCGGCCATGGCGCGGGTGAGCACGGCGTAGGACTTCCGGGCCAGCTCGTCGGGCACCAGGTAGTAGGCGGAGTCGTAGAAGACCGGGTCTATCTCGTCCTCGGACACGAAATCGGTGATGTCGATCATGCGGCTGGCCGTGGGGGCCAGGGCGGCCAGCTCATCGTCGCCCACCACGATGTAGCTGTCCTTGGCCACCTCGTACCCCTTCACGATCCGCTGGTACGGGACCTCGTCCCCCTCGGCGTTGACCCGCTTCTGACGGACCCGGCTGTGGGTCTCGGCGTCGAGCTGGTTGAACCGGACGGTCTTGCGACTTACCGCGGTGAACAGCTTCACCGGCACCGAGACCAGACCGAAGCTGATCGCACCGCTCCACATCGCCCGTGGCATGATCGCCTCCTTGCGTCCCGGGGAACCGAGCGTACCGCACGGGCCGGGGCCACCCCCAGAGACCGCCCCGGCGGGCCGGGATCAGGACAGGGGCGTCGACAGGGATGCTCGGGCCACCAGGTCGATCCCGAATCCGGTCAGGATGGCGAGGTAAAGCAGGCCCGTGGCCGCCATCACCGCCGAGTACTCCCGTTCCCGCAGGGCGGCCAGGGTGGTGATCACCAACCCGATGGTGGTGATCACACAGGCCCCCCAGAACCAGCCGAGCATCCCGTTGTAACCGTCGTTGATGGCCCCGGTCCACACCGACACCATCCCGACGGGGATGAGCAGCAGGATCGTCTCGGGCAGCCACAGCACCCCCGTCCACCGCACCAGCTCGGTGAGCGGCTCCCGGCTGAGGCCGGGCTGGACCAGGTACCAGTGGCCCAGCAGCATGGCGTCGCTCACCGCGCCGAGGAAGGCAGCACCGGCCAGCATCCGGGCCACCGACAGCCAGGTCGGGTCACCGGCGTTGATGCCCGCCGCCACCAGGCCGACGGTGCCCACCGCCGGGGCGATCAGGTCGAGGCGGGGATCGAATCCCCCCTTACGGGTGCGGTACGACCAGGCCAGGACGGCCCCGGTGACCACCGCCACCGCCAACGCGGCCAGATCCCGCCCGGCCACGAAACCGAAGGACACCCCGAGCACGAAACCGGACAGGGCCATCAGGCCGTAGACGACCCGAAGCAACCAGCCGTAGCCGGCGCCGACCAGGCGATGCCGGCCGGTGAGCCACAGGAAGAACAGGCCCCCGGTGGACCATTGGAGCAGGACGGATGGTCCGTCGAGGCTGATCACGACTCGGCCCACCCGCCCGCTTTTCCGGGGCCGGGCGTCCGGCCTGGGCGCTGTCCCGTAGTGCGCATGCGAGGCAGGATACGGCCTGGTTCCGCGGCTCCGCCGACCCAACCGCTTGACTGGCGGGCCCGGTGGTCGATGGATCGGGACCGGGTACCCGCCAGCGGAGGCGGGCCTTCGCCCTCCCGGCAGTTGGTGGAATTCCATGGCGGACACGACCTCCCAAACCCGACGGCACCGTGACGGCCCCGCGGACCCCGTGGGCGCGCTCATCGACGAACCCCTCGACGACCTCCTGGTCGGGTTCTCGGTCCGCTTCTCCCGGACGGTGACCCGCCATGACCTGACCCGGGCCGAGCTGGCCGCCGTGCAACGGGCGGCCGGGCAGTTGGCCCGGTCCGGGACGGCGCCCGGGCTCAACGAGTTCTATCTCACCGCGGCCCGGGACCGGGCCGACGAGCTGGTCCGCTCGGCGGTGACGCTCCTCGACCGGGACCTGCCCGAGGTCCGGGCCGCGCTCATGGCTCGCACCGGGCGGCCCGAGGCGGGCGCTCTGCGGGCCGAGACCCGGGCCCGCCTGCTCGACGCCGTCCCCTCCGCCGACCACATCGACCAGCTCGGTCGCTGGTGGCACCGCCGCCTCCGCCTGGCCGCCTCGGTCCGGTACGGCACCGCCGCCGTCCGGGCCTCGGCCCGGGGCGTCGGTGCGGGGACCACGGTCACCGGGGAAATCGATAGCCCGACCGTGTTGGGGTCGGCTCGCCCCGGCGGCCACCAGCCCGGCTGGGGGATGCTCGACTACGAACTCCGCCTGCTGGACCGAGCCCCATGGGGCCACGGCGACCGGCTACTGGCCGCCTTCGAGCACGCCCACGCCGAGCTGCGCCGTCAGACCACCCGCCGGATCGTCACCGCCACCGTGCCGTGGCCATCGGGACGGTTCGGGGCGGGGGCGCCCCCGGAGCGGCGGGAACGGCCACACTGGGGGTCGTGCACCCGCTGACCACAGCCATGTTCATCGTCGGGTACGCCCTCGCCCTCCCGATCGGCATACGTCTCAGCGAGCTGGCCGAGCGCGGCCAGCGGGCCGCCCTCGCCGGTCACCAGTTCGGCGTCGTCCTCGCCGGTGTCGGGTGGGCCCTGTCCGGGCGCCTGGTCATGGCCGTACTCCACCTGGCGTGGGCGGTGATCGCCGTGGCCTGGTTCCGGGTCAAGGAACGCGCCGCGGCCGGACCGGTTCGGGACCCGCGCCACTAGTCGCCTCCCGGTTCGTCCCCCGCCAGCAGGGCCTCACCGTCAGGGCCTCACCGTCGGGGCGGCACCGTCAGGGCCTCACCGTCGGGGCGGCACCGTCAGGGCCTCACCGTCGGGGCGGCACCGTCAGGGCCTCACCGTCGCGGCCTCGCCACCGGGGCCTCACCGTCGCGGCCCGGGAGGGCGCGGGCCCGGTCCGGCCCCGGGCGCTTCTCTGTTTCGGCCGTCGCCGCCGCTACCGGTGGTGGTGGTCGAGCACCGCCTCGGCGGCGCGGCCGGCGTGATGGCTCGATCGGGTCAAGGGCGAGGCCTCGACATGGCCGACACCCAGGCGGCGGCCGGTCTCGGCCAGTTCGGCGAACTCATCGGGGGTCCACCACCGGTCGATGGGCAGATGGGCCGCGGTCGGCCGCAGATACTGGCCAATGGTGACGATGTCGACCCCGACCGCGGCCAGGTCGGCCATGGTCGCCTCGACCTCCTCGGGACGCTCCCCGAGGCCCACCATCAAGCCCGATTTGGTGGTCGATCCGGCCGCCTTGGCCCGGGCCAGGACGGTCAGGCTGCGGGCGTAACCGGCCGAGGGACGCACCACCCGCTGCAGCCGGGCCACGGTCTCGATGTTGTGGTTGAGCACGTCGGGGCCGGCGTCGGTGACCCGGGCCAGGGCCTTGGCCGAGCCCTGAAGGTCCGAGATCAGCACCTCCACCCGGCTGGTGGGGGCGGCCGCCCGGATCGCCTCCACCGACCGGGCCACGATCTCGGCCCCGCCGTCCTCCAGGTCGTCGCGGGCCACCATGGTGAGCACCACATGGTCGAGACCGAGGGTGGTCACCGCGGCGGCGATCCGCTCCGGCTCACCGTCGTCGACCGGCTGGGGATGCCGGGTGTCCACCAGACAGAAGCCGCAGGCCCGGGTGCACCGCTCCCCGAGCAGCATGAACGTGGCCGTCCCCTCGTTCCAGCACTCGAAGATGTTGGGGCAGCCCGCCTCCTCGCACACCGTGACCAGGTCGAGGGATCGGGACAACCGCTTCATCCGGCGGTACTCGTCACCTGTGGTGAGCTCCACCCGCATCCAGGCCGGTTTACGTTCTCCGAGGGCCAGGCCCCCGTCCACGCCGGCCTCGGCACGACGGGTCCGCAACCGGACCGGCACCCCCGCCTCGGGTTCGTCCCGGGCGGCCGGGCTGGCCCCGGGGGCGGCCCGGGTGAACGGGGCCAGATCCTCGACGGTGCGTCGGAAGGTGACGTGGCTGGGTTCCACCGGACGGCCGGGGGCCAGGATCGGGCCGGCCAGCCGGGTCATGACCTCGACCACCTCGGCCATGTCGACCTCGACCCCCTCGGCGGCGAGCGAGGTCACCGCCTTGTCCCGGATACCGCAGGGCACGATGTGGTCGAACCAGCCCAGGTCGACATCCACGTTGAAGGCGAACCCGTGCATGCTGCGCCCCCGGGTCAGCTTGACCCCGACCGCGGCCAGCTTGCGGGGCTGCGGTCCGTCGGCGTCCACCCACACCCCGGGCAGACCCCGGATCCGGGAGGCGGTGACCCCGAACTCGGCCGCGGTGTCGATGACGAGCTGCTCCACCGCGGTCACGTGGGCCACGGTGTCGGCCATCCCCCCGCCCCGCCTACCGGGAACCGACCCGATGGGGTAGCCGACGAGCTGACCGGGCCCGTGGAAGGTGATGTCGCCACCACGGTCGACCCGCTGCACCTCGGCCCCGACGGTGGCCGGGTCGACCAGGAGGTGCTCGTCTCGGCCCCGTAGCCCGAGGGTGTAGATCGGCGGATGGGTGCACAGCAGCAGGTGGTCGTGGTCGCCGGCGAACAGGGCCCGCTGCAGGTCCCACGCCTCGCCGTAGTCGATCGACCCCAGCCAGCGGACCCGGAGCGGGCGGGCCGCCCCGGGGCCGAGTGGGTTCGGTTGGGTGCCGGTGATGACCGTCATGGGGCCTCCCCGGTCGAGCGGTCAGGCCAGCTCGGCCGTCCAGTCGCGGGTTTCGAGAATCTCCTTGCAGCGGGCCAGGAACGCCGCGGCGTAGGCACCGTCGATGGCCCGGTGGTCCCAGGCCATGGCCAGCACCCCGACCGAGTGGATGGCGATCGACTCGTTGCCGTAGTCGTCCTCGATCACCACCGGCTTCCGCTTCACCCCGTCGGTGGACAGGATGGCCACCTGGGGCTGGTTGATGATCGGGAACTGCATCATCGTCCCGTAGCTGCCCGCGTTGGTCAGCGTGAAGGTGCCACCGCTCAACTCGTCGGGGGACAGATGCTTGGACCGGGCCCGGCCGGCCAGGTCGACGATGTCGCGGGCGATGGCCCGCATCCGCTTGCCGTCGGCGTCACGGACAACCGGGGCCAGCAGGCCCTGGAAGTCGAGGTCGACCGCCACGGCCAGGTTGACGTAATTGTGGACGATCAGCTCCCGGTCACCCACCGAGGCGTTGAGGTGGGGGTACTCCCGCAGGGCGTCGATCGCCGCCCGTGAGATGAAGGGCAGGTAGGTGAGGCTGAACCCCTCGGTGGCCTTGAAATCGGCCCCGTAGGTGCGGCGGACGTTGTCGACGTTCTCGTAGTCGACCTCGATGGCGGTGAGGGTGTGGGGGGCGACCGCCTTGGACATGACCATGTGCTCACCGGTCCGCAGCCGGATGGTCGACAGGGGCACGATGTTGTCCCGGGCCCCGGCCTGGACCAGGGGCGCAGCCACCGGCGACGGGGCCGGAGCGGGAACCGGGGACGGGGCCGGGGCGGGCTGTGGGGCCGGCGCCGGGGACGGGGTGGGCGCCTCCGGAACCGGGGCGGGCGCGGAGGCGTCGAGGGGACGCAACTGGTTGGCCTCGATGTAGCGCTGGACGTCGTCCCGGCTGATCCGGCCGCCGAGACCGGTGCCGTCCACCTGGGCGGCGTCGATCCCGTACTCCCCGATCAGGCGGCGAACCACCGGGGACAGGACCTTCC
>JBKECK010000104.1:0-4626 GCA_047974625.1 Acidimicrobiales bacterium
GACACCGTCGACCCCATCCGGTTGCCGGCGGACCAGCGCGACCGGCGTCGCCTGGCGAACGCCACCGAAGCCGATTTCCCGTCCGCCCTGTTGCACGACGCGTTCGTCGCCCGGGCGGCGGCGCATCCAGAGCGGACGGCCCTACGGTGGCCGGCCCGGGACCGAGGCATCGGCGAGCCGCCAACCAGCGACGATCACGAAGCAGCACCGGGAGCCGGGGGCACCACCCCAGCCCACCGGGAGCTGACCTATGGGGTGTTGGCCGGACGCGCCGCCGCGGTGGCGGCGGCCCTGCGAGCCCTCCCCGAACCGCCCGATCTGGCGGAGCCGGTGGCCGTCTACATGGACAAGGGTCCTGAGCAGATCGTGGCCGTCCTCGGTGTCTTGATGAGCGGTGCCGCCTATGTCCCGGTCGACACGACACAACCCGCGGCGCGGCGTGAGGCCGTGCTCGGCGACGCGGCCGTCCGTATCGTCCTCACCCAGTCGTGGCTGGCCGCCCACGCCGACGGCGGGGCCCGTTCGGTGCTCGTCGTCGACGAGATCGAGCCCACTGCCCACCAGGTGCCGCCGTCACCGGCGGCCCACGACAATCCGGCCTACGTCATCTACACCTCCGGGTCGACGGGAACCCCGAAGGGGGTGGTGATCACCCACCATGCGGCCGGGAACACAATCGTCGATGTCGCGAATCGGATCGACCTCGGCCCCGGCGATGCCGTCCTCGGCCTCGCTGCCCTCGGCTTCGATCTGTCCGTGTTCGACATCTTCGGGACCCTGGGTCGGGGTGCCACCCTGGTCCTTCCAGGATCCGAGGGGCGCTCCGACCCCTCCCACTGGGCCGGCCTCGTCGCTGACTGCGGGGTGACGGTGTGGAACTCCGTTCCCGGACAGTTGCAGGTGTTGGTCGAGTACCTGCGGACCGCGTCGTCAGATACGGTGGCGTCGCTACGGGTGGCCATGCTCAGCGGCGACTGGATCCCGGTGACGCTCCCCGACCAGGTCCGGGCATTCGCGCCCGACCTCCGACTCGTCAGCATGGGCGGGGCCACCGAGGCCGCCATCTGGTCGATCTGGCACTCGATGGACGAGGTCGACACCGACCGGCCCAGCATTCCCTACGGTACGCCCTTGGCCAACCAAGGTTTCTGCGTGCTCGACACCCACCTGGCCGACCGTCCCGATTGGGTCCCCGGTGAGCTCCACATCTCCGGGGATGGTCTTGCTGCCGGTTACCTCGGCGACCCGGACCAGACGGCTGAACGGTTCATCCATCACCCCGACACCGGTGAGCGCCTCTACCGGACCGGCGATTTCGGCCGTTACCGGCCCGACGGTGAGATCGAGTTCCTCGGTCGAGAAGACAACCAGGTGAAGATCCGTGGCTACCGGATCGAACTGGCCGAGGTCGAGGCCGCTCTCGTGGCCAACCCCGACGTGGCGGCCGCCGCCGCCCTCGTCGAGACCGACGCCGAGGGGGGACGACACCTCGTCGGCGTGGTCGAGCCGGCGGCGGGCCCCGACGCCTGGGAGCACGAGGCCACATCGGCCGCGACCGCCGCCCAGGATGCGTCACGCCACCACCAACAGAACGTCGACCCCGCCGCCCTCACCGAGTTTCTGGACGCCCTGTCCGATGTCGCGCTCACCGCCATCAGCGGACTCCTGGCCGAGAAGAACGCCGTGCCCAGCGGTGCGGAGGTGACTACCGCGGCCATCGCCGAGGCGGTGGGGGCAACCCCGGACACCCTGCCCGTGGTGCGTCGGTGGCCCGGCGCGCTGTCGGCCGCCGGGATACTGCAGGCCACCGGATCGGACACCTGGGCAGGTCTGGTGGCACCAGCCCCGGATGCCCTGTCATTGGCTCGAGCCAGGTTGGACCGGGCCCAGACGGCGGTGGCCTACAGCACTGATCTGGTGTCGGCCGTGGTGACCTGCGTCGACCGGCTCGGCGAGCTCGCCGCCGGGTCGGTCGACGCCCGCTCACTGCTGTTCCCCGGGATGCAGACCGACGCCCTCCTTGGTGCGTACCGCGACAACCTGGCCGTGGCCCATCTCCACACGGCACTGGCCGCCTCGGTGGCCGAAATCGCCGGCGGACGAAGCGAGACGCTGCGGGTCCTGGAGGTTGGTGGTGGGGTGGCTGGCACCACCAGTGTGATCGCCCCGGCGCTGGCCCCCTACGCACCCGACTATCTGTTCACCGACGCCGCGCCGTTCTTCGTCGCCGAGATGGGCGACCGTTTCCCCGAGTATCCATGGCTGCGCGTGGCCCGGCTCGATCTCACCGCGGACCTGGCCGCCCAGGGTCTGGCCCCCAACAGCGTCGACCTGGTGGTGGCCGGCAACCACCTCCACGCCCTGCCCGACGTCGACCTGGCCCTCGAACAGTTGCGGGGGGTGCTCGCCCCCGGCGGCTGGATGGCCGTGATCGAGCAGACCCACGACCGGGACCCTGCGCTCCTCGTCTCGATGGAGTTCCTCGAGGCGGCCGCCGGGCCCTTCGTCGACGTCCGGCGCCACACCGACCAGGCCTTCCTCACCGCCGAACAGTGGCGCGCCGCCCTGAGCCAGGCCGGCTACGCCGTCCGGACCGATCTGCCCCGGCCGGACGGGAACCTGTATGCCACCGGTCAGCGGCTGCTGCTGGCCCAGGCCAAGATCGACCGCCATCCGGTCGGCACCGATCGCCTCGCCGCCCGGGCGGCCCAGATCCTCCCGTCCTACATGATCCCGACCAGATGGCTGGTCATCGACCAGCTCCCCCTCACCACCAACGGCAAGATCGACCGGTCCCGCCTGACCGACCTGGTCCACTCCCTCGGCGGGGCCGGCTCGGCGGCGGGGGCCGCTCCCACCACCGGAGGTCCGCCCGTCGGGGCGCTGGAGGTGCAGCTGGCGGAGATCTGGTCGGAGCTGCTCGGCCGGGACCCGATCGGGCGCGAGGACGACTTCTTCGCGCTCGGCGGCGACTCCCTCCTCGTGGCCCGGCAGGTGGGGCTCATCCGCGAACGGATACCCGGCGTCGTGACCGCCGAGTGGGAGGTCGTGCTCCGCGAGATGCTCCGACGTCCCACCATCGCCGCCCTGGCCGCCTACCTACGCACAGCGACCGGTGCCGGCGGTGACGGTGGTGACGGTGACGCCCCGCGACGGACCTCACCGCTCGTGCACCTCCACGGGGCCGGTGCCGCTCCGATCACGGTACTCGTCCACGCTGGCACCGGCAGCGTGATGCCGTACCGGGCGCTGATAACCGAGACCCGGCGCCGGTCGGCGGGAACCTCGCAGGTGGTCGGCGTAGAGGTGCCCCATCTGCCGGACTACCTCGCCGCCGAGCCCGAAGGCTTGATCGACAAGATTTCCGCCGACTATGTCTCGCACCTCCGTGAACTCGGCCCCGGCCCCTTCCACATCGTCGGCTACTGCCTCGGCGGGCTCATCGCCACCGAGGTCGCCCGCGGCCTGGCCGAAGGGGGCGCCGACGTGGCCACCCTCACCGCCATCAGTAGTCACAGCCCCCGCTTCCGCCTCGAAGACGAACTCCTGAGCGAGTACTCGTTCGCCGTCATGATGGGGATCGCCCCCGAAGATCTCGGGTTCCCCGGTGACGAGCTCCATGTGGCGGCGGCCGCCGACGCCGCCCTGGCCCGGACCCCGGGCGTGATCGGTGACGGCGGCCTGGCCCACCTCGACGGCGAGTTCGCCGACCTCGCCGCCGGCTTCGCCATGCTGGCGGCAACCCCGCGGATGGATCGGGTGGCCCGGATGTGCGCGTCGGTCCCGGCCACCGCCGGCATGTACGAGCCCGAGCACATGGACCGGCTGGCCCGCACCTTCCGGCAGAGTGTGTTCGCCATCACCCGGTACCGACCCGAGCCCTACCCCGGGGACATCACCTTCCTCCGCCACAGCGGGGCCTACCCGTTCCCAGGTAGCCGGGAGGCGGTCACCACCCACTGGGCCGATCTCACCCTCGGGCACCTCAGGATCGTCGACGTCCCGGGTGACCACTTCAGCTGCATCGACGTGGCCCACGCCCCGGGCCTGCTCGACCGCCTGGAGGAGATTACCGACGGGGCGGTGCTGCGATGAGCGCCGCCGGTCCCGACAGCGATCCGCTAGTCGGTGTGGTCGGCGCCACCGGGGCCGTCGGCCGGGGCGCCATCGAGGCCCTCGGTCGCCTCGGCGTCAACCGGCTGCGGCTCGGGGCAAGGTCCGGGGATGCGGTGGCGGCGCTGGCCGACGGCCGATCCGGCCGGACCGAGGGTCGCCGCGTCGACGTCACCGACCCCGAGTCGATGCGGTCCTTCGCCCCCGGTTGCGAGGTCGTGAGCACCTGCGCCGGACCGAGCTACGCCCTCCGGGAGGCGGTGGCCCGTGAGACCGTCGCCGCCGGATCAGCCTGTGTCGAGGTCACTGGCGACGCCCCCGTCAAGGCCGCGCTCGAACCGCACTCGGTGCCCCGCCCGGTGCTGTTGTCGGCAGGTGTCCTCCCCGGGCTCTCAGCCCTTCTACCTCGCTTGCTAGCTGACGCCGGAACGTCCGATGGTGATGACCCCCCGGTCGGACTCACCGGGTGGGCCGGAGGCCTTGAGCCCTGCACGTCGACGGTGGCCACCGACC
>JBKECK010000105.1:0-26669 GCA_047974625.1 Acidimicrobiales bacterium
CCGCCGGCGGTGGGGTGGCGGGCGCCGCGGGCCGGGGCGGAGGCCGATCGGCTACGGGCCGGATCGTGGGCGGCGGAGGCGGGATGGGACGCCCGGCCCCGGCCGACGACACGACGCGGGCCGGGGGACGGCTGGGGGGCTCGGGGCGTGACCCCGGGGCCGGACCGGTGGATTCGGCGGCGGCCGGAGCGGTCCGACCGGGTGGGGGTTTCCTGGTTGACACCACGGGAGCGGGTGGCGCCTCCTTGGCGTCATCGTCGGGTGAACGGTCGTCGTCACGCGGTTCGCGAACCAGACCCTCGCGCTCGGCCTTGCGTCGCACGCGATCGGCCTGCGCCTCCACGATGCTCGAGGAGTGACTCTTGACCCCGATGCCGAGCTCGCCGCACAGGTCGAGTACTTCCTTGTTGGAGAGACCCAACTCTCGAGCGAGCTCGTAGACGCGAACTTTCGAAGGCACGTGCTGATTCCACCCTTGCCGGATTCGATCGGCCGCAGCGATTGCGGCGAGGCAACGCACCATGCTAGCGGCACCCGGTCCCCGATCCCGCCTCGGATGGGGCCACGTAGGCGCCGACTTCACCCCCGAACCGGCGACGGACCGGGTCGGCCCAGGTCGTACCGTGGTCAGCCGTGTCGCTCAGTGGCGGGCATCGTCGGTTCCGGATTCGTCCGATCGGGCCAGGAGCTGTCGCCTGACCGCCTCGAGGGACGCCGGGTCGACGGTGACGCGCAGGGCCCGACCCCACCGTCGACCGGCGGTGGCGGCGTCAAAACAGCGCACCGTGTCGTCGGCGCACAGCCACGCCCCCCGCCCCAGACGCGGATGGGTCAGGGTGAGGGCTCCCCCGCTGACGCCGACGCGAACCAGGACCTGTGTCGACTGCCGCCGTCGGCAGCCGACACAGGTCCGGATTGGGTCACTCACTACCAGCCACGGCCTCCTCGTCGGCCCCGGACTCCCCGGGGTCGGCTACCGGCTCCGGATCCCCGGCCGCCCCGTTGGCACCCGTGGCCCCATTGTCAGCAGCGTCGGTGGCCCCGTTCCCCGAGGCGGTGCCGTCGGGTCCGGGGACGTCCGCCGGCGACTCGTCGGTCACAGGGGCCTCGGCCGCGGGCTCGTCACCCACGGGAGCCTCCTCACCCACAGGAGCCTCCTCACCCACGGGAGCCCCGGCGGCCGCGTCGGCCACAGGGGCCTCGATCACGGCCTCATCGGCCGCCGTGTCGCCGGTGTCGTCTGCGGTCGTTCCGGGATCGGCCTCCGGGGCCGGATCCCCACCGTCGGCGGCGCCGGTGGCCTCGGCGGCGGCGTCCGCGGTGGTCGCCTGGTTCCACTCGGCCGCCGAGATGGCGGCGCTGCCGTCGGCCGGCTGCCACATCTGCTCACCAGTGGCCTCGTCGACGATCCACTCGCCCTCGGCCCACTCCTCGTCGGCGTAGCGCTCGGCGTACTCGGCCGCCTGCCGGGCCTCCTCCTCGAGCTGGGTCTCACTCTTGATGTCGATCCGCCAGCCGGTGAGCCGGTGGGCCAAGCGGGCGTTCTGACCCTCCTTGCCGATGGCCAACGACAGCTGGAAGTCCGGCACGATCACCTCTGCGGTGGCAGTGTCGAAGTCGATCCGCACGTCCTTGACCTTGGCCGGGGACAGGGCCTTGGCCACGAACTCGTACGGATCGTCGCTGAAGGGGATGATGTCCACCTTCTCGCCGTTGAGCTCGTTGACCACCATCCGGACCCGGGAGCCCCGGGCCCCCACACAGGCCCCGACGGGGTCGACGTTCGGGTCGTTCGACCACACCGAGATCTTGGTCCGGTGCCCGGGTTCCCGGGCGCACGCCTTGATCTCGACGATGCCGTCGGCGATCTCGGGCACCTCCAGTTCGAACAGCCGCTTGATCAGCCCGGGGTGGGTGCGGCTCACCACGATCTGCGGGCCCTTCGCCGTCCGGCGGACCTCGACGATGTAGGCCTTGATCCGGTTGCCGTTCTCGCTGCGCGGGCCGGTGGACACCTGCTCCGCCTGGGGCAGCAACGCTTCCACCCGGCCAAGGTCCAGCAGGGTGTAGCGGGCGTCGGTCTGCTGGACGATGCCGGTGACGATGTCGCCCTCGCGCCCGGCGTACTCCTCGTACTTCTGTTCCCGCTCGACCTCCCGGATCCCCTGGCTCAGGATCTGCTTGGTGGTCTGGGCCGCGATCCGTCCGAAGGTGGGCGGGGTGACGTCGAACTCGGCCCCGATCGGCTCACCGTCCTCGTTGAGCTCCTGGGCGAAGACCCGGATGTCGAACGTGGCCGGATCGATCGTCACCCACGAGTACTCGTAGGAGTCCGGCATCCGCTTGTAGGCCGACTCCAGGGCGTTAGCCATGATGCCGAACAGCTTCTCGACGGAAATGCCACGATCGTCGGCGAGCGCATGGAGCGCCTCGATCTGCTCATTGCTCATTCTGACACCTCGTTCTCTGCGGAGCGCACTGCTGCGGAGTTCGTTGCTGCGGGGGGTGACTGCGGAGATCGGTTCTTCTTGGCCCGCTTCTTCCCGCCGGGCCGGGGGCCGCCCGGTTTGGGGGTGGGACCCCAGTCGAAGACCGTGCGGGCCGAATCGACGTCGGCCAAGGCCAGCGTGTGCTCCACCGGATCGGCCAGGTCGACCCCGTCGATCTCGGTGGTCTCGATCGTCACCGTGTCGTCCGAGGCCGCCGCCAGGCGCCCCTTGTAGCGCCGGGGTTCGACCGGGGGGACCAGCTTCACCACCACAGTCTCGCCGATCGCTCGTTCGAAATGGACGGGACGGGCCAGACGCCGCTCCAGGCCGGGGCTGGACACCTCGAGGGTGTACCGACCCGGCACCGGATCGTCCTGGTCGAGCAGGGGCGACACCAGCCGGTTCACCTCGGCCAGCTGTTCGGTGGTGACCCTGTCCGGGTCGGCGGTGGGGGCACCGCCGGGAGCCAGGGGCCGGTCGACGACGAGGCGCAGGGTGCCGCCGGTGAACTCCACGTCGAGCAATTCGACGTCGAGCGTGGCCACCACATCGGCCAGTAGATCGTGCACTCGTTCCTCGACGGTCATGGGTGGTCACCTCCTGCAGTGGCTGATCGACCCCGGTGCGGGGTCTCGTGCCGTCCGGTCGGCGCCTCGTCGGCAGAGGGCCGAACACCGGACCATCACCGGACCCGGTCATCGAGCACCAGCCCCGGTGACCGGCACCGGTCAGCCGGCTCGCCGACGACCTGGCGCCGATGAACAAAAGCGTGGGCCAGAGGCCCACGCCTTACAGCATGTCCCGCCAATGATACCGGCATTTCCCCCGACACGGCCTGATACGGGGGCCGACCCCGGCCTGATACAGGGGCCGTCCCCGGGGCCGGGCCGGGTCGGGCCGACAGAGGGGGGCCGGCTCCGGAGAACTCGGGGATTAGGGTACGGGAATGTCCTGGATCGATCAGCTCCGGGGGTGGCTACGCCGGGAGTCCCACGACGTCGCCGCCGCCACCCGCGATCTCGAACGGCGACTCGACGCCGACCTGTCCGCCCGCGAACGGCAGCTCGACGAGACACCCCAGGAGGGCCTGGAGCGGATGCAGCGGGAGATCGCCGGCCACGACGACGCCTTCGACGACATCCGCCGGAAGGCGAACCGGCGGAGGTCGGCCGGTGAGGCCGCGGCCGACCTCGACCCGCCCGGCCCCGACCTGCCCGACGACATCCAGTAGCGGGCCGGTTCGGGGACCGGCCCGTCGGGCCCTCAGCAGGCCTGGTCCCGCTGCTTGCGGAGCAGCTCGACCAGCTGTTCCGAGGCGTTCGCGTCATCGCCCCGCTCCGACAGGTTGCGGTCGCGGTCCTCCTGGGCGGCCCGCCGGGCGGCGTCGCGGGTGGAGCGGGCCTTGTCCATGGCCACCTCGATCCCCTCCCCGTCGATGAGCTCCGCCCATTCGACCAGGGTGTCGACCATCTCGTCCTCGGGGACGACGGCCACGTTGGTGCCCCGGATGAACAGGTGGCCCCGCTTGTTCCCGGCCGCGATGCCGAGATCGGCGTCGCGCGCCTCGCCGGGGCCGTTGACCACACAGCCCATTACCGCCACCTGGAGGGGGATCTGCCGGTCGGCGAATGCGTTCTGGGCGTCCTGGGCCACCTGGTAGACGTCGATCTCGGCCCGGCCACACGACGGGCAGGCGATGAGATCCACGTTCTTGCGTTCCCGCAGCCCGTAAGCCTCCAGCAGGACCCGGCCGAGCCGGGCCTCGTCGACCGGGTCGGAGGTGAGCGAATAGCGCAGGGTGTCACCGATCCCCTCGGCCAGCAGGGTGGCGATCCCGGCGGTGGCCTTGACGATCCCGGCCGGGGGTGGCCCGGCCTCGGTGACGCCCAGGTGTAGGGGGTGGTCGGTGGCGTCGGCCAGCTGGCGGTAAGCCTCGATCATGAGGGGCACGTTGGACGCCTTGACCGAGATCTTGATGAGATCGAAGCCGACCTCGGTGAAGTAGCCGATCTCCTGGAGGGCGGAGGCGACCATCGCCTCGGGGGTGACCCGGTCTCCGTGCCGGCGGTACAGCTCCGGGTCAAGGCTGCCGCCGTTCACCCCGATCCGGATGGGCACGTTCCGGGCCTTCGCCTCCTCGGCCACGATCTTGATGTGCTCGGGCCGGCGGATGTTGCCCGGGTTGAGCCGCAGGCAGTGGACCCCGGCCTCGAGTGCCTCCAGGGCCCGGCGGTACTGGTGGTGGATGTCGGCCACGATAGGCACCGGGCTGCGGGGCACGATCCGGGCCAGGCCCTCGGCTGCCTCCGGCTCGTTGCAGGTGCAGCGCACGATGTCGGCCCCGGCCGCGGCGAGGGCGTAGATCTGCTGGAGGGTGGCGTCGACGTCGGCCGTCTTGGTGATCGTCATCGACTGGACCGTGATGGGGGCCCGCCCACCCACGGGGACGTCTCCGACCATGATCTGACGGGTGGCCCGGCGGGGGAAGGTGACGTTGCCGTCCATGGGGTCAGCTTACGGGTTCGCCCTCCCGAACCGGGGCCGGCGCCACCGGGGCGGGGGCTCAGACGAACGAGTCGGGGGGACCCCCGAGGCCGCTCACCAACCGGGTGGCGGCGTCCAGGTAGGCCCGGGGGACCAGGGCATTCCCCATCGCCGCGGCCACCGCATCGAGACCGACCAGGTAACGCCGTTGGGGAAATCGGCTCTCCACCGCGGCCACGATGGTCTGGGCCACGATGTCGGGCGGTGGGGCGTACCGCATCATGGCCATCCCCTCCCCCACCCGCTCGTAGGCGGCCTGGTAGGGCGAGCCGTCCACATTGCGGGCCGTCACCGCCGCGCTGGCCCCGGCGTCGATGTTGGTCTTGAAGAATCCGGGCTCGACGATCGCCACCTTGACCCCGAATCCGGCCACCTCCATCCGTAGGACGTCGGAGAGGGCCTCGAGGCCGAACTTGGAGGCCTGATACCAGCCGTTGAGGGGCATGATGGCGAGCCGGCCGGCCAGGGACGAGACCATCACGATCCGGCCCGAGCCCCGCTCCCGCATGGCGGGCAGGGCACACGCCGACACCACCGCCGGGGCGATCAGGTTGACGTCGAGCTGGGCCTTGGCCTCGGCCGCGCCGACCTCCTCGACGGCCCCCAACTCGGAGTAGCCGGCGTTGTTGACCACGGCATGGAAGCCCGGCAGATCGGGCCAGGCCGCCACCACCGCGTCATGGTCGGACACGTCGAGGACGAGGGCATGAACCCGGTCGGCCACGCCGGCCTCCTCGGCGGCGGCGGTGAGCTCCTTCGCCTTGGCCGCCGAGCGCACCGTGCCCCAGGTGTCCCAGCCCCGACGGGCGAAGCGGAGGGTGGCGGCGAGACCGAACCCGGAGTTGGCTCCGGTCACCAGCACCGGTCCCTCGCTCCGCTCTGTCCTGGCGGCCGGGCTCATCGTGGGGATGTCCATGGTTGGGTGGCTCCGGATCAGCTGATCGGACGGACCAGGTCGAGCCAGACGGTGGTCAACATGAGGAAGCCGATGAGCAGGACCACGACGTAGGTGAGCGGTAACAGCTTGGCGACGTCCATCTGGTAGCGACGGCCCTTCCGGGACCGTATCCGCTCGTAGGTGGCCACCGCGGCGTGACCCCCGTCCAGGGGCAGCAGCGGCACGAGGTTGAACACCCCGACGAACAGGTTGATGTAGGCCAGCATCGACAGGGGCACCACCCAGTCGAAGTCGGGTTGGCCGGCGATGCGGACCGCCCCGATCAGGGAGACGGGCCGGTTGGCCGCCTCGTCGGAGTCGATCGAGACGTCGGCCGAGCCCTGGGTGACCAGGTTGCCCAGGCTCAGGAAGGTCTGGGGCGACAGGAACCGGGGGATGACGCTGACCGCCTCGACCAGCCCGGAGCCGAACTCCTGCACACCCACCATCGGGCTCCGGCGGGTGTTCTCGAAACGGGGGGCGACGCCGAGGAACCCGTAGGTGCCCCCGTCATCGGCGGGCACCGCGGCCAGGGTGGTCACCACGGTGCGGGTCTGGCCCTCCCGTTCCACCGCAAGGCTCACGTCCTCACCGGGACGCTCCCGCAGGTAGCTCTGGAGGTCGGTGAAGTTGTCGGCCGGCTGACCGTCGACGGTGAGGATCCGGTCTCCCGGCTCCAGGCCGGCGGTGGCCGCCGGGGTCTCGCCGGTCTCCAGCATCGAGATCTCGCTGATCGTCCACCGGTTGGCGTCCGGCAGCCCGATGACCGACGACAGCACCACGAACAGGACCAGGGCTTGGAGGAAGTGCATCATCGACCCGGCCGTGATGACCAGCATGCGGGCCGGGTAGGACTTGTTCTTGTAGGCCCGGGGTTCGTCGGTGGGATCGCACGGATCGAGGTTGTTCATCCCGACGATGCGGACGAACGCGCCCACCGGCAGGGACCGCAGGCCGTACTCCACCTCGCCCCGGCGGAACGAGAAGATCCGGGGACCCATGAACAGGAAGAACTGGGTGACCTTCATACCCGTCCAGCGGGCGGTCATGAAGTGGCCCAGCTCGTGGAGGAAGATCATGACCATCAGGCCCATCACGATCAGGAAGTAGCGGGGCCCAGCCCCGAACCACAGCAGGGCGAACACCGCCACCAGGCCGGCCAGCCCGAGCAGGCTGACCTTCTCCTGGCCCGGCTCGAGCTCACGCGGCTCGGCCATCACCCACGGAACGTGAGGAGCGGCACCGTCCGACGAGTCGGATGAGGCGGGCGGCTGCTCAGCGAGACTCATGGAGCTCCATTCTGCGTACGGGACGGTGGGACGGGCTCGAGGGCCGCGCCGGCGTCGAATCAATCAGGGTAGATCACTGTCTGGCGCGGATCCGCTCAGCGGCCAGTCGGCGGGCCGTCCGATCCGCGTCGAGCACCTCATCGAGGGTGATGCCCGACCCTCCATCATGGAGCGCGACGACGTCGGCCACGACATCAGGGATGCCCAGGTAGGGCAGACGTCCGTCGAGGAAGGCGTCGACAGCCACCTCGTTGGCCGCGCTCAGCCACGCCGGGGCCGTTCCCCCCATCCGGCCTACCTGGTAGGCCAGGTCGAGGCAGGGGAACGCGGTGCGGTCCGGCGGCTCGAAGTCGAGCCGTATGGCGGTGGTCCAGTCGATCCGGCCGTACGGCACCGGCAACCGGTCCGGGAAGGCCAGGGCGTACCCAATCGGTAGCCGCATGTCCGGGCTGGACAGTTGGGCGATGGTCGAGCCGTCGCTGAAGGTGACCATCGAGTGGACGATCGACTGGGGATGGACCACGACCTCGATGTCGTCGAGGGTGAGGCCGGTCCCGGCCGGCCGGCCGAACAGCTCGTGGGCCTCGATCACCTCGAGCCCCTTGTTCATGAGCGTGGAGGAGTCCACCGTGATCTTGGGACCCATCGACCAGGTCGGATGGGCCAGGGCCTCCTCCACGGTCACCCCCGCCAGCCGGTCACGGGTCCAACCCCGGAACGGGCCGCCGGACGCCGTCAACTGGATGCGTTCCACCCGACGGTCCACGTCGTTGGCCCTCAGGCACTGGTGGATGGCCGCGTGCTCGGAGTCGACGGGCACCAGCTCGGCCCCGGCGGTGGCCCGGGCCCGCTGGACCACCGGTCCCGCCGCGATGAGGGATTCCTTGTTGGCCAGACCCAGGCGTTTGCCGGCCTGGAGCCCGGCGAGGGTCACGGGCAGGCCGGCGAAGCCAACCACCCCGTTGACGATGACGTCGGCCGCCTCGGCCATCGCCCCCGCGGCCTCCCCGGCCGGGACCACCTCGACCCCCGACGGAACCCGGGCCCGGAGCTCGTCGAGCCGGGTCGGGTCACCAACCGAGACCAGCCCGGGGCGGACCGACTCGGCCTGGGCGACCAGGGCGTCGACGTCGGATCCGGCCAGCAGGGCGACCACCTCGTAGCGGCCCGGATCCGCGGCCACGACGTCGATGGTCTGGGTGCCGATCGAACCGGTCGAACCGGCGATGGCCACGGTCACCGGATCCCCGGACGCCGACAGTCGCCGGCCGTCGGTGACCGGTAGGGAAACCGGGATCACCTCAGAAGAGCTGATAGATGAGGGCAACGTAGAACGCCCCGGGAAGGGCGAACAGCAGACCGTCCACCCGGTCCATCACGCCGCCGTGGCTGGGGATCAGGGAGCCCATGTCCTTGATGCCGAGGTCACGTTTCACCATCGACTCGGCCAGGTCTCCGATCGGGGCCAGGATGCCGACCACCGCGGCCAGGACGAGCACCGCCACCAGGCGGCCGTCGAACACCGAGAACAGATCGGTCACACCAATGGCCAGACCGGCGAACAGCGCACCGAAGAAGCCCGTCATCGTGCCCTCCCACGTCTTGCCCGGACTGGCCGGGTGGAAGGGCCGGTTCCCGTAGGCCCGACCGCCGATGTAGGCGAGGGAGTCGGAGGCGGCGGTGATGATGATGGTGGCGGCGAGGAGGTCGGTGTCCCCCTCGTGACGGATCATCAGGGCCGCGAAGGCGGCCAGGCCCCCGATCCAGAGGATGCCGGTGAACGTGAGGCCCAGGTTGAGCACCGGTCGTTCGGTGTCGGCCCCGGTCAGGTACCACAACATTCCGAACACCACCGACAGGCCGATGACGAGCGGGTAGGCCGATTCGCCCCGGACGTAGGAGGCGAGCGGCAGGGCCACCGCCCCAACGAGGCCGAGCAGGGTGGCCGGCCGCAGGCGGGCCTCCCGCATCCCGTTGAAGACCTCCATGACGGCCAGCAGGGTCAACAGGCCGACCATGACCATGGTGGGCACCGGGCCGAAGAACAGGGTCGTGAACACCACGACCGCCATGCCCAGGCCGACCAGGACCGACTGGACGAAGTCGCGGCCCCCGTCGTCGTCCAGGCCGTCGTCGAACTCGGGCCGGTCCTCGGGCCGGGGGCGGCGGTCGTACTCCTCGTCGGGCCGGTACTGGTCGGCCTCGGCGGCGTACTGGCCGGCGAGTGGGGCCGGGCCGTCGACGTGGCGGGCGGGTGAACGACCCGGCGCGGGACCGGGGGGCGGGGGTGGTGCCGACGAGGCAGGCCGGGCCAGGGCCTCGCGCTGGGCATCCTCCCAGTGGGGCGACGCTTCGCGTCCCCCTCCCCCGGCCGGGGGCTCGTCGGCCGCGGGGGCCGGCGGCGACTGACCTGGCCCCTCGAGGGCGGAGCTGTCGTAGGTCGGACTGTCGTAGGTCCGACTGTCGTAGGTCCGACTGTCGTAGGTCCGACTGTCGTGGGTCGGGCCGTCGTGGGTCGGACTGTCGTAGGTCGGGCCGTCGTAGGTCGGGGCGTCGGTCACTGGGCCGTCGGCCGGGGCCGGGAACCGGCTGGTGACCGCGCCCACTCCCGAATCCGGCCACTGCTCGACGGCCGGGGCCGGGGGCGGTGACATCTCGTGGCCCTCTTCGCCCTGGCCGGACGGGTCCTCGTGGGCCATCCGATCGAAGATGCTCATCGGCCGCTCGGACGGCGGGGTCGACGAGAGCGACGGTGGAGGAGGATCGGGCACGAAGTCGTCGTCGAGCGACCGGGGCCGCTCGTCGGCCGGGGACGGGGGCTGGATGGTCGACGGTGACGGCTCGTCGCCGAACGGTTCGGACGGCGCGGCTTCCCGGTGGCCGCCGAGCCGGTGGTCGGCGTGGGCCTCCTGGGGAGCGGCCTCCCCGACCCGGTCAACGGCGTCCGAGGCCCCGGTGAACGCGGTGGGGGCCTGGTAGGTGGGCTCGGCGGGTGGCGGCGGGGGCGGCGGGGCCGCACCCTCCTCGGCCAGAATCGACCGACGGGAGCCGGCCGAGCCCGGAGCGGCCGGGGCCTCGGCAGTCCGGGTCAGGTCGACGACCGACAGCGGTGGGGGCGGTGCCGCTTCGTGCTCCCGCGGCGCCGGGATGCCGGGGGCCGACGCCGCCTCGCTCCGGAACCCGTCCGGCTCGGGTGAGCCGCCCGGGTCGGGGATGCCGGGCTGGGCGCCCTGGTCGCTGACCGGAGGAACCGGGGACGGTACCGAGATCGCCCGCTGCTGCCGGGTGGGTTCCGGTTCGGCGACCCCGGGCCGTGGGGGACGCCGCCGGAGGCGTTCGGTGGCCGCTACCCCGCTGTCGGCGAACACGTCGGACAGGTCGGGACCCATCCAGTTCGGTTCCTCGCCCTGCCAGCTCGGGCCGCGGATGGTCTCCGGGGCCGACGAGGTCGGCTCGGCCAGGGCGGCCGGCACCTGACCGCTGGCCGGCTCGGTCCAGTGCTGGAGGCCGGCGGCCTCGGCCTCGGCGGAACGCCGGGCCTCGGTGACCCCGAGCTCACTGAGGTCGATCTCGTCCCCGTCACGGATGATGGGGATCTTGGTGATCGACGACGAATCCTGCTCCGGGG
Organism: Acidimicrobiales bacterium; assembly: GCA_047974625.1. GTDB lineage: Bacteria > Actinomycetota > Acidimicrobiia > Acidimicrobiales > SZUA-35 > CADEDH01. The sequence continues at coordinate 10,888 of JBKECK010000105.1, forward strand.
GCGGCTCGAACAGATCGAAGATGCTGGGGGTGGACGACTCCTCCGACCCCTTACCGAAGAGGCCGCGCCTCTTGTTGTCAGCCATCGTGTGTCCTTTCGTGAACCGTCTGCCGGCACGAGGGGCTGTTCGCGATCACCGTCGGGCCTGGCCCGACGGTCAGACCTCGAGCAGCTCCTCTTCCTTGCTGGCCAGTGCCCCGTCCACTGAGGCCTCGCTCGAATGAGTGATCCGATCGAGGTCTTTCTCGGCCCGTGCGAGCTCGTCGCTCGACAGTTCGTTGTCCTTCTCGGCCGATTCGAGGTCCTTGCGCACGTCACGCCGGATGTTCCGGATCGAGATCCGGCCGTCCTCCGCCATCTGCTTCACCACCCGCACCAGGTCCTTGCGGCGTTCCTCGGTGAGGGGTGGGAAGTTCAACCTGAGCGATCGGCCGTCGTTGCTGGGCGACAGGCCCAGCCCCGACATGGAGATGGCCTTCTCGATGGCGTCGAGATTGGCCGGATCGTGTGGGGTGATGAGAAGCTGACGGGCCTCGGGCACCGAGATGGTGGCCAGCTCCAACATCCGCATGTCCACGCCGTAGGCGTGCACGTTGATCCGCTCCACCAACTCCGGGCTGGCCCGTCCGCTGCGAACAGAGGCAAACTCGGCGCGCGAGTGGACTATCGCCTTGTCCATGCGCTCCTGGGCGTCGGCGAGCAGCAGGTCGACGAGTTCACTCATTCGACTATCGTACCCACCGGCTCACCGGCGAGCAGGGCCCGCAGCTTGCCCGAGGCAAGAAGATCGAACACCACGATCGGCAGGTCGTTCTCCTTGGCGTGCGTGATGGCGGTCGAATCCATGACCCGGAGGTCCCGGTTGAGGACGTCAAGATAGGTCAGCCTATCGATCTTGACGGCGTCGGGGTCGGTCCGGGGGTCGGAGCTGTAGATCCCGTCGACCCCCCCGTGGGTGCCCTTCAGCAGGGCGCCCGCACCGATCTCGACGGCTCGGAGGGCGGCCGAGGTGTCGCTGGTGAAGAACGGGTTGCCCGTACCGGCGGCAAAGATCACCAGCCGGCCCTTCTCGAGGTGCCGGATGGCCCGGCGCCGGATGTACTCCTCGGCGATCTGGGGCATCTGGATGGCCGACTGGAGGCGGGTCTGGGCCCCCTTCTGCTCGAAGATGTCCTGGAGGGCGAGGGCGTTGATGACGGTGGCCAACATGCCCATGTAGTCGGCTTGGGCCCGGTCGAGGCCTCCCTCCGCCGCGGTCATGCCGCGCCAGATGTTGCCCCCGCCCACCACGATGGCGATCTCAAGCCCGAACTCCTCCTTGACGGCAAGGATGTCGTCGGCAATACGGTGGACCACCTTGCCGTCGATGCCGTAGCCGGCGTCGCCCGCGAAGGCTTCACCGGACAATTTCAGCAGGATCCGATTCCAGCGTGCGCCTGATGGGTCGGTCACTCAGCCTCCCTGGATGAGTTCACCGCGGGCGCCGTGACGACGCCAGCCGGGGCTTGACGGTCACTGTCGGTTGGAGCGCCCCGCGATCGGCCTGATCGAGTCTAGTTGGCCGCGCCGGCGATCCCGAGGGACCGGGCCCCCGGGATCGATCGGGCGTCGGCGGCCATCCAGGCCGGATCAGCCGACGATGGCCAGGGTGAAGCGGTCGATCCGGCCCGCGCCGAGCTTGGCGGCCACCGTCTCCTTCTCACCGAAGACACCCTGCTCGAGCAGGACGCGGTCACCGAACCAGGCGTTGACCCGACCCTCGACGATCTTGGGCCACGCCTGTTCCGGCTTGCCCTCGGCCTTGGTGATCTCCAGCAGGGCCTCGCGCTCCTTCTCGACCTCCCCGGCGGGAACCTCGTCGCGGGTGAGGTAGGCCGGCTTGGCGAAGGCCACGTGCAGGGCGATCTCGTGCAGGGCCTCCGGGTCGACGTCGTGACCCTCGATCAGCACCCCGGCCCGGCCGTCACCGTGGAGATAGGCGTCGATGACGTTGTCGTCGGTCTTGGCGTACCGGGCGACCTCGCCCACCTCGATGTTCTCCTTGACCGTAAGCTTGAGCGCCTCGATCTCATCGGCGAACCGCTCGACGGCCCCGGGACCGTCGCCCAGGACCGCATCGGCCATGGCCTGAACGATCCGGCGGAAGTCGTCGGACTTGGCGGCGAAGTCGGTCTCGGACTTGAGGTAGACCAGGGCGGCCCCCCGCTCGTCGGAGGCCACGGCCACCACGCCCTCGGCGTTGTCACGGTCCGAACGGCTGGCCGCCTTGGCCAGGCCCTTCTCCCGCAGGATCTGGGTGGCCTGCTCGACGTCACCGTCCGCCTCGGTCAACGCCTTCTTGGCGTCCATCATGCCGGCTCCGGTTGAGCGGCGGAGCTCCTGTACGTCCTTGGCACCAAAGGATGGCATCGAATCGGTTCCTTGTTCTCGGTTCTTTGGTTCTCGCTGGATTCCCGGGGGTCACCGGGCCCCGGACCGGGCCGGACGACCCGACGGGGGTGGCCCCGCCGGCCCCGGGCGAGGTCATGACCCGACCGCCCACGCCGGAACGCCGGGCGACCCGGCCCGACGGGCCGAGTCACCGGGCGTCGATCCGGTCCGGAGGTTCTTCGGGGGATGGGAAAGGGGTGCGGCGCCGGAGCGGCCGTCCACCCGGATCGGCCTCAGCCGGCCGAGGGCGCCCCGCCGGACTGGGTCTCGGGATCGGGTTCGCTGGAGTTGGGGGCGGTGGGCTCCCCGGCCTCCCGCTGGGAGGCGACCCGGGCCTCCCGGGCTGCGGCCTCGAGGGCGGCCTGCTGGCGGGCCTCCGCCTGGGCCTGGGCGATCGAGGCCTCCTCCTCCGGACTGCGCTCGGCCGGTGTGGCGATGTCGACGCCGCCGCCGTTGCGGTGGGCGTGGATCAGCTTGCCCTCGGCCACCGCCTCGGCCACGACCCGGGTCATCAACTCGGCGGAACGGATGGCGTCGTCGTTGCCCGGGATCGGATAGGTGATCAGGTCGGGATCGCAGTTCGTGTCGACCACGGCCACGATCGGGATGCCGAGCTTCCGGGCCTCGGTCACCGCGATGTGCTCGATGATGGTGTCGAGCACGAACACCGCGCTCGGCAGCTTGGCCATCGTCTTGATACCGCCGATGTTGCGGTCGAGCTTCTCCAGCTCCCGCTGGTAGCGGAGGGCCTCCTTCTTGGGCATCTCTTCGAACTCACCCGCCGACCGCATGCGCTCGTACTCGAGCAGCTTGCCCACCCGCTTGTGGATGGTCTGGAAGTTGGTGAGCATGCCGCCCAGCCAGCGCTGGTCGACGTAGGGCATGCCGACCGAGCGGGCGTAGCGCCGGATCGGCTCCTGGGCCTGCTTCTTCGTGCCGACGAAGAGCACCGTCCCACCGTCGGCCACGGTGTCGCGCACGAAGGTGTAGGCCACCTCGATCCGCCGGAGGGTCTCCTCCAGGTCGATGATGTACACCCCGTTGCGGTCACCGTGGATGAACCGCTTCATCTTCGGGTTCCAGCGGCGGGTCTGGTGGCCGAAGTGGACCCCGGCCTCCAGCATCTGCTTCATGGTGACGACAGCCGTCATGACGAACTCCTCCGGTTGGGGGCGGACCGACCAGCTCCCCATCCCGGGGAGACCGTGGATACAGCCGGTCCGGATAGATCATGGGTCCGCGACGATCACGGACGGCGACCATCCTACCGAGGCGGGCTGATCACGCCGACCGGTTTCGTCGGTGTGATCGCTGGCCTGGTCAGTGACCTGATCAGTGACCTGATCGGTGCCTTGATCGACGGGGGAGGCCGGATCGGCCGGGACAAGGCGCGGATGACCGCAGGCGCCGTCCAACCGGGCCTGGGGATCCACGTAGGTGTCGCCGCGTCGCACCGTGAAGTGGAATCCGGGGGCCGCCCCGGCCAGTTGGGCCCCGACGGCGACGGCCTGGCCCCGCACCACGACCGGCGACCGGACCGGCCCGTAGCTGGAACGGTCGCCGCTTTCGTGCTCGACGACCACCCACACCTGGCCGGCGACCGGGCCGACGAACGTCACCGTTCCCGGCGCGGCGGACCGGACCGGCTGGTCCTCCCGGACCCCGTACTCGATGCCCCGGTTCCCCGGTGCGTACCGGTGGGCGGGCTCGCGGAAGGGGTCGGCCACCGGGGCGTCGACGGGCCGCAGCCAGGGTCGACACCGGTCGGATACCCGGACTGGTGCGTCCGGACCCGGGCCGGGGTCGGCGGGCGTCTCGGGGCCCGGCCCGGCCGACATGATCCCGGCAGCCAGGACGAACAGGATGGCCACGAACGGGCCGGCGGACGGGGTGGGCACGGGAGGGCGCCTCCACTCACCTCGAGGTTTGCTGCGGGGCCGACGACGGGGTGCGGCTCCGAGGGGGTTCCTGCGCCGGGACCGGCGGGACCCGGCCAGGCGCCTACGCCGATTCGCGGTCCAGGGTGGCGAACCGGGACTTCAGCTGGAGGACGGCCTTGGTGTGGATCTGGCACACCCGACTCTCGGTGACCCCGAGCGCCCGGCCGATCTCGGCCAGGGTCATCGATTCGTAATAGTAGAGGGTGAGCACGATCTTCTCGCGCTCGTTCATCCGGTTGATGGCCTCGGCCAGGAGCTGGCGGGTCTCGACCCGTTCGTAAACCCCGCCCGGCCCGTCAGCCCGGTCCGCCAGGGTGTCGCCGAAGGTCAGCCCCTCACCGCCCCGGAACGAGAGCATCTCGTCGAGGGCGACGATCCCCAGCGAGGAGATCTGCGAGTACACGGTGTTGAGCTGGTCGATGCTGAGCTCGAGCTCATCGGCGATCTCAGCGTCGGTGGGGGCGCGGTGGAGCTCGGCCTCCAACTTCCCCATGGCCCGCTCGACCGACTTCGCCTTCGACCGGACCGAACGGGGCACCCAGTCGATGGATCTCAGCTCGTCGAGGATCGACCCCTTGATGCGGGAGATGGCGTAGGTCTCGAACTTGAAGCCCCGGTCGGGCTCGAACTTGGTGATCGCGTCGATGAGACCGAACATCCCGTAGCTGACCAGATCGGCCTGGTCGACGCTCTGGGGCAGCCCAGCCGCCACCCGGCCGGCCACGTACTTGACCAGCGGGGCGTAGAAGACGATGAGCTCGTCGCGGTCGCGCCGCCGGTTGTGCTCCTTGTAGCGCGTCCATACTTGCGCAACATCGTCGGTTTCTACTGCCACTGTTCCCGCCACGTCGGATTCGTCGGATGCCCGAGCGGGGCCTCCGTCGATTACCGGCCGGTCGCCCCGCTCCCACTCTCCGTCGGTTTGGGACCACGCAAAGTGAGTGTTCGGGGTGGAGTTCGGGCGAGGTGCGAGCCGGGTCGTGGTGGCGGTCGAACCGATGGGCCGAACCGGTGACCCCGATGGGGGGATGTCGGGATCGAGCCCAAGGGCGCGCAGATAACGAGCACGTGCGGCGGGAGTCACGGCCGGGGAGCGTAGCCGTCCCGGGAATCCCCATCGGGTTGGGGGGTGGGATGACCGGGCACGACGGTTGATCCATGGAGCGTCACCTCCCCCCGGGCCGTCAGACGTTCGACGGCGGTGAGCACGGCGACCACCGTCCGACCGCTGAGCGCCACCAGGTCGTCGATGTGCACCGACCCGGTGGCCGCCTCGGCCCGCACCAGGGCGTCCAGGGGATCGGGATCCGGGCCGGCGGGCTCCTCCCCCGGGCCGGCGGGATCACCGGGCCGGGGGTGGGACCCGGCCACGGGCGTAGGCGCGGCCGGCCAGCCGAGAAACGCCAACACATCGGCGGCCGAGCACACCGGCACGGCCCCGTCGACGAGCAGGCGGTTGGATCCCGCCGACGCCGCGCTCGTGACCGCTCCGGGCACCACCAGCACCGGCCGCCCCCGGCCGGCCGCCTCGTCGACGGTGTGGAGCGAACCCCCGCGGTGGTGCGACTCCACCACGATGACCGCGTCGGCGAGGCCGGCGATGAGCCGGTTGCGGGCCGGGAACCGCCACCGTTCGGCGGCCGCCCCGAGCGGGAACTCGGTGAGGATCACGCCCCGCTCTGCCACCTCCGCCCACAGGGACCGGTTCGCCCGGGGGTACACCACGTCGAGCCCGGTGCCGACCACGGCTACCACGTCGTCGCTCACCGACAGGGCACCCCGGTGGGCGGCTCCGTCGACCCCGGTGGCCAGGCCGCTGACCACGACCACGCCGGCGGCCGCCAGCTCGGCCCCGAAACGGTGCGCCACCCGCCGGCCGACCGTCGTGCACCGCCGGGTGCCCACGATGGCCACCCGGGGCCGAGCGTCCGAGGCCAGGCCGGGCCGGCCCCGGGCGAACACGAGGATGGGGGGTTCGGGGTCGTCCGGGAACGGCCAGCCGGGGTCGTGCGGGCCGAGCACGGCGATCCCGGCGGCCCGGTACGGGGCGATCAGACCACCGGGGTCGACCCCGTCGAGCTCGGACCGCCACCCGGCCACCATGGCCTCGGTCACCCCCCGGGGGGCCGGGGCGTCGGGGGCCAGGTCACCGGAGCGGAGCCGCCGTACCGCCTCGACCGCCGAGCCGGCGGCCAACAGCCAGGTGAGCCGGGCCGGACCGATGCGGCTCAGGCCGGCCAGGGCCAGCCGGGCCCCGATCTCGGCGGCTGCCGCCGGGCGTTCCGGGGTCACGACGCTATCCCGGAGACCACGGCGGGTACCGGGCGGAGCCCGAGCGCCGTGGAGACCAGGTCGGCGTCGAGCGGGACACGGTCATCGAGATCGACCAGGTCGGCGATGGTGCGGGCCACGCAGCGGACCCGGGCCAATCCCCGCCCGGTCAGGCGGCCCGCCTCCAGGGCGGCGGTGAGCACCGTGGTTGCCCCCGCCGTGAGCGGAACCTCCTCGTCGAGCTGGGAGGCCGGCAGCCGGGCGTTGGCCGGGACTCCCCGGGCCCGGGCTCTCATCCGGGCCCGGGCCACCCGCTCGGCCACGAGCCGGGTGGGCTCTTCGGGGGCGCCGCCGAGAAGGAGGGACGGGGCCGGTGGCCTGACCTCGATGCGGAGATCGAACCGGTCGAGGAGGGGGCCGGACAGCCGCCTGGCGTACCGGGCCCGGGCCGCCTCGCTGCAGCGGCACCGACCCGGCGCACCGCCCTCCCCGCACGGGCACGGGTTCATGGCCGCCACCAGCAGGAACTCGGCGGGAAGGGTGACCGCCCGGCTGGCCCGGGCCACCCGGATCACCCCCTCCTCCAGCGGTTGCCGGAGGGAGTCCAGCACGGTGGGGGCGAACTCCCCGAGCTCGTCGAGGAACAGGACTCCGCCGTGGGCACAGCTGATCTCGCCCGGGCGGAGGGCAGCGGTGCCTCCCCCCACCAGAGCCACCAGGGAGGCGCCATGGTGCGGGGCCCGGTAGGGCGGGCGGCGTACCAGCCCCCCGGCCGGCATTCCGAGCCCGGCAGCCGAATGGACGTGGGTGGCCAGCAGGGCCTCCTCGGCCGACAGGTCGGGCAGGAGGCCGACGAGTCGGGAGGCCAGCATCGTCTTTCCCGAACCGGGCGGGCCCACCATCAGCAGTGAGTGGCCCCCGGCGGCGGCCACCTCGAGCGACCACCGGGCCATCGGCTGGCCCCGAACGTCGGCCAGGTCTGCGAGGTGGTGGTCGTGACCGTCGATGGCCGGTGGGGCCACCGTGGTGAGCGGTGGACCGTCGCCCCTCAGGGCCGTCACCAGTTCCCGCAGGTGGGGGGCCGAGTGGACCTCGCCCGGCCGGATGACGGCGGCCTCACCCGCCCGGCGCTCCGGGACGACCACCGCGGTGGCCTCGACGGCGCCGACCATGCAGGCCATGCCGGCGACGGGACGGAGCGACCCGTCGAGACCGAGCTCCCCCACCGCGCCCAGGTGGGCCAGGGCCGCCGGGTCGAGCTGTTCGGAAGCGGCGAGGATCCCGAGGGCGATCGGGACGTCGAGGGCCGAGCCGTGCTTGCGTACACCGGCCGGGGCCAGGTTGATCGTGACCCGCTGCTGGGGCCATTTGAACCCGCTGGAGATCACCGCGGCCCTGACCCGATCCCGGGACTCCCGGCACGCAACGTCGGGCAGACCGACCAGGGTGTAGCCCGGCAGACCGGAGCTGACGTGGACCTCGACGCTCACGGGGTGCCCCTGCACCCCTTCGACGACGGCGGTCGCCACGGAGGCGAACATGACCGGCTCCCTTCCCCTCCCGGAGGAGGGCGCAGACGGGCCCGGGGGCCGGCCCGCCACGACACCTGCCGTTGGACCCCACCCGTTCGGCGGGAGGGACACTTTGGCCGTGGTGGGAGAACAGGCGCTGAACCCCGGATACCCGTGGGCACCGGGACGGGGCCCGGTGCGGTGGGTGATGGTGGGAGCCTGGGGGCGCCGAGTACCGCTGGAAGTGGATCCTAGCCCGGTCGAGGCCGGACGCGACCGCCGCGCGGCCGATGGGGCCGCCGAGGAGCGCCCCGGCTACGAGCCGAGGACCTCCCGGGTGTAGGCCACCACGGCGTCGATCTCCTCGGCCGACAGCTTGGCACCGAAGGCGGGCATGCCGGACCGGCCGTCGGCCACCACGGCGGCCTCGTCCGCCGGGTCGGGATACCGTTCCAGGGCCTGCCCGTCGTTGAGCTTCCAGCCGATCCCGCCCTGCCCCTCGGAGCCATGACAGGAGGCACAGTTCGCCTGGTAGATCTCCTGGCCCAACACCAGCTGGGGGTCGTCGGCCGGCGCCGCGGGCGTGTCGACGGCACAACCTGCCGCCACGGCCGCGGTCAGTATTGCCATGCTCGTCATTGCCATGCTCGTCACGATGAGGGCCTGACGGGCCCAAACTCTGGCCATACTGCTCCCATGGGGTTCGATCCGACCCGGAAGCATAGGGCATCCACGTTCGACTACTGGTACGTCGGCCTCGGCGTGGCGGTGGTCGTCGGACTCATCGTCTGGGCCCTGCTGTAGCCGACGTCAGCTCAGCAAGGCCCGACCACCGGGGCCCGCCGGCGGTTCGCCGACCCCGGCCCTCTCTGGCCTCCGCTAGCGTCCCTGGCATGGCCGACATCACGATCTACCACAACCCTAAATGCAGCACGTCCCGGGCCGCCCTCGAGGTGCTCGAGGCCTCCGGTCAGGAGTTCGAGGTCATCCGCTACCTCACCACCCCACCCGACCGGGCCGACCTGGAGCGGCTCCTCACCATGTTGGAGGACGACCCCGCCGATCTGGTCCGGCGCGACCCTTACTTCAAGGACACCCTGCTGGCCGGGGGCTTCGATCCCGACACCCTGTCCGATCCGTCGGTGGTGATCGACGTCCTGCTCGAACATCCTCGCCTGCTCCAGCGCCCCGTGGTCGTCAAGGGGGACACTGCCATCATCGGCCGACCGAAGGACCGGGTACCTGCGCTCTTGAACGGGTAGTTTTCCCTCCGGTCGGGTTGTCATCCGTCACATCATTACGCCACCATCGGTGACCGCTGACATCAACGAGCGCGTCAGGTGACGGCTCGACGAGACCAAGGACCCTCCCGATGACGACTACCCTCATCTCCGGACCGGACGGGATCACCCCCGGCTGGTTGACCGACGCATTCCGTGGTCGCGGCCTGATCAGCGACGGCACCAAGGTGGCCTCGGTCGAGACCGTCTCGTTCGGTGACCAGGCCGGCCTGATGGGTTCGCTGTTCCGCAGCACCCTCACCTACGAGGGCGGCAGCGGCCCCGACACGGTCGTGATCAAGCTGCCGGTGGCCGATCCGGCCCAGCGGGGGGTGGCCGACGCCCTCGCATTCCACGCCCGGGAGTGCTACTTCTACACCAACCTGGCCTCGAAGATGCCGGTGCGCTCGCCTGAGTGCTACGGGCTGGCCCAGAGCGCCGGCGACAACACCGACTTCGTGCTCATCATGGAGGATCTGGGCGGGCTGGAACGCATCGACCAGGTGGAGGGGGCCTCGGAACGAGCGGTGCTCACCGCGGCCGACACCGCCGCCCGGCTCCACGCCGTCTACTGGGGCAGCCCGGAGCTCGAAACCCTGTCGGCCGTGTACCCGCACCTGGACGGGCCCCTGTATCGGGCGGTGCTGCCCGGGGTCTTCGAGGCCAGCTGGGGTCCCACCAAGGCCCACGCGGGCGATCTGCTGAGCCCGGAGGTGATCGCCTACGGCGACCGGTTCGCTGAGCATCTGCCGTTCCTGCTCACCGAACTCGGAGGCCCGTCGCCGACGTTCCTCCACGGCGACTTCCGGGGCGACAACATGATGCTCGACGGGGCCGACCTGGCCCTGGTGGACTTCCAGATCTCAGGCATCGGCCGCGGCCCGTTCGACATCGGCTACCTCATGTCACAGTCGGTGAAGTCCGACCTCCGCCGGCAGATCGAGGAGACGGTGCTGGACACCTACGTGAACTCGCTGGCCCAGGCTGGAGTTGAGCTCGACCGGGACGAGGCGGGCCGCCTCTACCGGCTCTCGTTGGTGCTGTGCATCATCTACGCCACGACGTCGTTCCAGGCCTGGGACGCCTTCGGCGACCGGCAGCACGAACTGATGCGCACCATGCTGCGGCGGTCCTCCCGGGCCATCGACGAGACCGGCGGCCTGTCACTGCTGCCCTGATCCCCGGTGGGGGGCCGGTCCCGCGTCTCCGGCGGTGTCGGCCTCACCATCCCTCGATCACATCCACCCGGCCGCGGCCGTCCACGGCGGCCACGTCGAAACGGAGCTGGGGGTAGTGTCGGTCGCTGGCCGCCAGCCACTCCAGGGCCAGGCGACGGACCTGCCCCTGCTTCCGGGCGTCGACCGCCTCGGTCGGGCTGCCGAACCGGCCGGACCGACGGGTCTTCACCTCGCAGAACACGATCAGATCGTCCCGGCCGACCACGAGGTCCAGTTCTCCCCGGACCGTCCGCCAGTTCCGGTCGAGGACCATGTAGCCGCGGGTCTCGTACCAGGCGGCCGCGGCGTCCTCGCCCGCCCGCCCGATGGCGCTGGTGTCCATACCGTCACGTCCTCCGCTACCTCACCGGGAGAGGCGGACCGGTCAGGGCGCGCGCCTTCCCGACCGGCGACCGGGACGACGGACCCGACCCACCGGTCACAGCTCGTTGACGGGCAGCTCCTCCACGGTGATCACCCGGGACGATGACACCGTGACCTTGGCCAGGAAGCGCGACTGGCGGTACATGTCCCACACCCAGGCGTCGGACAACTCGTATTCGATGAACGGCGCCCCCGGGGCGCTCAACCGGCGAACCTCGTTCGCCAGGTAGAACCGGCGGTCGGTTTCGACCACGTAACGGAACATCGGGATGACGTCCCGGTACTCCTTGAGGAGCGCCAGCTCGATCTCGGCCTCGTAGCGCTCGACCTCTTCGCTGCTCATGGCTGTAGGTTCACCCCGTTCGCTCGACTACCAGGGCGGCTGACGGTGGCGGGTCAGTTGACCCGCTTCTCCTTGACCTTGGCCGCTTTACCGACCCGATCACGGAGGTAGTAGAGCTTGGCCCGGCGAACATCGCCGCGGGTGACCCGATCGATCTTGTCGATGATCGGCGAGTGCAGCGGGAACGTGCGCTCCACCCCGACCCCGAAACTGAGCTTGCGAACCGTGAAGGACTCACGGATCCCGTCGCCCCGCCGGGCGATGACGACGCCCTCGAAGACCTGGACCCGCTCGCGGTTGCCCTCAACCACCTTCACGTGCACCTTGACGGTATCACCGGCTTGAAAATCGGGGATGTCGTCACGAAGCTGGGCCTGCTCGACGAGATCGGTGGGGTTCATCGGGATTCCTCGGCTGAAACAATCGGAAAATGGCGGGACGATCCATGCTACGGCCGGGCTCCACCACTCCCACCGGCCGAGCGGGGGCCGACGGATGGGGCGAGGTCGAACTCGGCCAGCAGGTCCCCGTCCTCCCGACTCAGGCCGCCCCGGCCCTCGATCAGGTCTGGCCGGTGCCGTATGGTGCGGACGAGGGCCTGGGCCCGCCGCCACCGGGCCACCCGGGCGTGATCGCCCGACGTGAGGACCCCGGGCACGGTCCAGCCCCGGAAGTCGGCGGGTCGGGTGTAATGCGGGTATTCGAGGAGCCCGTGGCTGAAGGACTCGTCGTCGACCGAGGTGGCGTTGCCCACCACACCCGGCACCAGACGGCCTACCGCCTCCAGCATCACCGCGGCGGCCACCTCCCCCCCGGCCAGCACATAGTCGCCGATCGAGACCTCACCGTCGACGAGATGCTCCCGCACCCGCTCGTCGACACCCTCGTAGCGGCCGCACAACAGGCTGAACCCGCCGCCGGCCGCCAGTTCGACCGCCATCGCCTGGTCGAACCGCCGTCCCGCCGGTGACAGGTACAGCAGGGGCCGGGGCGGATCGACGGCCTCCACGGTGGCGAAGATCGGCTCCGCCTTGAGGACCATCCCGGCCCCGCCCCCGAAGGGGCTGTCGTCGACCGAGCGGTGAGGATCGGTGGTGACCGACCGGAGATCGTGGATCCGGATGTCGAGGCGCCCCGACCGTCGGGCCCGGCCCAGGATGCCGGCGCCCGCGAACGATTCGACCAGATCGGGGAAGATCGTGATCACGTCGAACCGGGGCGGGGGTGGACCGTCCGTGATACCAGGATCGGGCCGGGGCCGGTCCGGGCCGCCGGCGGCCTCGGTCACAAAGGGTCGTCGTCGAGCAGGCCGGCGGGGACGTCGACGGTCAGGGTCGAACCATCCCGGTCGACCACGAAGGTGAGCGGCACCAGGCGGCCGCTCTCCAGCTCGAGCAGGTCGGACGCCGGGTTGGCCAGCACCGTGGCCACGACCCCGTGGTCGGTTCCGTGCTGGTCGACGACCCGGCTACCGATGAGCTCGTCGATGAACAGGGCGTCGGGGTCGTCGATGGGCACCGCGGACAGGATCGACCCGGCCAGAGCCTCGGCCGCGGCACGGTCCTCGACCCCTACGAACCGGATCAGCCACCGGCGATGGTGCTTGCGGGCCGTGAGGACGAGGAGGGGCCGGTCATCGATCCACAGCTCCGCGCCCGGCTCGGTCCGTTCCGCGATCCGGTCGGTTGTGAGGTCGACGGAGACGTCACCGGCCAAGCCGTGGGCCTTGCCGATCCGTCCGACCTCTAGCCGCTCCGGCCGTTCGCCGGGGGCCGGATCGGTCACTCGACGAACTCGACCTCGGTGGTCACCCCGTCCTTGGCCGCCGCGGCACCAACCACGGTGCGAATGGCGGAGGCGACGCGACCACGACGGCCGATGACCCGGCCCATGTCGTCGTCGTTGACGGTGACATCGAGGCGCACCCGGTCACCGTTGGCGCTGGTCTCGATCGAGACGTCGTCTGGGTGGCCGACGACCGAACGGCACAGGTGCAGCAGTACGGCCTCGGCGGTGGGGGCCGGTGAACTCACGCCGGACTCCCGACGACCGCGGCGGGTGCCGCCAGCTCGGCCTCGGCGGCAGCAGCGGCGGCCTTGGCCGCGTCCTGCTGGGCTTGGAGCTCCTCCACCGAGGTTCCCCCGGTGTAGGCGGCCCAGGCGCCGGAGATCTCCAGCAGCTTGCGGACCCGCTCCGACGGCTGCGCCCCCTTCCGGAGCCAACCGACCGCCTTGGCGTTGTCGATCAGGATCTCGGACGGTTCGCGACGGGGATTGTAGGTACCCACGATCTCAATGAACCGACCGTCGCGGGGGGAACGCTGATCGGCGGCGACCACGCGATACGTCGGTTGCTTCTTCTTGCCCATCCGCATCAGGCGAAGTCGAACGGCCACAGGGAACTCTTTCGATTGGCTGGAGGTCCGCTGCGGTCTTCGAATGACCGGGCAGAGACCAGGTGGTTCGGACGGCACTCCACGCTAGCGGGAGTGGCGGTTGGCCCCACCCGAAGCGGTGGCCGAGGTGGATTCAGCGAAGTCGGTCAAGCTCGTCGGCCATCTGATCGAAGTCGTCGGAGTCGAGCCGATCGAGGCCCGGCAGCATCAGAGGGGTCTTGCCCGGCTTGGTGCCCTTGGGGGTCACCCGGCCCTGGGCGGCCACCGCGGGACGGTTCTTGGCCGTCACCCGGCCCCCCTTGGCCTTCCGGCCCTTCGCCTTCTTGCCCTTCTTGCCCTTCTTCGTGCCCATGCCGCCCATGCGCTTCATCAGCTTCTGCATCTCGCCGAACTGGGTGACCAGACCGGCGACCTGGGTGGGGTTGGTCCCCGATCCGCTGGCGATCCGGGCCCGGCGGGAGGCGTCGATAATCTTGGGCTCGGACCGCTCCTCAACCGTCATCGACTTGATGATCGCCTCGATCCGCCCCAGCTCGCGATCGTCGAGGTCGAGGTCGCGTGCCTCCTTGGGCAGGCCGGGGAGCATGCTGACCAGGTTCTTCAGCGGGCCCATCTTCTTGAGCTGCTGCATCTGGTCGAGGAAGTCGTCGAGGGTGAACTGGCCCTCGAGCATCTTGGCCGCGGCCGCCTCGGCCTCGTCCTGCTCGTAGGTCTCCTCCGCCTTCTCGATCAGGGTGAGCACGTCGCCCATGCCGAGGATCCGGCTGGCCATCCGTTCCGGGTGGAACTGATCGAAGTCCTCGATCTTCTCGCCGGTGGCGGCGAAGGCGATCGGGCGGCCCACCACCTCCTTCACCGACAGGGCGGCACCACCCCGGGCGTCACCGTCGAGCTTGGTGAGGATCACCCCGTCGAGGGCCAGTTTGTCGTGGAAGGCCTCGGCCACCCCGACCGCGTCCTGACCCGTCATGGCGTCGACGACCAGGAAGGTGTAATCGGGCTGGACCGCGTCGGAGATCTGGCGGACCTCCTCCATGAGGGCCTCGTCGATGGCCAACCGGCCGGCGGTATCGACGATGACCACGTCACGGCCGGACGCCCGGGCCTCCTCGATCGCCTTGGCGGCCACCGTGACCGGGTCGGACGGCTCGGAGAACACCGGCACGTCCACCCTGGCGGCGAGGGTGCGCAGCTGGTCGACCGCGGCCGGCCGTTGCAGGTCGGCGCCGACCAGCATCGGGTTCCGGCCCTGGCTCTTGAACCAGCGGGCCAGTTTGGCCGTGGTGGTCGTCTTGCCCGAGCCCTGGAGGCCGGCCATGAGGATCACCGTGGGCGGACGCGGGGAGTAGCTGATCTGGAAGGTCTCGCCACCGAGCGCGGTAGTGAGCTCCTCGTTGACGATCTTGACCACCTGCTGGGCCGGGTTGAGGGCTTGGTGGACCTCCTCGCCCACGGCCCGGTCCCGGATCCGGGACCGGAGGCTCTTGACTACCGACAAGTTGACGTCGGCCTCGAGGAGGGCGACCCGGATCTCCCTGAGAGCTTCGTCGACGTCGGCCTCGGTGAGGCGGCCCTTCTTCGAGAGCCGGGAGAAGATGCCCTCGAAGGTGTCGGTCAGCGACTGGAACATGAGGAGCCCAGCTTAGCGATCACCAGGCCGATCACCCGGAGCGCGACCCGGCCGCCGGACCAATCCCGGACCGGCGGCCGACGGGGACGGTCAGTCGGTGCCGCTGCCGACCACGGCGACGACACGGATCTCCACCAGGAGCTCGGCGAGGGCGAGCTGGGTGACGCCGACGGCGGTCCAGGCGGGGTAGTCGGCGGGGAGGTACTCGTCCTTCACCTTGGCGAAGGCGCGCATGTCGCCGCGCAGGTCGGTGTGGAAGGTGGTGATCTCCACGATGTCGGCCATGGTCGCCCCGGCCGCCTCCAGGACGGAGCGGACGCCCTCGAAGGCGAGACGGGCCTGCTCTTCCATGCCCTCACCCGCCTTCATGGTGGCGGGATC
>JBKECK010000106.1:0-45950 GCA_047974625.1 Acidimicrobiales bacterium
CCAGTCGCCGCTGAGCATGGCCACCCGTAGCGACGCCACCGTATCTGACGACGCGGTCCGCAGGTACTCGACCAACACCTGCAACTGTCCGGGAACGGAGTTCCACACCGTCACCCCGCAGTCAGCGACGAGGCCGGCCCAGTGGGAGGGGTCGGAGCGCCCCTCGGATCCTGGAAGGACCAGGGTGGCACCCCGACCCAGGGTCCCGAAGATGTCGAACACGGAGAGATCGAAGCCGAGGGCCGCGAGGCCGAGGACGGCATCGCCGGGGCCGAGGTCGATCCGATCCGCGACATCGACGATCGTGTTCCCGGCCGCGTGGTGGGTGATCACCACCCCCTTCGGGGTTCCCGTCGACCCGGAGGTGTAGATGACGTAGGCCGGATCGTCGTGGGCCGCCGGTGACGGCGGCACCTGGTGGGCAGTGGGCTCGATCTCGTCGACGACGAGCACCGAACGGGCCCCGCCGTCGGCGTGGGCGGCCAGCCACGACTGGGTGAGGACGGTACGGACGGCCGCGTCGCCGAGCACGGCCTCACGCCGCGCCGCGGGTTGTGTCGTGTCGACCGGGACATAGGCGGCACCGCTCATCAAGACACCGAGGACGGCCACGATCTGCTCAGGACCCTTGTCCATGTAGACGGCCACCGGCTCCGCCGGACCGGGCGGTTCGGGCAGGGCGCGCAGGGCCGCCGCCACCGCGGCGGCGCGTCCGGCCAACACCCCATAGGTCAGCTCCCGGTGGGCTGGGGTGGTGCCCCCGGCTCCCGGTGCTGGTTCGTGATCGTCGCTGGTTGGCGGCTCGCCGATGCCTCGGTCCCGGGCCGGCCACCGTAGGGCCGTCCGCTCTGGATGCGCCGCCGCCCGGGCGACGAACGCGTCGTGCAACAGGGCGGACGGGAAATCGGCTTCGGTGGCGTTCGCCAGGCGACGCCGGTCGCGCTGGTCCGCCGGCAACCGGATGGGGTCGACGGTGTCCCATGTCGTGTCGTCGGTGGCCAACCGGGCGACGAGGTTGGTGAACGACTCGAACGCGGCCTCGGCGACCCCGTCCGCCAACACCGTGTCGCGGATGTCCCAGGACACCACCAGGCTGCGGCCGCGTTCCACGGCCTGGCAGTCGATCCATACCTGGGGTGTTCGGGTTGACACCCGACGGATCAACCCGGTTGGCTCGTGGTGGCCGGCTCGGGGGAGATCGAGGGTGCTCGTGAACACGATGGGGAACAGCGGCCGCCGACCGACGGCCCGAGCCAGCTCGGCGGCCACTTCGGTGCCGTCGACGTGTCCGTGCTCGAGGTCTTCGATCAGCCGACCCGACAACGACCGTACGTGGTCGACGAACGATCGACAGGGACCGGTGTCCACCGACAGCAGTTCGATGGCGGTGAAGTCGCCGATGAGCTGGTCGACGTCTGGGTGCAGGGGCAGGCGCCCGAAGGTGGGGACGGTAAGGGTGAAGGCCGGTAGCCGGCTCCAGCGGCCGATGGTCTCAGCGAAGGCGGTCAGCATGGTGGCCGACACCGGCACGCCGTGATGGCGTGCCCTCTCTCGCACACCCTCGAGTTCGGTCGGATCGAGCACGAACTCGAGCCGACTGAAGGTCGGGACACCCCCATCCTGCTCGACGTCGTCGGACCCGCGGGTGGCGAGCGGTAGTTCGGGAGCGGGAGGTAGAGAGTCGATGCGATCCAGCCAGTAGGCCTTGTCGCGCTCGTATTGGGATGTCTCACGCACAGCCCGCCGGGCCAGCACGTAGTCGCGGAAGGTGAGCTCCACGGGCTCCGGGCCATGGCCCGGGTCGGCCAGGAGGAGGTCGGCCTCGGTCAGCAGCTGTTGTACCCCGGCGTAGTCAGCTGCGAGCAGATCGATGGAGAGATGCAGCACGGTCTCGGTGTCGGTGCGGGTGACGTGGAGATCGAACAACGGCCAGCGGTCGGGAGGCGCAGATCGAGTCTCCAGCCGGGATCGGGCCGCTTCCAGCGCCTCGGTGACCGATGGTCCGGGTCGGCCCCGGACGTCGGTGACCGTGACCTCGAGGTCGGGGACCCTGGTCAGGACGTGCTGGTATCCGTCGGGGTGGACGACGGTCCGGAGGGCGTCGTGGCGGCGGACCAACGTTGTCCAGACCCGTTCGATGTCGACCGGTTCGATCCCCCGGTAGGCGATCTCGACGTAGGCCTGACAGGCCACACCGCCGTACGCGTAGTTATGGCCCCGTCCCATCACGTACGCGGCTTGCACCCCGGTCAGGGGAAACTGCCGGTGCCGGTCGGCGGGTGCGGGGCGGGCGGCCGGTAGGCCGCCGACGGCGAGGCGCTCCAGAACCTCCGTGCGGTGGTCGCGGAGGAGCGTTCGGTGGGCTTCAGGGAACGCTCCTGCCGGGGCCCGGAAGCGGAGCTCCCCGTTTTCCGTCCACAAGCGGACGCCGTTGCGTTCCAGGTCGGCGAGCAGGTCGTCGAGGTCCACGCGAAATCCCTAGGTGTCGGCGGGCGGGGTTTTCAGGAATAAGAATCATTACTAATCTCGTCGTCAGTGCAGGTCAACACACTTCTGCAACGCCGATCACGAGGAGCGCTGGATGACCGAGGAACCTCACGGCAGTGAGCTGACCAGTCGACGTAGAGTCGCCACCAGCCCGCTGAACACCGGAACACCAAGGCCCCCAGGCCGTGACCGGGGCCGGTACGCCCGCTACCGACGTGACGGCCTGTGGCGGGCGGAGAGGTTCGACGGGTTGTTGCGCGACTGGGCCCGGCGTGACCCGACCACAACGGCCGTCATCGACACCCGGCGCAGCTGGACCTACGCCCAGCTCGACGCCGCCGCCGATCACGTGGCCCGCGGTCTCGCCGATCTCGGGGTGCAACGGGGTGATCGGGTGGTGCTGCAGCTACCCAATCGTGGCGAGTATCTGGAGGCGTGGTTCGGTCTGCAGCGGCTGGGCGCCGTGCCGGTCCACGCCATGCCGGGGCACCGGCGGGCCGAGATCTCTCACCTCGTCGCCCAATCGGCCGCAGCCGCGGTGATCGTCGCCGACCGTCACGGGCGGTTCGACCTCCAGGCCATGGCCACCGCCATCGCCGAGGAGCAGCCGAGCCCGCGGCCTTTCGTGGTGGTGGTGGGGACCCCCTCCGTGGCTGGTGCTGTCTCCTTCTCCGATCTCACCCCGCCGGCGTCGTCCGGGATGGGCGAAGACGGTGATCGTCACGCCTACAGCAACCGGTCGGTCCCCGACGATGTCGCCCTCCTGCTGTTGTCCGGCGGCACCACGGGTCGGCCCAAGCTGATCCCGAGGACACATTCCGACTACGCCTTGAACGTGCGCCTCGGGGTTCGGGCCGCACGGCTGAGCCGCGACAGCGTCTACCTGGCCGCCCTGCCGATCGGGTTCAACTTCACCTTCGCCTGCCCTGGGGTGTTGGGCACCCTGTCGGTCGGTGGCACCGTGGTTCTCTCGTCTGACCCCAGTCCAACCACGGCGTTCCCGTTGATCGCCGAGTACCAGGTCAGCCACACGTCACTCACGCCGGCGCTGGTTCCCGCCTGGCTGGACGAGGCCGTAACGGCGTCGGCGTCGGCTTCGTCGTTGGCCTCGCTCGACGTGGTCCAGGTCGGTGGGGCGCGCCTCGCGCCCGAGGTGGCGGCCCGGATTGAACCGGCGCTCGGAGCCCGCCTCCAGCAGGTGTACGGAATGGCCGAAGGTCTGGTCTGTTACACGGGGCTGGACGATCCGGAAGGGCTGGTGCTGGCCACCCAGGGCCGGCCCGCCTGTGACGCCGACGAGATCCGGATCGTCGACGTCGACGACGGGGAGCCGGTCCCTGCCGGGAAACCAGGGGAGTTGCTCACCCGGGGGCCGTGCACGATCAGCGCCTACTACGGAGCGGGAGCCGAACGCGACCGTGCGTTCGACCCGGACGGGTTCTACCGGACCGGCGACGTCGTGCGTCAGTATCCTACGGGTCACCTGACTGTCGTGGGCCGGGTGAAAGATCAGATCAACCGGGGCGGTGAGAAGTACGCGGCCGCTGAAGTGGAGGAGCACCTCGCCGCCCACCCGGCGATTGGCGCGGTTGCGGTCGTCGGGATCGAGGAGCCGGACGGGGCGGAAGTGGCGGTGGCCGTGGTCGTCGCCAACGGGGAGGTGCCGACGATCGCCAAACTCCGGGCCCATCTGAAGGATCGGGGACTCGCCGCCTACAAGGCCCCACAGCGGGTCCACCCGGTCGCCGAGTTGCCCCTCACCCCGATCGGCAAGGCGGACAAGGCGGCGTTGCGAACCCTTCTCGCCGAGACCGATTCTCTTTCTGCCCCAACCAGGGGACTGGTTTATGACCGCCGTTGACGACGACCCGGCCGGCCAGGTGATCGAGGAGTTGGCCGCCGCGCTGGAGGTGGACCCCTCTGAGGTGACCGACGACACCGACCTGTTCGAGTTCGGCCTCGAGTCACTGGCCCTGATCCGCCTCGTTGGTCGGTGGCGAGCTCGGGGACTCCTGGTGGACTTCGAGGAGCTGGCCGACGATCCTACGCCCGGGGCTTGGCGGGCCTTGTTGGCCGCCGCGGCAACGCGGGCTCCGTCGCCGCCGGCGGCCGTCGCCGACGGCCCGGCCCTGGTGGAGGATGCACCGTTCGATCTGGCCCCGTTGCAGCACGCGTATTGGGTCGGCCGGCAGGACGGGCAGCCCTACGGTGGCGTGGCCGCCCATTTCTACGTGGAGCTCGACGGCCACGGGGTGGACCCGGACGCGCTCCGGGCCGCACTCCGCGGCGTCGTGGCTCGCCACGACATGCTTCGGATGCGGATCACCCCCGAAGGCCGCCAATGGACCGCGCCGGCGGCCGTGGCCGACCAGGCCGACATCGAGGTGCACGACCTGCGAACCGTGGGCGAGACGGAAGGCGCAACCCGCCTCGCCGGGCTGCGGGAACAACTGACCCATCAACGGATGGACGTTGATGGCGGACAGGTGCTCTCGTTGCATCTGTCGCTGCTTCCTGGCGGCGCGACCCGCGTCCACCTCGATCTCGACATGATCGCCGGCGATGCGCTCAGCCTGCGGGTGCTGATGGCCGACCTGGCGTCGGCGTATTCGGACCCCGACGGTTGGGATCCCACCCCGCCGGCGAGTTCCTTCCGGTCGTACCTGGTCGCCCGGGCCGCGCAGTCGGCGGCCGACCGGGCCGAGGCCCGCGCCTGGTGGCACGAGCGGATCTCCGATTTGCCGGAACCACCCCTGCTCCCGATGGCGTCAACCGCGGGTCGGCCCGACACCGCCCCCCGCACCGTCCGCCTGCACCATTGGGTTGACGGAGCCACCGAGGCGTCGCTCACCCGTCGAGCCACCGCACATGGGGTCACCACCGCCGTTGCCCTCGCCACCATCTTCGCCGAATGCGTCGGACGGTGGAGCGAGAACCCACAGTTCCTGCTCAACCTCCCCTTGTTCGCCCGAGACGCCATCGTTCCCGATGTCGATGCAGTCGTCGGTGACTTCTCATCCTCCGTGCTCCTCGGTGTCGACACGGCCGGGGCGCCCTCGTTCGCCGACCGGGCCCGCGCGGTCCGAGCCGATCTCCACGCCGCGATCGCCCGGGGGGCGCACTCCGGCGTGGATGTGCTGCGGGATCTCACCCGGCTGAAGGGTCGGACGGCGCTCGCGCCCGTCGTATACACCAGCGCGGTCGGCATGGGTGAGATCTACGGACCCGAGGTCCGCGCCAATCTCGGCGAACCCGTCTGGAGCGTGTCGCAGGGGCCGCAGGTGTGGCTCGATGCCCAGGTAACCGAGCACGATGGCGGTCTACTGCTCAACTGGGACGTGCGCCTCGACGCCCTCGAGGAAGGTCCGATTCGGGACGCGTTCGCTGCGTATCGGGAGCTGGTCACCACCCTGGCGAACGACGACGATACCTGGCTGCGCTCGGCCGCCCCGCCGCTGCCCACCAGCCAGGACCAACGGCGTGCCAGCGTCGACGGGGCGCCGCGCCGGCGGTCCATGACCTTGTTGCACGGCGGCTTTCTCGACCGGGCCAACTCAGCCCCCGACGCGATCGCCATGATCGGGGCCGACGGAGCGATGTCGTACGGAGAGCTCGACAAGCTGTCGGAGGGGTGGGCCCGCCAGCTGGTGGCCGAAGGCCTGAAACCGGGCGATCCGGTTGTGGTGACCCTGCCCAAGGGGTTCGGGCAGATCATTGCCGCCTTGGCCGTGTTGCGCGCCGGTGCGTGCTACGTCCCGGTGACCATCGATCAACCACCCGCTCGCCGGGCCCGAATCCACGCCATCACCGGCGCCGCCCTCGCTCTCACCGACGCCAGCCACGCGTCCATCGTCGCAACGGCCGGGGCCCGGCCACTGGTGCTCGAGGGTTCGGAGCCCTCGCCATCAGCTACCCGATCACTCCCCACTCCGGTGCCGGACGACCTCGCCTACGTCCTGTTCACCTCGGGCTCCACCGGTGAACCGAAGGGTGTCGAGATGAGTCACGGAGCAGCCGCCCACACGGTCACGGTGCTCAACGACGTCTTCACCATCGGACCGGTCGATCGGGTACTCACCGTGTCCGGGCTGGAGTTCGATCTGTCGGTGTACGACATCTTCGGTCTCCTGGC
The DNA here is from genome assembly GCA_047974625.1 of Acidimicrobiales bacterium. Classification (GTDB taxonomy): domain Bacteria; phylum Actinomycetota; class Acidimicrobiia; order Acidimicrobiales; family SZUA-35; genus CADEDH01. Next base: position 6,620 of record JBKECK010000106.1, read on the forward strand.
GGCAGGTGGTGCGCTCGTGGTCGTGCCGGAGCGAGAGCGGACCGACCCCACTGCCTGGCTGCGCTCGGTGGTCGCCCACCGGGTGACCGTGTGGAACACGGTTCCGGCCCTACTCGACCTGCTGTTGCAGGCGGCGGAGTCGACTCAGGATTGTTCGTTGCCGCTCCGGGCGGTGCTGCTGGGGGGCGACCGGGTGTCGGGCGACCTGCCCGGTCGGCTGCGGGCGTTGGCTCCTGCGAGTCGGTTCGCCGCCCTCGGTGGGATGACTGAGGCGGCGATCCACTCGACGCTGTTCGAGGTCGGCGATGAGCATGCGGCCGATCCGCCGGCGGTCAGCCTGCCGTGGGGGGTTCCCCTCGACGGGGTTTCGTGCCGCGTGGTCGATGGTGAAGGCCGTGATTGTCCCGACGGGGTCGTGGGTGAGCTCTGGATGGGGGGAGTCTGCTTGGCCCGCGGCTATCGAGGCGACCCGGCCCGCACGGCTGAGCGTTTTGTGGTGGCCGACGGTCAGCGGTGGTACCGAACGGGGGATAGGGCTCGCTACGGGACTGGTGGCTACCTGGAGTTCGCCGGCCGAGTCGACCGCCAGGTCAAGATCCACGGTCATCGGATCGAACCCGGGGAGATCGAGGCGGCCGTGGTGGCCGCGCCGAACGTCAGCGCGGCCCTGGTGACCCCGATCGACACCGGCGCCGGTACTCGCCTCGTCGCGGCCGTGGTGACGGGTGCCGGGTCGTTGGACCACGACGCCCTCCACGCCTCCCTGGCCGAGCGGGTGCCCGACCATATGCGCTGCGCCTGGTTCGTCGAGCTCGCTGAGCTGCCCCTGACCAGCAACGGCAAGACCGACCGGACCGCGGTGGTCAGGATGCTCCAGGCCGAAGCCGAGCGTCGTGCGGTGGGGGAGCGGGGCGATCCGGTGGCGTCTCGCCCTCCGGAGGGCTGGGTGGAGCAGACGGTGGCCGACATCTGGCAGGACCTTCTCGGGGTCGACGCCGTCATCGGGCGAGACGACTCGTTCTTCGCTCTCGGCGGTGATTCGCTGTTGGCCACCCGGTTGCTGGTGCGCCTCCAGGCTGCCGGGATCGAAGGGGCCACCCTCGGTCGCCTCTTCGCCACGCCGGAGTTGGCGGAAATGTGTCAACCGATGCGTCGAGCCGCCCCAGGCGTCGCCCGTGGCGACCTTGTCTCGGCGATGATCACCCCGGCCCCCGATGACCGTCATCGTCCGTTCCCCCTCACCGACGTGCAGCGAACCTACCTCGTCGGCCGCCACCCGGATCTACCCCTGGGCGGGGTCGGGACGTGGCAGTACACCGAGTACGACGGTGTCGACGTCGACCTCGGGCGCATGAACCGTGGCTGGCGGAGGCTGGTCGATCGCCACGAGATGCTCCGGGCCGTCATCGTCGACGGTGCCCAACGGATCCTCCCGGCCGGTCTCGACGTCGCGATCGTCGTCGACGATGTCGTGGGCCTCGACACAGACCAGGTCGAAGCAGCCCTGGCCCGGATGCGGAATCGGTACTCCCATCGGATGGTCGACCTCGAACAGGGACCGCTGCTGGAGTTGGCGGCCGTCCGATATCGCCACGGCGGCGCGATCCGGACGCGATTGGGCGTGGGGTACGACTACATCGTCCTCGATGCGCTCTCGATCATGACGATCCTCACCGAGTTGGAGGCCCTGTACGTCGACCCGGAGGCCTCCCTGCCGCCGATCGATCTGTCGTTCCGGGACTATGTGCTGGGCCGCCAAACCGATCCGGCGGTGGCGGACGCCGACCAGGCCTACTGGGCCCAGCGGCTGGAGGAGCTCCCGCCCCCTCCCGAACTACCCCTCACCCGGGACATCTCGACGGTGAGCGGACACCGCTTCGTCCGGCGGCAGCGGCAGCTCGATCCCGAGGTTTGGGAGCGGATCCAGGCTCGTGCCCGGGAGCTGGGTACGACGCCATCGACGGTGCTTCTCAGCGCCTATGGGGAGGTGCTGGCCGCGTGGACGGGCCGTGATGCGGTGACGATCACGCTCACCCTGTTCGACCGGCGGCCCGTCCATCCGCACGTCGAGCGGGTGGTGGGTGACTTCACGACCCTGTCGCTGGCCGACTACCGACGGGCCCGATCCACCAGTCTCACCGAAGCTGCGCTGGCGCTGCACGGGCGGCTCGGGGCGGATCTCGACCATCGTGAGATTGCTCCGTCGTGGCTGCTCCGGCGGCTGGCGCAGGCCCAGGGGGCGCTGCAGCCGATGCCCGTGGTCTTCACCAGCGCCGTCGGTATCGGCGGCGTCGGGGTGTCGATGGACCGTTCCCCCGGGTTTCCCCAGCCGGTGTGGGGCATCTCACAATCACCCCAGGTGTGCCTCGACAATCAGGTTCTTCCCACGAACGGCGGCCTTCAGGTGACGTGGGACGCGGCCGACGGCGTGCTGCGGGACGGTGTGCTCGATGCGATGTACGAGGCCTACTTCGATCTTCTGGCCCGGTTCGCCGAGGACGGGTGGGGGAGTGAGCCACCCGTCCTCGTGCCCCCGGAGCAGCGGGCCGTTCGCGGGCGGGTGTCGGACACCGGCCCTGGGGCGGCGCCGGCTGCGTTGCATGATGCTCTACTGGCGCGGGCCGCCGAGGACCCCACGGCTCCGGCCCTCGTGGTGTCCGGTGAGGCCGGTGAGACCGGTACCCGTCGGCTGAGCCGCGGTGAGTTGCTGGACGAGGCCTTGCGGTGGACGGCCGCATTGCAGGCCGCGGGGGTGGCGCCCGGTGACGTGGTCGTCGTCACCCTGCCGAAGGGGGTTGATCAGCTGGCGGCGACGATCGGTGTGGTCGCTGCCGGGGCCGCCTACGTTCCGATCGGGGTGGACCAACCCGATCTCCGCCGGGCTGCTATGCACGAGGCGGCCGGCGCCGGTCATGTTGTTGCGGCCGCGGATACCGACCCGCTGGGGGCAGCCCTGATCACGCCGCAGGATGCGTCACGGCAGGAGCCGGCGTCCAGGGCGGTGGAGGTGGCCCCCGACGACCTGGCGTACGTGATCTTCACGTCGGGATCGACTGGCGCGCCCAAGGGGGTCGAGATCACCCACGATGCGGCCTCCAACACCTGTCTCGACGTCGCCGCACGGTTCGGGATCGACCCATCCGACCGGGTGTTGGCCCTGTCCGCCCTGGACTTTGATCTCTCAGTGTTCGATGTCTTCGGGGTGTTGGGCGCCGGTGGCGTCGTGGTCCTTCCCGGTGAGCACGAGCGCCGCGATCCCACTCGATGGCTCGATCTGGTGGCCGCTCACGGGGTCACGGTGTGGAACACGGTCCCGGCCCTGCTCGACCTGGCGTTGCTCGAAGCGGGCACATCGCGGCGAGCGGCGAGCCTCCGCGTGGCCCTCTTATCTGGGGAGTGGGTGGGTCTCGACCTTCCCCGGCGGCTCCAGACCGCCACCGATGGGGAAGGTCGAGACCCGGCTCGGCTGGTGGCACTCGGCGGGGCCACCGAGGCGGCGATCTGGTCGAACTGGTGGGAGGTGGACGAGGTGCCTTCCCACTGGACCTCCATACCCTACGGGCGGCCGCTGACCGCCCAGCGGTACCGGGTTGTCGACGACGCTGGCCGAGATACGCCCGATTGGGTACCGGGGGAGTTGTGGATCGGGGGCCGGGGTGTGGCGAAGGGCTACCGGAACGACCCGGGCCGCACCGCCGAGCGGTTCGTCGAGGAGGCCGGCGAGCGGTGGTACCGAACGGGAGATCTCGGTCGCTACTGGCCCGACGGGACCTTGGAGTTCCTCGGGCGCACCGACCACCAGGTGAAGGTCGGCGGTCATCGCCTGGAACTGGGCGAGGTGGAGCGCGCGTTGGAACGCCTGCCCGACCTGGGTCGAGCCGTCGTCGTTGCAACAGGCAAGCGCAACAGCCGAACGTTGCACGCCACGGTGGAGCCACGCACCGGCGCCAACCTGGATCCCGAGGTGCTCCGCAGCATGCTGGCCGAGCACTTACCGGCCTACGCCATTCCCGGTCGAATCGCGGTGGTGGACCGGATGCCGCTCACCGCGAACGGGAAGGTAGACCGGGCCGCCCTGTTGGCCTCGGCCGGCCGCGACGCCGAGCCACACGCACCAACCGGACGACCACCGTCGGGACCGATGGAGGAGGCGGTAGCGGCCTTGTGGGCGGAGATCCTTGATGCTGCGGTGACCGATCGGGAGATCAGCTTCTTCGGTCTCGGCGGCGACAGTATGGGGGTGCTCCGTATGGCCACGCTGTTGCGAGACCGGTACGGCGCCGACGTCGCGGTGCGCAACATCCTGGCCGCCCCGTCCGTGGAGGCCGTCGCGGCTCTCGCCGTAGCGGGCGGAGCGACCACCGAGGGCTACGAGACCGGCACCCTCTGAGCCACCCACCGTACTCGTCGGCCTGGGATCACCGGTTTGCTGGCACCTGCCGTCGAGGCCGCCGGGCTCAACTGTTCACGCGACCTGTTCACGCGACCTGTTCACGCGACCTGTTCACGGAACCTCCGGGGCGTCCAGGGCGCCGGAGGGGCAGGCATACACGGCGTTGCGGAGGGCCGCACCGAGCCGTTCGGCCTGCGGACCCGAGTCGGGGATGGTGGTGCGAAGAACGACCACCTGGCCCAGGTCCTCGTCTTGGTCGAAGAGCTCGGGTGCCCACCTCACACATTCGCCAGAGCCGATGCATACGTCGCGATTCCCTATGATCCGCACGACAACCTTCCAATCGGGAACGATTCTTATCGATCTCGTCGCGGGTCGAGGTTGAGGTGGCCTCCCGGCCCGACCGCTATTCGCACGCCAGGTCCCACGCCGGCAGCGGATCGGGGTAGAGGGCCCACCCCTCGAATCCTTGCTCGCTCTCCTCGCTGGTGAGGAGGCAGTAGTCGAGACGGCGGCGAATGGCCGCCTCATCGAGATCGACACCGATGAACACCAGCTCGGTCTGCCGGTCGCCCAGGGCTGGATCCCAGCGGGCGACGAGGTCGGCCCGTTCCTCGTCGGTCTCCAGCTCCCACTCCTCGCCAGGGATTGCGGCGTACCACATCGACACCGGTTCGAGCATCACCGTCAAACCGGCCTGGCTCCACATGGCCTGCACGTCGGGCCTCGTGGCCAGCCAGAAGAAGCCCTTGCTCCGGAGCACCCCCGGCCACTCGTGCTCCAGGGCCCGGGCCAGGCGCTCGGGGTGGAAGGGCCACCGTTGGCGGTAGACGAAGGAGGTGATGCCGTACTCATCGGTCTCAGGGGTGTGCTCGCCGTTGAGCTCGCGCACCCAGCCAGGAGCGGTGGCCGCCTCGTCCTCGTCAAACAGACCGGTGTCGAACACGGCGTCCAGCGGCACGTCGCCGTGCTCGGCCACCACTATTCGGGCCCTGGGGTTGAGCTTGCGCACCAGGGCCACCACCCGCTCCAGGTCACCAACGGCGACGAGGTCGGGTTTCGTCACCACCACGACGTCGGCGAACTCCACCTGATCGACCAACAGATCGCTCACCGCCCGGTCATCGTCGGCGTCGCGCCCGATCCCGAGCTCGGCCAGCTCCTCGAGGACCTCGAACCGGTCGAGGAAACGGGATGCATCCACCACGGTGAGCATGGTGTCGAGCCGAGCCACCGAGGAGAGGCTGCGACCCTGCTCGTCCTCGAACAGGAAGGTGGCGGCCACCGGCATCGGCTCGCCGATCCCGGTCGACTCGATCAGCAGATAGTCGAACCGTCCTTCGGCCGCCAGCCGGGCCACCTCCTCCAGCAGGTCCTCTCGCAGGGTGCAGCAGATGCATCCGTTCGACATCTCCACCAGGCGTTCCTCGGTGCGATCGAGGGTCCCGCCGCCAGTCACCAGAGCGGCGTCGATGTTCACCTCGCTCATGTCATTGACAATCACCGCCACCCGGCGGTTGGCGCGGTTGGCCAGCACCCGGTTCAGCAGGGTGGTCTTCCCCGCTCCCAGGAATCCCGATAGGACTGTCACCGGTAGGCGCTCGTTCAGCATCCAGAGCAGTGTAATCCCTGATGGGAATGATTCCTATTTCATCGGGTTGGGTCGGACTCCGTCTGGCAACCTGACGGCAGCCGCGGCGTCTGATCGACGCGGGGTCTGGTCCACCCGTTACGGGTTTCTCATCTTCTGGTCACTCAACGATCTGCTCAACGCCCTCGCCGGAGACCCCCGTTGACCTCGAAGCCGAGCGGGCGATCGTGTGGCGCGCATCCTCGACATCTGATGTTTGCCTCTTCCACGACTGACTGACTGAGGACGAGCGCCACGATGGCGGTGGCGCCCGTGGTGCGGGGGTCCGGGTCTAGCCGAGGGCGGTCGTCGGCGTGCAGTTGCTGGCCTCCTGTTCCTGGCCCGGGGCAGCGGTAGCCAATCTCGGTCACGGTCCAACCGGCGGGGAGGATCTGATCGACCACGGGACCAAGTGCGCGCGCCACCGCGATTGTCTCCGGCAGCCGCTCATCGAGACCGGTGAGAACGGCGGGTGGCGCCATGAGGCTTGTCGCCGGAACGCGGCTCGGTGATGTTCTCGGCCACCTGTCGGCAGGCGAGCGCCAGGTCGGCTGCAGCCTCAGGTGTGATGATTCCGTCGACTTGGACCCAGCCGAGGTCATCGTTGTATCTCGGCGGGACTACCACGCTCCCGAGGCTAACGACGATATTTCGTCCGGATGCTCTGGGGTGTAGATCCATGCCAGAGTCGTAGATCATTGTGGAGGGATCGTCTGGCGATAGTTCCTCTCCGCTGTTGAAGGCGATCGACGTATCGAGAACCTTCGATACAGGCGCACGCGCTCCGCAATGTGTCGATGGCGGTTGGCGGCGGCTCCTACACGGCGATCGTCGGGCCCTACAGCCTGGGAGAACGTCGCCATCGCCGGCGTGCTTGACGGCAAACGGATACCACAGCTGAAGGACCGCTCGATGGAGCTGCTCGAATCGGTCGGGCTCGGTTCCCGGAGCGATCACCTCCCGAAGGAACTCTCCGACGGTGAGCAGCAGCGGGTGGCCATCGCCCGCTCCCTCTTCGCCGAACCGGTCGTCGTGTGGGCCGACGACCTCGCACGTTAAGTATGGTTGACATAGTTCAAACGGATCGGTTACCGTGCGGCTCGTGCAGATGACGGAGCACCCAGGCGCGCACACCGACATCGGTGGGGTCGCTCACGAGGACCGTTCGTCGACGACGACCTCGATACTGAACGACCAGGACCCTCGAGCCGTCCTCGGCACCGTGGCCAGGAGCACCCGTCGACGAGTGGCCGGGCTCGCGCTGCTCGTGGCAGGGCTATGTGCCGCTACTGTCCTCTCGCTCGGCCTTGGTGCTCGCACCATCGATGCGGCCACCGTGGTAGCGGCAGTTGCTGGCGCGTTGGCCGGCACCGAGCCCGAGGGCCTCGAAGCGACGGTGGTGGTAACTGAACGGATACCACGGACGCTGCTCGGTCTCCTCGTTGGGGTGTGCCTCGGTGGATCGGGCGCCGTCATGCAGGCGATTACCCGCAACCCGTTGGTCGACGGAGGCATCCTCGGGGTCGAACTCGGTGCCGCCTGCGCTGTTGTCGCCGGGATCGTGTATCTGGATCTATCCAGCACGGTCCTCATGTTCTGGTTCGCCTTCGCCGGAGCACTGATCACCGCCGGGGTGGTGTACGGCATCTCGCGCCTTACGCCCTCGACTTCGACGGCGGTGAGCCTCGTGATTGCCGGTGCGGCGACGGCCGCCATGCTCGCCGCCGCCATCAACCTGATGATCATCCGGGACGAGTCCGCGTTCTCGCGGTATCGGTTCTGGTCGATCGGCCAGCTGGCCGGACGAGGCGACACCATCGGCGCCCTGTGGCCGTTCGCCCTCGTCGGCGTGGTGCTCGCGCTTGCGTGCGGCCCGACCCTGAACGTCTTGACGCTCGGAGAATCGGTGGCGGCCAGCCTCGGTGTCCGAGTACGGCGGGCCCAACTCGCCACGGCGCTGGTGGCGGTTCTCCTGTGCGCGGCTGCGGTGGCGGCCGCCGGTCCGATCGGGTTCGTGGGCCTCGTCGGGGCTCACCTGGCTCGCCTCATCGTCGGCGCCGATCAGCGGCTGCTGGTGCCGTACGCCATGGTGCTCGGCGCCATCGTGCTGCTCGGGGCCGACGTCGCCGGTCGGCTCGCTCCCGGTCAGGGTGAGATCGCGGTCGGCATCATGACCGCCGTTGTGGGCACCCCGTTCTTCGTGGTGCTGGCCCGTCGACGCCAACTGGTCGAGGCGTGACCACGACTGCGGTGGCGGCGCGCGGTCGCCACCGTTCGCGGACCGCCTCGGTCGACGCGGTCGTCGTCACCATCGAGGCGGACCGACGACGGGTCCGTCGACGCGCCATCGGGGTGGGCGTGACGATCGCCGTCGCTCTGCTAGCCGGGTCCGGGGCGGAGATCCTCGTTGGCGGTAGTGCCGACATCGCCGTGGGGGAGATTCCTGCTGCCCTCGTTGGCCACGCCGACGGTCTGAGCCACTTCGTGATTTTCGAGACTCGGCTTCCGAGGGCCCTGACGGCGTTGCTCAGCGGTGCCTTGTTTGGGCTGGCCGGAGTCATCTACCAGCGCCTGATCTCCAACGTGCTGGCCACGCCAGACATCATTGGGGTGTCTGCGGGGGCGAGTGCCGGGGCCGTTGCCGTGCTGGTCGGCATCGGCTTGCGCGGCCTGGCGCTCCAACTCGGAGCCATCGTTGGTGCGTCGGCCGCGGCGCTCATCATTTTTGCCTTGAGCTGGCGGCGCGGCTCGTCGACCTATCGGCTGGTCCTCGTTGGTATTGGTATCGGCGCCTGTTTCTCGGCCGTCACCAGCTACCTGCTCACCTTCGCCGATGGTTCGATCTCGTCTCGCGCCATGCGGTGGCTGATCGGTTCCCTGTCGGGGGCCGATTGGGACGGGGTGGTGGTGCTGGCCGCCGCGACCGTCCTGGGCGGCGCCGGGGCCTTGCTGCTCGAACCGTCGCTGTCCACCATCCAGCTCGGTGACGATCTCGCCGCCGCGCTCGGTACCAGGGTCCAGGTGGTCCGGATGGCCGCGCTCCTACTCGGAGCCGTCCTAGCCGCCATTGCCACCAGCATCACCGGTCCGGTGGCGTTCGTCGCGCTCGTGTCGGGGCCGATCGCGGGACGCCTCCTGCCCCGCTCCGGCCCGCTGCCGGCCGCGGCCGTCGGCGCATCCGTCGTCGTGGTCGCCGACCTGGTAGCCCAGACCGGTCCAGGGATCAGCCCGGTTCCGACCGGCGTGATCACCGGTCTGATCGGTGCCCCAGTGCTCATGGTGCTCCTTATCAACCAGAAGGCCGATACCCGATGACGGCGGCCACGAACGGCTCGACGCCGGATCACGCCGGGATCGAAGCAAGGGGCCTCGAAGTCGGGTACGGCGACCAGGTCGTGTTGTCGGGGCTCGATCTCCGTCTTCGTCCCCGTGGCATGACGGCGTTGATCGGTCCCAACGGCTGCGGCAAGTCGACCCTGCTCGGAGCCCTGGCTCGCCTCTTACCCGTACGCAGCGGATCGGTCCTACTCGACGGGGAGGACATCAATCGGCTGCCGACCCGCGCCGTGGCCCGCCGGCTCGGGCTACTGCCCCAGTCTCCGGTGGCTCCCGAGGGCATCACCGTGAGTGAACTCGTTCGTCGGGGGCGACACCCTCACCGTCGGCTGGCCGCCCGGACTGCGGAGGACGACCGGATCGTGGCCGACGCCCTCGTCCGCACCGGCATCGGTGATCTGGCGACCCGCGGCGTCGAAACCCTCTCGGGCGGGCAACGCCAACGAGCGTGGATTGCCATGGCGTTGGCCCAGCAGACGCCGTACCTCCTTCTGGACGAGCCAACGAGCTACCTCGATATCGCCCACCAGGTCGAGGTCCTCGACCTCCTCGTCGACCTCACCGCAGGCGGTACGACGGTCGTCGTCGTCCTCCACGACCTGAACCACGCTGGCCGCTACGCCGACACCGTCGTCGCCATGGTCAACGGCGGGATCGCGGCCTCCGGCCCGCCCCGGCAGCTCATCACGGCGGACCTGGTGGCAGAGGTGTTCGGAGTCCAGGCCCGCGTCATCCCCGATCCCGACACCGGGACTCCGATCGTTCTCGCCCGAGGCCGACACGACGGCGCGGCGGTCAGGCCGACCGGCTGCTGCGCTGAGGCACACCAGCCAAGCCCCGAGATCCCGAGGCAACCGCCTCATGTCAAAGGAGACAAGCAGTGATCAATCCCATCAGTCGACGAGCCCGCTCCGCGGCCCTGGCCCTGGTGCTCGGGCTCGGCGCCTGCTCCGATTCGGGCGACGAGACCAGTGCCGAGGACACGACGGCCGACAGCACCGAGTCCGGCACCACCGGTTCGGAGATCGAGGAGATCAGAGAGTCCGACCCCGAATCGTCTGACACAACGGCCGCCTCCGACGACGCAACATCGGTGACCTACCCGATGACGCTCGAGAGCCCGTTCGGGGAGACCGAGCTGGAAGCGAAGCCAGAGCGGGTGGCCGTCATGTCTTCGATCGACCTCGACATTGCGCTTGCGCTCGGGGTCGTGCCCGTGATCAGCCCGTCGTACGGGGGTGACCCGGAAGCGTGGTCGCTGGAGCGGCTCGAACAACTCGGCGAGACCGAACTCGTCACCTTCGACGCCACCGACGGCGTCGACTACGAGGCCATCGCCGCGGCTGAGCCCGACGTGATCCTGGCCACGAGTGGGTGGAGCCTCTCGGAGGACTACGAGCAGCTCTCGAAGATTGCGCCCATCGTCTCGTTCCAGGGTGAAGACGGGCTGGCCTCGATGACCTGGGCTGAGCGAACGGAGGAAGCCAGCGAGGCGCTGGACCTCGTCGACGAAGGCCAGGTGGTCATCGACGACGTCTCCGAGCAGTTCGCGGTGGCCCGGGACGCACACCCGGAGTTCGACGGCAAGACGTTCACGTACGCGGTGGTCCACCCCGAGCAGGTGACGTACATCTCGTACGCCGGCAGCAACATCGACTTCTTCACCAACCTCGGGTTCGAGCTTCCCGAGGCAGCCGCAGAGTTCACCGACACCAACTCGGCGGTCAGTCGGGAGAACCTCGACGTGCTCGACGCCGACGTCCTCCTCGTCGGCTACCCGTTCGGCGACGAGGGTCTCATGACCCAAGCCGAACTGGAGGAGGACCCGGTGTTCACCCTCATTCCTGCCGTCGCCGATGGCCGCTACGCGGTGGTCGACAACGCCATCGCCTCCCCACTGGCCTATCCGAGCCCACTGGCCGAACCGTGGCTGATCGAGGAACTGGTACCGGTCTTGGCCGACGCCACCGCCGGGAGCTAACCATGACCCTGCCCCAGATCGCGACCTATCCGTTGCCCCGCCCGGGTGACTACCCGGCGCCTCGAGTGTCGTGGCGGGCTGATCCACTGCGATCGGCCGTCTTGATCCACGACATGCAGAACCACTTCATTGGCGCCTTCGAGCAGCCGAGCCCACTACTGGACGAAGTGATCGGCAACATCGACGCACTGGTCCGCGAGGCCCGGACCCAGGGCATGCCGGTCGTCTACTCGGCGCAACCTCCCGCGCAGGATCCGGTCGATCGTGGGTTGCTCACCGATTTCTGGGGGATCGGTCTCCAGGATGGGGCCAGCGCGGCCATCGCGGCCGCGCTCGCCCCCCATCCGGACGACCATGTCCTCACCAAATGGCGATACAACGCCTTTATCCGCACCCCGCTGCTCGATCTCTTGCACGCCTGGGGTCGAGACCAGCTGATCGTCGTTGGGGTCTACGCCCACATCGGCTGTCTCCTGACCGCCGCCGACGCCTTCATGAACGATGTCCAGCCGTTCTTCGTCGCCGACGCGGTCGCCGACTTCTCCCGGGACGATCACCTGCTCGCGGTGCGGTACGCGGCGAATCGCTGCGCCAGGGTCCTCTCGACGGAGGCACTGTTGGCTGACCTCACCCCGAGCCGGCAGGCCGTGTCGTGACCGACCACGGTGGCGGTGGCGGGATGGCACGCGTGGCCCTGGTCATCGGAGCGGCCGGTGGCATCGGAACCGCGGTGGCGTCCACCCTCGACGAGGCCGGCTGGACGGTCGCTGCTGCCGACCAGAGCGGGTGTCGATTCCCCGTCGACGTGACCAACGACGATTCGGTGGCAGCACTCGTCGACACCGTCGAACAAACCTGTGGCCCGATCGCGGCGCTGGTGAACGCGGCCGGCGTGCTTCGGGTCGGCAGTGTGCTCGAAAGCGAGGTCACCGACGCCGTGGCCATGCTTCAGGTAAACGCCCTCGGCGTGCTCCGAGTTGCCCGCTCGGTAGCCGGGCGGATGGTCCCCCGAGGCCACGGCTCCATCGTCACGATCGCCTCGAACGCCGCGGGTGTTCCCCGGGCGGGGATGGCGGCGTACGCAGCCTCGAAGGCTGCAGCGAGCGCCTTCACTCGCTCGCTCGGTGTGGAGTTGGCCCCGGCCGGGATCCGGTGCAACGTCGTGTGCCCCGGCACGACCCGCACCCCGATGCTGGCCGCGTTCGGCGCCCCCGTCGACGTGGTCGCCGCCCAGGCCATTGCCGGTGACCAGGTGAGATTCAAGCTCGGTATACCCCTCGGTCGGGTGGCGGAACCGGGCGACGTTGCCGCCGCCGTGGCCTTCCTCGTCTCCGACGCCGCTCGCCACATCACCACCCACGAACTCGTCGTCGACGGCGGCGCGTCCCTTCGCTAGCCGCCGCCTCCACTCGTAGTCACCGACTCGAAAGGACATCGTGATATCCGCCGCATTGCCAACCCGCCCAACATCGCCCCCGCGCCCACCCGACCTCGTGTTCCGCGGTCGACGCCACCTCCACGGCTCCGGCCGACGTGCCGTCCTTCCCGCCCACGACGCCTGCGGCTTCTCCACCGCAGCCAACGCGCTCCAACTCCTGCGAGCAGTCGAACACCAGGACCGCCAGTCGCGCGTCCTGATGGGCTCCGTCCCGTTCGACCCGCGTGAGCCCGCCCATCTGGTGATTCCCGAACTCGTCGTGGAGCACGACGGCCGCGCGTCGGACCCCCCGACGTCGCCGCCGTCCACGCCCACCAGTGTCTCCCCGCCCGACGATCCGGCGTATCGCGCCGGTGTCGAGCAGGTCCTCACCGAGATCCGGGTCGGAACCGTCGACAAGGTGGTGTTGGCCCGAGCCGCGGTGGTCGAGGCGGCCGAGTCGATCGACACCGGGGCCCTCCTCGCGGCGTTCACCCGCCGAAACCCTGATGGCTACGCCTACCACATGCCCCTCGCCGATGAGTCTGTCCTGGTGGGCGCTAGTCCTGAACTGCTGGCCGAGGTGAGCGGCAGCACCGTCCGGTCGCACCCGCTCGCCGGCACCTGTGCCCGAGAGACGGATCCAGGACGCGACGACGTGGTGCGTCGATGCCTCATGGATTCGGCCAAGGACCAGCGGGAGCACGCGATCCTGGTCACTGACCTCGAGGCAGGACTGGGCTGGTTGACCACCAAGCTCGACGTACCCGCCGGACCGAGTCTGGTCGCCACCGACCGCCTCTGGCACCTCGGTACCGAGGTCACCGGTTCCCTGCCGGCGTGGGTCGCCGCCCTCGACGTGGCGTACGCCGTCCACCCCACCGCAGCCGTCCTCGGCGTCCCGGCCCCTCGAGCCCTGGCCTTGATCCACGCCCTCGAGCCGTGCCGACGCGGCACCTTCGCCGGCCTCGTGGGTTGGATGGACAGTTCGGGGGAAGGCGAATGGGCCATCGCGCTCCGGTGCGCCGCCGTCACCGATCGGCGAGCCCTGATCTACGCGGGGGCCGGGATCGTGGCGGGGTCGACGCCGGACAAGGAGCACGACGAGACCGCAGCCAAGCTGGGCACCGCCCTCTCTGCCCTCGGCGACGTCGCCACGATCACAGACGTCCGGCCGGCCCGCGCTGCCGCCGAGGCCGACGGGATGGTGCGTACATGATGACCTCGACGACCGAAGTCAACCCACTCATCGACGGCGTGGTCGGCTATCCCGACGTCGTCGCGGCACGGTACCGGGCGGTCGGCTACTGGGCTGGGGTCACCCACGACGACCTCCTGCGCTATCGGGCCCGCCGCTCACCCGACCTCGCCGCCATCATCGACGGCGAGCGCCGGTTCACCTACAGCGAACTGGATACCGCGGTCGGCCGGACGGCGACCCTGCTCCAGAACCGCTTCGCCATCGACCGGGGCGATCGGGTCGTGGTGCAGTTGCCCAACGTCACTGAGTTCGTCGTCGTGGTCTTCGCCCTCTTTCGCCTGGGAGCGATCCCGGTGTTCGCGCTGCCGGCGCACCGTAAGCGGGATCTCGACCACTTCGTGGTCACGACCGACGCCGTCCTCCTGGTGACCCGGTCGCGGATCGCCGCTTTCGACCATGCGGACATGGCCGACCGGGTCGCGGCCGACCACCTCGGTGTGCGGGGTGTCCTGCTCGTCGATCACGTCGATCACGTCGATGCGCCCTCGGGATCGCCCGCCGACCGGTCACCGGCCGACCTGCTCACCGCAGCAGCGACCCTGCCGGAAGCGCCAACCGAGCGGGTGTCGGCCGGCCACGTGGCCTTCCTCCAACTGTCGGGAGGCACCACGGGTATCCCCAAGCTGATCGCCAGGACCCACGACGACTACCTCTACTCGGTACGCGAGAGCGCCCGAATCTGCGGCCTGAGCGACCGCAGTCGGATGCTCGTAGCGATGCCGATCGCTCACAACTTCACGATGTCCTCCCCCGGAATCCTCGGCATCATCTGGGTCGGCGGCGCCATCATCCTCACCGAGGACCCAAGCCCGCCGAGCGTGCTCCACCTGATCGAACGCCACCAGGTGACCATCATCCCCGCCGTGCCACCACTGGTGATCAGCTGGCTCAACGCGCCGGAACGGGCGGCAGCCGACGTCAGTAGCCTCGAGGTACTGCAGGTCGGGGGCGCGAAACTCAGCCGCGCTGTGGCCGAACGAGTTGCTCCCACCTTCGGCTGCCGCCTCCAACAGGTGTTCGGCATGGCCGAAGGCCTGGTCTGCTACACCCGTCTCGACGACGACAACGACACGATTGTCTCCACCCAGGGCCGACCGATCAGCGCCGCCGACGAGATCCGCGTCGTCGACGAACACGACCAGCCGGTCGCACCGGGAACCCCGGGTGCCCTCCTGGTCCGCGGGCCATACACGATTCGCGGCTACTTCCGGGCACCGGAACACAACGCCCGGACCTTCACCGCGGACGGCTTCTACCGCACCGGCGACCTCGTGGTCCAACGCTCGGACGGCTATCTGACCGTCGTCGGCCGCACCAAGGATCAGATCAACCGGGGAGGCGAGAAGATCGCGCCCGAAGAGGTCGAGAACGCACTCCTCGCCCATCCCGACGTCCACGACGTCTCCGTCGTCGGCCTCGGCGACGAGGTGCTCGGGGAACGGATTCACGCCTTCGTCGTCGCCCGAAGCGGCGCCGTTGGGATGCGACCAGTTGACCTCCGGCGTTTCCTGGCCGCCGTCGGACTCGCCGAATACAAGGTGCCGGACTCCATCGAGTTCGTGCGGGCGCTACCCGAAACCGGGGTGGGGAAGGTTGACCGAGCCCGACTCGGCGGACAGGCGAGACCGAGGAGGCTGGTATGAGTCCGGACACTCCAACCGACGTCGAGGTCGACGTCCTGGGCGTGGGCTTTGGCCCGTCGAACCTGGCGTTGGCCATCGCACTGAGCGAGCGGCCGGGACCGCCGCTGCGATCCCTCTACTGCGAGGCACAGCCCGAGCCGGGATGGCACGCCGGGATGTTGCTCGACGGCGCCAGCATGCAGGTCAGCTTCCTGAAGGACCTCGTCACCTTCCGCAACCCGAACTCCCCGTACTCGTTCGTGTCGTTCCTCCACACCAAGGGGCGGCTCGCCGACTTCACCAACCGGGGGGTGATGGAGCCGCTCCGAGTCGAGTTCGCCGCCTACCTCCGGTGGGTGGCGGCCGCATTCGCCGATCAGGTTCAGTACGCCACTCGGGTCACCCGGATTTCGCCCGTCTACGGTGGAGCCCGAGCAATCGACGCCTTCGATGTGGCGATCACGTCGCCGCCGGGCGACCGGATCGTGCGGGCCCGCAGTGTCGTCGTCGCGGCGGGACTCCAGCCTCGCCTCCCTGAGGTGTTCTCGGCCGGGGACCGATGCTGGCACTCGAGCTCCCACCTCCATCGCGTTGCTGCGCTATGCGGCCCAAGCCACCTGGTGGTGGCGGGTACCGGCCAGAGCGCGGTGGAGATCGCCCTCGATCTAAACGAACGTCATCCCGACGCTGTCGTCCACCTGGTCTCTTCCCAGTTCGGGCCAGCGCCTTCGTTCCAAGGACCGCTGGTCAACGCAATCTTCGATCCGGAAACCGTCGATCTGCTGTACGGGGCAGACGACGAGGTCCGCGACCGGATGGACCGTCTCCACCGCAACACCAACAACGGAACCGCCAGTACCGAGGTGATCCAAGAGCTGTTCGACCGGATCTACCGCGACCGGTGGTTGGATCGCGAACGGATCGTGCTGCATCGAGCCAGCCGGATCGGTTCGATGACGCACGGCAGCCGCTCGACGGAGGTGGTGATCCAGAGCGACGCCACCCGTTCCGAGCAGACGATCGCGGCCGACGCCATCGTCTTTGCCACCGGGTACGACCCCCTCGACGTCTCGGTGCTCCTCGGCCCCCACGCCAGCGCGGTGCGCCGCGACACCGCCGGCCGACCTGTCATCGGCCGCGACCACCGGGCGGCGCTCATCGCTCCGGGACGAGCGGCCCTCGTCCTCATCGGCCAAAGCCAGCACCTCCACGGCATCTCGACCACCTTGCTTTCGACGGTCGCGGTACGCGCCGGCGAGGTGGCGCAACTGGTCGCGACCACCGCAGCACCACAGCCACAGCCCCACAACCCAGCACCACCGACACCATCTTCAGGAGCATCCATGCCAAACCTCGGCCCCATCACCATCGACCAGGCCCGCAGCCTCGTAGCCGACCTGGTGCCCGACGACATCACCCAGGCCTCAGCCGACGAAGACCTGCGGGACTACGGCCTGGACTCGGTCCGACTGTTGAGCGTCGTCGAACGGGTCTCCGACGCCGGTGGCCATCTCGTCTACAGCGACGTCCTCGGCGGCACCACCCTCCAGACGGTGGCCGGTGCACTGGCCCGGACCCAGATCTCGGAGGGAGCGACGTGACGACCAACCCACTCGACGACGAGAACGGCACCTTCCTGGTGCTGCGGAACGACGAAGAGCAGTACTCCCTGTGGCCGGCGTTCGCCGAAGTACCGGCCGGGTGGACGGTCGTGCTCCCCGAAACCAACCGGACGAGCGCCCTTGCCTACGTGGAGCAGGAGTGGACCGACCTCCGGCCGCGGTCCCTGCGTGAGGCCCAAGCCGCTGCAGCCGCGACCGCCGGGGGCGACGCATGACCACTTCCGCCCCCGCGCCCGCGCACTACGTCGAGTTCCCGGTTCGGATCCGCGAAGTCGAAGTCGTCCGACGGACACGGCTCTCCGACTCCATGGTTCGCCTGACCTTCGGCGGGCCCGGCGCCGCTGGCTTCCAAAGCGGGATCTTCGACGAGCACGTCAAGCTGCTCTTCCCAGACCCCGACACCGGGGAACTCCGCTTACCGACGCAGAACGGTGACGGACTGGATTGGCCCCGCCCGTTCCCCACCGGTCGGGAGTACACCGTACGCGCCTACCGCCCAGACGACGGTGAGATCGACATCGACTTCGTCGTCCACGCCCACGGGTTGGTCTCGTCGTGGGCCCAGACCGTTGAGCCCGGCGACCGAATCCACATCGCTGGCCCACCCGGCGGGTACCGGGTGAGCGACGACTATGACTTCTACCTCTTCGCCTGCGATGAGACCGGGCTTCCGGCGGCGGCCCGGTGGCTCGAGGAGAGCCCCCCTGACCGGCGGGGAGCCGTCGTCGTCGAGGTGCCCGGACCAGGCTCGCAGCAGGTCCTCGACACGCCCGACGGCGTGGAACTGATCTGGGTGCACAGCGACGGGCTACCCAGCCGGGCCCTGGAAGACGCGGTGCGGGCCGTCACTGTGCCGGACGGGGCCACCTTGTTCGTCTGGCTCGCGGGTGAAGCCGCCGCCATCATCTCGCTGCGCCAATGGCTACGAGACGAGGTCGGTGTGGGCAAGGACCACTCCTCGATCACCGGCTACTGGAAACGCGGCGCGGCCGACACCCACGAGCACCTCGACGACACCGCCGACTAGCCACGACCTCCACCCGCCTCGACTCGCTCGACCCCAACTAGGAGTCTCCCCACCATGACCACCGCCGCAGACCCGGCACTGGCGCGCCCGGGACCACACATGGCGCTCAGCCCGGCCCAGCGCAGCATCGTCAACGCCCAACTCCTCGACCCAGATTCGGACGTGTTCGTCGTTGCCGATCGGATCGACATCACCGGCTCGGTCGACCTCGACCTCCTTCGTCGGGCCATCGCCGACACCATGGCCGAGGTCGAGGCCGTCGGCTTCTGGGTCAGCACGGACCTGGCTACCGACGAGCCGGTGCGCTGCCCCCGTCCGGTCACAGTCGAGGTCGCGGTCCGCGATGCCGCGGCCGAACCCGACCCATCGGCCACGGCGCAGGCGTGGATCGAGGACGCGCTGACCCGAGGAGCCGGGGGGCTCGACGCGGCGGAGCCCGTTGGGCAGATGCTCATTCGTACCGGCGAGGACCAGCTGGTGTGGCTCCAGCGCTATCACCATGTCGCGCTCGACGGCTACGGGATATCGCTGGTCACCCAGCGAGTCGCCGAGCGGTATCGGGTCTTGACCCAGGGCGGGGCGTTGAGCGAAGGCTTCGGGTCGCTCGACGCGCTCGTCGCCGCCGAACTGGCGGCGACCGTCGAGCGGACCTCGGACTTCACCGCCCTCCTCGACCGCCTGCCCGCGGTACTCGATGACGACGGTGCCGTGCCGACCATCAGCGGTGGGAGCCATCCTGCGGTGCAGCCGGCCCTCCGCCGAACGGTGGACCTCGATTCCGCCGTCGGCCACGACCTGGCCGCCTTGACCGCCGGTGACCGCTACATCACCTGGGCCGACGCGGCCACTGCGGTGTTCGCGATACTCGCCGGCCGGGCCGCTGGCACCGACTCGGTGGTGCTCAGTATCCCGTTCACCGGCCGGACCACTCGGGATGCGGCGCGAACCCCATCCATGTCGGTCAACGTCCTGCCGCTCCCCGTCGTCATCGACCCCCGCGCCTCCCTGCGGTCTCTGGCCCGGACGGTGGCCGGCGATCTCCGGACCCTGGCCCACCACCAGCAGACACGGGGCGAACAGATCGCCGCGGAGCTGAAAACCCCCTCGCTGCTTCGAGGACCAGGCGTCAACCTCAAGCCGTACACCCCGGTGATCGACTTCGGTACCGCGACCGGAGCGCTCCGGACCGTGACCGCGGGGCCCGTCGACGATCTCGACCTCACCGTGGCCTACGGACCCGACGGTGTGATGCTCGCGGTCGAAGCGAACCCTGGCGCCTACGACACCGGAGCGCTGGACGTGGTGGCCAACCGCCTCGGGGGGCTGCTGGAGCGGCTACTCGCCGAGCCCGACCGACCGGTGGGGCAGATCCCCGCCCTCCGGGTCGGTGACATCGGTGGAGATGGGTCCGAACCGCCGCCACCGGACGGACTGGCCGTGATCGACGTGAGCCAGCGGCTGGCCGACACGGCCGCCACCCATTCCGACGAGGTTGCGGTGAGGTCGGGGACCGACGCCTGTACCTCGGCCGAGCTGGCCGCTCGTGTCCACTCCGTGGCTGATTGGCTCGTCGGTCACGGGGCGGGCCCCGACCACGTCATTGGTGTGGCCCTGCCTCGTGGGGTCGATCTCGTCGTGGCCACCCTCGCCGTGCTCGACGCTGGAGCCGCCGTCCTCCCGCTCGATCTCGACTATCCCGCGGCGCGGTTGTCGTTCCTGCTGAACGACGCCGAACCCACCCTGGTGGTGACGCACCGCGAGAGTGCCGTCGCCGGCCACCCGGCCGCCGTCCTCCTCGAGGAGGTCGACGCCTCGACCGAGTCGCTTCGGCCCGATCCTGGTGTCGTCCCCGACCCCCAACAGCTGGCCTACGTGGTGTACACCTCAGGTTCCAGTGGTCGCCCCAAGGGGGTCGGGGTAAGCCGGGGATCGCTGGCCTACCTCATCGCCGAACACGAGGCCACGGTGTTCGGGGCGGTGGCAGCCGAAGCGGCCCGGCGGCTACGGGTGGCCCACACCACGTCGTTCTCGTTCGATTCGTCGTGGGAGCAGATCGTCTGGCTGCTCCTCGGTCACGAACTGGTGGTGCTCGACGAGGACGACCGCCGCGACGCGGATGCCATCGTCGCCGCCGTTGACCTGCTCCAGCTCGACGTGCTCGACCTCACCCCATCGATGGCGTCTGCGGTGATCGACGCCGGCCTCCTCGCCACCCGGCATCGCCCCGAGCTGGTGACCATCGGGGGAGAGGCTGCATCGCCCGCGCTGTGGCAGACGTTGGCCGATTCGGGGGTGCGGTGCCACAACTTCTACGGTCCGACCGAGACCACCGTCGACGCCCTCGGCGCAGCCGTGGTCGGCGACCACCCCCGCATCGGGCGGGCGTTGGCCGGGACCGACGCGTTGGTACTGGATCGAGCCCTGCAGCCCGTGCCGGTGGGCGTCGTCGGGGAGCTCTACCTCGCTGGACCCCATCTCGCCCGGGGCTATCTGCACCGCCCCGGCCTCACGGCCAACCGGTTCGTCGCCGACCCGCGCGGTGGGGGAGGGAGGCTGTATCGCACGGGTGACCTCGTCCGGGTGGAGGACGACGGGATGCTGAACACGCTCGGCCGAACCGACGATCAGGTGAAGATCCGGGGACACCGCGTCGAGCTGGGCGAGGTGGCGGCCGCCGTCGAAGCCCTCGACGGCGTGGCCCAGGCGACCGCCATCACTCGGGGCCATGGTCCCGCCGCTCGCCTCGTGGCCTATGCCGTCTCGGCGGCGGGCGTCACCGTCGCCCCCGACACCCTCCACGCCCAGCTCCGGGTCGATCTGCCCGACTACCTCGTTCCCCACTCGATCGTCGTGCTCGACGCCATGCCGCTCACCCCCCACGGGAAGGTGGCGGTCGCGGCCCTGCCCGAGCCCGACGCCGACCCGGTCGGTAGCGCACCCGCGACGGAACGAGAGCGCGTCGTCTGTCGAGTCATCGGCGACGTTCTCGGGCTCGATCCGGTACCCGTCGACGTCGACTTCGTGCGTCTCGGTGGTGACAGCATCGCCGCCATCGCCATCGTGGCCGGCCTTCGTCGAGCGGGGTGGATCACCCGGCCACGTGACCTCTTCGCGTCCCGGACCGCCCGCGGCGTGGCCGCGGTACTGCAGGCCGTCACCGAGACGGGAACCCGGCCTAACGTCGAACCAACCGGTCCGGTGCCATCGCCGCCAATCGTCGACGCGCTCGGGCGGCTCGCTCCGGACCTCGCGAGTGTCCGGGGCTACGCCCACAGTGTGCTGCTCGATATGCCGCTGGCCACCCCCGCCAGCCTGGGCGACGCGATGGACGCCCTCCGGCGTCGTCACCCGGTGCTGGGGCTGGTCGTCACCGAAACCGACGACGGGTGGCAACTCGATGTTCCCGCGCCCAACCCCACCGATCGGGAGGTCGTGGTGTTGGGGGCCAACGTCGACGATGTGCGGGCCGAACTCGTCGCGTCGTTGGATCCCGCCGACGGCCGGATGTTCGCCGCTGGATTGTGCCCGGACTCCGGGGCCGTCGTTCTGGCCGCACACCACCTCGTCGTCGACGGGGTCTCGTGGCGGATTCTGGCTGACGAGCTGAGTCAACTGCTGAGCGGGGCGCGACTTCCTGCCGAGGCGGAGAGCGGCTGGCGGAGCCGAGCCGCCACCCTGGCCCAACGGGTCGTGCCGGCGGGTGAGCAGGCCTTCTGGCGGAACCACGCCGACCGCCCGTGCGCCCTCTTCCCCGCTCCGGAACCGCGGATCACGATCGAGCACGCCGTCACCGTCAACCGGCTCACGGCAGGCGCGCCGGTCGCCGCGGTACTCACGACCCTGCCCGAACTCCTCGACGCCCGCCCCGACGCGGTGCTCGCAGCTGCGCTCACCGCGGCTGTGCAGTCGTGGCGCGGGGTCGACGATGGCCACTTCGTCCTCGGGCTGGAAACGCACGGACGCGATCCGCTGGACGACGGCGAGACGTTGGACTTGGCTGTGGGCTGGTTCACCACCGAGTTTCCGATCGCAGTGGAGCTGGTGCCCGGCCTGGCCGCCGACCCCGGCGACCCGGAGCGGCTGGCCGACGCCATCCGCCACGCCCGCCAGGCCCGAGCCGAGGTCCCGGCCGACGGCTACGGCGCTCCCCGCAACCCCGACACCAGGCCGGCCGTCGCGCTCAACTACCTCGGTCGCTTCGATCATGACGACGAGGCCGTCACGAGGCTCGGGACGGAGCGACCGTTCGAGGTCCACCTTCCGGGCGCGCTCCGACTCGACCACCTCATCGAGGTCGCCGTGTTCGTCCGGCCGGGGGGTTCGGCGTTCGAAGTCGAGTGGACCATTGCGCCCCAACTGGCCGACCAGGCCCCGTTGCTGTTCGCCGCCTGGGACGCGGCCCTCGACGGACTCCGGCGCCTGGCCGAACGGGACGGCACCGCCACCCTCGGCACCCTGATCCCGGCCGAGGCCGCCGTCCCCGAGGTGACCATGGCCACCATCCGGGAGCTGGAGGCCGTCTACGGGCCGCTGTGCGACATCGCCCCCCTGTCCTCGATGCAAGAGGGCCTGCTGTTCCACGCCCTGCGGGACGGCGACGGCGACGTCTACACCACGTCCACCACGATCGACGTCGAAGCCGTTCCCGACGACGCCGGTCGCTCCCGCGACCTCGACGTGTCGGCGCTAGCGGCGGCGGTCGAAGCGGTGGTGGCCGCCAACCCTCAGCTCGGCGCGTCCTTCGTCGTCGACGCCGTCGATCGACCGGTGCAGGTCGTGCCCCGCCACCCGGTGACGACAGTCGAGGTGCACCAGCCCGACACCGACGTCGGAACCCTGGTGGACGCCGAACTCGCCCGCCCGGTTGACGTCAGCCAGGCACCACTGTTCCGCGGCCATGTGCTGCCCACCGGCCCGTCGACGGCGACCCTGGTGCTGTCGGCTCATCATCTCCTCGTCGACGGCTGGTCAACCCCACTGCTGGTCGACGGCATCCTGGCCGCCTACGCCGGAGGGACCGCAGCCGACGGATGGCGACCGCTGCGCCGAGCACTCCTCCACCAGGTAGGCGGCGACCGCTCCTCGGCCCGAGCCGCGTGGGGCTCCCACCTCGACGGTCTGAGCCAGTCCTCGCTGGTGGCTGACGCTGCGACGGCCCCGGTCCGCAGCGCGCCGGTTGACGTCCCCCTCGATCCCGGCGACGCGACCCGGCTGGCGGCCGCGGCGCAAGCCAAAGGCCTGACGTTGGGGACGGTGATCCTCGGCGCGTGGGGGTTCGTCGTGGGGCACGCACTCGGGCGCCTCGACACGGTCGTCGGGGTGACGACGGCGGGTCGGACCGCGGAACTCGACGGTGTCGAGGACGCGATCGGCCTCCTGTCGACCACCGTTCCTGCTCGCCTCCGGCTCCCGTCAGCGGCGACCATGGCGTCGTGGTTGCAGGAGCTCCAGCGAACCCGGATCGACCTCCAGGAGCACGAGTTCTTCCCCCTGGCCGACATCGAGGCCGAGGCCGGCCTCGGCACCCTGTTCGACACCCTTGTCGTCGTCGAGAACTACCCCACCGGCGACAACCCGGCGACCGGCCCGATTCGGGCGACGCGGGTCGCGGTGGGCGGTTCGACCCACTACGCCTTCACCCTGGTTGCGCTCCCGGGCGATCGGCTCCGCCTCGAGCTGGCCCACGACGTCAACCGAGTCCCGGCAGCGCGAGCCGAGCAGATCGCGGTGGCCCTGGCCACCGTCCTCACCCATTTGGCCGATGAGTTCGGCCCGACCGGCGACGAGGTCGCCGCCCGCACCCCGATCCCGAGGCTCGCCGGCTCCGCGCCCCGCGACCTCGTTACAGATGAGCGGACGCCCGAACCTCGGTCAGCTCCCGAGGAGGAAGCCGCGGTGATCGCGGCCGTGGCCGCGGTGCTCGGCCGCTCGGCGGACACGATCACGCCGGCCGACGACTTCTTCGCCATCGGCGGTCATTCGCTCACAGCCCTCCGACTCATCGGTGGACTCCGATCCCGGGGGTACACGGTGACCGTCGGCGACATCTTCGAACAGCGGACGATCGCCCGGATCGCCCGCTGCCTCGCACCCGTGCCCCGCTCGCCGTCGGGGGACCACGAGGAAGGGCGAGCCGTCGCCGCGCCGCCCGAACCGGAGGTCGTGGCCGGCCCGACTGCGGTCTCGGCCGCGCAACGCCGGTTGCTCTTCTTGGCCGAACTGGAGGGTGTGAGCAGCGCCTACACCGTGCCCGTCTCGTTCGACCTCGCCGGCCCGGTCGAACCGGGACAGTTGGCCGAGGCGTGGGCGGGGGTCGTCCACCAGCATCCCGCGCTACGCACCGCGTACCGACGTGGCCGCGACGGGTTCGGCGCCGACGTGCTGGTCGCCCCACCACCTTCGTTCGCGGTCGTGGATCTCGACCGCAGCGTCGACGCCGCGACGGTCGAGGAGCACATCGCCAACGAAGAGGGTCGGGCCTTCGACGTCTTCGCCCGTCCGCCGGTGCGCTGCACCCTGCTGCGGGCCGGGGAACGCCATGTCTTGATCATCGCCGTCCACCACATCGCGGTGGACGAGGCGTCCCTCGAGATCATCGGTGACGACCTAGCCGCGCTTCTTCGAGGTGAGCGTGCCAGGCCGGCAGTGCCGTTCGGGGTGATCGCCGAGGCCGAGCAGGCCAGCCCCCCAGCCGCAGTGGCGGCGTGGCGAGCCCGGCTGGACGGCCTCCCCGCCGAACTGGAGCTGCCCGCCGACCGGACCCGGCCGGCCACACCCTCGTATCGCGCCGTCGTCGCCTCCGCCACGCTGCCGTCGGAGACGGTGGCCGCCGTGGGCCGGGCGGCCGAATCGGCCGGGGCCAGTGCCTTGATGGTGATCCAGACCGCGGTCGCCACCCTGTGGCAGGCGTTGGGGGCGGGCGACGACATCGTCCTCGGGTCACCGGTCACCACCCGTGATCCAGGCCGGACCGACCGGACCGTTGGCTACCTGGTGAACACGGTCCCGATCCGCCTCGATCTGGGCGGCCACACCACGGTGGCGGAACAGGTCCGCCGGACCCGAACCAGGGTCCTCGACGCCCTCGACCACGGCGCGGTTCCCTTCGAAGAGATCGTCGACGCGGTGGCCCCACCGCGCTCCTTGTCCCGACACCCGATCTTCCAGACCATGGTTACCCAGGAAACGCCGATCGGGGCCCAGCTCGAGCTGTCGGGTGTGGCCGCGACGCCACGGGCCGGCCTGGCCAATTCGGCCCGGTTCGATGTCGCCGTCCGGTACGGCCCGCCCGACGCCCTCACCCTCGTTGCCGCGGCCGATCTCTACGACCCCGCCACCGCCCAGCGCCTCCTCGATCGTTTGGTCCACTGGATCACGACCCTGACGGCCGACCTCGACCGCCCGGTTCACCAACTCGACGCCCGGTTGGCCGACGAACGGGGCGGACACCCAGTCGAGCCCCTCGAAGGCCCCACCGGTGACGGGTCGTTCCTCGACGCCGTTGCCGCGAAGCTGGTGGAGGACCCCGACGCAGTCGCATTGATCTCGGGCGATGTCCGCCTCACCAGGGCCGAGCTGGCGACCCGAGTCGTGGCCGTCCGGGATCGGCTGCTCGCCGCCGGGGTCCAGCCCGAGGACCGGGTCGCCGTCGCCGTTGGTCGCGGCCCGGCCGTGGTAGTCGGGCTGCTCGGGGTGCTCGCGGCGGGCGCCGCCTACGTGCCGCTCGACGTCGACTACCCGCCCGCTCGGCTCAGCATGATCCTGGACGACGCGGACCCGACGATGGTGCTCGTCGACGACGACACCGTCGGCATCGGCGGGGGCCGCCCGGAGTCCCTGATCACGGCACCCACCGAAGACCTCGCCGGGGGCGGGGGCGGGGCCAGGGGAGCGGTCCAGCTCGCGGCGGAACTGCTGAAGGTGACGATTGCGGGGGGCTCGGCCGCCTACGTGATCTACACCTCGGGCTCGACGGGTCGGCCCAAGGGGGTGGTGATCAGCCGAGGCGCGCTGGACGCGTTCCTCGCCCACGAGGCCGGTGTCCTCGCCCTCGACCAGAACGACCGGCTCCTGGCCGTGACCACGATCTCGTTCGACATCGCGGTGTTGGAGTTGTATGTCCCCCTGGTGTCGGGAGCCGTGGTCGTGCTGGCCGACCGCGACGAGGTCCGTGATCCGGCCGCGTTGGTGTCGCTCGCGTCCCGCGAGACCATCACCGTGCTACAGGCGACCCCGTCGCTGTGGCGCCCCTTGCTCGAAACCACCTCGGCGGCGTGGCACCGCGTCGTCGCCCTCGTCGGAGGGGAGGCGCTACCGGCCGACCTCGCCGCCGAGCTTCATCGCTGCTGCGCCCGAGTCCGGAACGTCTACGGCCCGACCGAGGTCACGGTGTGGGCCACCAGCACCGACGTCGGCCCCCAAGAGATCGCGGCCGCGTCGGCCGGCGTCGTGCCGATCGGGGTCCCGTTCAGCAGCGTCGGAGCCCAGGTCCTCGACCCTTCCCTCCGCCCGGTGCCTGACGGGGTGATCGGCGATCTGTACCTGTCCGGGCCGCAACTCGCTCGCGGCTACCTCGCTCGGCCCGACCTGACCGCGCAACGGTTCGTGGCCGACCCGTTCGGGCCACCGGGGAGCCGTCGATATCTCACCGGTGACCTGGTCCGGCGCGGATCTGATGGCGTCATCCACTATGTCGGGCGGGGCGACGACCAGGTCAAGGTGGACGGTCACCGGATCGAACTCGGGGAGGTGGAGCACGCCCTCCGGCGGGTCCCCGGGGTGGCGCGCGCCGCCGCCGTCGTGCGGCCCGACCCCACCGGCCGAGGTCGCCTGCTCGGCTTCGTCACCGTCGAACCGGGCGCCACCGTCGAGCCGGTGGCGGTCCGGGGGACCCTGGCCGACGAACTCCCGGCCGCGTACGTGCCCCGGATCGTGACCGTGCTCGACGAGATCCCACTCACCTTGAACGGCAAGGTCGCCCGTAGCGAACTCCCCGAACCGACCATCGAACGGCGCGCCATCCGCACGCCCAGGACCGACGCCGAGCGGGCGATGGTCGAAGCCGCGGCGGCCACGCTCAGCCTCGATGCCGTGTCTGTCGACGACGGCTTCTTCAACCTCGGTGGGGACAGCATCGCCTCGATCCGCCTCGTGGCCGAGGCCCGCGACCGGGGGTTCGCCATCACCCCCGGCCTCGTGTTCTCGAACGACACCCTCGGCGACCTTGCCGCGGCGGCCGGGCCCGTCGTTGATGTGCCGACCAACCGCCCCCGGCGGCGTACCCGGGCTCGGATCAGCTCGCGTGACCTCGCCACCATCGAATCGCTCATGGAGGACTCTTGATGACTGCCATCGTCCCACCCACCGCCGACGACGCAGAGCAGTCGTCGGCGATCAGCGACATCTGGCCACTGACTCCCTTGCAACGGGGACTGCTGTTCCACTCGCTGTGGGAACGCGACGCCGGAGCGGCCCCGACCTATCTCCTGCAGGTCGCGGTGGAGGTAGCCGGACCGCTCGACGAGGCAGGGCTCCGGTCGGCGCTCGCGGCGGTCCTGGACGACCACGACAATCTCCGGGTCGGCTTCTTCGCCGAGGGCGAGTCGGACCCGGTGCAGTTCGTCAGCACCGAGGTCGCTCCGGTCTTCACCTCGGATCTCGTCCCCGAGGCGGCAACGGCCGCGGTGGGAGAAGCGGCCACCCACCCGGCGGTGGCCGCGGTGGCCGATGAGGAATGGGCCACCGGGTTCGACCTGCGCCGCCCCCCGCTCGTCCGTGCCCGATGGCTCATGGTCGAGGCGGACCGTGGCGTCCTCCTGCTCACCGTCCATCACCTCATCGTCGACGGTTGGTCGCTGCCGCTCCTCGTCGAACAGATCTTGGAGCGGGCGTGGGGGACGACGCCGGACCCCGCGCCGGCCTTCCTCGACTATCTGGATCTCGTGCTACCCGAGGACGACGATCAGCGGGAACGAGCAGAAACCACCGCGATCGTCACCGCGCTGGCGGATCTCGACGAGCCCACTCTGGTGGCACCCGCAGCCGCGAACGCCGGCCGTGGCCAGCGGCGGACGACAACGATCGATCGCGGCCCGGACCTGCGGGCCGCGGCGCGAGCCCTCGGGGTGACCCCGGCGGCCATCATCGCGGCCGCGTGGGCCCAGGTGCTCGGCCGGCTCACGAACCGGGATGACGTCGTGTTCGGCCTCACCGTGTCGGGCCGCAACGACGACGTTCCCGGCATCGACCGGATCATCGGGCTCCTCGGCAACACCCTCCCGTTCCGGATGAAGCTCACCCCGGGAGCACTGCTGGCGGAATTAGCCCGAGCCGCCCACCGCCGTTCGGGCACCCTCGCTGGCGCCCAAGCGGCCGATCTCGGAGCCGTGCAAACCGCATGCGGCCACGGCGTGCTCTTCGACTCGTTGCTCGTGATCGAGAACTATCCGGGTGAGATCGCCACCTGGCGTTCCCCCGACGGCGCCGTCCAGGTGCGCGGCACCTGGTCCCGTGATGCCGTCCACTACCCGCTGGCGTTGGTGGTCCAGATCGACGACAGCATCCGCCTTGACCTGACGGTAAGCAGCGACGTCCCGGCCGGATCTGACCTGGTGTCCGGGTATCTGCACCACGCCATCACGGCCCTCCTCGACCACCCTGAGTTGGCTACCGGGCGCGCCCTCACCGAAGCCCCGCTCCCCGGGTACCTCGATGGTGGCCCGCCACCGGACGTCGATCTCGCCTCGATGCTCGACGACGCTCGCTCCCGGTACGGGGATCGGGTGGCGGTGGTCGACGGCACCGACCGGATCACCCTCGCCGACCTCCACAACGAGGCTGACACCCTTCGCTCCCTCCTGGCGGGGGAGGGGACCTTGGCCGTGCTGGCTCCCCGCTCGGCGATGCTCGTGGTCGGGGTCCTCGCCGCCCTCGAGGCCGGTCGTCCGTTCCTCCTCCTCGACCCCGGGCTACCCGTCGCCCGGCTCGCCAACCTCCTCGACGAGGCGGGAGCCGACGAAGTCGTGGTGGCCGACGAGGCCCGTCACCTCACCAGCCCCTTGGGGTTGGTCGGCTCCGGGCCAGTGCGCCGACGAGCCGGGATCGCACCGCCGTCGGCGAACGGCTTCGACCCGGACGCGGCCGCGTACGTGGTGTTCACCTCGGGGACCACGGGCCAGCCCAAGGGCTGCGTCAACTCCCGACGTGGGCTCGCCGTGCGGCTGGCGTGGATGCGTGACCGCTACGAGATCGGCGCCGACGACGTCATCCTGCACAAGACGCCGGTGAGCTTCGACGTCTCGGTGTGGGAACTCGTGCTTCCCCTCGTCACCGGCGCCCGACTCGTGATCGCCCCTCCGGCCGCCCACCGCGACCCGGAGGCAATCGACGCCCTCGTCGCCGCGGAAGGGGTCACGATCGTACACTTCGTCCCGTCGATGCTCGCCGCCTACCTGGCGCTCGTACCCCGACCGGCCTGGTCGGGGCTCCGCCATCTGATCTGCAGCGGTGAGCCGTTGCCGGCAGCGCTGGCCCGCGACGCCGGGGCGGCCGCCGATAGGGCCGGGGTCCACAACCTGTACGGCCCGGCCGAGGCCGCGATCGATGTGACCGCCGGTGACAACGCCCACCAGGTGGCCGGCCTCGACGCGCCAATCGGGGTGGCGGTACCGGGCACCGTCGTCCGGGTGCTCGATCACGCGCTCCGTCCGGTGGGGGTAGGTGGCACCGGCGAGCTGTACCTGGCCGGACCTCAGCTGGCGATGGGGTACGCCGGCCGGAGTCGGCTGACGGCCGAGCGGTTCGTGGCCGATCCCGTCGGCACCGGGGCCCGGCTCTACCGGACGGGTGATCTGGTAGAGGTCGCCCCCAACGGGCTGGTCCATCGGGGTCGCTCCGACGATCAGGTGAAGGTCAGGGGGATGCGGGTCGAACCGGGCGAGACTCGGGCCGCTCTCGAAGCGCGACCCGACATCAGCCGCGCCGCCGTCATCATGGACCCGACCGCCGACAGCTTGGTCGCCATCGTCACCCCAACTCCCGGCACTGACCTGGATCTGGACCATGTCGACCTGGCCTTGTCCCGAAGCCTCCCCGAGGCCCAGCGGCCCTCGGCGATCGTGCTGGTCGACGTGATCCCCACCACCACCAACGGCAAGCTGGATCGGGGCGAGGCCCTGGCCCTGGTCCGTTCGGCGACGGCGAACGCCAGCCGACCGGGTGGCCGCCGCGACGCCAGTGCGGGCCCGGTCAGTGCCGACCCCGTCGTCGCCCGACTAGCTGATATCGCTCGCACCGTCATCGGTGCACCCGTCGACCCCGACGCTGATCTGCTGGCCAGCGGTCTCGACAGCGTCTCGGCCATCCGGTACGTCGCTCTCGCCCGACGCTCCGCCATCGACATCGGGCTCGACACCGTCTTCGCCGAACGGACCACGACGGCGATCGCCGCCGCGTGGCGGACGGCGGCACCGGCGGTGCGGACGGACCGCTCGACCGCGGAGACTCCATCCACCGCCGGGTCCGATCGCCTCGTCGACGGTGATGAGGCAACCCGCCAGGCCCTCGACCGAATCGCCCCCCACCGGGAAGCCGCGTTGCCGCTCGGCCCCCTCCAGCATGGCCTCTACGTACACAGCCAGCTCGGGGGCGACGAACTCGACGTGTACGTGGTGCAGCACAAGCTGCGGCTGCGATCAGACGTCGACTGCGACGCGCTGCGGCGCGCCGGGGACGCCTTGTTGCGCCGCCACCCGAACCTTCGGGCCGGGTTCGTATCCAACGGCCTCCGAAACCCACTCGCCGTCATCTCCCCGGCGGTCCCGATTCCGTTCCGGGCACTCGACTATTCGCACCTCACCTCGGCCGAGCAAGACGATGCCCTGGACCGGCTCACGGAAGGGGAGGTGGAGGAGGGCTTCGACCTCGCCCACCCGCCCCTCATCCGGCTGGTCGCGGTGCGCCTCGGCGCTGAGCATTGGATGCTCAGCCTCATCCACCACCACATCCTGACCGATGGCTGGTCACAGACCATCATGCTGGAGGACCTGTTCCAGCTCTACAACCGGGCCCTGGCTACGCCTGGTCCCGTGTCCGACGCCGATCTCGACCCGCCCGCCGACTACAACGCCTATCTCGACTGGGTCAGCGCCCAGGACCACGAGACCGGGGTCGCCGTCTGGCGCCGCGAACTCGACGGCCTCGTCGGGCCGACCGTGATCGACCCCCGGTCGCTGGGATCGACGCCGGTCCTGTCCGACTCCGCCCGCCACCTAATCGACGCTGGGCTCACCTCCACGCTCACTGGGTTGGCCCGGGACGCATCGGTGACCCTGTCGACCGTGTTGTCCTACGCGTGGGCCCTCGTCCTCCGGCAGCTCACGGGTCAGCACGACATCGTGTTCGGGACCACGGTGTCGGGGCGACCGGCCGAAGTCGACGGGGTGGATCGGATGGTCGGCTTGCTGATGAACACCGTCCCGGTCCGGGTACGGATCCGCCCCGGGGACCAGGTCATCGACCAGCTCCGGACCCATATGGCGGCGCAGGCCCGGGTGATGCCCGCTCACCACGTCGGGTTGGGCTACGTCCAGGACGCGGCCGGGACGTCAGGGCTGTTCGACACCTTGTACGTGTTCCGGAACCTGCCCGTCGATCAGCAGGTCCAGTCCGAGACCTTCGCCCGTCACCGCATCACGGAGGCCGAGGCGTACGACGGCACCCACTACACCCTGGCCATGACCGTCAACCCGGGCGACCGGCTGGAGCTGGCCTTGGCCTACCGGCCCGATCTGGTCGAGGCGGTCGAAGCCGAGCGCTACCTCGACCGCTATGTGCAGATCCTGGCCGAGCTGGCCGAGCGCCGCCACCAGCCCATCGCCACTGTCCGCGCGTTGACGCCGGCCGACGAGCCGCTGATCGGCCGGGTCAATGCCGAGGCCACCGTGGTGGCACCGGAGCAACGCTGCGCTCCCGACGGTGACCTGACGGTCGCCGACCTGCTCTTCGAGGCCGCGGCGACCTGGCCGGAGCGCACCGCCCTCGTCGGCCGCGACCTGGATGGTGGCGATACGGCGTGGACGTTCGCCGAACTCGCCGACCGGGTGGAGCACATCGCCGCGCTGGTTGCCGCCCACACCAGCGGCCGCGAAGCCGTTGTCGCCTTGGCGCTGCCGCGCACCGTCGAGCACGTGGCCGCCATCTTCGGGGTGATGCGAGCCGGACGGGCGTACCTCCCCCTCGACCCGACCCATCCACCGGCCCGCCAATCCCGGCTCGCCGCCGCGGCCTCGGCCGAACTGGTGCTCGTGGCCCCCACGGTGGACGGGCCGCCAGGAGTGCCCGCCCTTGCGGTGACCGCGACGGTCGAGGGCGGCCCGGTGGACCCGCCGCGAATGCGCCCCGACGAGCTGGCCTACGTCATCTTCACCTCCGGCTCGACCGGTGAGCCCAAAGGGGTGGCGGTGCCTCATCGCGGTCTGGTGACGATGTACGACAACCACCGCGAGACAATCTTCCGGCCTGCGCTGGCCCGAGCCGGCCGCTCCCCTCTGCGCATCGCCCACACCGTCTCCTTCGCCTTCGATATGTCGTGGGAGGAGTTCTTCTGGCTCCTGGACGGCCACGAAGTCCACGTGATCGACGAGGATCAGCGCCTGGACGTGGCCAGCCTCGTCGACCACTACGCCGAGGTCGGTATCGACGTCATCAATGTGACCCCGTCGTACGGCCGCGAGGTGTTCCGGGCCGGTCTCCTGCGTCGGCGGCCACCGACCCTGATCCTGCTCGGCGGGGAGGCTATTCCCCCCGACCTGTGGGAACAGTTGGGAACTCGTGACGACCTCATCGCGTACGACCTGTACGGGCCGACCGAGTTCACGATCAACGCCCTCGGGGTGAACCTGGCGGCCAGCCCCGGGCCGTGCCTCGGTCGTCCCATCCTCGACGCTCGCGCCTATGTGCTCGACTCCGGACTGCGCGAGGTTCCCCCTGGGGGCGTGGGTGAGCTCTATCTGGGCGGTGCCGGCCTCACCCGCGGCTACTGTGGCCAGCCCGGTCTCACGGCCGAGCGATACGTGGCCGACCCGTTCGGCGCCCCAGGGCAACGCCTCTACCGCACCGGCGACCTCGTGTATCGAGGCCACGACGGCGGCATCCACTACCGGGGCCGGGGTGATGATCAGGTCAAGGTCCGGGGCCACCGCATCGAACTGGCCGAGATCGAGGCCGTGGCCGAAGACTGCCCCAACGTGGCCCAAGCCGTCGCGTCGGTCCACCGGCCGCCGAACGGCGCCGACACCCTCCGCCTCCACCTGGTTCCGGACGCCGACCATGCGGCTGACCGTCCCACCGAGGATCTGGCCGAGGTGGTGAAGCGGCACCTGGCGGCTGCGCTTCCCGGCTACAGCATCCCGAGCCAGATCACGACGGTGGGCGCGATACCCCTGACCAGCAACGGCAAGATCGATCGGGCCGCACTCCCCGCGCCCGACGCGGCCGGCGGCGAGCCACCGGCCGGCCGAGTCGAGATCTCGGTGGCCGAGGTCTACGTCGACGCGCTCGCCGTGACCAACGTGAACCGCGACGACAACTTCTTCGACCTCGGCGGGCACTCGCTGGTGGCCATGCGGGTCGCGGCGGGCTTGACCACCGCGCTCGGAACCCCAGTGGCCGTCGGCCTCGTCATGGCCAACCCCAGTGTTCGGGCGTTGGCCGCGGCGTTGGCCACCCCGGCTCGGGACGCCGGCCTGGCGCCGACGTTGACCCTGCGCGAGCCCGGGGAGCAGCCCCCGCTGTTCGCCGTTCATCCGGCTGGTGGATTCGCGTGGCAGTTCGCGCCGTTGGCCGCGCTCCTCCCACCCGGCGTTGGCATCATCGGGCTCCAAGCCGACGGGCTCTCCGGTCCCCCGAGCGCAGCGGTCGACGTCGATGCCCTGGCCAGCGAGTACCTGGCGCGGGTTCGTGACGTCCAGCCGTCGGGGCCGTACCGGCTGCTCGGCTACTCGTTCGGAGGCAACATCGCGCACTCGATGGCGGCGCAACTCCGGGCGCAGGGCGAGGAGGTCGAGCTGCTGGGCCTGATCGATCCGGGGCCCCTGGGGCGTGGGCGCCGAAACGAACCAGCCGAGATCGACGAGGCGGAGATTCGGGCCGATCAGTCCGAGTTTCTCGCCCTGCTCTCGGGTGGGGGCGACCTCGACGAGGGGATGGCCGACGCCATCCGTGCCTCGAAGGGGGTCCTCGGTCTCGACCCGGCCGCGACCTTGGACGCCATCGTCGGGTGCCATCGGTGGGCGGCTCGGCTCATGGCCGACTCCGTCTCGCCGGAGACGGCAGTCCCAACGCTCCTCGTCGTCGCCGGCCGGGAAGACCCCGATCCGGTGGCGTGGGATGGGCTGCTCGGGGACGACGTGGTCCGGGTCGAGATCGACACCGACCATCTCGGCGCCGTCACCCCGGCCGCGTGGGATCAGATCTCACCCTCCCTCCTCGCCCGGATGGAGCACCCGGGGTGACGGCCGACAACGGACCGGTGAGCGTCCGGCGCCTCCTGCTCCGGGTCGCGGGGGAAGTGCGAGGCGTGCTGCTACTGGCAGCGTTGGGCGCAGCCGTACGCCAAGCCGGGTTTCTGGCGGCGCCGTATCTGCTGCAATTCGCCGTCGACGACGGCGTGGCCGAAGGCGACGCCGTCGCCACCGCGTGGTGGTGCGCCGCGATCGCCGCGGCGGCGGCCGTCCAGTTCGTCGGCATGTGTGTGTGGGACTACTACGCCAACCTCGCGGATGGTCGGTCGATGGCCTGGCTGGTCCACCGGGTCCGGCAGGGCATCATCCACCATGACCACACGATCGGGGCTGGCGACCTGGTGGTCCGGGCCACGCGGGACGTCAAGCTGATCCGGATCTGGATCCACGGGTTACCGACCTGGATCGTGATCAGCGTGACGATCATCGTGCTGGTGCCCGGGCTGGTCGCCCTCGGCCCGTGGCTACTGGTGGTGGCGCTCACGACCGCACCGTGCTTGGCGGCGCTGTCGATCGTCTACCCCCGCCGGTTCAAGCGCGCCTCAGGCCGCGCCGCCGACGCCCACAGCGACCGGGCCGACGTCGTCGACCAGATCGTCCGGGCCGGGGCCGGTCTGCGCGGGATCGGGGCGGAGGGGGTCGTGATCGAGCGGCATCGGCGAGCGTCTGTCGAGCTGGCCGACCGCACGGTGCGCGCCAGCGGGGTCTTGGCTCGGTGGACGGCGCTCGGCGAAGGGGTACCGGCGTTGGCAACCGCCGGCGGCGTGCTGATCGGCGCCGTCGCCGTACTCGACGGACGGCTGACCGTCGGGGGCCTGGTGACGTTCTCGGGCTGGATGGCAACGGTTGGCATCGCGGTCCAGGTCGGCTTGATGCGCTGGACCCAGAGTGTCGATGCGCGCGTCGGCGCGGCCCGCCTCCTCCCGCTCATGGGGAACCCGCGGTCGGACCACGACGGGCCGAGTCCCAACCGAATCGAGGCTCGCGGAGTCGAGGTGTTCGAGGGCGCCGCCCCGGTCTCGTTCGATGTCGTGCCGGGGCGGGTCGTCGTGGTGACCGGCCCGATCGCGAGCGGCAAGTCCAGCCTGCTTCGAGTGCTGGCTGGGACCCAGGCACCGTTCCGGGGCGAGCTGGTGGTCGACGGGCAACCGGCGGACGACGCCCCACTACCCGGGGTACACATCGTTCCTCAACGCCCCCTCCTCCTGACCGGGACGGTGCGGGACAACCTGGCGCTCGGGCTCGCCTCCGGCGACGCGGCCCGAGACGAGGAGCGCTTCCGGTGGGCGCTCGACGAGGTGGCGTTCGCAGCCGAACTCACCGGCCGGGAGCCCAACACCGACCTCCTCACCGTGCATGTGGGCGAGGGGGGAGCGGACCTGTCCGGGGGGCAACGGCAGCGCCTAGCGCTCGCCCGAGCGTTGGTGTCCGACGCGCCGGTGCTGCTCCTCGACGACGTGTCCTCCGCGATCGACCGCCGCACCACCACCGAGGTGGTCGCAGCGCTGCACCGGGCGGCGCACCACCGGATCGTCGTCGCGGCAAGCCACGACCCTGCGCTGGTGGCGTCGGCCGACGAGGTCATCGAACTCCGACCGAAGGTGAGGATCGGCGAATGACCGACACCGAGACTCCCGCCCAACAAGTCCCGACGGCCACGACGCCGGCGGAGCTGGCCACCAACCCCAGCCGGGCCGGGGTCCGGAGGATGGCCGGCCGCTTCGCTCGACCTCACCGCCGACGATTGACGGTGGCGGTGGCGCTCGGCCTCGCCGCCAGCCTCACGGTCGCACTCGGTCCCGTCATCGTGGGGAGGGTGGCCGATGCCCTCGTCGACGGGGACCGGCGGGCGGCACTCACGTTGGCCGGGTTCGGCGTCGGCCTCGTCGCCGCCCGCACCGGGTTGACGACGCTGAGCCGGGCCGAACTGGCCCGCGCCGGTGAGCTGGTCGTCCGCGACATCCGGGACCGCGTCGCGTTGCAGCTCGCCACGGCGCCGCTACGTCAGGTGGAGGGCCAACGCGCGGGTGAACTCCTCCAGCGGGCCACCGCCGAGGTGGCCGGCCTGTCGTCGTTCGTTCGCGACTCAATGACCAACCTGTTGGCCACCGGCTCGACGGTGGTCTTGTTCCTCGTCGTGCTAGCCACCCAGTCGTGGGTGCTGACCGTCGTCGTGGTCGCCGTGTTCCTTCCTCCTTCCCTGCTGGTCCTGACTCGCTTCCGGTCGCAGGCCGCGGCTGCGTTCGGGGCCGAGGCTCAGGCCGAGGCGGAGGTCGCCGCCACCATGGCCGAGGCCATCCGGGCCCGATCCATCATCGCTCGGGCACCGGCGCGAACCCAGCAGCGGATGTCGGCCGAAGCCGACCTCGAAGCAGCGGCGGCCATCTCCGCCCAGATGCGGACGGTGGTGCTGGGCCGATGGATCAACGCCATGCCGTTGATCGAAGGTCTGACCCTGATCGCAGTGATCGCGGTTGGCACAAACGTCGTCGGACAGGGCAGGGTCAGTGTTGGTGTGGTCGTCACCTTCGTCCTGGCCAGTGTGACCTTGTTCGTCACCTTCGCCGACCTCGTTGCCCTCGTCGGCGCAGTCGAGGAGACCTTCACGTTGGCAGCCCGGGTGGATGAACTCCTCGTGGTCACCGCCGGACGGGGGGCGGCGATGACCAGCGACAGCCCAGGTCAGACGGTCGAGGCCAGGCAAAGGCGGGCGGCGGTCGAGCTCGACGGGGTGTGGTTCGGCTACGGAGACGAACCGGTGCTCCAGAACGTCGGGTTGCGATTGGAGCGAGGACGGCGGTTCGGATTGGCCGGCCGGACGGGGGCGGGTAAGTCCACCTTGGCGACCCTGATCGCGGGGCTCTACCACCCCGATCGAGGCCAGGTTCGCGGCAACGGCGTGGATCTGGCCACCCTGTCACCCGATGAACGATCACGACTTGTGGCCTACGTTCCCCAGGAGGTCGTGTTGGGTTCGGCGACCCTGGCCGACGAGTTGCGCCTCGCCGCCCCGGACGCCACCGACGAAGAGCTGCGCGCCGTCATCGGTGCCCTGAGTTTGGCGCCCTGGGTGGATGGCCTCCCGGCCGGCCTGAACACGCCCGTGGGGGAGACCTCGAGCTTGACCACCGGCGAGCGGCAGCTCGTCGGTCTGATTCGGGTCGCCCTGCGGGGGAGTGAGGTGATCCTGCTCGACGAGGCGACCTCTGACCTGGATCCCTCATCCGCCGAGCTGGTCGAGCGAGCCCTCGACGAGTTGGCGGCGTCCCGCACCGTGGTCGTCGTGGCCCACCGGGAATCGACCCTGGCGCGCATGGATGTGATCTATGACGTCGCGGACGGCACCGCGCGGCGGCGGGAATGAACGACGCACTGGCCAGGTGGGACGTCACGCGCCACCAGATCGAGGTGCCGGTTCCCGCCGGCCTCGACTCGGATCCGTTCAGGGCCGCCGTGGACCTCATCTGCGTACATGGGCTGCTCCCGCCCGAGCCGCCGGCTTGGTTGATCTTGAACGACGATGACCGTCGGCGAATGCAACGACTCCGCGTGACCGACGATGTCCGCCGGTTTCTCACCGGTCGGGTCATTGCCGCCTCCTACGCTCGGTCTTTCCTCGGAGAGGAGCGGCTGGTGCTGGAGCGGAGGTTGGTCGACGCGGGGGAGGAGAAGCCACGCTGGATCGATCCGGTGCAGCCCGCACGGCGCTTCCCGGATCTGTCGATCAGTCACAGCGCGGATCATGTTCTGGTCGCCGTGTGCGCGGGCGGCGACGTCGGCGTTGATGTCGAGCTGGTGACCAGATTCAATGGTGCGGGAGATCCGGCGATGCGGCATGTACTGACCGCCAAAGAACGTTGCCAATTCGCGACCGTGTTCGAGGTGGCCAGTGCCTTCACCGCCAAAGAAGCTGTTCTCAAGGCGGTCGGCTGGGGCTTCGGGATCGACCCGCTGAGCGTCGAGATCATCGCCGGACAGGTCCGGCGATTCGACGCGCCCCAGGCACGACCGGTCGGCCTCCGGCACCTCGACCTCCCCGGACCGGTCGCTGGGCATGTGGCGGTCGCGGCCGCGGAAATGCCCTAGTCAGACCGCCATGCCCCGCTGGCGCGGTGCACCTGTGGGGATGAAACTTGGGTGTGTAGTCCTTGTCGAGCCCGGATTCTCATTGGTGTCGTGAGCCCGTAGGTCAGACTGGTGTCCGGGGCCGGCAGGCACCTTTGATTGTTGCTTCGAGCATGTGTGTCAGATTCTTGACGCGACGGTCCCCCTTGGGTGGCATATCGTCATGGTGTCGACTCCCGGGAGGTCGGTGATGGAAGTGATCGTGGAGCGTTGCGCCGCGCTCGATGTGCATAAGAAGCTGTCGTGAAAATGTGGCCTGGTAATGGGCGTCTTTTGCCTCGGTCGGGTGGCTCGATGCTATATGCTGTAAATCGTGGATGATGAGAGCAGGGATACGCTCAAGACCTGGCGGTCGACGCAGGGTGATCTGAAGGATGAGGAATGGGAGATCATCGGG
>JBKECK010000006.1:0-4349 GCA_047974625.1 Acidimicrobiales bacterium
CGGCCACCTACCTGCTCCACCTCATGATCGCCGAGCCCGGCTACCGGCTGGACGATCAGGACCACTTCGCCAACCGGCGGGGCCGCTCGGTGGGCGAGCTCATCCAGAACCAGGTCCGTATCGGCCTGTCGCGTATGGAGCGGGTCGTCCGGGAGCGGATGACCACCCAGGACGTCGAGGCGATCACCCCCCAGACGCTGATCAACATCCGCCCCGTGGTGGCGGCGATCAAGGAGTTCTTCGGCACCTCCCAGCTCAGCCAGTTCATGGACCAGGTCAACCCCCTGTCCGGCCTCACCCACCGGCGCCGGCTCTCGGCCCTCGGCCCGGGAGGCCTCAGCCGGGAGCGGGCCGGGTTCGAGGTGCGTGACGTCCACTTCAGCCACTACGGCCGGATGTGCCCGAACGAGACCCCGGAGGGTCCCAACATCGGCCTCATCGGCTACCTCTCCAGCTACGCCCGGGTTAACGCCTTCGGTTTCCTGGAGACCCCGTACCGCAAGGTGGTCGACGGTCGGGTCACCGACGAGATCGTCTTCCTCACCGCGGACGAGGAGGAGGAGTACGTCGTCGCCCAGGCCAACGCCAAGCTGAACGCGGATGGCAGCTTCGCCGACGAGCGGGTCCTGGCCCGGCGGTCGCCGCAGGCCGCCTCCCTGCGTGACCTCAAGCTCCAGCTGGAGCGCGACGTCTTCTTCGGCGCCACCACCGAGATCTCCCAGGTCCCCCGGGAAGAGGTCCAGATGATGGACGTCTCCCCGAAGCAGATCGTGTCCATCGGCACCGGGCTCATCCCGTTCCTCGAGCACGACGACGCCAACCGGGCCCTCATGGGGGCCAACATGCAGCGGCAGGCCGTCCCCCTGCTCACCGCCGAGGCTCCCTACATCGGCACCGGTATCGAGCGTCGGGCCGCCTCGGACGCGGCCGACACCCTGGTCGCCCCGGACGACGGCATCGTCATCGACGCCGACGGGCGGGCCATCACCGTCGAGTACGCCAAGCTGGGCAAGCGGATCCACCGCCTCCTCAAGTTCGCCCGGTCCAACCAGGACACCTGCATCAACCAGAAGGCGCGGGTCTCGGCCGGCGACCGGGTGGCCGCGGGCGACCTCCTGGCCGACGGCCCCTCCACCGACAACGGTGAGCTGGCGCTGGGCAAGAACCTGGTCGTCGCCTTCATGCCGTGGGAGGGCTACAACTTCGAGGACGCCATCATCCTCTCCGAGCGCCTGGTGCGCGACGACGTGCTCACCTCGATCCACATCAAGGAGCACGAGATCGATGCCCGGGACACCAAGCTCGGGCCGGAGGAGATCACCCGGGACATCCCCAACCTCTCCGAGGACATCCTGGCCGACCTCGACGAGCGGGGCATCATCCGGGTCGGCGCCGAGGTGGGTGCCGGCGACGTGCTGGTGGGCAAGGTCACCCCCAAGGGCGAGACCGAGCTCACCCCGGAGGAGCGCCTGCTGCGGGCCATCTTCGGTGAGAAGGCCCGGGAGGTACGGGACACGTCCCTGAAGGTGCCCCACGGCGAGACCGGCAAGGTCATCGAGGTCAAGGTGTTCAACCGGGACGACAGCCATGAGCTGCCCCCCGGGGTCAACCAGCTCGTGCGGGTTTACGTGGCCCAGAAGCGGAAGATCTCCGTGGGCGACAAGCTGGCGGGTCGTCACGGCAACAAGGGTGTCATCTCCCGGATCCTCCCCGTGGAGGACATGCCGTACCTGGCCGACGGCACCCCGGTGGACATCATCCTCAACCCGCTCGGTGTGCCGAGCCGGATGAACGTGGGCCAGGTGCTGGAGTCCCACCTCGGCTACGCGGCCCGGTGGGGCTGGAACGTGGACGGCCGGCAGGTCGGCGAGGAACCCCTGCGGGGCACCGAAACCAAGACCCGGCCTTTCACCACCCCGGCCACCCTGGTCGCCACCCCCGTGTTCGACGGGGCGAAGTGGGACGAGACGGAACGGGCTGGCAAGCACCCGACCATCCAGACCATCTTCGAGAACCTGAACCCGGAGTCGGTCGACGGCCAGCGCCTGATCGGCTCCGACGGCAAGGCCACCCTCTACGACGGGCAGACGGGCCGGCCGTTCGACAACCCGATCATGGTCGGGATCATGTACATCCTGAAGCTGTCGCACCTGGTGGACGACAAGATCCACGCCCGGTCCACCGGCCCGTACTCCATGATCACCCAGCAGCCGCTCGGTGGTAAGGCCCAGTTCGGTGGCCAGCGCTTCGGGGAGATGGAGGTGTGGGCCCTCGAGGCCTACGGCGCCGCCTACTGCCTGCAGGAACTGCTCACCATCAAGTCCGACGACGTCCTCGGCCGGGTCAAGGTCTACGAGGCCATCGTCAAGGGCGAGAACATCCCCGAACCGGGGATACCCGAGAGCTTCAAGGTGCTCATCAAGGAGATGCAGGCCCTGTGCCTCAACGTCGAGGTGCTGGCCGAGGACGGCAACGAGATCGAGATGCGGGAGCTCGAC
The DNA here is from genome assembly GCA_047974625.1 of Acidimicrobiales bacterium. Classification (GTDB taxonomy): domain Bacteria; phylum Actinomycetota; class Acidimicrobiia; order Acidimicrobiales; family SZUA-35; genus CADEDH01. The sequence continues at coordinate 2,499 of JBKECK010000006.1, forward strand.
GACGAGCTGTTCCGCACCGCCGAGGAGCTCGGCATCGATCTGAGCCGACCCGAGCGGGGCTCCGATGAAGACGACGCCGCCCGCGCCGCGGGCACCCGGCGCTGACCGTTCGGTTCGATCGAGGAAGAAGGCCAATCACGCATGCTTGACGTCAACGATTTCGATCAGCTGAAGATCGGACTGGCGACCGCGGACTCGATCCGCATGTGGTCCAACGGTGAGGTGAAGAAGCCGGAGACCATCAACTACCGCACCCTCAAGCCCGAGAAGGACGGGCTGTTCTGCGAGAAGATCTTCGGTCCGCAGAAGGACTGGGAGTGCGCCTGCGGCAAGTACAAGCGGGTGCGTTTCAAGGGCATCATCTGTGAACGGTGCGGGGTCGAGGTGACCCGCTCCAAGGTGCGGCGCGAGCGGATGGGCCACATCGAGCTGGCCGCCCCGTGTGTCCACATCTGGTACCTGCGGGGCACCCGATCCTGGCTCGCCTACCTCCTCATGGGCACCGAACCCCGCGAGGAGCTCAAGGCCAAGCAGCTGGAGAAGGTCATCTACTTCGCCGCCAACCTGGTCACCTGGGTGGACGAGGAGAAGCGCCAGGAGGAGCTGCCCAACCTCGAAGCCGAGGTCATCGGGGAGCGCGAGACCATCATCAAGGAGATGGAGCTGCGCCTGGCCGAGCGTCACAGCGAGCTCGAGGCCGAGGTGGCGCAGATGGAGGCCGACGGGGCCAAGGACGCCGAGGTCCGGGCCCGCCAACGCTCCGTCGACAAGGACCTGGCCGGGATCCGCGAACAGTACGAGCTCGAGCTCGACATGCTCGACCGGGCCTGGGAGGAGTTCAAGGAGCTGTTCCCCCGCAAGATCGTCGAGGACGAGATGCTGTGGCGGGAGATGGAGGACCGCTTCGGCGACTACTTCGAGGGCGGTATGGGCGCGGACGCTATCGCCCAGCTCATCGACCGGATCGACTTCGACTCCGAGGAGGAGAAGCTCCGGGCCGCCATCGAGCCCGAGGACGGCACCCGGCCCCTATCGGCCCAGCGCAAGCAGAAGGCCATCAAGCGGCTCAAGATCGTGGCCGCCTTCAACCGGCGGGACGACAACGGCCGCCGCCTCAACGACCCGCGGGCCATGATCCTCGACGTCGTACCGGTCATCCCGCCCGAGCTGCGTCCCATGGTCCAGCTCGACGGTGGCCGTTTCGCCACCTCGGACCTGAACGATCTGTACCGGCGGGTCATCAACCGGAACAACCGACTGAAGCGACTGCTCGATCTCGGCGCCCCCGAGATCATCGTCAACAACGAGAAGCGGATGCTGCAGGAGGCCGTCGTCGCCCTGTTCGACACCGGCCGTCGTGGCCGGCCCGTCACCGGGCCGGGCAACCGGCCCCTCTAGTCGCTCTCGGACATGCTGATGGGCATGCAGGGTCGGTTCCGGCAGAACCTGCTGGGGAAGCGGGTTGACTACTCCGGTCGTTCCGTCATCGTGGTCGGCCCCACCCTGAAGTTTCACCAGTGCGGCCTGCCCAAGATCATGGCCCTCGAGCTGTTCAAGGCGTTCGTCTTGAAGCGCCGGGTCGACCAGGAGTTGGCCCAGAACATCACGTCGGCCAAGCGGATGGTGGAGCGCCGCCGTCCCCAGGTGTGGGAGGTCCTGGAGGAGGTCATCCAGGAGCACCCGGTCATGCTGAACCGGGCGCCCACCCTGCACCGCCTCGGTATCCAGGCGTTCGAACCGGTACTGGTGGAAGGCAAGGCCATCCAGATCCACCCCCTGGTTTGCACCGCCTTCAACGCCGACTTCGACGGCGACCAGATGGCCGTGCACCTGCCCCTGTCGGCCGAGGCC
>JBKECK010000107.1:0-4404 GCA_047974625.1 Acidimicrobiales bacterium
GGCGCCGGCCGTCCCCGCCCCCAGGGCGACGCTGCCGGCCGGGGCGCGGCGGCCGCGGCCGCCGCAGCTGCGGCCACCGCTCCGGCCGTGAGCCGTGGCGACCGCCCCGCCGATCGGCCGGCCCGCCAGTTCGACGACCTCGGACCCTACGAGGGCCCAGAGGACACGGTCCTCGACACCGCCATGGCGGCCAGCCTGGCCGCCCGGACCGAGCCGTTGTCGCCGTCCACCAACCGGCCCCGGCGGTCACCCAGCTCAGCCCGACGGCGGGCCGCGGTGGCCGCCGCCGGTCCCGCCGGATCCCGCTCGGCGCGCCGGAAACCGAAGGATCCACCCAAGTGGGCCCTGGCCCTCGGGGTGCTGGCTGTGCTGCTGTCGGGTGTGGCCGCCGCCTACCTGCTGCAACGGCTCGGGGACGACGACACCGAGTCGGCCGAGCCGCCGGCCAGCACCAGTCTGGCCACCGGGGACGGTGGCGCCGGGACCGGAACCGAGAACACGGGGGCGTCGACGTCGGCGCCCGCGGCCACCACCTTGGTCGACCCGTCGGTCCGGTTCGACGAAGCCGCGCTCGGCCCGATCGTGACCGGCACCGAATACCAGATCGGCATCGAGGACGGCCCGGCGGACGCCACTTACCAGCTGTTCATCGACGACCAACCGGTCGCAGATCCGGCGACCACCTTGCCCCCCGTCACCTTCGACAACGGGCTCCACAAGCTTCAGGTGGAGATCAGCGATCCTTCCGGTCCGGTCACCAGCCCCGTCCCGGTGCTGGTGTACGCGGCCGGTCCGGCCCCCACCGCGCCTGAGTGGCGGGCGAACCTCTCGTCGGTGAACGTGGTCGAGGAGGGCTGGACCGAGGCCGTCACCCAGTACCAGGACTTCGCCGCCGGTCACGCCGACCTGCAGATGATGCCCAGCGACTGGATTCCCAGCCTCCCCGCCGGGTACTGGAACATCTTCGTCGGGGGATTCTCGAGCCGGGACCAGGCCCTCGCGTACTGCAACCAGAGCGGCTTGGCCGTGCCGGATCAGTGCTTCGCGGTCCGGGTGGAACCGGGCGCCGCGGCTGATGGCTGACTCGTCCAGCCCGATCGATCTCGCCATCACCGGGCTCGGCCCCGCCATCCTCATCGGCAGCGGTGGCTTCGCCGACGTCTACCGCGCCCGTCAGACCGGCCTCGACCGTGACGTGGCGGTCAAGGTGCTGCGCGCCCCGGCCGACGACGACGTGGCCCGGATGCGTTTCGAGCGCGAATGCCGGGCCATGGGGGCATTGTCGGCCCACCCGAACATTGTCAGCGTCTTCGACGGTGGTTTCACCCCCGACGGTCGGGCCTATCTGGTCATGGAGTTCTGCTCCGGCGGGTCCCTCTACCTGCGGCTGCGCCGTGACGGGGTCATGAGCGCGGTGGAGGCCGGCGACGTGGGCCGGAAGGTGGGCCGGGCCCTTGAGGTCGCCCACCAGGCCGGGGTGTTGCACCGCGACATCAAGGCGGCCAACGTCCTGGTGACCTCCTACGGCGAGCCGGCCCTGGCCGACTTTGGGATCGCCCGTATCGAGGGAGCCCAGCACACCGCCACCGGCGAGGTCACCACCAGCTTCGCCCACGCCGCCCCGGAGATCCTGGAGGGTCGACCGGCGACGGCCCGTTCCGACGTCTTCTCGCTCGGATCCACCCTGTTCGAACTGGTCCTCGGCCGGCCCCCCCACGCCCGACCTGGCGACGAGGCGGTGGTGGCCCTGATCCGCCGGGCCACCACCGAGTCCATCCAGGACCCGGCCGCCCTTGGCATGCCCGAACCGTTGGCCGGGGTGATCCGCCGGGCCTGTGCCTTCAACCCCGACGACCGCTACCCGACCGCCGGAGCCATGGTGGCCGACCTCGAGGGCCGGGCCTGGTCGGTGCCGGCGGCCGCGACCCCTGCCCCGGCCACCCGGTCGATGGGGCCGGGCGAGCTCCTGTCCCCACCACCCGCGGCGCCCGGCGTGGCCACCGAGGCCGCGGCGCCGTCGCCCGGACCAGGGGTCGCGGCCGTGCCGGTGGTCGCCCCACCGTCTGATCCCGCCGCCCACCCGTCGGGCGACCCGTTCGCGGAGAGCTCGGCCACCACCTCGTTGGACACCGGAGGCGGGTTACCGGCCACCGGCGACCGGACGCCCACGTGGCCGCCCCGAAGCGGTGCCGCCGAGCGTAGCGGAGGCGGGGCCCCGCCCGCGCGAGGCTCCCGTCGCTGGCTGGCCACCGCGGCCGCCGTGCTGATCGTGGCCGCCGGCGGTGCCGCGGCCCCGCGCCTGATCGGTGCCGGCGACGCCGGGGAGGACCCGACCACCTCAAGCGATGCGAGCATGCCGTCGACCGCGCCCCCGGGTGTGGGTACGCCCTCCGTCGTGTTCGCCGAGGCCGTCGACGGCCCGGTCCGGTCCGGTGACTCCTACACCCTCGACGTGGACGGGGCCGCCCCGGCCACCACCTACCGCCTGCTCGAGGACGGTTCGATGGTGGCCGAGGGCCCGGCACCCTTCAGCTACACACCGGCGCCGGGCCGTCACGAGATCGTGCTCCAAACGGCCACCGATCCTCCGGTCCGCAGCAGTCCGGTGGAGCTGTACGCGGTCGGGGACCTGCCCCCGGCCGGGTACCGGGTGAATCTCGCCTCGGTGCCGGCCGAGCCCGGCAACTGGCCGACGGCCCTGGCCAAGTTCGACGAGCTGGTTGCTGCCGGTCACACCGACCTGGTGCTCCTGCCCAGTGACTGGGTCCCCCAGCTGACCCCCGGCTTCTGGAACCTGTTCATCCCCGGATTCGGGGATGAACAGGACCTGGGGGAGGCGTACTGCCGGTCGTTCGATCTGGCCGTGCCCGACGACTGTTTCGCGTCCTACTTCGACCCGGAGGGGGAGGGGTGACCGTGGGCCCGGCTGGACCGGAAGGTCAGGCCGTGAACCCCCCGTCCACCACGAACTCCGAGCCGGTCGAGTAACTGCTGGCGTCCGACGCCAAGTAGAGGGCGAGTTTGGCCACGTCCTCGGCGTCGGCCAGGTAGCCGATCGGGATGTTGGCCTTCACCTGATCCCGCACCCCGACCCGGTCGAACTCCTCGGCCATGGGCGTGTCGATGATGCCGGGATGGATCGAGTTGACCCGCACGCCGTGCGGGGCCAGTTCCAGGGCCGCGTTCTTGGTCATGCCCCGCACCGCCCACTTGGAGGCGCCGTAGGCGAACGCGGCGGCGCTGCCCCGGAGGCCGGCGATCGACGAGATGTTGATCATCGACCCGGACCGTTGCTCGGTCATGATCGGGGCCACGGCGCGCATCCCGAGGAACACCCCGGTCTGGTTGATGGCGATGATCCGGTCCCACAGTTCGTCGGAGGTGGTCGACATCGGCTCGATGCGGAAGATGCCGGCGTTGTTGATGAGCACGTCGATCCGGCCGTCGGCGGCCATGACGGTGGCCACCACGTCGGCCCACTCCGACGGGGAGGTCACGTCGTGGTGGTGGAAGGTGCCGCCGATCTCGTCGGCCACCGTCTTGCCCTCGTCGTCGAGCACGTCGGTGAGGTGCACCGTGGCCCCTTCGGCCGCGAACAGTCGGCCCTCGGCCGCTCCCTGCCCTCGCGCTCCTCCGGTGATCAACGCCACCTTGTCGTCCAAGGTCCCCATCGGTACTCCCATCATCGCGGTCGGGTCTCATCAACAGTGCGGTCGGGCCTGATCAACAGTAGGGTCGGCCCCCGACATCCCGCATCATGGCACGCCGGGCGGTGCCCGATCGAACGGCGTGACGGGAGGGCGGCGCCGACGAGTAAATTGACCGGTCCGCGCCCCGAACGAGGAGATCCGTCATCACCGTGACCGTTCGATGGCGAGCCGTCCCCCGGGCCCGGCCCGGGGCTGTCACCGGCCCCCCGGCGGGACCGTGGCGTAGGCTCTGGCCGGTCATGGTCACCCTGCTCGCCGTCGTGGCCGCCGGGTGCGGCTCGGCCGACGACTCGGCGGGCCCCGACGACCCGCCGGCCGGTTTTGAGTCCAAGCCGGTCATAACCCTCGTCGTCAACGACTGGACGGCGTCCGCCCTCAACGTGGCCATCGCTGAACAGCTCATCGAACGCCACCTCGGCTACCCGGTGGTCGGCGCCCGCATCGACGATTCGGCCGAGATCTACGACGGTCTGGCCGACGGTTCCCTCGACGGCCTCCTCGAGATCTGGCCGTCGGCCATGACCGCCCGGGACCAGCAGTACTTCGACAGCGGCCGGGTGCTCGACGCCGGGGTGCTGGGGCCGGTGGGGCAGGTCGGCTGGTGGGTGCCCCGCTACATGGTGGACGACGACCCCACCCTGGCCTCGTGGGAGGGCTACCTCGACCCGGGGGTCGCCGAGCGGTTCGCCACCCC
>JBKECK010000108.1:0-44525 GCA_047974625.1 Acidimicrobiales bacterium
ACTGCCGATCGAGTGAGGCAGCGAGTAACTGCCGATCGAGTGAGGCAGCGAGTAACTGCCGATCGAGTGAGGCAGCGAGTAACTGCCGATCGAGTGAGGCAGCGAGTATCTGCCGATCGAGTGAGGCAGCGAGTATCTGCCGATCGAGTAAGGCACGGGACGCGCGGAGGGACAGGGGAATGAGCGGAGGCCTGGTCGGTCTGCTGGACGACATCGCCGCGTTGGCCAAGCTGGCCGCGGCCTCGGTCGACGACGTCGGGGCGGCCGCCGGTCGGGCCAGTGCCAAGGCGGCCGGGGTGGTGGTGGATGACACCGCCGTCACGCCCACCTACGTGCAGGGCCTCGCCGCGGAGCGGGAGCTCCCGATCATCAAGCGGATCGCCGTCGGCTCCCTGCGCAACAAGCTGCTGGTAATCCTCCCGGCCGCCCTGATCCTCAGCGAGTTCGTCCCCGTCCTGGTCGAGATCATCCTCATGGCGGGCGGCGCCTTCCTGTGTTACGAGGGGGCGGAGAAGATCCTTCATAAGATCACCCACGGTGGGGATGAGGCGGAGCTGCCTGCGGCCGCGGTCGGCCCGGACCAGGAGCAGAAGACGGTCTCCGGCGCGGTCCGCACCGACTTCATCCTGTCGGCCGAGATCATGGTGATCGCCCTCAAGGATGTGATCGACGAGGGTTTCGTGTCCCGGGCCATCATCCTGCTGATCGTGGCCGTCCTGATCACCCTCGCTGTCTACGGGGTGGTGGCCCTCATCGTGAAGATGGACGACATCGGCCTCGGCCTGGTCCGCTCCGGGGGTCCGACGGCACGGAAGGTCGGCCGGGGTCTGGTGGCCGGAATGCCGAAGCTCCTGGCCCTGCTGTCGCTCGTCGGTACCGCCGCCATGGTGTGGGTGGGCGGTCACATCCTGCTGGTGGGCGCCGACGAGCTTGGTTGGCACGGCCCGTACAGCCTGGTCCACGACTGGGAGGAGGCCGTCCACGGGGTGTCCGGGATCGGCGCGGTGCTGGCTTGGTTGGTCAACACGGCGGTCTCAGCCCTGATCGGCCTGATCGTGGGCTTCCTCCTGGTCCCGTTGGTGGCCCGGCTGCCGTTCGGCCACGGCGGCGGTTCGGGGTCCGACGAAACCGCGGCCGCCGCCGGCCACTGAGCACCCCAGCCTCCCGTACCCGCCGGCCCCGGCTGGGCGGCCGGTCCGGTGCGTGGCGTAAGCTCGCGGTCGTGACCGGGCTGGGGCCCGGCTGATCGGGGCCCGACGGCCGGGCCGCGGGCACGGCGTGCGCCGACCCTCGGGGGTGGACCGTGACGAGACTCCAGCGGCTTCCCGCCGACATCCCGCTCGAACGGCAGCTCAAAGCCCTCGACGCCGACGGGGGGATGGTGGTTGAGGGGTTGTTCCCCACCGGCCTGATCGAGCGGCTCCGCGACGCGGTCCTGGCCGCGGCCACCGGGCACGAGGCCGGGGCGGCCACCCAGGGCCTCGGCGACGACGGCCGGGCCTTCGTCGGACTCAACACCGTCCGCTTCTCCAGCCTGGGGGTCCTGACCCCGGTGTTCTTCGAACTGCTGGATCATCCTGGCTACGCGGCGTTGGCCGACGCGGTCCTGCTCCCGAACTGCGGGTCGTACTGGGTGAACACGGGCCAGGCGATGCTCATCGGACCGGGTTCCCCGGCCCAGCTGCTGCACCGCGACGCCGACAACTGGCCGCAGGTGTCGGGGCTGATGTGGCCCGACGGTCCCGAACTGACCCTGGGGGCGATGATCGCCCTGGACGCCGTCGACGACGAGGTCGGTGCGACCCGGGTCATCCCCGGTTCCCACCGTTGGCCCGACCCGACCCGTCGGGGCCGTCCCGAGGAGACCTGTCCCGCCGAAATGGAGCCCGGTGACGCCCTCGTCTACTCGGGCAAGGTGATCCACGGTGGCGGGGCCAACCGGACCCGGACCGTGTGGCGGAACGCCCTCCACCTGAGCTTCGTGGTGGGATGGCTCACCCCCGAGGAGTCGAGCCCGCTCGACTACCGGACCGACGATCTCCGGGACCGGTCGGCGCGGGTCCAGCGCCTGCTCGGCCACCGCTCCTACGATCCCCGACCCCACCGGGGCGGCGGGCTCTGGCTTCGCCACGTCGCGGCCATCGAGGACGCCGGGGATGCCGCGGCCATCGAGGACGCCGGGGATGCCGCGGCCATCGGGGGCCGTCGGGCCTGACCGGCCCGGTCCGGTCCGACCGTGGCCCGACCCCGGCGCGGCTTGGGGCCGGCGTCCTGGGGCCGTGTAGGTTTGGGCCGGGGCGCGAGACGGGCTCCCGGTGGTGGCCACCGGGCCGAACTGGGGGGTGGGCATGGAGCGGAACGTGACCGGCGATCGGGTGGATGGGGCGGCGACGGCGGCCGCGCTGGCCGAGCTTGCCCGGGACGGGGTCACCGTGCTGCCCGGTGTGCTGACGGCCGCCGCAGCCGCGGCCGCGTTGGAGGCGTTGTGGGGGGCGTCGGCCGAGAGTGAACGCCGTGGGGTGGCACCCCATGTGGTCGGACTCGACCCCAACGACCGCAACGTCCGCGTGTTCAACCTGATCGACCTGGATCCGTGCTTCGCTGACCTGATCGCCCACCCCGTGGTGGAAGCGGTGATCGGCGGGCTGCTCGGGGTCGACTACATCGTGTCGAACTTCTCGGCCAACATCGCCCGCCCCGGGAGCGAATCGATGGTGGTCCACTCCGACCTCGGTGCCGTGATGCCCGAGCCGTGGACGGCCCCCCAGTCGGCCAACGCGATCTGGTGTCTCAGCGACGTCCACGGCGACAACGGCGCCACCCTCTACCTGCCGGGCAGCCACCGGCTGCGCACCCAGGCCGAGCTGCCCGACGATCCGGTGGCGGCGATGGTGCCCTTCGAGGCGGCCGCCGGCAGCGTGATCGTGATGGAGGGCCGGATCTGGCACACGTCGGGTCGCAACGTGACCTCCGACGAGGACCGGGCCCTGCTATTCGGCTACTACACCCAGCCGTTCCTGCGGCCCCAGTGGAACTTCACCCGGGCCCTGCGGCCCGAGGTCCAGGCGGGCATGTCAAACCGTATGCGGTACCGGCTCGGACTGGACGCCCAGCTCAACATGCCCAACGAGGCCATTTTCGGGGACCTCGCCGGCCGGTCCGGCTGACCCTACCAGAGTAGCCGGGCGGGTCGGAACGGAGGGTTTGATGCACCATCACGCCGAGATGTTCCGGCGCCGATTCTGGTGGAGCCTCGTGTTGGCCGTGCCTGTGGCCGTGTGCTCCCGCCAATTCCAGGACTGGTTCGGGTACACCCTGCCCGAGGTGCTGTCGGTGTGGGTGCCCCCGGTTTTCGGCACCGTGCTGTACGTCTGGGGCGGTCAGCCTTTCCTGTCGGGGGCGGTGTCGGAGGCCCGAGCCCGGCAACCGGGGATGATGTCGCTCGTGGCGTTGGGGATCACGGTGGCCTTCGTGTCGTCACTGGCCGGATCGTTGGGTTTCGGCAACTTCGACTTCTGGTGGGAGCTGGTCGGCCTGATCGTCATCATGCTGCTCGGGCACTGGCAGGAGATGCGGGCGATCGGGCAGGCGCAGGGGGCCCTGGCCGCCCTCGCCGCCATTCTCCCCGACACCGCCGAGGTCCTCGACGGGTCCCGGACGACCACCGTCCCCCTCGACCAGGTGGGCCCGGGCGACGTGGTCCTGGTCCGGCCCGGGGGCCGGGTCCCCGCCGACGGGACCGTGGTGGACGGTTCGGCCGCGGTGGACGAGTCCATGATCACCGGTGAGTCGGTGCCCGTCACCCGGTCCCGGGGCGACCAGGTGGTCGGGGGCACCGTAGCCACCGACTCCGCCCTGCGGGTCCGGATCTCCGCCGTCGGAGACGACACCGCTCTGGCCGGGATCCAGCGCCTCGTAGCCGAGGCCCAGGCCTCCAGCTCCCGCACCCAGGCCCTGGCCGACCGGGCCGCCGGGGTCCTGTTCTACGTGGCCACTGGGGTGGCGGTGGTCACCTTCGTGGTGTGGGCCGCCCTTGGTGAGACGGACCAGGCCATCAGCCGCACCATCTCGGTGCTGGTGGTGGCCTGCCCTCACGCCCTCGGCCTGGCCATCCCCCTGGTCGTCTCCATCTCCACCACCGTCGGGGCCCGGAACGGGATCCTGGTCAAGAGCCGGCTGGCCCTCGAGCGCATGAGGGAGGTCGACACCGTCCTGTTCGACAAGACCGGCACCCTCACCATGGGCAACCATGTGGTGGTCGACCGGGCCGCCACGGCCGGTTGGGACCCCGCCGACGTGCTCCGCCTGGCCGCCGGGGCCGAGATGGAGAGCGAGCATCCCGCGGCCCGGGCCATCGTCTCGGCTGCCGGTGGGGGGACCGGGGTCGGTTCGCCCGGGCCCGTCCCGTCGGCCGAGGGGTTCACAGCCCTCCCGGGTCGGGGGGTGCGGGCCACGGTGGAGGGCACAACCGTGGAGGTGGGCGGCCCCGCCCTGCTCCGACACCAGGACCTGACCGAGCCTGACGATTTGGCCTCCCGGACAGGCCGGTGGAGGGACGAGGGCGGTTCGGTGCTCGACGTCGTGGTGGACGGCGGGGTCGTCGGGGCCGTGACCCTGGCCGATCGGGTTCGGCCAGAATCGGAGGCGGCGGTGGCGGCGCTGCACCGGCGTGACGTGGAGGTGGTGATGATCACCGGCGATGCCCGGCCGGTGGCGGAGCGGGTGGCCCGCGAGCTAGGCATCGCCCGGGTGCTGGCCGAGGTGCTCCCGGCCGACAAGTCCTCCCGGGTCGGGGAACTGCAGGCCGGGCGCCGACGGGTGGCCATGGTGGGCGACGGGGTGAACGACGCCCCCGCCCTGGCCCAGGCCGACGTCGGCCTGGCCATTGGGGCCGGCACCGACGTTGCCGTCGAGTCGGCCGGGGTGGTGCTGGCGTCCAGCGACCCCCGCTCCGTGGTCGGGGTCATCGAACTGTCGAAGGCGACCTACGTCAAGATGATCCAGAACCTGGCCTGGGCCACGGCCTACAACGCGGTGGCCATCCCCGTGGCGGCCGGGGTGTTCGCTTTCGCCGGGGTCTCGATGCCTCCGGCGGTGGCAGCGATCGCCATGACCCTGTCGACCATCGTCGTGGCCGTCAACGCCCAGCTACTGCGGCGGATCGACCTCAGCCCCGACCATGTCGCCCCGCCGGTGTGAGTCATTATCAGGGCCGGGTCCCCGACCGGCGCGCCTTTCAGGGCCCAGGCGGGCTGGTCCGGTAGAGGCTGAGTACGAGTAGCGCCTGGGCCCCGTGGTAGGCCACCATCACGGCCACGGGCATCCAGCTCCGGGCGGCCACGAACCGGTTCCACCCCAGGAGGGCGTCGGAGATCACGAACAGGGTGGCCAGGGCCAGGGCCGGGACCGGGCACGAAGCCGCGATCGGAGAGCAGCAGGACGTCGCCGGCCAGGGAGGCGACCAGGCCGACGATGAGCCACTGGCCGTAGGGGTCGTGGGCGGCGGGGGAACCGGCGGCGATCCTGATCAGGGGCACCATCGGTGTCCACGGGGCAAGCATGACGCCGACCGGCCGGACGGTGACCGATCCCCGCGGCGGGGGGGGATCGGTCACCGCGGCTGCACTCGCCGAAAGCGAGCGGGGGTACCGGCCGGGCGGCGGTCCGGCCGGTACCCGTCCCCTTCTGGTGACACATGAGCGACACGGCCCGGCGGCGGGAAGGGTGCCGGTGCTCATGCTCCGTCCGGCGGCGTGCGGACAGGACTGAGGGCACGCAGAGGGGAACGTCTACTGCGCGGGCGCCCCCTGACGGCGCCGGCGGCAGCGCCAGCGCGTGACGTGACCCCCCAGGGCCTGGTCCAGACCGGACGCCGCGGTTTCGTCGGCGATCACGGTCACGTTGGGGTGTTCCTGCAGGATCGAGGCGGGTACGTCTGGGGTCACCGGCCCGCTCAGGGCCCGGGTCAGGGCCTCCTGCTTGGTCGGCCCCACCGCCACCAGCACGATCCGGTCGGCGGCCATTACGGTGGAGATGCCCTGGGTCAGGGCGTGGGTGGGCATGTCCTTGGCCGACGGGAACGACCGTCGGTTGGCCTGCATCGTGTCGGGTGTTAGGGGCACGACCCGGGTGAGCGAGTCGAACGGGGTGCCCGGCTCGTTGAACCCGATGTGGCCGTTGCGGCCGATCCCGAGGAGCTGGAGGCCCACCGGTCGCACCGCGATACGCCGCTCGAAGGCGGCCGCGGCGGCGTCCAGCAGGGGGTCGTCGACGTCGGGTGACACCAGGGCCTCGGGGCGGGCGTCGGTCGGGTCGATCAACCGGCTGAGCAGCGAGTGCCGGAACCGGTGCGGGCTCCCCGGGTGCAGACCCAAGTACTCGTCGAGCTGCACGAAGCTGACGTGGCCGAACGAGGACGATCCCCGCCGGTACCGTTCGACGAGCTCGGCGTAGATGGGGTCCATGCTCACCCCGGTCCCGAGTCCGAGGACGGGGTCAGCGGTGACGGTGACGTACTGGTGGACGACCTGGGCGACGGCGTCGGCGATCACGGTGGTGCTCCGGTACACGAACAGGCGGGGAAGGGTTCGGGTCGCGGTCGACGGGTCGGCGATGATTGATGGTGCCATCAGAGGCTCCCTCGGGCCGTAAGGGCGGCACCGATGATGCCGGCCTCGTGTGACGATGGACAGGGACGGATTGTGGCCTCGGACGAGAGCTGACCGAAGTACTGGTCGTACCGCTCCACCAGACCGCCGGCCACGACGAACTCGTCGGGACCGAGGAGTGCCTCGATCCAGTCGATGAATGGTTGGGTCAGCCTGGCCCAGGTGGAGCCGTCGAGGTTGCGTTCGGTGACGGTGCGGCCCGAGCACGCCTCTTCGAAGACGGTGTCGTCGTGGCGCAGGATGCCCAGTTCGGTGGAGGTTATGACCCGACCCTCCTTGACCATGGAGCTGCCGATCCCGGTGCCGAAGGTGAGCACCACGGTCAGTCCCGGGCGGGGGGGTTCGGTCTCGCTGAGCATGAAGCCGACGGCGTCGGCGTCGTTGACGGCTGGCCGGAGGGCCCGGGGCAGATTGGCCACGGGGGTGCCCTGCCAGCCGTAGCCGAGGTGGGTGGCCTCGCTGATCTCGCCGTAGCGGAGCCGGACAGGAAGGGCGACGCCGTGGGGGCAGTGGTCGAGGTCTTGGCCGAGGCGCCGGCCCAGGAGGCGGACCAGATCGGCGACCTGGTCGACGCCCGCCCGACGGGGCATCGACACCCGTTGGATGTCGCCGATCACCGTCCCCGACGGCACGTCCACCAGGCCGGCACGGATCTGGCTGCCGCCGACGTCGACCCCGGTGACGGGGGCGCTGGCCGGGCTCACGACCGGGCCCCGGTCATGGAGGCGACCAGACGATCGACGGTGAGGTCGTCGTCGAGGGTGGTGGCGTGGTGGCCCTTCCGCAGGACGATGACCCGGTCGCATAGCCGGGCGATGAGGGGCAGGTCGTGGCTGACGAAGATGGTGGCGGCATTGGCGGCCCGGCTGGCCCGGCCGATGATGTCGATCGCCGCGGCGGTCTCCTCGTAGCCCAGGGCCGCCGTCGGCTCGTCGAGGAGCAGCAGCTTCGACCGCCAGTAGGCGGCCCGGGCCACGGCCACGGCCTGGCGTTGGCCGCCGGAGAGGCTCCCGACCCGGCGGTTCACCCCGCCGGGGATGGCCAGCTTGAGGTCAGCGACGGCCTGCTCGGTCCGCTGCTGCATCCTGGCCCGGTCGAGGACCCGGAACGGGGCCAGGATGCCGCCCCGGTAGATCTCGCGGCCGAGGTGGAAGTTGCCGACGACGTCGAAGGTGTCGACCAGGGCGAGCTTCTGGTGGAGGGTCTCGACCCCGGCGTTCCGGGCCGCCAGGGGATCGGGGAACGATCGGGGGCGGCCGGCCAGGCGGATGGTGCCGGTGGAGGGCCGGGTGATCCCCGAGAGCAGGGCGATCACAGTGGACTTGCCGGCCCCGTTGGCGCCCGCGATGCCGATGCACTCGCCGGCGTCGACGGTGAACGACAGGGGGTGGAGGGCCACGGTGGGTCCGTACCGCTTGCTCAGGTCACTGACCTGGAGCAGGGGGCCGTCGTGGGGGTGGCGGGCGTCGTCGTCCCGACTGCGGGAGCCGGTCCGGACGGTGCCGGTGTCGGGTCCGGTCCCGGTCATGGGGTCGCTCCGAACGCCTGGAGCTGTTCGGCCCAACGGTGGTCGCCGGCCGCCTCGGCCTCGAGGTATCGCTCCCAGTGGAACACCATGAGACCCTGGGCCCCGGAATCGACGGCTCCGGCGATGGCCGCCTCGTGCTGGTCGATGGTGACCACCCGGCCGCTGGGAGAGATCCGGGGACCGATGGCGGGCTCGACCGCGGTGGCCTGGATGCAGGCCCACACCGGACGGTCGTGGCCGGCGGTGGCCGCCGCCATCGAGCGGATGACTTCCAGATACGGGTCTGTGCCCCTGACCTGGTGGTACGCCATGGTGGCCACCACGTCGGCGCCGACGGCGAGCCGGCTCGGGCGCTGGCCGAGGAGGCGTTCGGCCCCGTTGTCGACCACATTGGCGCCGATGCCGACCAGGTTGGCCACGATGACCGGCGGGGGTAGTTGCCGGGCCGCCGCGGCCCTGGCCGCGGCGGCGGCCAGCCGGTCGACGACCGCCCCGATCCACTCGCACCGCCATTCCGTGGCCTCCGGGGTGCCCGGTGCCGGGTGGTCGTGGGGTGGCCCTTCGACGGGCCCGTAGCAGCAGTACTCGGCGACGCGCTCCCCGGGGTTCCACATCTCCCAGAACCCGGGGTAGCGGATCCAGTCGAGGAAGACCCCGTCCGGTTCGAGCTCGGCCACGATCCGGGCCATCTGGGCCTCCCGCCATTCGACCAGGCCCGGGTACTCGGGGGCGAGGCCGAGGTACCAGTCCTCCTGCACCATCCGCAGGCCGTCGTGGGTCCGAGGGGCGGCACCGGGATGGTGGAATAGGTAGGGGGTGTCGAGGAACACCGGGAAGGCCTCGTAGTAGGCGAGGTTCTCCCCGTTCAGGGCGTCACGGAAGGCGTGGTCGAAGGCGACGCCGCCGTTGGGTCCGCCGTGCTGCGAGACGGCCGAGACCGGAGTGGGGGCGAGGTGGTTCTGGACCACCACGCCCGTCACACCGTGGGAACGGAGGGTGGCCGCGGCCACCTTGGGCTCGAGGCCGAAGCGGCTGAGCCACGACCAGCCGTAGATCTTGGCGATCACCGGTCGCATCGTCAACCCCCCCAGGCCGGAGGGATCTCGTCGAAGTTGGCCGCGGTGACCCAGGGAAGGGGGACGTAGTAGTTCTCCTCCAGGTTGCGGTCCCCGTTCAACGCCCGGACCGCCAGCTCCACGGCCTGGTAGGCCTGGGGGTACGGGTCCTGGTTGATGGTGCCGTACACGGTGCCGGCGGCGATCGCGTCACGGACATTTCTCGGGTAGTCGCCGAGGATCACGATCAGCTCGTCCCGGCCGGAGGCCCGGACCAGTCCGGCGGCCGCCACCCCCTCGGGGCCCTGGTCCACGATGGCGTCGAGTTCGTCCTGGCCGAAGGAGACCAGCCAGTCCTGGACGATGGCCACCGCCTGGTCCTCGGCCCAGTCGGCGCTCTGGGTGGCCACGATCTCGATGCCCGGGTACCGGGCCAGTTCCTCCTTGAACCCCTGCTCCCGGAGGATCTGGGGGGAGGTACCGAGCCGCCCCTGGATGAGGCCCACCCGGCCCTCGGTTCCCATGGCCTCCACCAGGAGCTGGGCCTGTTGCCGTCCGAACTCCACGTCGTCGGCCCCGACGAAGGTCAGGGCACCACCGTCGTCGCCGATCCGGTTGTTGGCCGCGATCACGGGGATGCCGGCGGCGACCGCCCGCTGGACGGCGGCCGTGATGCCCTCAGAGTCGCTCGGGGTGACGATGAGGGCGTCGACGCCGTCGGCCACGAACTGGTCGATGACGGCGATCTGCTCGGCCAGGTCCGCCTGGCCGTTGCGGAGGGTCACCGTCACCCCCTGGGCGGCGGCGCCGTCCTCGAGGGCATCGATGAAGCGGGCGTAGAACGGGATCTCGGTGTCCCACACCATCACCCCGATCTCGGCGGTCTCACCCCCGGGCGTGGACCGGGCCGGTTCACCGAGGCCCTCCGGTGAAGTCGCCGGTCCCGAGGGCTTGGCCGACGGCTCCGGGCCGGAACCGGTGTCCGACGAACTCAGGGAGCAGCCGCTCGCCAGAGCGAGCAGCCAGGCCATGACCACGACCATCACCGTCACGGGATGACGGCGCCGGGACGGGTCGGGTTCTGTCGGCCGAGTTTGTCGGCTCGTTGGAGATCGTCGGTCGGTGGTGTGCATGGTTGGTCCCTCGTGCATCGCTAGACCCGGCGTCCTTGCCGGAAACTGTCGACGGCCACGGCGGAGATCAGGATCATCCCGCTGGCGGCCGGCTTCCAGAACGGTGAGACCCCGATCAGGTTCAACCCGTTCGACAACACACCGAGCACGGCGACGCCCAACAGCGTTCCCGCCACGGTGCCGACACCGCCCGACAGCGTTGCTCCCCCGAGCACACAGGCGGCGATGGCGAGCAGTGGCCAGCTGTCGGCGGCGCTGGGCTGGCCGATCCCGGTCTGGCCCAGTAGCAGCAGGCCGCCGAGGGCGGCGCACAGCCCGCCGATCATGTACGCCTTGATCAGGACCCGGTCGGTGGCCACACCGAGCAGGTCGGCGGCCTGGTGGTCGGATCCGGTGGCGTACAGGTGGCGGCCGAAACCGGTGAACTCGAGCACCAGCCCGAGCACGACGGCCACGGCGAGCATGATCAGGAATCCGTTGGGGATCGACGCCGTCCGGCCGTTGCCGATCACGGCGAAGTAGTCGGGGACGTCGTAGACGGGGGTGGCCTCGGTGACCACGTAGAGCAGGCCGGAGATCACCGTAGCCGTGCCCAGGGTGGTGATGAACGGGCTGATGTTGACCTTGGTGATGAGGAGGCCGTTGACGAGTCCCGCGGTCGCACCGACCAGGACGGTGGCCCCGATGGCGGCGATCACCCCGAGCTCCCGGAGGGCATAGGCTGCGGTGACGTTGGCGCTGGCCCCTACGGCACCGACCGACAGGTCGAACCCGCCGCTGACCATCATGACGAGCATGCCGAGCGCCACGATGCCCATCAGGGCGTTCTGCTGGAGCAGGTTGAGCAGGTTGGCGGTGGTGGCAAACGACTTCTCGCTCACCGTCAGGCAGGCCACGAGACCGCCGAAACCGACGAACACCGACCATCGTCCGGGGAGGATGGCGGTCATGGCCGGACCACCGCCATCGAGGTGGGGTGCAGCGGCCCAGCCACGGCGCCGAGGGTGAGGAGCTCGGCCAGTTCGAGGGCTCCCGGCACTGCGCCTTCAGCGCCGAGGGCCGAGATGAGGACCTCGGGCGGGTTCAGGAAGACGCGTTCCAGCTCAGCGGTCAGGGCCTCGCCCAACCCGTTGATCCGGGTCCCGATGATCCCGTCGACGATGATGACCTGGGGGTCGACGATGCTGGTGATGGCGGCGGTGCCCAGGCCGAGCAGGGTGATGGTGTCGTTGACGACCTTCTGGGCCACCGGGTCGTGGCCGGCCCTCCGGACGATGTCGACGGCGTCGATGTTCTCGTTGTAGGGAGCCTGGGATTGCTCACACAGGGCGTTCCGGTACCGCTGGACGATGCCCTCGGCCGACAGCTGCTGTTCGAGGACGCCCCGCCCTCCCGGGAGCTGGCCGCACGGGCGGTCGGTGCCGAGGGGCAGGAAACCGACCTCGCCGGCCGCCCAGTGGTGGCCCCGCACCAGGGTGTCGTTGACCACGATGGCAGATCCGAGGCCGGTGTCGAGGCGGACGACCACGAAGTCCCGGACCGCTGGATCGAGGGTGCGCCGCCGGTGGGCGTAAGCCTGGACCCGTACGTCGTTGTCAACGGCTACCCGGACGTCAGGATGGAAATGCTTTTCCAAGAGTCGGGCGAGGCCGACATCGAACCAGCCCAGATTGGGGGCCTCGTAGACGTGGCCCGTGTTCGGGTTCACCATGCCGGGCACGGCGACGGCCAGGGCGAGTAGTTCGAGCCGGGTGGTTTCGCTGGCCCGGTGGATACAGGCGGCGGCCTGTTCCACCAGGGCGTCCTCGTCGGCGGGGCCGTTCGGGTCGGTGTGGAACTCACCCTCGGCCACGAGCGTACCCACGGCGTTGGCCAGGGCCCAGTGGCCGGTGGTGGGGCTCAGGGGCTCGAACGCGGCCAGGGCCCCCGCCCCCGGGTTGCGGGCCAGGAGCCGGGCGGGCCGGCCGAGGCCGCCGGTCTGCTCGTCGAGCTCGACCACCATCCGTTCGTCGATCAGACCCTTGGTCAGCCGGGTCACCGACGGGGCCGACAGACCCGTGATGCGGCCCAGCTGGGCGCGGCTCAGGGGCTCATCGCGCAAGGCGTTGAGGATCAGCGACCGGTTGTGGGTCGACAACGACTGAGCGTCACGGGGGTCGGGCGGGGTGATCATTCGTAACGATCTAAAAATAACTGGGTTAGTTCTGTCAAGAGCTCATCGGGGGGCTATCAACCCCTCAAAGGATGGACCAGAGTCGCCCTGACCTGCGCCAATTTGTCGCTCCCCACAACAGTGCCGCGCCTGGCGCGGGGTCGGCCCTGGTCAGAATTGTTCTGATACTCAAGATTGAATTGAAGCAAACTGAATGGGGACTCCAGTTCACCTGTTACCAGAGGCCTGGAATTTAATCAGAAATATTCTGGACCTGACTATCGATGTGGGCGTCGGCCGGTGGGTGTGGGGGGGTGACGGGCGGCCGAACGGGGGTCGGCAAGGGGGGTGTTCCTTCGGGGGCGAGCGGGGGACTGGGGCGCCGGTGGTGGGGTGGCGCCGGTGGTCACCGCCGACCGGCCCGACCAGCAGCCTGGTGGGCTTCATGCGATACGTCATGTGATACAAGGGTATCTTTCCTGGCCAGAGCGATGAGGCCGAGTGCGCGCCGGGGAGCGCCGAGTGGCCGGGGTCCGCCCGGCCCCGGTGGTCGGCGGGGGCCGTCCCCGGATCCGGTCGTTCGGAATCCAACCGCCGGGGCGCCACCATCACCCGGCCGGCCCGACGGCCGATCATGACCCCGCCGGTGGTTCCGATCGGGGCGAACGGAGACAATAGCGCCGTCGGACCCTGGCTTTGATCCTCATTGGAGGGTCGAGTCCGATCGCCTCGTCGCCTGGGGGCCAATCGCGTGGATTGATATTGAGGAGCGGAGGGAAGATGTGCTGTCCAATGTCGATTGTTGATTCCAATATTGATCAGTTCCGGCTGTTCATGGATGGAAGCGGGAACGCGATATGCCGGCTTGGCGATATGTCGGTTGTGGTCACGGCCTCTAGTAGAGTAGGCATCACCAGATGCGATGCCGGGATCGCTCAGGCGTTTCGAACAACCCTGCGTTTCGAACAACCCTGCGTTTCGAACAACCCTGCGTTTCGAACAACCCGGCGGTGTGTCCCCGGGGGCGCCGATGGGCCCCTCCGGGGCCAGTTGGCTACCGTCCTCTCGTGGTCGAACTGTGCCCTGCATCCCCCGAGGACGCTCCCACGCTCGCCCGGATCCTGCTGCGGAGCCGGCGTCACACGGTGCCGCACCGGCTCCACGACGACGTGACCGACCTGACGGCCCGTCTCGCCGGCTTCATCGACGGTGGCGCCCGGGTGACCCTGGCCTGCCTCCCGGGGGGCGGATCCGGGGGCGTCCATCCCCCCGCCGGCTTCTCGGTGGCCACGCCGGGCCGGATCCGGTGCCTGTGCGTCGAGCCGGAACACGAGGCGGCCGGTGTGGGTGGCGTCCTGCTGCGTGACGTGCTCACCGGATACCCCAGGGGGGTGCGGTTCACCATCGACCAGCGTGACACCCGGGCCCGTCGGTTCTACGAGCGCTACGGCTTCCTGGCCGAGTCCTTCGTGACCTCGCCCGGGACGGCCCCGGGCGTGGTGTACCACCGGCCCGGAGGCCGGCTGCGTCAGGCGGCCCGCGCCCTGGTGGTCGACCCCGACCGGCGGGTCCTGCTGGTCCGGTTGACCTTCCCGCACGGGTCGTATTGGGTGCTGCCGGGTGGGGGAATCGATAACGGGGAGACCACCCACCAGGCGATCCGCCGGGAGCTGGAGGAGGAGGTCGGCTGGACGGCCGACGAGATCGGGCCCCTGGTGTGGCACCGTACTGTCTGGTGGGCGAACGCGCCCGCCGACCGTTTCGACGGTCAGCAGGAACGGGTGGTCCTGATGCGGGTGCCCCGGTTCGAGGCCCGTCCCCGGCTGGACGCCGCCGAGCTGGCCGCCGAACATCTGACCGGCATCCGGTGGTGGACCAGGGAGGAGATGTGGTCGGGCGAGCACGGGTTCAGCCCCCCCAACCTCCTCACCCTGATCCCGATGGCCCTCAACGGTTCCCTCGTGGCCTGTCCGACGGTGGTGACCGAAGGAGAACGTCCCTGATGCCCTCCTCCGCCTCCGTGCTGAGCGTCGTCCAGCTGAACATCGGGTCCCTGCTCGAATCCGGATGGGAGGAGCGTCGTCACGAGATCGTGGCCTGGATCCGGCGCCTCGAGCCGGACGTGGCCTGTTTCCAGGAGGCGTGGGAGAGTGATCGCTCGGCTAACACCGCAGGCTGGCTGGCCGACGAGATCGGGTTCCTGCCCCACTGGGTGTTCGGTGGGTTCACGGTGCCCGAGGAGTTGGTCCCCGGCGGGGTCCGGTTCGGCACGGCGATGCTGTCACGGTTCCCCATCGACGACCACGCCGTCCACCGGCTGCCCACCGTCGACGACGGGGATCCGCTGGTGGCCGGGATCGGGTTCCCCCTGCTCCGGGCGGCGACGGCCGGACTCGACGTGTTCGTCACCCACCTCCCGCCGGCCCCGGGTCACGGCCGTCACCGGATCGCCGCGGTGCTGGCCATCGACGAGCTGATCCGGGCGGCCCGCGGCGACCGGGACACCATCGGCCCCGGCCGCGGCCCCCGGGCGGGGATGCCCCCGATCCTGTGCGGTGACTTCAACGCCGAGCCCGAATCCGACGAGATCCGATTCCTGTCCTCCCTGGCCGTCCTCGATGACCGCACCACCTACTATCAGGACGCCTGGCGGGTGGCGGGGGCGTACGGACCCGGCTACACCCAGGACTGGCGGGACAACCCCCAGGCCGCCCGGCTCAACGTCCACCGCAAACGGATCGACTACGTGTTCGTCGGCGATCCCTTCGCTCGAGCCGGCGGGGCCGGTAGGGTGCTCGACTGCCGGGTCGTGTTCGACACCAGTCTCACCGGGGGTCCCCTGGCCAGCGATCACCGTGGTCTGGTCGTCGAGGTGGTGTGGCCCGACCGGCCGGGCTAGTCCGTTCGACGGACGGCCCGGGAGCCCACACTGCCGCCAACCCGCAGCCGGGTGGCCACCGCGGTCACGGTGGTCGGATCGGCCGGGTGTCGGATCCGGTGGGCTAGGGCGGTCACCGCCTGGCGGCCGGTAGCGGTGGTGGCGGCCACGGCGGTGTCGAGCTGGGGGGTGGTGAGTGACGCCATGGGCAGGCCGTCGAAGCCGACCACGGACACCTCCGAGGGGACCCGGATCCCCCGCGACAGCAGCTCCAGCATTACCGACACGGCCACGACGTCGTTGACCCCCACCACCGCGGTGATCGAGGGGTCGGCCATGACCAGGTCGGCCGCCTTCACCGCCAGGCCGCGATCACCGTCGTGGGGTCCGATCTCGTGGCGAGGCTCGAGGCGGGCCGACACCATCGCGGCCCGGTACGCCGCGGCGCGTTCGGCGATCGACGGGAAACCGTCCCCCCCGACGAGGAGGATCCCTTCGTGGCCCATGGCCAGCAGGTGTCCGGTGAGGGCCTGCATCCCGCCGGCGTTGTCGGTCCGCACCGAACTGTGCGGTCGGGCTGGTTTCAGGGGGTCGGGCCGGGCATCGTGGCTCAGGTAGGCGTCGACGAGAACGAGCGGGAGATCGTCGATTGCCGCCAACAGGACGTCGGAAAGGACGACACCGACGGCCATGATGCCGTCCAGATTGTCGTCCAAAATCGGACCGTCAATTGGCTGGAAACCATCGTCGATCGGGCAGGCATGAAGGCGGACTGAGATATCCAGGCGCGCCGCTTCTTCGGCGATTCCGGTGAGCATCGGCCCGTAGAACGCGTTGCGGCTTGCCTCCTGTTCAGGGCTGGTGCCCACCATGACGGCGACGCGATCGGGGCGGACGGGGGCCGGGGCGGTCCTGGTCTCGTAGCCCAACTCGTGGGCGGCCTCCTGGACCCGGCGTCGTGTGGCCGCCGAAACTCCTGGTCGGCCCCGTAGGGCGAGGGAGGCGGCCGCGGAGGAGACACCGGCGAGCCGAGCGACGTCGGCCAACGTCCGACGGGTGTCCCCCTGCCCCAAGGTTGATCGAACCAACGGTACCTTTGCCTCGCTTGTTCGTCGGGTACGACCCCTTCTGGCCCTGGCCGAATGCCCGGGCCCGCAGCGTACCTCAAGAATTAGCTGAATTCAGTGGTTGGGTGAGTTGAAGCGCGTATAGAGGTTTGTTATCGTATCGTCACGGAGCGCACCCCCCGCCGACGCGTGCGTTGCCCGGGAGGACGCGTGCGTTGCCCGGGAGGCGGTGCCCGTATGGGGGGTGGCGACGGACCTAGCGGGCCCTCTATGGGGTTTCGCCGATCTCATGGACGTCGACGATGAACTACTGGCCATCCCAGCCCGCTTGGTCCTCGGCGCCAAGCCCCCGATGGCAGCTCGTCGGCCCAGTCGAGCGTCAGGTCCGCCCCCTGGAGCAGGGGTGGACCCTCCGCGACGCCGCGGGACGGTCGGTGCCCGGACACGTACCCGGTTGTGTGGTACCCCTCCTGGTCGACGCCGGCGAGCTCCCAGCCTCCGTTGTCCCCCCGGATGATGCCGGAGGCTGGGCCTGGGTGGCCGAACAGACCTGGACCTATCACCACACCCTCACCATCGACGACGAATCGGCGTTCGATCGTCGTGACCTCGCGTTCGACGGGCTGGACACCCTGGCCGTGATCCGGCTGGACGGTGAGGTGGTGGGCACCACCGGGAACATGCATCGCCGGTACCGCTTCGACGTGAGCGACCGCCTCAGCCCGGGCCGCCACGATCTCGAGGTCGAGTTCGCTCCGGCCCAGCCCGAGGCCGATCGTCGCGCTCGCCGGTACGGCCCGCTCCCCGTGGACGGTACTGACACTGACACCCACGCCTACCTGCGGAAGATGGCGGCCTCGTGGGGCGGCGACGGGTCGCCGGCGTCGCTGGTCGCCGGCATCTGGCGCCCAGTGCGACTGGAGTCCTGGAACACTGCCCGGCTGTCGTCGGTTCGCCCCGTCCCGGTGGTGGACGACCGCGATCGCGGCCTGCTCACCGTCGTCGTCGCGATCGAACGGGCCGGGACGGAGTCGGGGGAGGTCACGCCCCTGCCCGCGGTGGGGCTCAGCCTCCGGCTCGTGGTCGACGAGCCCGACGGGCGGGGCCTGGTGGTGGCCTCGGTCCCGGTCGAGAATGGTGGTGGACCCACCACCATCGAGGTGCCGGTGGGTCCGGTCGACCGGTGGTGGCCGCACACCCTGGGAGACCAACCGCTCTACCCGGTGGCCGTCGAACTTGTCACCGATGGAGGCGCCGTGCTCGACGCCTGGACGGGCCGGGTCGGGTTCCGCACCATCGAGCTCGACACGTCCGAGGATCCGGACGGCTCCAGATTCACCCTCGTGGTAAACGGCGTCCCGATCTTCGCTCGGGGGGTCAACTGGTTTCCCGACGAGCCGTTCCCCTGCCTCGTCGACGACCCACGCTACCGGCAGCGGGCAAACGAACTCCGAGAGCTGGGTGCCGACCTGGTCCGGGTGTGGGGGGGCGGCGTGTACGAAGCCGACGCCTTCTACGACCAGTGTGACGAGCTCGGCATCATGGTCTGGCAGGACTTCCCCTTCGTCGGTGCCGCCTACCCGGAACGACTCCTGGCCGACGAGGTGCGGGCCGAGGCGGTCGACAATGTCGAGCGGCTGATGCCCCATCCGAGCCTGGCGGTGTGGAACGGCAACGACGGGGCGTTCGCGGGCTGGTTCGAGCGGGGCTGGCCGCGGGAGCTCGACGGCCGACTGTGGGGGGCTGGCTACTACCTCGACCTGCTACCCCGGATCGTGGCCGAGCTCGACCCCCACCGGGCATATTGGCCCGGTAGCCCGTACGCCGGATCGATGGATCGTTCCACCACCGACGACGATCACGGTTGCCGCCAACTCTGGGACGGGTGGGACAACCTCGATCACACCCGCTACCGCGACCGTGTGCCCCGGTTCGTGACCGGGCTCGGCTGGCCGGCCCCGGGCACGGCGGCCACGCTCCGGAGCCCGGCCGCGGGTGGTCGGTCCGACGAGTGGATCGGCTCCGGCTCGCCTGGTGCCGTCGGCCGTGGTCGGATCGACGCCGTGGCCGGGCAGCTCACCCGCGGCCTGGTCCCGATCTTCGAGGTTCCCGAAGATCCGAACGACTGGCTGTGGGCCACCCAGCTCAACCAGGCCCGTGCCGTCACTACCGGCATCGAGCATCTCCGGGCCCACCGGGGGCGTTGCATGGGGGCCCTGTGGGGGCAGTTCAACGACTGCTGGCCCGGGGCCAGCCCGTCGGTGCTCGACCGGGGCGGTCGGCGCAAGCCGGCGTTCCATGCCCTGCGCCGGGCCTTCCTGGACCGCCTGGTCACCATCCAGCCGGCCCCGGCCACGGTGGACATCGACCTCGACGCCGCCGGCCGCCCCGGGGAGCTGGTGGTGGTCATGGTGAACGACCGGCCCGGGCCCTGGACCGGGTCGCTGGCCATCAGCCGCCGGTCCGCCGACGGGACCGTCTGCGCCGCCGCCACAGTGGCCGTCGAGGTGGCCCCGTGGTCGACCGGCCGGGTGACCGTCCCCGCCCCGGTGGCCCGCCCTTACGACCCGACCAGTGAGCTGATCGTGGCCGACGTGGACGACGGGGCGACGCGGACGCGGGGCTGGTGGTGGTTCCGCCCCGACCGGGAGCTCCGCCTCGGCCCGGCCGCCGCCTCGCTCGAGATCCTGCCCGCCGCCGACCCCTACTGCCGGCGGCCGGCGTTCCGGGTGCAGCTGACCGCGCACACCCTCATGAGGGACCTCACCGTCCTCGCCGACGAGCTGCATCCCGGGGCCACGGCGGACGACGGCCTGATCACCCTGCTCCCCGGTGAGCAGGCGACGCTGACCGTCACCGGGCTGGCGCCTGACGACGTCGACCGGCATACCGTGTGCACCGTGCTGCGCAGCGCCAACCGGCTCATCGGCCGGCCCCAGCCGAGCCAGGCCGTGCGCTAATGGGCCGGAGGGCCGGGTTGGCACGGGATATGCCGCGGTCGGGCGGGCCCGGGCCGGGTCCACCCCCTATGATCTGCACACGGGGACCGGCGCACACCAGGGGGTAGGACCGTGAACGAGCGAGGGCGGGGCCAGACGCGGCAGAACGGTGCCGTCGAGGACGGTGCCGTTGAGGACGGTGCCGATCAGGACGGTGCCGTATCGCCGGAGCTGTCGTCCGTACCGTCGTTGGCCGGGCCGATGGCGGGGGTGATGGTCGTGGAACTGGCCATGGTGATCGCCGGTCCGGCCGCGGCCGCCATGCTGGGCGACTGGGGGGCGTCGGTGATCAAGGTCGAACCCCTCGACGGTGACATGCAGCGTTCCAACGGCACGCCGTCCTACTTCGAGCTCGACAACCGGGACAAGCGGAGCATCTGCCTCGACCTGAAACGGCCGGAGGGCCTAGAGGTCATGTTCGACCTGCTCGACCGGGCCGACGTGTTCATCACCAGCACCCGGCTCGGGTCCCTGGCCCGGCTGGGCCTCGGCCCGGACGACCTGGCCCGGCGGAACCCGGGTCTGGTGTACGGCCTGATCACCGGGTACGGGACCACCGGCTGCGGCGCGGGCAAGCCGGGCTACGACATCGGTGCCTACTGGTCGCGATCCGGGGTGGCGGCTTCACTGGTGGGCCCGGAGGCCGACCCCCCGGTTCCCCGTCCGGGCCTGGGCGATCATCCGACCGGGATGGCCCTGGCCGGGGGTATCGCCGCCGCCCTGTTCGACCGGGAGCGGACGGGGCAGGGCCGGTTCGTCACGACCTCGCTGCTGCGGACGGGCGCCTACACGATCTCATCGGACCTCATCGCCCAGATCCGCGACGATCACCCGATGCCCGAGGGCATGCACCGGATGATGTTCAATCCGCTGCTGGCCTGCTACCAGGCCGGCGACGGCCGGTGGTTCTGGCTGCTCGGCCTCGAACCCACCCGGCACTGGCCCCAGGTGTTGAAGGCGGTGGGCCGGACCGACCTCCTCGACGACGAGCGGTTCTCGTCGTTCGGCCGGTTGGTTCGCAACGGTCGCGAGGTCATCGACCTGCTCGACCCCGAGTTCGCCAAACGCCCACTGGCCGAATGGGCCGAGATCTTCGCCGCCGAGGACGTCTGGTGGGACCCGGTCCTCGACATCCCGACGATGCTCGAGGACCCGGTGGTGGCCGACGCCGGCGTCATCCGTCCGACCGACTTCGGCGACCGGACGGTGGCCACCCCGGTGGACTTCAGCGGCTTCCGGCCCCCGCCGGCCACCCGTTCGCCCGAGGTCGGCGAACACACCGAGGAGATCCTGCTCGAGCTCGGCCACGACTGGGGCCGGATCGCCGGGCTCAGCGAGGCCGGGGTCATCCCCTGAGGGCCGGCGCCCCTGGTCTGGACCCCGCTGGCCGGGGGCGTCATCGTCCGGGGGCCGGGCCGGTCACCCGGACCGACACCACCCCCAACGCGACCAGGGCCACGGCCTGGAGCCCCTCCACCGCCCCGTAGACGGTGTGCAGGGACGACGGGGGTGACTCGATCCCCGAGACGATCTCGCCGACCCGGTGGTCGAGGGCCGGGAGCAGCCAAACCGCCTGGACGACCACGGCGGCCACCACCACTCCGGCGGCGATCAACACCGGCGGTGGTGCGGGCCAACCGGACCGCTGGGCCACCACCAGCACCACCACCAGCGCGGCGGTCAGGGCCCACTCCAGCGAGGCCAGGGCCGAGAAGGTGGCGCGCCCGACCTCGAGGGCGGTGGCCCGGGGGAGCGAGGCGACCGTGAACTTCACCGGTGTGGCCAGGAACGACACCCCCACCAGGAGGCCCAGCCAGGACCAGGCCAGCGGGCCGAGCCATTGTCCCGGCCGCCACCGGGCGGGTCGGCTCGGTGTCGGCCCGGAGGTTTCAGTAGGGTGAAGATCCTTGACGGGTGCACCCGCGGCATCGGCCGCGTCGCTGAGCGAGGTTGGCATGGCTCCTTCTGACGAGCTTGTTTTCAGGGTTGAAACGAATAGTCTTATCCTATGCGACTTGAAGTAACCCGCAAGAGCGATCTTGCGGTCCGGGCCCTGCGGGTCCTCGGGGAGGGTGACGGCCGGATCAAGGGCTCCACCCTGGCCGACGCCGTCGGTTCCACACCCGGATTCTTGTCGCAGGTGGTGAATCCGCTGGTCCGGGCGGGTTGGGTCCGTTCCGATCCGGGGCCGACGGGTGGGTACTCCTTGGCCGTCGACCTGGCCGACGTGACGGTCCTGGCCGTGATCGAAACCATCGAGGGCCCGACCGACACCGGGACCTGTGTCCTGATCGACCGTCCCTGTGGTGACTCGGGCCCGTGCGCCATCCACGAGCCGTGGTCCCGGGCCCTCGAGTGCCTGCTGCTCGAGCTGGCCAGCACCTCGGTGGCCGCGGCCAACCTGATCAGCGAGGTCCCCGTCGCCGTCAACCAGGCGGCGTTGGACGGCCCGGGGTGACGCGCGGGCCTGGGGTGGTGGCCGTCACCATCGACGATCTCGGTCGGTTCGATCCCGTCGACGGTTCGGGAGCTCGCTGGAGCCTCCCCCACGGGGGCGACCTCGACGCCAATCTGGTCACCCTGGCCCCGTACGACCGGATCGGTGGCCACGTGAACGCCGAGGTCGACGTGTTGCTGTACGTGACCTCCGGCCACGGGGAGCTGCTGGTTGAGGGGACCGTCCACCCCCTCGGCCCGGCCACCGTGGCCCTCGTTCCCCGCGGCGCCGGGCGCCAGGTCAACGCCGGCCCGGACGGTCTCGTCTACCTGAGCGTCCACCGTCGGCGGGCTCCGCTGGCCATCGGCCGGCCATCCGGCGGGCCGGGCCCGGCCGGGGACGGTGGCGAGGAGGCCCCGTGAGTGAACGTGAATCCCACCCCCCGCTCCAGGCCGCCCTGCTGATGATCGCCGTGGTGGTGCTCATCGTCGGGCTGTCGCTGATCAGCCTGCTGCGGTAGCGGCGTCCGGACCCACCGGTCGATGCCCGGCGGACCGCCGGGCCACGGGTGGTTCAGGGGTGGTCGACGACCCGTCGGCTCAACTCCCGCAGCACGGCGTACATCCCGGCGGCGTGGGCGGCGTCCCCGCACGGGCCGGGGTCGGCCATCGCCGCGGTCCGGTGGTCGTCGTCGGGGACGGGGTGATCGCCGGGGTCCGGACCGTGGTGAGGGCGGCGGCCACCACCGCCACCCGGGCCGGTCAGGGCGGCCGAGGCCAGGGCGATGGCCAGCGGGTACCGCTGGCTGGCCCCGGCCACCGTCGGGTAGAGCAGGTCGAGGCCCCGCCGGTCCCCGTCGGACAGGGTCTGGCCGTCGCTGGTGGGTGCGCACGGGCTGGGCCACTGGCGGTAGAACAGTTCCGGGAAGCGGTAGAGCATCGCCGAGGCCGGATCCAGGGGATACGCGGCCGGGCCGTCGGTGGCCGTGGACCGCAGGCGGCGATCGACCTTGGCCCGGCTCCACTGGTTGGGGGCCCCCGAGAGGTAGGTGTAGATCCCGGCGCGCCGACCATTGGGGTCGGTGATGTGGACGCCCCGGCGGTCGACGGTCCGCTGGTAGGTGTCGTCGTCCTCCCATCGGAACCCGGTCCGGCACGGTCCCCGCCGGTTCTGGTGGTCGTGGTGGAAGGCGATGGCCTGGAGGAAGACGCGGAGCACGGTGCCGGCCCAGTCGACGGGGAGCTCCCGGTCGAAGCCGTGGAGGTTGAGGCTCCGCTGGCCGGGGCGACCGCCGGCCGCGCCGCCGGCAACACCGACGGATCGGTCGATCGAGGCGGTGCCGGCCAACGACCAGTGACCGGGTTGGTCGAAGCCGACCCGGATGTCGGCCGCGTGGGTGGTGTCGGTCTCGGCCCACGAGCGGTACCGGCCCGTGTCCGGATCGTGGCCGAAGTCGAGGGTCAGGCCGCAGCTCTCGGAGATGGCCCCGGCGGCCTCGGCGATGCGGTGGTGCAGGTGGACCGTCCCGCCGAGGAAGGCGACGGTGACCGTGGACGGGCTGGGCCACCGGTCGACGTCACCGGCGATGAAGGCGAGGCTGGCGTTCCGCCCTGCCTGCCCGGCGCGCCACTCGTCCCGGGCCGCCACCGAGGCGACCACGTCCTCCGGTGGGTCGTCGAGGCGGAACGCCGCCGCCTCGGTGTGGTATGTGGTGACGGTGGCCGGTGGCCGGCTCATCATCGTCGTCCGGACCGCACCGTTGGCTTGATCGATCTGCCGTCCGGCCCGGGAGGCGTCGGAGGGGCGGAACAGCCAGCGCCGGTCCGGCTTGTCGATCATCCAGAGGTCCCCGGGGGTCACCCCGTCGGCCACGTCGATGGAATTGAGGGTGTCGGCGGCGACCGCCCCGGCCGCCGCCCGCCGGAGCCCGGCCAACAGGCGGCTCCAGTGGCCGAGGTGGCCATCCCCCGCCGTCGTCGGCCCGGCTGGACCGTGGCCCGTTCCTTCGATGGGGGCGACGAGATCGGCGATCTCGTCCTCGGGCCCGAACCGGAGCTCGCCGTTCACCAGCTCGAGGTCGGGCGGGACCCGCACCGCGAGCTCCACCCCGGATCCGGGGCGGAAGCTGTGGTAGACGAGGCTGGAGCAGGTGGAGGTGAACGGGGGGAGGGAGGTATCGAGCCCGGCGTCGTTCACCGAGGCCAGCGCAGCCAGGGCCTGCCGGCCTCGGGCGCGCCGCAGCATCAGGAGGGCCAGGCCGAGATCGAACCCTGAGAACCGGCCCCGGTCCGGCCCATTGGCCAGCTTCCGGGCCCAGGCCGCCGCGCCGGCGCCGTCCTCGGACCGTCGGGCGACCCGGATGGCGGCTACCCCGTCCGGGAAGCGGCTGCGGAAGATCGTGATGGGGGTGATGGTCGCCCCGTTGATACCCGCCTCCACCAGCTCACCGTCGCCCACATAGAGGGCCGAGTGGCTCCAGTAGCCGTCGAGCGCGCCGATCACCCTGGAGGTCCACGACGACTCCCGTCGGGCCACCAGGATGTCGCCCGACCGGAGCCACGACATCGCCTCCTCGTCGTTCCGGGCCGCCTCGACCCGGTCGAGATCCAGATCGTGGACAGTACGCAGGCCGCTCATGGTCGGTTCCTCTCCCTCCCGCCGCGGATGTTGGGGTGGACGAATAACGATTCGATAACGACGAGTAAGGGATCGGAGCAGGGGACGGCACTGTGGGAGGGACGGTGCAGCCGGTGGGCCTACCGGAGCTGTGACCGCTGCCGGGCGATCCGTTCCGACCACAGCCGGCTGCCGGCCGCTCGGGCCTGGGCGGCGGCCCGGTCGAGCCGGGGGCGCGGATCCCGGCCGCGGGCCCCGTCGGCCAGGGCCAGGTAGCGGTCGACGGGCCCGAGGTAGGCGGTCGCACTGGTCAATAGCAGGGCCTGGCCGGATCGGCCGGCCAGCATCCCCGAGGCGGCCCGGGCCAATCGTCGGTCGCCGAGCAGGGTGGCCGTCTCGGTCAGGAGGGCGGCGGCCAGGGGCGACCAGGCCGAGTCGGGGCGGGCCCGGAGTCCGGCCACCGCGAGGTCGGCTTCCCGGTGGGCCCGGTTCCCGTAGCTACAGTGGGCCGACCCCAGCGCCACCGCCGCGTGCCAGCCGGTGTTCCGGGGAATGGCGTCCTGTTGGGCGTCCAGCAGCTCGAGGGCCTCGGCGTGGCGATCCTGGAGCCACAGATCGAACCAGACCTGGGTCTCCCAGTGGTCGAAGGCGTCGGGGAGGCCGTACTGGACGCCGATACGGCGGGCGTGGTGCATGTCGGGGCCGTCCTCCCGCAGACCGACCCGGGTCATGGTCACGAACAGCAGCTCCATGGCCCACCGGGTGCGGGCCGAGCCGTGGTCGTGGACCTCGGCCCGGACCTCCTCGAACAGGTCGGTGGCGGCGTCGTGGTCCTGTTCGGTCAGGGCTGCCCGCAGGACCCTGAACCGGGCTCCGGCCCGGGTCGGCCCGGCGGGGAGCTCCGTCGCCACCCGCTCCAGGTCCCGCCGGATCCTCCGGGCCGCCCCACCGGCTACCACCATGAGCCGTTCGAGCCGTAGCTCGGGGGTGGTCAGGCCAGCCGCGTCGGCGGCCTTGATTGCCTCGTCGGCCAGGTCCGGCCGGTCGGCCAGGCGGGCCAGGCGCAGCCGCCAGTAGGCCAGCTGCTCCGGCTCAAGTCTGGTGACCCGTTCGTCGTCGACGTACCCGATCATCTCGAGCCGGTCGGGGTCGCCGGCGGCGTGGACCCCGTAGGGCAGACCGGCCAGGGCGGTCCCGACCATCCGGTCGTGGTCGTCCAGGTCCCTGGCCGCGGCGAAGGCCTCGGAGCGGTACCGGAAGGCGGCGCTGGCCACCCCGCTGCGGCAGGTGGCCGCGGCGAGGCGGATGAGGGTGTCGACGCTGGCAATCGGGTCGTCGAGCACGTCGAGGAGGTGTTCGAGGGCCACCGCGGCCTCCTCGAACGCCAGCTCGTTCTCCAGGGTGGTGGCCGCCCGGTCTAGAACCCCGACGACGAACTCGCGGTCGAGTTCCGGCCCGGCCCAGGTGACGAGGCGGGACATGGCCCGGGCCGGCGATCCGGGGTGCTGGGCCAGGCGGCCGGCGACCAGGGGCCTGATCAGCCCGAGCTGGTGGTCGAAGTAGTCGGCGATGAGCAGGTGGTCGAACTGCCAGCGGTCCGGGGCCACCTCCCAGCACAGCTGGAGGCGGGCCGCTCCGGCCAGATGGTGACGGATCTCGGCCGGGTCGGCCACTAGGACCTCGGCCAGGACGAACCCGTCGAACTCGAACCCCACCATCGACGCTGCCGCCAGGACCTGGCTCATCACGGGCCGGTCGGCCAACAGCCGGTCGAGGTAGGTGCGGATCCGGGCCCGGTCGGCCGCCATGTCGGGGATGTCGACGTGGGCCAGGCTGGTGGGGTCGAGGCCGGGGGAGGCGTCCCGGCTGAGGGCGGTGGCCGCTAGGGCGTTGCCCCGCGACAGCCGGTGGACCTGGGCGGCGAACCGGGAGCGGGCCAGGGGCGGCTCGTTCGGGTGGTCGAAGGCCACTAGGTCGACCACGTCGTTGAGGGACAGGGCGGGCAGTTCGATCCGGTGGTCGACGGCGGGGAACCGGCCGGTCGCCACCCCGGTCCGGGCCGTGGCCAAGAGCATCACCCCGTCCGGGCCGCCGAGCTCCAGCATGCTGTGCAGCAGACCGAGCGACGGCGCGTCGGCACTGTGCAGGTCCTCGAGAATGAGCAGCAGGGGCCGTTCAGCCGCCATCGACTGGAGGTGGGCCCGGGCCAGCCGCCAGAACTCGTGGTGGACGTCCTCTACCGGATGGGCGCGCTGGAGGTCGACCAGGACGCCGAAGAGGTCGAGGAACGCCTCCAGCCACATGCCGTAGATCGGGCTCGGGTCCCCACCCTCGGTCGGGCGGGCCCGACCGGTACAGATCGTGATCACGCCCCGGCACCGGCGGGCCAGCTCGTTGACCAGGGCCGTCCGGCCACCCCCCGGCGGTG
Organism: Acidimicrobiales bacterium; assembly: GCA_047974625.1. GTDB lineage: Bacteria > Actinomycetota > Acidimicrobiia > Acidimicrobiales > SZUA-35 > CADEDH01. The sequence continues at coordinate 26,962 of JBKECK010000108.1, forward strand.
ACTCGATGAGGCAGCTCACGCCCTGGTTGCGTTGGACGGCGGTGACGAGGTGTTGCAGCCGCTCCAACTCGACGGTGCGGCCCACGAAGGGTCGGCCCTCCGCCGGGGTGGACGGCCGGGCCCCGCCGGGCCGCAGGGGGCCGGTGTCGGGGGTCGGCGAAGCCGTCCGGTCGATCACCCATGGGGACGGGGGCCCACGGACCAGGTCGTTGTTGAGGATGGTCAGTTCGATCTCGTCGAGCTGACGCCGACCCTGGAGGCCGTGGGTGTCCTGCAGCTCCCGGCGGCAGGACACGATCACGGCTAGGGCCTCGGGGAGGCGGCCGACCCGGTACAGGGCGGTGGCCGCTCCGCTGGCCAGCCGCTCGTCGTAGCGGCGGGCCGTGAACCGGTAGACGAGCTCCGAGGCCACCGGTTCCAACCGGCCGACGTCGGCTTCCGCCGCCAGCAGGCACAGGGCCAGGTGCTGGATCTCCCGGGCCTTCTGGCGGGCCAGGGTGACCGTGATCGGTTCGTCGTCGAGACCCCCGAAGGGCTCGCCCCAGCCGGCCCCGATGTCGAGCATGCGCTCGACGTCGGCCCGTCGGGTGGCCGCTTCCAAGTCCCACCAGTCGACCGGGCACAGGGAATGGTCGAGCCGGTACCGGGGGGATGAGGCGATGACGTCGACGCCGGTAACCTGGCGGATCTTGGCTCGCAGCCGGTGGACCCGCATGACCGCCGACTGTTCGCCGCTGCGGAGCTGGGCGGCCGGATCGAGCTGCCGGTACAACTGCTGTTTGGTCAGGCCGTCCCGCCCGGCGGCGACTAGGACGGCCAGGAGCTGTCGTTGCGAGGCGCCGAGGGGGAGCTCCCCGTTCGGGGTGGCCAGGCCGACCACACCGAAGACGTGTACCCCGCTTGCGCCACCCACTCGGACCGTAATAGCACCGGATAGGCAGGGGTGCGACATATCATGCCGCTCCCGGCCCGGCCGGGGACGGGTCAGCCGAGCGAGTCCAGGGCGTCGAGCAAGGCCCGGTTGAACCGGTCGGGGGCCTCCTGCTGGACCCAATGGCCGACGTCGGGGATCAGCACGGAACCCCGGTGGTCGGGGAGCACCGCGTCCATCGAGTCCACCAGCCCGGGACGCCCGGCGATCACCGGGTCGAGCGCTCCGGCGATGAAGAAGGTGGGCAGGGACCTCCCGCCGGGCCCGGCCGCGTACCCGGCTGGGCCGATGTCCCTGGTGGCCTCGTAGTTGGTGTCGAAGTTGCGGTACCACGACACCGGCCCAAAGAAGCCGCTGGTGCGGAACTGGTCGACGTAGACGTCGAAGTCGGCCCGGCTCAGCCAGGGTGGCAGGCCCTCGGGGATGCCGCCGAGGGCGGCGACCATGGACTGGTGCATGGAGGTGCCGGCCAGGGGTAGGTCGGAGGACAGGGTGCGTCCCGCCGACTCGCCCGCGGCCAGCCAGATGATGCCCCGCAGAAACCCCTCCGGGTCGGCGTCGAACTCGGCCTCGGCCACACCGGGTTCCTGGAAGTAGAGGATGTAGAAGAAACGGTCACCGTGCAGGGCCCGGAACACCTCCACCGGTGGGGCGGGCCAGTTGGTGTAGGGCACGCTGGCCGCGATCAAGGCCCGGGTCCGGTCCGGGTGGACGAGACCGAAGTGCCAGGCCAGCAGGGCGCCCCAGTCGTGGCCCACGATGACGGCGTCGCGGGCGCCGACGTCGTCGAGGAGGGCGGTGACGTCGGCGGACAGCTGATCGCCGGCATAGGCGTCGATGCGGTCCGGGGCACTGGACCGGGCGTAGCCGCGCTGGTCGGGGGCGAGCACGTGGTAGCCGGCGTCGGCCAGGGGTCGGAGCTGGTGGCGCCACGAATGGGCGCTCTCGGGGAAGCCGTGGAGCAGGACAACCACCGGTCGGCCGGGAGTGCCGGCCTCGGTGACGTCGAGCTCGATCTCAGGGCTGACACGCACGCGTCGGGTTCGCATCCGGCCAACCTAATCGACCGATAGAACCGCACCATGAGCTGGTACAGCGAGTGGTTTCTCCCCCGCCTCGTCGACCGGACCTGTGGCGGCCGGGAACTCGACCCGTGGCGTCGCCGGGTCACCGACGGCCTGGCCGGGTTGGTGGTCGAGGTGGGATTCGGGTCGGGCACCAACCTCGGCCATCTGCCTGCCGGGGTCACCGGGGTGTCGGCCGTCGAACCGTCGGCTGGGGCCCGTCGGCTGGCCGGGCCCCGGATTCGGGAGACTGCGGTACCGGTTCGCTGGGTGGGTCTCGACGGCAATCGGATCGACCTGCCCGATGGTGCCGCCGACGCCGGCCTGGCCACCTTCGTGTTGTGTACCGTCCCCGACGCCCCCGCCACCCTGGCCGAGCTGTTCCGGGTCATCCGACCCGGTGGTCGGCTCCACCTGCTCGAACATGGCCTCGCCCCCGATCCCGCGGTAGCCCGATGGCAGCGGCGGCTCGATCCCCTAGAGCGACGGGCAGCCGGGGGCTGCCACCTGACCCGACGTCCCGACGAGCTGCTGGCCGGATCCGACTTCGAGGTGGTGTCGCTGGATACCGGCTACGGCCCCGGTCCGCGGCCCTGGACCTGGTTCACCGTCGCCGTCGCCGTCCGGCCCTGATGAGGCCTGCTTCTGACGAGGCCCGCTTCCGACGAGGCCCGCTTCTGACGAGGCCCGCTTCCGATGAGGCCTACTCGACGACAAGTCGTGTTCTATCGCGATATGTCGTTAAGATGGTGTGTAGCCCGACCCCGGCCCTTCGGCCGAGGTACACGGCCCCGGTGATCAAACATGAGGCGGTCAGGGGTGAGGCGGTCGGGCAGACGGCAGAAGAGAAAGACCTAGGAGTGCGTGATGACGCAGCCATACAACGAAGCGATGAACGACACCGTACGGTCCGGGGCCATGCCCGGCCCCGGACCGTACGACGCCGGTGGTGGGCTCGGCCGGGGAGGTCGGGGTCAGCGGGGCCGTGGACGCGGCCCCGGAGGTCGGGGCCAAGGCGCCGGCGGCCGCGGTCCGGGAGGCCGGAAACACCGGGGTTTCGATGGGCGGGGTTTCGATGACCGGGGCCGCGCCGCTGGTGGCTGGGGCGGTCGGGGGCGGGGCCGGATGCGGCGGGGTGAGGTCCGCTCCGCCCTGCTGATCGCCCTGCTCGACGGCTCGGCTCACGGCTACGAGCTGATCCAGCGGCTGGAGGCGAAATCCGGGGGGCAGTGGCGGCCCAGTCCGGGTTCGGTCTACCCCCAGCTCCAGCTGCTGGCCGACGAGGGTCTCGTGGCCGGCGAGGACCATGACGGCAAGCGGGTGTTCTCCCTGACCGACGCCGGTCGGGCCGACGCAGAGGCGAAGCGGACCGACGACGGCAACCCTTGGGACGGGTTCGACACCGGCAACCGGGGCGGTCTCCGGTCGGCCATGATCGGGCTCCACCAGGCGGTGAGGCAGGTGGGGGTCACGGGCACCCCCGAGACGGTGGCCCGGGCCACCGAGATCGTCACCCAGGCCCGGAAGGACCTGTACCGGTTGCTGGCCGAGGACTGACCGCGGCACCCGGACGCGGTCCTCTTCTGGCGGCGGCCCTGGGCCTGCGGCGATCATGGAGGGGACCGCGGCGAACGTCCGGGTCGGGAGGTTCACCGTGTACGACATCGTTATCTCGGGCGGCAAGGTCGTCGACGGCACCGGGGCACCGGCCCGCAACGCCGATGTGGCCATCTCGGATGGCCGAATCGTGGAGGTCGGTTCTGTCGACGGGCCCGCCCGCCGCCAGATCCACGCCGATGGCGCCCTCGTCACCCCCGGCTGGGTCGACGTGCACACCCACTACGACGGTCAGGTGTCCTGGGACGACGCCATCGATCCGTCGTTCTCGAACGGGGTTACCACCGTGGTCATGGGCAACTGCGGGGTGGGTTTCGCCCCCGTCCGGCCCGGGACGGAACAGGATCTGATCGAGCTGATGGAGGGGGTGGAGGACATCCCCGGCTCGGCCCTCCACGAAGGCATGGAATGGGGCCGCTGGGAGAGCTTCCCCGAGTACCTCGACTACTTGGCTGGCCGCGAGTACGCCCTCGACGTGGGCGCCCAGGTGGCCCACGGGTCGGTCCGCTACTACGTGATGGGGGAGCGGGGGAAGACCGATGAGGACGCCACCCCATCCGAGCTGGCCCGGATGGCCGAGCTGGTGGCCGACGCGGTGGCCGCCGGCGCCGTCGGGTTCTCGACCTCCCGCACCATCGGCCACCGCTCCTTGTGGGGAACCCCGGTGCCGGGCACGTTCGCCGCCGCCGACGAGCTGGTGGCCATCGCCGAGGCCATGGGCCGGGTGGGCAAGGGCGTGTTCGAGGCTATCCCCGCCGGAACCGTGGGCGAGCTCCGCAACCTGGGTGGGGAGCGCCACACCCAGGAGCAGGAGCACCACCTGCTGCGGGAGGTGTCGCTGCGGTCGGGCCGGCCCGTCACCTTTACCCTCGTCCAGTCGCCGGACTACGACCCCGACACCTGGCGGACCATCCTCGAATTGGTGGGTGAGGCCAACGCGGCCGGGGCCCAACTCCACCCCCAGGTGTCGTCCCGGCCCATCGGTTTCCTCACCGGCCTTTCCGGCTACCACGCCTTCATGCGCAAGCCCACCTACCTGGAGCACCTGGCCCACCTGCCGCTGGAGAAGCGGGCGGCCGAGATGGCCAAACCCGAGGTGCGGGAACGGCTCATGAGCGAGGAGAGCGTGCGCCCGGACGCCCCCGGCTCCATGGAGAACGTCTACGGCCTGTTCACCCGGTCGGCCCCGTTGCTCTATCCGTTGTCCGACCCGGTCGACCTGGAGCCGACCCGGGACCAGACCCTCGGGGCCGAGGCCGAACGGTTGGGCAAGGACCCGCTCGACCACCTCTACGACTTCCTCATCTCCGACGGCGGCTTGCGGTTCGCCTCCCTGTCCACGGCCGACATCCCGGCCCGGATGGACGTGCTGAGGGAGATGCTGGCCAACGAGCACACTGTGACCGGCCTGTCCGACGCCGGCGCCCACGTCACCCTGATCTGTGACGGCACCATGCCGTCCACCCAGCTCAGCTACTGGGCCCGGGACCGGGCCGGGGAGACCTTGCCCCTCGAGTTCCTGGTGGAGAAGCAGACCCGTCGCAACGCCCGCCTCTACGGGCTCGACGACCGAGGCACCATCGAGGTGGGCAAGCGGGCCGACGTGAACGTGATCGACCATGAGCGGCTCACCGTCGGTCCGCCCGTCGCCCACGACGACCTGCCCGCCGGCGGCACCCGCCTGCTGCAACCGGTCAGCGGCTACGTGGCCGTGATCTGCAACGGGGTCCAGACCCGGGACATGGACGTGGATACCGGCGCCCGTCCCGGCCGCCTCGTCCGGTCGTGACCCGTCCAGAGCGGCCCGGGAGGCCGGTCCGATGAACCAGTGGCCCGGGAGGCCGGTCCGATGAACCAGCGGCCCGGGAGGTCGGTCCGATGAGCACCGAGATCGGGCTCGTGCTCCAGTCGGCCTCCGACCCGGCGGAGGAGGCCCGGCAGGTGGAGGCGGCCGGCTACGACTTCGCCTGCATGGGCGAGCACGTGTCGTTCAACGTGCCGGCGGCCAACTCCTTCATCTCCCTGTCGGTGGCCGCCGGGGCGACCACCGGTCTCGGCCTGATGAGTACGGTGGTTCTCGCTCCCTTGTACCCACCGGCCCTGCTGGCCAAGTTGGGGGCGTCACTCCACGTCGCCTCCGGGGGCCGGTACCGGCTGGGGGTGGGTATCGGGGGTGAGATCCCGGCCGAGTTCGAGGCCTGCGGGGTGCCGGTGGCCCAACGGGGGGCCCGGACCAACGAGGCCCTGGAGATCATTCGGCTCCTCTGGTCCACCGATCGGGCCGTCTTCGAGGGCCGGTTCAACCGTTTCGCTGACGTGACGATCGCCCCCCGCCTCGATCCGCCCCCGCCCATATGGGTGTCGGGGCGATCCGAGGCGGCCATGGTCCGGGCCGCCCGTTTCGGTGACGGCTGGTTGCCCTACATGTACACCCCCGAGAAGCTGGCGTCGTCGCTCGAGGTCATCGCCGATCACCGGGAGCGGCCCGAACCGGTCCGGCCCGGGCTGTTTATCTGGGGGGCCGTCCACGAGGATCCGGCCACCGCCGAGCGGTACGCGGTCGACGCCCTGTCGAAGACCTACGCCCAGGATTTCTCCAAGCTGGTCGGGCGGTACGCGTTCGCCGGTGACCCGGACGGGGTGGCCGCCCGCCTCGGCGAGTTCCTCGACGCCGGGGTGACCACTCTGGCCTGCTCGTTCGCCTGTCCCGGGCCGGCCATCACCGAGACCCGGCGGCTCTTCACCGAGGAGGTCCTGCCCCGGCTTCGGGCCCGGGGTTGACGCCGGTCAGCCCGGGGCCGGTACCGGCCTGCCGTCGCTCCCGTCCCCCGGCTGACGGCGGGCCACGAACTGGAGCAGGAGCAGGGCGAACAGGGCCATGGCTCCCCCGAACAGGAAGGCCGGGCGGTAGCCGGACAGGGTGACGATGAGGCCGAACACCGGCCCGTTGATGGCGTTGGCCAGGTCGAAGAAGGCGGTGAAGGTGGCCACGGCCGCCCCCCGCTCCTTGGCCGGTACACCGTCGATGGCCATCGACAGGAACGACGGCGACTGGAGCGACAGGCCGGCGGCGAGCAGGGCGGCGCCGACGAACACGCCGGAGGGGGTGGCCCAGAACGCCACCACCGCGGAGGCGATCATGGTCAGGACCAGGGCGGCCGAGCCGGTCCGGGCCGGTCCGAGCAGGTCGGGGAGCCGGGCCCCGGCGAGGCGGACGGCGACGGTGGTGAGCGAGGCGACGGTGAAGACCAGGCCGGCGTCCCGCAGGCCGATCACCCCGGCGTATAGGGGGATGAACATCAGGAAGCCGTTGAAGGCGACGACCCCGAACAGGGAGACCACGCCGGGGGCCAGGGCTTGGCGGCTCACGAGCGGGGGCGGTACGCCAACCGGTTCGGCCTCGGGCCGGGGGAGCTGGGTGGCCACCAGGGTGGCCAGGGTGGCCATCCCGGCCACGGTCGGCCACACCGCGTCGTAGGATCCGGCCTTGAGTACCAGCTCCCCGACCACCGGGCCGAGGCCGAGGCCGAGGTGGAACGAGACCATCACGTAGCTGGCGGCCTCGCCCCGACGGTGGGCGGGGGCCAGCTCCATAGCCAGCAGGGTGGAACCGGTGACCATGCCGGCGGTGCCGGCGCCGAGGATCAGGCGGGAGGCAACGGCTCCGCCGAGGGACGAGAACATGGTCAGCACGGCCATGGACACCACGGCCAGGAGGCCGCCGATCACCATGATCCGCCGGGCCCCGTGGCGGGCGGCGGCCCGGCCGAACCAGACACGGGTGGCCAGTGCGGTGATGGCCTGCGATCCCATGACCAGCCCGGAGATCGCTTCGCTGCGGCCGAGATGGTCCACCACGAATAGGGGGATGAGGGCGTTGAGGGCCCCGACGGCGAAGAAGTACAAGGCCGCCGTGAGGGTGACCAACCCGAAGGCCCGGGTGACGAGCCCGCCGTCGACCGGGCGCGAGCTAACGCCGGTCACGCGGGCCGACGCCGGCGGTGGGGGCGCGGGCGGTCGAGGACGTCCGGGGGGAGGGCCACCGGGCCAGTGTGGCCGGTGGGCGGGGCCGCGCTCGAATGCCAGCTGACCGTTGCGCTGACGTGGGCCCTTCGGCTAGGGCGGCCCCGATCGGCGATGAGGCCTTGGCCGAAGAGCAGGTGCTGCCGGGGCCTCGGCCGAAGACCAGGAAAACGCCGGGAACTTCGGCGGGACCCCAGGGGTCTTCGTGGTATGGATCTGACCGGTCAGCAACTGCTCGTCGTACTGGTGTTCGTGGCCGCCCCGGGATTGGCCTCGTGGTGGGAGGCGGGGCGCATCGTCGGCTCGGCGGACCGTGTGCGCGGCGACGTCAACCGGCACGCCGTGGTGATGGTGATGATCCTGGCTCCGCTTTGGGGTTGCGGCCTGCCCGCCCTCGCCTACGAGCGGTGGCGGTGGCGCAACCGGGCCATCGGGCCGGGGCGACCGGCGGTCGTGGCCGTGGTGGCGGTGCCGGTTCGGTGGCTGGTGGCGTGGCCCCGGAGCGTGGGCGACGCGGTGGCCACGGCCCGGGCGGTGTCGGATCTGCACGCTCGAGCGGGGTCGCCGGGGGGCCGGCCGGTCCCCCGGATCGGATCGTCGTCGGGAGGATCGTCGTTGGGAGGATCGTCGTTGGGAGGATCGTCGTTGGGAGCATCGTCGTCGGCCGGATCGTCGGCGGGGTAGTGCACCGGGGCGAGCCGCCCCGGCTGCCCGGTGTGGCCGGGGGCAACCGTCAGCCGGCCATTTCGACCCGGTCCCGTCCCCGCCGTTTGGCTCGGTAGAGAGCGGCGTCGGCCCGGCGGAGGGTGTCCTCCCAGTCTTCGCCGGGGAGGACGGTGGCGATGCCGATCGAGGCCGTCACCTCGGCCCCGGCGTCGGCCACCGCCGTCCGGATCCGCTCGCCGAGGAATTCGGCGTGGATGTCGGCGCGTTGCCGGAAGCTGACCACGAGGAACTCCTCGCCGCCCCACCGGGCCACCAGGTCTCCGTCGCGCACCGCCCGGCGCAGGGTCTGGCCGACGATGGACAGGACCTCGTCCCCGACCGCGTGACCCTGCTGGTCGTTGACCTGCTTGAAGTGGTCGAGATCGATCAGCAGCAGGGCGTCGCCGGCCCGGATGGAGCCGAGGCGATGGTCGATACCGCGGCGGTTGAGCAGGCCGGTAAGGCCGTCGGTGGTGGCCAGACCACGCTGGTGCTCGGCCTCGTCGCGGGTCTCCAGCTTGGCCCGAGCCAGGAGATCAACCAGCATGACCACCACGCCGATGCTGATGGGCACGTCGATGACGTCGGACGCTGGCAGGCCACTGGCGGCCACCGCGACGAGGGCGCAGCCGGCCGTGACCAGGGCGGCGATCCGCGCCGTGCGGGGCGGGAAGGCCACATAGGCGACCACGATCAGGACCAGGGTGTACCCGGCCAGTCCGGCCAGGTGGTCGATCTGGCCGCGCGCCACCGGGCCCAGGTGGCGGGAGGCCGGGGCGAAGGCAGTCACGGCGAAGCAGACCACGCCGACATTGTTGATCGATACCAGGCCGCGGCGGAACGCCAGGGTCAGGATGGTGATGACCACCCCGGCCGCGAACAGCGGAGCCTCGCTGACCTGGGCGCCGGCGCCCACCATGATGACCAGGAGGGGCATGGCCAGGCTGACGAAGGCGCCGATGGTCGCGGCCCGTTCGATGACGGGCCGCTCGTACCGGTCGAGGAGAGTCTGCACCTCCGCCCGAGGTGCTGTTCCGTCCCGGTGGTCCACGAGGACAACGTCGGCATGACCGACCCCGATCTCAAGCGGTACGGTCCCGGGCGCGACTAGATTCGGACCCGTCGACCGGCCCTGGGACATGGCCGATCGCGGCCACGGTCGGGGCACGACCGGAACAACGGCGCAGAACACCGGTCGGCTCTCGACCGGACGGGGGAGTGGTATGACGATCGACACCCATCTGGGTGGGCAGCGGCCCACCGGTTTCGGCTACTGGCCGCTCCCCGAGGATGACCCCGGCGTGGCCGTCGAGCGGGAGTCGATCCGGCTGATCACCCGGGACGGGGCCCTCGTCACCGGCCTGTTGTGGACCCCGCCGACCGGGCGCCCGTGGAAGACGGCGGTCATCCTCTCCCACCCACGCGGTGACTTCAGCGTCCACTACGCCTGCCCGCTCCTGGCCGCGGCCGGGTACGCGGTGCTCGGGTTCGGATCCCGCTACATGGGCAACGACACCGACTGCCAACACGAACTGCTCCCCATCGACGTCGCCATCGTGGAGGCCGAGATGCGGCGCCGGGGGGCCGAGGCGGTGGTCCTGCTCGGGAACTCGGGCGGGGGGTCGATGATGGCCTACTCCCACGAGCAGCAGGAGGTGGGCGACGGCCTGGTGTGCCTGGCTGCCCACCCGGGCGAGGGCCTGTTCATGGCCTACACGATCGACCCGTCGGTGGCCGACGAGCACGACCCCCTGTCGGTGGTACCCGAGCTGGACATGTACCACCCGGACAACGGATGGCGTCCGTGGCCCGAGCCGAGCCGGTACGACCCGGCCTGGCTGGAGGTCTACCGGGCCGCCCAGCTGGCCCGGATCGACCGGATCGACGCCATGGCCCGGGCCATGATCGACGACGCCGCCGCGGCCCGCCGGGCGGCCTCGGCCCTGGACCGCCAGGTCGACCCGTTGGCCTGGCGCCGGGCCCGGGCCCGGGGCGTCACCACCCCGTACCTGGTCATCTACCGGACCCTGGCCAACCCGACCTATCTGGATCTGACCATCGAGCCCGACGACCGGCCCATGGGCAGCCTGTTCGCGGTGGCCGACCCCCTCGACGGTAACTACGGCCGGGCCGGCCTGGCCCGCACCATGACCCCTCGTGGTTGGCTGTCGACCTGGTCGGCCTCGTCGCCGGCGACCCTGAAGGAGTGCGTGGCCAAGGTGGCCCTGCCCACCCTCATCGTGCATCCGACCGCCGACACCGAGGTCCGGATCTCCTGGGCCCGCGACGTCTACGAGGCCAGCGCCGCAACCGATAAGGAGTACGTCGAGATAGCGGGAGCCCCCCACTACCTGGAGGGCCACCGGCCGGAGGCGATGGCCCACGTCGCCGACTGGCTGGCGGCCCGGTTCCCCTGATCCGGGTGGCCGGCCCGTTCGTGCCCGATCCCATTCGACCGTACGATCCCGGGGGGTCCCGAGCCGGCCCCCGGTTCGTCCCGTCGACGGCCCGGGACCCGAACCGAGCCCACCGAACCCCTGTTCCCCTCCGACCCGTGTTCCCCACCGAAGGAGTCAAACCATGCCCCGACTACGTCAGGTGAGCCGTGCCGACGCCAAAGACCCGATGGTCCTGCGGATGTACGACCGGCTCTTCGGGCCGGACCGTGACCCGGTGGCCGAACCGGGGACCGCCACCGGCACCCCGGGCGACTGGTGGACGGTGTTCGCCCTCGTGCCGGACATCTTCGCCCACGCCGTCGATGGCTTCGGCCTCTACGGCAGTGAGGCCCGTACCCTCGACCCCATCCTCCGCGAGCTGGGCCAGACCCGGGCGGGGTGGGCCCGGGGCAGCCAGTTCGTCTTCTCCCAGCACTGCAAGTCGTGCCGCAATCTGGGCATGTCGGAGGAGAAGATCGAGGCCATCGCCTCCTGGCAGACGTCGGACCAGTTCGACGAGCTCGAACGGGCGGTACTGGCCTACACCGACGGCCTGGTCCTCGACGGCGGCCGGGTGGCCGACGGGGTGTTCGCCACCCTGAAGGAGCGCCTCACCGACGAGCAGATCCTGGAGCTGACCTACATCACCTCGCTCTACGACATGCACGCCATCATGTGCCGGGCCCTGCGGCTCGAGTTCGACGACCGCCCCGAACCGATCGTGGAGGTGCCGGCCCCGGACCAGGCCGCGGCCCGCGACATCGGCGCCGACATCTCGGACCGCTGACCCCAGCACGCCGGGTGCCTCTCGTGGTGTCGTCCCCGTCCCGTCCCGGTCCGGCTCCGTCCGAACCGGCCGGGTCGGCGCCGTGGGCGCGCCCCCGTCTGGCCGTCCGGGTGACCCGGGACGCCCTCCGTCAGATCCGGGGCGGTCATCCCTGGGTGTTCGACCGGTCGGTGACCTCCGTGCGGGGGGCCGGCCGGGCCGGTGACCTGGCCGTGGTGTTCGACGACCGTCGTCGCTTCGCCGCCATCGGCCTGTACGACCCGGACTCGCCGGTGGCCGTCCGTTTGCTCCACCGCGGATCCCCCGAAACGATCGACCAGTCCTGGTTGGACGCCCGGTTCGCCGCCGCCCTCCAGCGGCGGGAACCGGTGCGGACGGGGCCGGAGACCACCACGGGGTTCCGCCTGGTCCACGGGGAGAACGACGGGTTGGGCGGTCTCGTCGTCGACCACTACGACGGGACCTCGGTGATCAAGGTGTACACGGCGGCCTGGTTACCGTGGCTTGACGCGGTGGTCGCCTCGCTCCACGCGCTGGCCGGCCCCGGGTCACCTGGTTCGGCGCCGGCCTTCCGCCACGACCGGGCCGTGCTCCGCCTGGCCCGCCGGGTCGGGTCGGCGCCGGGGGCCGGCGATCACCCACCGGCCCGTCGCGGCCGGGCTCCTGGCGGAGCGGGCGACGGCCCAGTGCTCGACGGCCCAGTGCTGGACGGCTCAGTGCTGGACGGCTCAGTGCTGGCGGGGCCGGTCCGCTTCCGGGAGGCCGGGCTGGAGATGGAGGCCGATGTTGTGCGGGGCCACAAGACCGGCCACTTCTTTGACCAGCGCGAGAACCGTCTCCTGATCCGTCACCACAGCCACGGTCGCCGGGTGCTGGACGTGTTCAGCTGTACCGGCGGTTTCGCCCTCAACGCCGCCGTCGGTGGGGCGTCGTCGGTGGTGGCCACCGACCGCAGCAGGGCGGCGCTGGCCACCCTGCGGGCGAACTTCGCCCACAACGGCCTCGCCGCCGGTCCGGGACCGGCCGGGCCGGCCACCATCGAGGGCGACGCCTTCGAGGTCATGGCCCGCCTGGCCGGGGAGGGCCGTCGGTTCGACCTGGTGGTGGTGGACCCGCCGTCGTTCGCCCAGCGGGCCCGGCAGGTCCGCGGGGCCCTCGACGGGTACCGCCGGCTGGCTCGCCTGGCCGCCGGGCTGGTGGCCCCCGACGGCCTGCTGTTCCAGGCGTCGTGTTCCAGCCGGGTCGACGAGGACGCCTTCGTCGCCGCCATGGAGGCGGGCCTGGCCGACGCCGGGTACCGGTCGCGGCTGGTGGCCGCCACCGGCCACGCCGCCGATCACCCGGTCGACTTCGCCTTCGGTGCCTACCTCAAGGCCCGCCTGGTCCGGCCGGTGCCGGTGCGGCGCTGAGGGCTCCGGCCGCCCCGCACCGGTTCCCGGGCCGCTTCCAGGGCCGCCGGCGTCGGAGGGGGTCGGCCTCGAGCGGCGACCGGCGTGGGCTGGGAACGGCCTGGTGGGCCTCGTCTAGGCTGCCGGCATGGCCAACCCCCCGCTCCGGACCTCGATCGTCGTCGGCAACCCGAAGCCCGGTTCGAGAACGCTGGCCGCCGCGGTGACCGTGGCCGACCTGCTCGACGCCGAGCTCGGCGTCGAGCGCCGTGACGTGATCGACGTGGCCACCTACGGGTCGGCCCTGCTCGACTGGGAGTCGGCCGAGGTGGCCGAGGCCACCCGTACGGTGGCGGCCAGCCAGCTGGTCATCGTGGCCTCGCCGACCTTCAAGGCGACCTACACCGGGTTGCTGAAGGTGTTCCTCGACCGGTACGGGAACGACGGCCTGGCCGGCACGGTGGCCGTCCCGCTCATGACCGGGGCCGGTGTGCACCACGGCCTGGCCGTCGAGGTCCATCTGCGGCCGTTGCTCGTCGAACTGGGCGCGTCGGTTCCCAGCCGCGGCCTGTACCTTCCGGAGGCCTCCTTCGACGACATCGCCGGCGCGGCCGGACCCTGGCTTACCGCCGCCGTCCCCCAGCTCCGCCGGGCCCTGACCTGCTGACGACCGGCCGGTCGCATCCCGGCCCTGGTTGGTTGGGGCCGGTCAGGACGGGGGCGGGCCCAGTTCGGTGTGGATCTCGATCTGGCCGCTGAGCGTTCGGTGGACGGGGCAGCGGTCGGCGATGGCGGCCAGCCGTTGCCGGTCGTCGTCGGACAGGTCGCCGCTGACGGTGATGACCCGCTGGAACCGTTCCACCCGACCTTCCCGGTGTTCACAGTCGGCACAGTCGGCGGCGTGGAGGGCAACGAAGGTGACCTCGGTGGTGACCTCGTCGAGGGCCATGCCGCGGCGGTCGGCGTACATGCGCAGGGTCAGGGAGGTGCACGAGGCCAGGGCCGTCCCCAGATAGTCGTAGGGGGTGGGCCCGCTCTCGCTGCCGCCCGCGGCCCGGGGTTCGTCCACCCGGAGGTCGAATCCCCGCACGAACACGTCGCTGCTGAGGCCGTCGCCGGCCCGGGACACCGAGGTCACGGTGGCGTCGTCATAGGGGTGGGCCCTCGGGCCGGTGAGGTAGCGGCCCGCCCAGGCGGCGATGACCTCGCCCGCGTAGTCGGCGTCCTCGGGGTCGGTTAGCAGGTGGTCGGCGTCGTCCAGGGAGGCGAAGCTCTTGGGGTGGCGGGCGGCCATGAACAGGCGTTCGGCGTTGTCGATCCCCACCACGGCGTCCCGGGGTGCGTGCAGGAGCAGCAGGGCGGCGTCGAGCCCGGCCACCGCGGCGGTTAGGCGCTGGTCGCTCAGGTCGCGCACCATGTCGGCCCCCACCGTGAACGGTCGGCCGCCGATCGTCACCCGGGCCCGGCCCTGGGTCCGGATGGTCTCGAGGTCCTCGGCGAACATGGCGGCCACGTGGGCGACGTCGGCGGGGGCCCCGATGGTGGCCACCGCGGTCACCGACGGCAGCCGCCTGGCCGCGGCCAGCACTGCCGCCCCACCGAGCGAGTGGCCCACCAGGAGCCGGGGTGGCTCGATCTGCCCACCCAGGAACCCGGCCGCGGCCACGAGGTCGTCGACGTCGGCCGAGAACGTCGACCGGGCGAACTCGCCCCCGCTCATGCCGAGACCGGTGAAGTCGAACGACAGCACCGCGATGCCGTGTCGGGCCAGGACGGTGCCGATCCGGCGAACGGCCTGGAGGTCCTTGGTACAGGTGAAACAGTGGGCGAACACGGCGGTGGCCGTCGGCTCCCCGTCGGGTCGGTCGATCCGGGCCGCCAGCTGGTGCCGGCCGCCGGCGGCGGGGATGGTCAAGGTCTGGGCGCTGGTCGATCGCGGGGTTTTCGGCGACGGCGTGGTGGCCATGGACTGCTCCTGCTCCGGCCGGACGGGAAGAGGGTACGGAGCGGACACTACGATGCCGCCCATGGAGCTGAGGGACCGAACGGCAGTGATAACGGGGGGCGCGTCGGGGATCGGGCTGGCCACCGCCCGTCTCCTGAACGCGGAGGGGGTGCGCCTGGTGCTCACCGATGTGGAGGCCGACGCCCTGGACCGGGCGTGCGACGAGCTGGGGGCCGCCGGGGTGGTGGCCGACGTTAGCAACCGGGACGAGGTGCAGCGCCTGGCCGACACGGCCTTCGACACTCTGGGCCGGGTCGACATCGTGTTCAACAACGCCGGTGTGGCCGTGGGCGGCCCCATCGCCGAGATGAGCCACGACGATTGGAAGTGGATCATCGACGTGGACCTGTGGGGGCCAATCAACGGGGTGGAGGCCTTCCTGCCCCGGATGATCGAGCAGGGAGGCGGCGGCCACGTCCTGTTCACGGCCTCGTTCGCCGGCCTGGTCCCCAATGTGGGCCTCGGCCCCTATTGTGTGGCCAAGTACGGGGTGGTGGCCCTGGCCGAGGTGCTGCAGAAGGAGCTCCGGGAGCACGACATCGGGGTGTCGGTTCTGTGCCCGATGCGGGTTGAGACCAACATCGGGTCCTCGGAGCGGAACCGCCCCGACGAGCTCGGCGGCCCCGACGCTTCGCCCCGGGTGGCCGACCAGAGCGACGACAACCCCGACCAAGCCGGTTCGGTGCTCCCGGTGGAGGGTGTGGCCGCCCAGGTGGTGGAGGCGGTGCGGCACAACCGGCTGTACATCGTCCCCCACCCCGAATCGAGGGGTTTCGTGCAACGGCGGTTCGCCCGAATCGACCGTGCCTTCGACGAGACCGGGGCCTGACCCACCGCGTCGCGGGTGGTGACGGACGTGCCCGCCGTAGTTTGGACGTGCCGTTCGGCACAGTCGGGTCGAGCTGGCTACGTTGGGCGGACATGACGGGGGATTCGCCATCAGTCAACCACCGATCTGAGCCGGCCGCTTCCGGCCCCGCCGGCTCGCGGGTCGTCGACGCCGTTGCCCGGGCGGTCAGGGTGGGCACGGCCGCGGCGGTGGCCGAGGCGCTCGCCGCGGTGCCGGCCGCCGACATCGCCGGCTTCTACCACGCCCGGTTGGATCTCGACCCCGGGATCGAGGCGGCCGGTCACGGCGTGGCCGCCTCCCCGGGGGCAGCGTCGGGCCGGCTCGCCTTCACGTCGGAGGCCGCTCTGGCCGCGGCGGACGAGGGCGAGGATGTCATCCTCGTCCGCTCCGAGACGACCCCCGACGACGTGCTCGGCATGCAGGCCTCCGCTGGCATCCTGACCGCCCGGGGCGGCCTGGCCAGCCACGCCGCGGTGGTGGCCCGGGGGTGGGGGATCCCGGCCGTGGTCGGCGTGGAGGACCTCACCCTCGACGGTGACCGCCTGGTCCTGGGCGGCCACACCCTGGTCGCCGGCGACGAGATCACCGTCGACGGCAGCACCGGCGCCGTCTACCTGGGCCGGCTGGCCACCGCCACCAGCGACGTGCCGGCCGAGCTTGAGACCCTGCTGGCCTGGGCCGACACCGTGGCCGAGGGGCACGTGGAGGTGCGGGTCAACGCCGACACCGGTCCCGACGCCACCCAGGGTCGGGCCCTCGGCGCTCGGGGGATCGGCCTGTGCCGTACCGAGCACATGTTCCTGGCCCCGGACCGCCTGCCGATCATGCGGCGCTTCATCCTCGCCGCCGACCCGGACGCCGAGGCGGCGGCCCTGGCCGAGCTGGAGGAGGTCCAGACCGACGACTTCGAGGAGATCCTGTCGGCCATGGACGGCCTCCCGGTCACGGTCCGCCTGCTCGATCCGCCCCTCCACGAGTTCCTGCCCGATCTGGTCGATCTGACCGCCCGGCAGGCCCGGGGGGAGCTCGATAGGGCAGGTGAGGCCGAGCTGGAGGCCGTCCGACGGCTGCACGAGACCAACCCCATGATCGGCACCCGAGGGGTCCGGCTCGGTTTCGTCCGCCCCGGGGTCTACCAGATGCAGGTGCGGGCCCTGTGCCGGGCCGCCGCCAACCTGCTCCGGCAGGGACGGTCGCCACGGGTGGAGATGATGATCCCCCTGGTGGCCATCACCGCCGAGCTGGTCAAGGCCCGGGACTTCATCCACGACGTCCTGGACGAGATCGGCCATCCGGACCTCTCCTCCACCACCCTGACCGTCGGGGTGATGATCGAGACCCCACGGGCCGCCCTGGTGGCCGGGGCGCTGGCCGGTCACGCCGACTTCTTCTCCTTCGGGACCAACGATCTGACCCAGCTGACCTACGGCTTCAGTCGGGACGACGTCGAGGCCCGGCTGCGGCCCACGTACGCAGCCCACGGGGTGCTCGCCACCAACCCGTTCGCCGAGCTCGACCGGTCGGGGGTGGGGACCCTGGTGGAGATGGCCTGCGTGGCCGCCCGGGCGGCCCGGCCCACGATCATGCTGGGGGTTTGCGGCGAACACGCCGGTCACCCGGACTCGATCCGTTACCTGGTGGACTCCGGCGTCGACTCGGTGTCCTGCTCCCCCTACAGGGTTCCGGTGGCCCGACTCGCCGTGGCCCAGGCCCTGCTGGCAGGGGGGCGGGCCGGCCCCGAGGGTCTCAGCTTCTC
>JBKECK010000109.1:0-35294 GCA_047974625.1 Acidimicrobiales bacterium
CGTCCGCTCCTACCCGCGGTGCGGCACCCACCGGCCCCGGGCGGGGCGATACCGGCTGGTCAGCGTCCGCCGACACGACCCCGGCTGGCCCGATACGGGTCGGCGGGCCAGCTACCGCAGCCGGATGATGTTGCCGGTGACGATCCGACCGGCCCGGGAGCAGAGCCAGCCGATCACCTCGGCGACCTCGGCCGGGTCGGCGACATGGTGGTGGTCGAAGTCGTTGGCCACGAACTCCCGGACCTCGGGGGTGATCCAGCCCGTATCGGTGACCGGCGGGTAGACCACGTTGGCGGTCACCCCGTCGGCGGCCATCTCCGCGGCCGCGGAGAGGGTGTAGCTGATCAGAGCCGCCTTGGCGGCCCCGTAGGAGACCTCACCGGGGAACTGGCGCCCCTCCCCCGAGGTGAGCGTCACGATCCGGCCCCACGTCGAGTTGCGACCACGGTGGCGGGTGATGAACTCGGCCATCAGCAGGGCGCCAGCGCGGGCGTCGACGTGCAACTGGGCGTCGATCGAGCCGCGGTCGACCATCCCGCTCGTCCGACCGACGGCGTCGACGTACCCCGAAGCGAAACTGTCCATACGCCAACCGCTTGCGTTGTGCACCAGGATCGAGACCGGCCCGAGGCCGGCCTCGATCTGGTCGAAGAGTCGGGCCGGCACGTCGGGGTCGGACAGATCGGCTTCGATGGCCAGCGCTCGCCCTCCGGCCGCTTCCACCCGGGCCTTCGTCCGCGACCCATCGGCGGCCCGGGCCGTGTTGTAGGCGTCAGACTGGTTGGCGTCGCCGGTGCGTAGGTAGGAGATGGCGATGTCGGCGCCGAGGGCGGCGAGCTCGGCCGCGGTGGCGGCTCCGATGCCGTGGTTGGCTCCGGTGACGAGGGCGACCTCTCGGGCCAGGGGACGCGGTGGCATGACGGACTCCTTCGTTCGAACGGATGAACACGAAACGAGGGTCAGCGGCCTGCCACGAGGGTCACCCTACTGGACGGCGGGGGCGACCGCCGCACCGCCCGGTCCGGTCAGCCCCCCTCGACCAGGGTGGCCAGGCGGGGCAGGACGTCATCGCGCCAACCCGGCCCCATATTGTCGAAGGCGAAGCGGTGCTGGGGGTTGTCGAGGTCGAACCCCGAATGATCGAGGGTCAAGCGGGTACCGGAGCCCTCTCGGACGAGCCGCCACGTCAGGGTCCAGTCGGCGAAGGTGTAGACGAGGCACTCGGGTTCGACGGCCTCGACCACCTCGCAGGGGACACGGCCCCACCCGGGCATCTCCAAGGTGAACCGGTGCCCGACGGCGGCGGCGATGTCACCGGGCGCCCACCAGGCCGCCACCAGGGCGGGGTCGGTGAGCGCCGACCACACCTGTCGTGGCGGTCGGGCCACGTATTGTTCGACGCTGACCGTGTTGGTTGGGGCGGCCACGGTTCGGATTCCTCCTCGACGACACCGGAAGGGCGGCGGATCCGGTCGGGCCCGTTGGTCCCTACCGGCCACCCGGGACGAACGGTCGACCCGCAGTCCGCCTCAGGGCCCGGGGTCCCGAGATGATACTGCCGATCACCCCCGACGATCGGACCACCCCCGGGATCGCGTCCCAACCGCGGCCCCGACCTCCCTCGCCGAGGGCCTGTCGCTCCAACGTGGGCGCCCTGCCATCAGCCCCGACGGACGGTGACGACCCCCACCCCCGGGTCACCTCCGTTCGAGGTCCCCGCCTTCGGGTTTGAACAGGTCCTCGATCCTGGTGTCGAACACGGCGGCTAGGCGGAACGCCAGGGGGAGGCTGGGGTCGTAGCGACCCGTCTCTATGGCGTTGACCGTCTGGCGACTCACCTCGAGCAGATCGGCCAGGTGGGCCTGGCTCCACCCGTGCACGGCCCGCAGCTCCTTCAAGCGGTTGTTCACCGATCGCCCCCCGGCTCGAAGGTGAGGCCGAGCGTCCAGGCCAGCATCCCGACCCCGAACACCAGCCAGGGCCCCTGCGGTGGTGCCGCGTCGACGATGCTGAGCCAGCCGAGGGTGACCGCCGTCATCATCGCGGCCCCGAAGCCGAGCGCCATCGACCGGTACTGCCGGAACTGGGTGTACTCGTCGGCCCGGCGGATCGACCGGTAGACGGCGAGCGCGGCCACAACCAGCGGGATCACGGGGATCAGCATCCAGAACGCCGCGCCCGTGGTGCCGCGGTCGACCGTGGCGGTCACGGCCACCACCGAGACGGTGTAGACCACCATCGGCGGCACCAGCTCCCGCAGGTACCGATTGCGTTCACGCCGGTCGGTGGCACTCATCGACGGCTCGGGCGGTAGGACCGGATGGTCATGATCACGAGAATCTTCCATGCCCCAAAGGTAAAGCGAGCTTGTCTTAAAGTCAAGAGTGCTTGTCGTCAAATGACCTTGACTTACGTCGACACGGTTCGGATTAGATACCCTACAGGGGTATAGTAATCTCGCAGCTGGGTCGGCCAGCCTGTTCACCAAACGAGATCCCTTCGGATCGGGAGGCCCGATGCACGACAGCCCCGGCTATCTGCACCAGAAGGACGACTACCTGAAACGCCTGCGCCGCATCGAGGGCCAGGCCCGCGGCCTCCAACGCATGGTCGAGGAGGACGCCTACTGCATCGACATCCTCACCCAGGTGTCGGCCATGACCAAGGCCCTGCGGGCCGTCTCCCTCGGGCTCCTCGACGAGCACATCAACCACTGCGTCGTCGACGCCGTCAACACCGGCGGCACCGAGGCCGAGCTGAAGCTGAAGGAAGTCAACGACGCCATCGCCCGCCTCGTGCGGTCGTGAGCCGAACCGGCCCACCAACCACCGTCGAGTCCCAGGAGGACCGTCACCATGAGCACCACCAGCACCTACACCGTCGTGGGCATGACCTGCGGGCACTGTGTCACGTCAGTGACCGAGGAGGTCACCGAGGTCCCAGGCGTCACCGACGTCAACGTCGACCTTGACTCCGGCCGGCTGACCGTAACCAGCGACGAACCCGTCGACGCCTCGCTGATCGAGGCCGCGGTCACCGAAGCCGGCTACGAGGTCGCCGGCCGCTGAGGCGGCGCCGCCCGCCACCAGGAAGACCCATGACCCCCACCCCAGGAGAAACGAGCATGACCACCGCCACGAAGCTCGGCGGGTTCGCCGCCATCCTCGTCGTGACGTTCCTCGTCTCGTTCGGGGTCGGCCGGGTGGTCGGCCCCGTCGGGGGCGTGGCCACCGGTCACGACTCCACCATGGTCGATCACTGAACCGGTCGATCACTGAACCGGTCGATCACTGAACCGGTCGATCACTGAACCGGTCGATCACTGAACCGGTCGATCACTGAACCGGTCGATCACTGAACCCCGAGCTCGGATAGGAGCCCCCATGACCACGCTCGACGACACCGGGCCGGCCCACACCGGCGCCACCGACCACCAGACCCCCGAACACCCGGCCGACCGACAGGTCGAACTGGGGATCGACGGCATGACCTGTGCGTCGTGCGCCAACCGGATCGAGCGCAAGCTGAACAAGCTCGACGGGGTGACGGCCACGGTCAACTACGCCACCGAGAAGGCCAAGGTCACCTTCGCCGACGGCATCGACACCGCCCTCCTGCTCGACACCGTGGAGCAGGCCGGCTACCACGCCGAGCTGCCTCAGGCGGCCCGGCCCTCCGGCGGCGAGGCGGGCGATCCCGCCGCCGACGACGCCCCGGTCCGGGCCCTGCGCCAGCGGTTGATCATCTCGGCCCTGCTCTCGGTGCCCGTGATCGCCATGGCCATGGTGCCGGCCCTCCAGTTCCGGAACTGGCAGTGGTTGTCGCTCACCCTGGCCGCTCCGGTGGTCGTCTGGGGCGCCTACCCGTTCCACAAGGCGGCGTGGACCAATCTCCGCCACGGCACCTCGACCATGGACACGCTCATCTCGGTGGGCACCCTGGCCGCGTTCGGATGGTCGATCTACGCCCTGTTCTGGGGTACGGCGGGCGAACCGGGGATGACCCACCCCTTCGAGTTCACCATCACCCGCACCGACGGCAGCGGCAACATCTACCTGGAGGCCGCGGCCGGGGTGACCACCTTCATCCTGGCCGGCCGGTACTTCGAGGCCCGCTCCAAGCGCCGGGCGGGTGCCGCCCTGCGGGCCCTGCTGGAACTGGGGGCCAAGGAAGTCTCGGTCCTCCGCCACGGCCGGGAGGAGCGCATCCCCATCGACGACCTGGCCGTCGGCGATCACTTCGTGGTCCGGCCCGGTGAGAAGATCGCCACCGACGGTGCGATCGTCGACGGCACGTCGGTGGTCGACGCCTCCATGGTCACCGGTGAGTCGGTGCCGGTCGAGGTCGGGCCCGGTGACGATGTGGTCGGGGCCACCGTCAACGCCGGCGGCCGACTGGTGGTGGAGGCCACCCGGGTCGGGTCCGACACCCAGCTGGCCCAGATGGCCAAGCTGGTCGAGGACGCCCAGAACGGCAAGGCCCAGGCCCAGCGCCTGGCCGACCGGATCTCCGGGATCTTCGTCCCCATCGTGATCACCCTGGCCGTGGCCACCTTCGGGTTCTGGGTGGGGACGGGCGGCGGGGTCTCGGCTGCCTTCACCGCCAGCGTCGCCGTGTTGATCATCGCCTGCCCGTGCGCCCTCGGGCTGGCCACCCCCACCGCCCTCATGGTGGGCACCGGGCGGGGTGCCCAGCTCGGCATCCTCATCAAGGGGCCCGAGGTGCTGGAAACCACCCGGCAGATCGACACCATCGTGCTCGACAAGACCGGCACGGTGACCACCGGCCAGATGACCCTGATCGACGTCGTCACCGCCAACGGTGAAGACGTCGATGACGTGCTCCGGTTCGCCGGTGCGCTGGAGGACGCGTCCGAGCACCCGATCGCCAAGGCCATCGTCCGGGGGGCGACCGAACGGGTCGGCGAACTGCCCCCGGTCGACGGGTTCACCAACATCGAAGGCCTCGGGGTCCAGGGCGTGGTCGAGGTGGACGGTGTCGGCCACGGAGTCCTCGTCGGGCGGGCCCGCCTGCTCGACGACTGGGCCCAGCACCTCACCCCCGAGCTCGAGGCAGCCATGACCGCGGCGGCAGGCAAGGGCCAGACCGCGGTGGCCGTGGGCTGGGACGGCCAGGCCCGAGGGGTGCTGGTGGTGGCCGACGCCATCAAGCCCACCTCGGCCGACGCCATCGGCCAGCTGCGGGACCTGGGCCTCACCCCGGTGCTGCTGACCGGCGACAACGCCACCGTGGCCGCCACCGTGGCCCGGGAGGTCGGGATCGACGCCGACCAGGTGATCGCTGAGGTCATGCCGGCCGACAAGGTCGACGTAGTCAAACGGCTCCAGTCGGAAGGCCGTTCGGTGGCCATGGTGGGCGACGGGGTCAACGACGCCGCCGCCCTGGCCCAGGCCGACCTCGGTCTGGCCATGGGGACGGGAACCGACGTGGCCATCGAGGCCTCGGACCTCACCCTGGTGCGGGGCGATCTGCGGGTGGCCGCCGACGCCATCCGCCTGTCCCGCAAGACCCTGGCCACCATCAGGGGCAACCTGTTCTGGGCCTTCGCCTACAACGTCGCCGCCCTGCCCCTGGCCGCTGCCGGGCTCCTCAATCCCATGCTGGCCGGCGCCGCCATGGCGTTCTCGTCGGTGTTCGTGGTGTCCAACAGCCTGCGCTTGCGCCGGTTCAGGTCCACCAACACCAGCCCCAGCACCGGCCCCGACCGGCTCACGGAACCTGTTGCCGTGGAAGGGCCGGCGGATCATGACAGCTGAGAACGGGTCACCCGCCGATTCGGAACTAGACCCGTCCGTGGCCTGGGCCGCACTGGTCGACCGGCTGCGTCAGGCCGGCGAGAAAATGGATCGCCTCACCGCCGACCTCGGGCCCGAGGAGCGGGCGGACGGCTACCGGGCCCTGCTGCGGGCGTTGAACAACCATCTCGGTCGGTTCGAGACCGACCGGGAACGGCCGGAGCTCGTGGCGTTCAACGAATGGCGCGAGAAGATGTTGATGGACAACCCGGACTTCAAGTACTGGGTGGCCGACATCCGCGACGATCGCCCCTACCGGATCACCGGGACCATGGGGGACGCCGCCTTCCTCTCCGTCACCGTCTACCGGTCGGGCGGGGTGCTCGACGCCCGGGCGACCTCCCGGCTCGACAGCGACACGATCCCGTTCGACGCCGATGGCGGCTTCGAGATCCTCCTCTCCCGCGACGCGCCCACCGACGGGACCCCCTGGATCGAGCTGCTGGAGGACTCCACCTCGGTCTGGGTTCGACAGTTCTACGCCGACGTCGAACACGACCGGATCGGCGGCTGCGAGATCGAGGCCCTCGAGCCGGCCCCGCCGACGGCGTACATCGACCCGGGTCGCTTCGACAACCAGGTCAACCGGCTCGGCAAGGCGATGAGCTCGCTGCCGACCATCCTGGACCGCTCCGCCGAGTACGACCTCGGCCACCCCAACACCATCCGCCACTGGGCCGAGATGACCAAGGGGGCTGCCTTCACCGAACCCGGGATCCACTACCTGAGGGGTTCGTGGCAACTCGACCACGACGAGGCCCTGGTCGTTGAGGGGGTCGTCCCCCGATGCCGGTACTGGAACATCCTGCTCTACAGCCGCTACGGCAACTCGCTCGACCACCGGCACCGGCGGGTCTCCTGCACCGGGGCGACCGCCACCCTCAGCCAGGGCCGGTACCGTTTCGCCCTCTCCGCCGAGGATCCCGGACCGGGCGTCGACTGGCTGGACACCGAAGGCCGCCCCTTCGGCATGTTCCTCATGCGGTTCCTGCTCCCGACCGGCGAGCCGGCCGTCCCGACGGTGTCGGTGCGGCGCCGCGCCGAACTCGGGGCCCACCGATGAGCTGGCGTCAGCCCGAACGATCATCCGCCGTCCAAGAGGTGTACGCGACCGCCGAAGCCGACCGACGGGCCGACCCAGACCGTTACCGGCTCGACGTCGACCACGTGGTCGAGGCCGCCGGCGGGCCCGACGTCGCCGAGGGTTTCGCCGCCGGCTGGGACGAGGGCCTCCCCCACTACCTCGGCTCCGCCGACCAGGACGGCCGGCTCAACGCCCTCGGTGTCCGGTCGGTCATCGGCACGGCGATCTCGCGGCTCCGCAGCGGCGCCGCCTTGGACCGGCATCTCGAACAGCATCCCGAGATCGCTCGGCGCCCCCTCCAACCCCCGATCGTGATCACCGGCGGGTGGAGGACGGGGACCACCTTCCTGTTCCGGCTCATGGCCACCGATCCCCGCCTGCGCGCCCCGCTCCCGAGCGAGCTGGGCCGCCCGGATCGCATGGACGGGCTGACCGGGGCAGCCCGCACCTCGCACATCGAACGGGGGGCGTCGGCCCACGAGCGGCTCCACTTCCTCAACCCGACCCTCCGGACGATCCACGACTCGGGAGCCTGGCTACCCGAGGAATGCGTGCTGGCCATGGGCCACGACCTCCGTAACTGGGGCTTCACCTCGACGGTGCGATTGGACTCCTACGCCGACTGGCTGGCCGACACCGACCTGTCCGAGGCCTACCACCGGTATCGCTCGACCCTGCAGACCCTGGATCTCGGCGACGGGCGGCGCTGGGTGGTGAAGGCCCCCGCCCACCTCCCCGAACTGGCCCATCTCGCCAAGGTCTTCCCCGGCGCCGTCGTCGTCCACCTCCACCGCGACATCGTGGAGACGATCGCCTCCGGGGCGAGCCTGTTCGCCGTGTTCCGGTCGATGAACAGCGACGAGGTCGACCCGGCCGACGTCGGCCGCTACCAGGCCGAACAGACCGAGCGGTGGCTGCGGCGGGCCGAAGCCTTCCGGTCCACTCCGGCCGCGGAGCGGCTCACCTTCGTCGATCTGGACTACCGGGAGCTCGTGACGAATCCGGTGGCCGCGATCACGAGGGTGTACACCGCCGCCGGTCTGGAACCGCCCGGGGACCCGGCGGGGTTCGTCGAGGGTTACCACGACGCCCACCCCCGCCACGCCCACGGTGGGCACACCTACACCGCGGCCGAGTTCGGACTCGACGAGAACGAACTGCGGGCCCGGTTCGCCGACCTCACCCCCTGACCCGAACTCGCCCCGCAACGAGGTCGCGGGACGGTGCGGCCGCTACGAGCCGGGCTGCTGGAAGTGCCGCTCGGTGGCGCTCTGCACGGCCCGCTCGACCCGGTCGCCGAGGGCCTCCCACTCGCCGATCGCCGTCTGTTCCGCCAGTTCGAGCCGCCGGGTCATGCCCTGAAACCGGGGCTTGACGTGGTTGGCGATCAGCTCGTAGCTACGGTGCACGGCGTCGGGTCGGGCCCACTCGTGGTGCATCAACAGGTAGCTGCCGAACCCGCCGTTCGACTGTTTCATGAGCCGATCGATCTGGTCGACGGCCTCGTCCGGGGTGCCGATCACGCCGAGGCCTGTCTCGTTCACCCAGGCCACCCGCTCCTCGAACGTCTCGCCCGCGGCCCGGAAGTGGGGGACGGCCAGGATCTTCTGGGTGTAGTGGCACCAGTCGTTGAAGCCGTACTTGACGTCCTCGATCGCCTGCTCCTTGGTCTCGGCGATGTGCATCGGTCCGACGAGGCGCCACTTGGCCCGATCGGCCACCGTGCCGAACTCGGCCGCCCGGGCCTCCATCACGTCCCAGTGCTGGGCCAGGACGTCGAACCCGCCCTGGGCGGTGGCCCCGATCGACAGCAGACCGACCCCGTGCTTGCCGGCGATACGGGGACCGGTCGGGGAGGCGATGGCGGCCACGCCGATGTCGAAGTCGCTGTAGGCGGAGTACTGCGACCGGGCGTTGCGCAGCCGGTAGCGGGGCGTCTCCACCGTCAACGGTTCGTCGCTGCGAAGCAGGTGCATCAGGACGTCGGTGTCCTCCTCCAACGCGGTCCGTTGCTCCTCGACCTCGATCCCGATCATGCCGGCGTCACCGGGCAGCGCCCCCGGACCGAGACCGAGCATGAAACGGCCGCGCAGCAGGGTGTCGAGGAACAACGCCCGGTCGGCCACCCACAGCGGGTTGTGGTACGGCAGGGACAGCACCCCGGTGCCGAGCTTGATGTGCTGGGTTTGGGGCGCGCACCAGGCCAGGAACGACATGGGATCGGGGATGATCTCCGTGCCCGCCGAATGGTGCTCACCCACCCACACCTCGTCGTAGCCGAGACGGTCGAGCAGCTGGATCACCTCCAGGTCCCGCTGGTAGGCCGACACCGGGTCCTGCCCGGCTAGCGGGTGGAACGGTGCCATGAAGATGCCGAACTTCAGACCGGGCATGACAGATCTCCTTCACGTAGTGAGTGACAGATGTCCATCGTCCGCTATCAAGCGACGCCATGGGTGTCCGATTTCGGGACACGGCGGGACGGGTCGCCCGTCGTATCGTTGGGTTTGGGGGCTACAGAGTGTCGTGGGCTACAGAGTGTCGTGGGCTACAGATCGGTGATCTCGAGGCTGCGGAGTTTGCGGTAGAGCGTCGAGCGGGCCAGTCCCAACGACGCCGAGGCGGCCACCTTGTTGCCCTCGTGCTCGCGGAGCGCCCGTAGGATCGCCTGCCGTTCGGCCAGCTCGATCGATGACCACCGGGCGGTCGACGGGAACGACGTGACCGACTCAGGCAGGTGGTGGACGGCGATCGGGGCACCGTCGGCCGCGGCGATCGAGGCCACCAGCACGGCCCGGAGCTCGGTCAGGTTGCCGGGCCAGGCGTGGCCGAGCAGCACCTGGAGCGCCGCCGATCGCACCAGCCGGGACGGTCCGGGCGGGGCCAGCCGGGCCAGGAGCGCTTCGACCAGGTCGGGAACGTCGTCGATGCGGTCACGCAGGGGCGGCACCTCGACCAGATGCCCGAACATCTGGACGTTGGGGTGGTCGTGGCTCCCGGCGGTGGCCACGATCCGGGTGCCGGTACCGGTGCCGGTGCTGATGGCCGTGGCCAGGACGCGTTCGAGGACATCGTGGTCCCACCGTTCGGCGTGATGGATCAGCACCACCGAGTGGTCCCCCACCGCCCGGACCGCCAGATCCCCGGACCCGGACGGCGGCCGCAGCTCGCACAGCTCGGCGGCCGGTTGGGCCCGGAGCACGATCCGTCGGGCCAGGTGGGTACGGCCCGTGCCCGGCTCCCCCACCACGACGACGGGGACACCGTCGGTCGACGCGGCCGCCGCCGCCCTCCGCAGGCGTTCGGCGGCCGCCGACCGGCCGACAACACCCTGCTGACCGACGACACCCTGCTGACCGACGACACCCTG
Source organism: Acidimicrobiales bacterium (assembly GCA_047974625.1). GTDB lineage: Bacteria > Actinomycetota > Acidimicrobiia > Acidimicrobiales > SZUA-35 > CADEDH01. Next base: position 10,271 of record JBKECK010000109.1, read on the forward strand.
CTGACCGACGACACCCTGCTGACCGACCGAGCGGTAACGGCGGGGCCCGGCCTGCCGGGCGGCGGCCGGACGGGTCCGCAGTTCGAGCACGGCACCCACCGGAACCCGGCCGTCGCCGACCCTGGTGGCGGTGACGAGCACCTCGTCGCCGGTGGCCGGCTGCCACTCGAACTCGGCGGAATCCCGCCCGGCCAAGACGTCGGACGCCCAGTGCCACAGAACGGCCCGGTCGGCGGCTTCGACTAGCCGCAGGGCCTCGGTGTCGGCCATGAAGATGTCGTGGTTGAGCGCCAGGACGGCGTGGGGCGAGCGGCGGCTCCGTTCGATGAACGCGTCGAGGACGAGGCGCTCCCCGAGCGACGTCGCTTCCAGCATGCGCTGCTCGACGGCCGCCACCGCCTGCTGCAGGAGCGGGCGGAGAAGCCCGTTGGCCTCCCGCACCGAGCAGGTGATGTTGAGGACGCCCTGGGTGGTTCCCGTGGTCGGGGACACCAGCGGCGCGGCCACGCACACCAGCGACTGCAGCGATTCCCGGAAGTGCTCGGCCCCCCGCACCTCGAACATCCGCTTCTCTTCCGCCGCGCAGCCGAGACCGTTGGTGCCCACCCGGTGTTCGGCGAACGAGAACCCCGGAGCGACGCTGAAGCGGTCGAGGGTGGGAAGGAACGAGCGGCACGCCCAGCGTTGGACGATCCGGGCGTCGGCGTCGGCGAGGAGGATCGTGGCCGACGTGTCGGTGAGCTGGGACGCAAGGCGGTCGATCACCGGTGCCACCGCGTCGAGCAGGCGGCGCGGCGTCGGCGCTCCGTCGTCGAACGGCACCTCGACGCTGTCGGGTGACACCCCCAGACGCCTCGACCGCCGCCACGACGAGGCGATCGACGACCGCACCCCGTCGGTGGGGTCAAGGCCGGAGGTGTAGGTGTCCCGGCTGTCGCAGTCGGCGTCCGGGTCGGACAGGAAGCGGGCGCGGGCCACCGCGGTTGCCCCCCACCCGTAGGCCCGGATGGCCGGTCTGAGGTCGTCAGCGTGCACCAATGGTCAACCTCCCCCCGAGGTCGGATCCGACAATACCCGAGCCCCGCCGACAAGGCCGTACCCGCCCGGGGGCGACCGGTAGCCCGATCCCGGTGCGTTCTCCCCCGAACCGGCCGCACACGACGGAGGAGTCGTCCGGGTTCAGCAGGGCCGACCTGACGGCGTCCGGGCGGCTCTGCTGAACTGCCGAGGATGAGGATCTCCTGCGCCTTCCCGCCCGTCCCCGACACACCGGCCCACATCGAACTGGCCGACCAGCTCGGCTACGACGTGGCCTGGGTGTACGACACGCCCGCCCTCCAGCTCGACGCCTGGATGACCCTGGCCCTGGCCGCCGTGCGCACCGAGCGGATCACCCTCGGCCCCGGTGTGCTGATCCCGTCGTTGCGCCATCCCTTGGTCACCGCTTCGGCCATCGCCACCCTGGTCGGGCTGGTCGGCGAGGACCGGGTGGTCGTAGGGGCCGGGACCGGGTTCACCGGCCGGCGGGCCATGGGGCAGAAGCCCCTGCGGTGGGCCGAGTTCCCGACCATGGTGGCCACGGTGCAGGGTCTCCTGCGAGGCGAGACGGTGGAGGTCGACGGGCGGGCGACCCGCATGCTCCACGCCCCCGACCAGGCCGTGGCCCGACCGATCGAGGTGCCGTGGGTGGTCGGGGTCAACGGACCACGGGGGCTGGCGGCCGCGGCCGACATGGGGGTCGGTGTGTTCACGTCCCGGCCCCGGTCCGACGCCGACTACCACGGCATCGACCGGGTTGTGCTCCTCGGATTCGGCACCGTGCTCGACCCGGGTGAGCACCACGACTCTGCCCGGGTGATCGAGACGGTCGGTCCGGCTGTGTCGGTGGCCTACCACGCCGTCCTCGAACAGTCCGACGGGCGGTTGTCCGGCCTGCCCAACGCCGAACGGTTCGTGGAGTTGGCCACCGCCATCGACCCTGACGAGCGGCATCTCGCCCTGCACGAAGGCCACCTGACCGTGATGAACGGGATCGACCGTCAGGTGGTGACCGGCGACGCCGTCCGGATCGCTCCCCTGGTCGGCTCGGCCGACGAGATGCCGGCCCGGCTCGACGCCCTGGCCGGCCAGGGCATCACCGAGGTCGCCTTCCAACCCATGGGCGACGTGCCCCGCGAGCTGCGGGCCTTCGCCCACGCCGCCGGCCTGCCCGGCTGACCCGCCCCGGCCGGCGGGCCGCGCCGACGGTCGAGGCGGCCTCGCCGGTACCCCCGACGTCCGCCCCAGTGTCACCGGGCCCACCTACGATCCTGAACACGGCTCCGGATTCCGACGGCGGGAGGACATCATGGATTACGACGAGATCGAGCAGCTGAGAACGCGGCATTCGGCGTGGCGCCTGCTGGCGTCGCATAACGCCCCTCTGGTGCTGAGCTTTCTCGGTCGTGTCTTCATTGACGCCAACGCCAGTAATCTGCCGGCCCGGCGCCTGATCGATGAGCTCGACGATGAGCTCTACGCCGTGAACCAGCGCTTCACCGACGAGGACGGATCGCCCCGGTTCCCCCGCCCGGCCAAGCAGTACCTCGACGACTGGGCCTCGCCCGAACGGGGATGGCTGCGCCGGTTCTACCCGCCGGACCGCGACGAACCCCATTTCGACCTCACCCCGGCGGTCGAGAAGGCCCTGGCCTGGGTGGACGACCTCCGAGCCCGCACCTTCATCGGCACCGAGTCCCGCCTCACCACGATCGTCGAGCTGCTCCGCCAGATGGTGTACGGGGCCGACGAGGATCCCGCCGCCCGGCTGGCCGATCTCCGCCGGCGCCGGGCCGCGATCGACGATGAGATCGCCCGCCTCGAAGCCGGCGAGGTCACCGTGGCTGACCCGGTGACCCAGCGCGATCGCTACCAGCAGTTCGCCCGGATCGCCCGGGAACTCCTGGCCGATTTCCGTCAGGTGGAGGAGAACTTCCGTGATCTCGATCGGGATCTCCGGGAGCAGATCGCCCTCTGGGAGGGGTCGAAGGGCGACCTGCTCGACGACCTGTTCACCAACCGTCGGGGCATCGCCGATTCTGATCAGGGCCGCAGCTTCCGGGCCTTCTACGACCTGCTCCTGTCCTCGGAGCGCCAGGCCGAGCTGTCCGATCTACTGGCCCGGCTCCACGCCTTGGACGACATCGCCGAGCTCGACGTGCGCCTGGCCCGGGTCCACTATGACTGGATCGACGCCAGCGAGCGGACCCAGGCCACGGTGCGCCGGCTGTCGGAGCAGCTCCGACGGTTCCTCGACGATCAGGTGTGGATGGAGAACCGTCGGGTGTTCGACCTGCTCCACGGGCTCGAGGTCAAGGCGGTACGAGTGCGCGATCTGGGCCGGACATCGGCCGCCGACGAGGCGGTCCGGATGGACGTCGACGCCACCACGGTCCCCCTGGTGCTGCCGACCGAGCGCCCGTTGTACAAACGCCTCCGGACCGCCGGGCTCGACGGCGCCCCGGTCGACGTCGGTGTGGCCGATCTCGACCGGTCGGCCCTGTTCGATCAGCTCCACGTCGACCGGGGACGCCCTGCTGCGCACGATCCTCGAACAGCTCGGCCCGCACGACGCCATCCGGCTCGACGAGGTGGTGGCGGCCGCCCCGCTGGAGCAGGGCCTGGCCGAACTGGTCGGCTACCTGTCGATCGACGAGCCGGCGCTGTCGATGACCTTCGACGATGACGCCCGGGCCGAGATCCGCTGGGCCCCGCCCCATCCCCCACCCGCCACCGCCGGCGGCGAGACCGACGCCGACGGTCCCGACCGGTCCGACCCGGCCGTCGAACGGGTCGCCGATATGCCGCTGGTGACCATCACCCGGCGGGAGATGGGGGAACGGTGAGCAGCGTCACCCGACCATCGCCCGGGGCCGACGGCGCCGGCGCGGACCAGCCCGACGAGTTGTCCCTGGTCGTCATCCAGCTGTTCAAAGGGCCCCTCTACCGGGACGTGCACGAGAAGTTGTGGGAGCCACTCGACCGCCTCCAACGGCGGGTCGCCGACCACGTGGCCGTGCTCGGCCTCCGGCTCGAGATCGACGAGGCGGACGGCTTCGCCTTCCTGCGCAGCCTGCGGGACGGGGAGAGCGACGTCGAGTATCCCCGGCTCATCGCCCGGCACTCGCTGTCGTTCACCACCAGCCTGCTCGTCGCCCTGCTCCGCAAACGGCTCCTGGAGTTCGACACGTCCAGTACCGAGGTGCGCCTCGTCCTCGGCCGGGACCAGATCATCGACCTGTACCGCGTCTATGCCCCGGCCGACCTGGACGACGTGAAACTGGGCCGCCAGATCGACAGCCACATCAACCGGATCGTCGACCTCGGTTTCCTCCACAAGCTCCGGGGCTCGTCGGACCAGTACGAGGTGCGGCGCATCATCCGGGCCTTCGTCGACGCCCAATGGCTGGCCGATTTCGACCGGCGCCTGGGCGAGTACCTGGCCGAGCTGCGGGGCGACGCCGACTCCTCGGGGGATGACCATGACCGCTGATCCCACGTCCCGCTTGTTCGACCCGGACCGGGAGGCGTCGACCACGCCCGGCCTTGCCGACGGCTCGTCGACGGGGTGCCGCCTCCAGCGGCTCGAGGTCTATAACTGGGGCACGTTCGACGGCGCGGTGTGGACCTTCGAGGTCGACGGGGCCAACGCCCTGCTCACCGGTGACATCGGCTCCGGGAAGTCGACCCTGGTCGACGCCATCACCACCCTGCTGCTGCCGGCCCACCGGATCTCCTACAACAAGGCGGCCGGAGCCGAAACCCGGGAACGGGACCTGCGCTCCTACGTCCTCGGGCACTACAAATCGGAGCACAACGAGGAGACCGGCGGCACCCGCCCCGTGGGCCTGCGGGGGCCCGGCAACTACTCGGTGTTGCTGGCGGTGTTCGCCTCCGGATCGTCGGCGACCGCCACCGGCGGCCCGACCACGACCATCGCCCAGGTGTTCCGGGCCCGGGAGGACGGAGGGCAACCCGAGCGGTTCTTCGTCACCGCGAACGCCGACCTGTCCATCGCCAAACACCTGGTCATCGAACCGGGCGGCACCTTCCGGGACCTGCGGGGTCATCTCCGGGAGATCGGGGCCCAGATCTTCGACAACTTCCCGGAGTACGGGCGGACCTTCCGGCGGCGGCTCGGCATCGAATCGGAGCAGGTGCTCGACCTGTTCCACCAGACGGTGTCGATGAAGGCGGTCGACAACCTGAACGAGTTCGTGCGGGCCCACATGCTCGAACCGTTCGACACGTCGGCCCGCATCCAGCAGCTCATCGCCCATTTCGACGATCTGACCAAGGCCCACGACGCCGTGGTGCGGGCCCGCCACCAGCTCGAGCTGCTGGACCCGTTGATGGCCCTGATCGACGAGCACGACGAGCTCGGGGCCACCATCACCAACCTCGACCAGCAGTACGAGGCGTTGCCGTACTTCTTTGCCGAACGGACCCGGACCCTGCTGGCTTCGGTGATCGAGCAGCTCCGGGACCGCCACGCCACCCTCGACCGGGACGTCACCGCGGCCGACGACCAGATCGAAGCGCTCCGGGCCCGGGAACAACAACTGGCCCTCGACATCGCCCGCAACGGGGGCGACCGGCTGGCCGTCATCGAAGCCGACCTGGCTCGCCTGCACGCCGAACGGGTCGAGCGCCGGGCCGCGTTCGACCGGTTCAACGCCCGGCTGGCCGGCCTCGGCGTCCCCGGCCACGACCGGGTCGACGATCACGACCAGTTCGTGGCCGTGCGGTCCCTGATCGACGCCCGCCGTACCCAGCTCGACGGGGAGCTGGCCGACCTGGAGAATCGGGTGATCGAGCTCCGGGTCGGCCGGGACCGGCTGACCGCCGAGGCGGAGGCGGTGAACGCCGAACTGCGGAGCCTCCAATCCCGCCAGACCAACCTCCCTCCCCGGAGTGTCGAACTGCGCGACGAGCTGTGCCGGGCCCTGGCCCTCGACGCCGACGACCTGCCCTTCGCCGGTGAACTGCTCCAGGTGCGGGCCGACGCTGCGGCCTGGGAAGGGGCCACCGAGCGGGTGCTCCGCAGCTTCGCCCTGGCCCTGCTGGTCCCCAACCAGCACTACGCCGACGTGGCCCAGTGGATCAACGGCCGCCATCTCGGCACCCGTCTGGTCTACTTCCGGGTCCCCGACCGGCTGGCCCGGACCCGCACCCCGGACCGGTCGTCGACCCAGCCCCTCCTGCTCGACATGGTGGAGGTCAAGCCCGACACCCCGTTCGGTCCGTGGCTCCGCAACGAGCTGGCCCACCGAGCCGACCATGTGTGCGTGGACGGTCCCGACCAGTTCCCCCGGTTCGAGCGGGCCATCACCCGTCAGGGCCAGGTCAAGGCCCGCGACCGTCACGAGAAGGACGATCGGTCCCGCATCGACGACCGCCGCCACTACGTGCTGGGCTGGACCAACGAGGCCAAGATCGACGCCCTCATCGGCGACGCCACCGACCTCCAGCGCCAGATCGCCGCCACCGACGCCGAACTAGCCGCGCCCGACACCCGCCGGTCGGAGGTTCACGCCCTGCTCCGCGACCTCGATCTGGTGGCCGAGCGGGACCGGTGGGACGACCTCGACTGGCGCTCCCGCCACACCCGGATCGAAGAGCTCGACCGGGAACACGACCGCATCCGGTCGTCGTCGGATGCCCTGGCGGCCCTCACCGAGGAGCTGGACGAGGCCGGGCGGTCCCGACGATCGATCGAGGATGGCCGGAGCGGCCTGGTGGAGGAACGGGGGGCCGTCGCCGACCGGACCAGACGGGCGTCCGATCGGCTGACCCGGGTGGAGACCCTACTGGCCGCGGCCGAACACCTCGACGAGGTCCGGTCGGTGTTCCCCACTCTCGAACGATCGATCCCCGAACCTCACCGGGCCGACCTGGCCGACCCAGACCGGATCGACGGGGTCCAGGACGCCACCCGAGGTGTCCTGGAGACCAATCGGCGCGGCACGGCCCAGCGTCAGGCCACCGTTGCCCAGCGGATGGTCAAAGCGATGCGCGACTTCCGGCTGGCCTACGCCCAGGAGTCGGCCGAACTCGACGACGCCGTCGAATCGGCTCCGGAGTACCGCAGCCTGCGGGACCGGGTGGCCACCGACGACCTCCCCCGGTTCGAGGACGAGTTCCAGCGGTCACTACGGGAGAACACCATCAACGAAGTGGCCGGTCTGTCCGCCCAGCTCCAGAGCCAGGCCAACACCATCCGGGACCGGGTGGCCCGCATCAACAGCTCCCTCCAGGCCATCGACTACAACCCCGGCCGCTACATCCGCCTCGTACCCGAACCGACCCCCAACACCGAGATCCGCCTGTTCCAGGACGATCTGCGGGCCTGCACCTCCAACATCACCGCCGGAGCCGGCGACGACCAGTACTCCGAACAGCGGTTCCTGCAGGTGAAGGCCCTCATCGACCGGTTCAAGGGCCGGGAGGGCAGCACCGACCAGGATCGGGCCTGGACCCGCCGGGTCACCGACGTCCGCCAGTGGTACGTGTTCTCGGCGTCGGAGCGGTGGCGCGACACCGACGACGAGCACGAGAGCTACTCGGACTCCTCCGGTAAGTCCGGGGGTCAGAAGGAGAAGCTGGCCTACACCATCCTGGCGGCATCCCTGGCCTACCAGTTCAAACTCGACCGCGACGACGAGGCCGGCCGCTCGTTCCGGTTCGTCGTCATCGACGAGGCGTTCGGCCGTGGCTCGGACGACTCGACCCGTTACGCCCTCAGGCTGTTCAGCGAGCTGGGCCTCCAGTTGCTGATCGTCACCCCGCTGCAGAAGATCCACGTCATCGAGCCCTACGTATCGTGCGTCGGGTTCGTGCAGAACACCGACGGCAACCGTTCGCTGCTGCAGCGGATCACCATCGAAGAGCATCTCCAGGGCCGGGCCCGGGCCCGGGATCGGGCCCGATCGACCGATGACCCCTGAGGGGTGGACCACCGTCGCCGACCTGGTGGCCACCGTCCGACGACGATGGGACCGCGGCGTATACCTGCGGGCCCACGCCGCCGGGGTCGACTTAGAGCCGGTGTCGCTCCCGATCCGGGGGCCGAAAGGGGCCGACCTGGCCGACCGGTTCGACGCCGTGCGGACCTGGGTCGACCACTTCGAACGCGACAACGGCAGTGGATCGTCCCGGCCCCGATTCGACCTCGACTACCGGAACCGGCGGACCCGGACCGTGGGCGACAACCCCCTCCCGGTCCGGGCCCACGTCCCCACCTTCGCCCGGCTGTGCGGCGTGCTCGGCACCGGCGGCGACGTGTCCCGCCTCGACCGGGTCCTGGCCCTGACCACGGCCGCTCCGGCGTTCGGCGACGACGAGCGGGCCGCCCTCGTGGCCTGGGTCCAGGATCACCCGATGGTCGCCATCGATCATCACGGCCGATGGGTCGACCTGCTGGCCGTCGTCGGTTGGGTCATCAGCCACGGTCACGACCGGGCCACCCTTGACCTCCGGCACCTCGACGTGCCCGGGGTCGACACCAAGTTCGTGGAGCGCCACCGGAAGATCGTCAGCCGCCTGCTGGAACAGGTGGTCCCCGAAGGCGAGATCGACCGGACGGCGTCGTCGTTCGCCGGTCGGTTCGGGTTCCGGGCCCGGTCGAGTCATGTCCGGTTCCGGCTCCTGGCCCCCGTGCCCGAACTGCCCGAGGTGATCACCGAGGTCGAGCTTCGGGTCGACGAACTGGCCCGACTCCCGTTGTCGTTCTCGACCGCGTTCATCGTCGAGAACCGGGCCACCTACCTGGCGTTCCCCCCGCTGGCCGACAGCATCGCCATCTTCGGCGAAGGGTTCGGGGTCACCGTGCTCGAAGGGATCCCGTGGCTGGCCGACCGGCGGCTCGTGTACTGGGGCGACATCGACACCCACGGCTTCGCCATCCTCGACCGCCTCCGGCAGCGGGTGCCCGGCGTCCGTTCCGTCCTGATGGACCGCCAGACCCTCATCGACCATCTCGATCACGTGGTCGTCGAGGCCCGGCCCACCGCAGCCCCGCTCACCACCCTCACCCCGGCCGAGCAGGCCGTGTACGACGACCTCGTCGAGGACCGGTTCGGCACTGCAGTGCGGCTCGAACAGGAACGGGTCCGGTTCTCCGCCGTCCGACGGGCGCTCGAACCATGGACCGGCCCCGCCGGTCGCCCGCGCCGCTGACCGGCGCCGGTGCGGCCCCCCGTGCGGGCCCCCACGCCGCCGGTCAGCTCGGTTCGAGGATGACGACGGGGATCACCCGGGACGTGCTCTCCTCGTAGCCGGCGAACCCCGGGTAGTCGTCCTTCTGCTTGGACCAGATGGGTTCCCGCTCCTCGGCGTCGGCGGTGCGGGCCTGGAACGAGCGGGTGCCGGTGCCGATCTCGGCGTTGACGTCGGAGTGGGCGACCAGGTTGTGGTACCAGTCGGGGTGCGTGTCGGCCCCCGCCTTCGAGGCGAACACGGCGATGCGACCCTCGCCCAGATCCTGGTACATCATCGGATTGACCCGCTCCAGGCCGGATCTGGCGCCGGTGGTGTGCAACAGCAGCATCGGGGCGCCCGCGAAGTTGCCGCCGACCTTGCCCTCGTTGGCGCGGAACTCCTCGATGATCTGGGCGTTCCAGTCCTTCATCTCGCTCATCACGGATCTCCTCCTGATCGGTCCACCACGCCGGTGGACCACCCACGGTAGCCACGGGGGGCCGGTGCGAGCAGGGTGGGACGGGGTCTTGCGGGGCATGCCGGGGGCATGCGGGGACGTCGCCATCCGATGTCGCGACCCATCCGGGCCCACGCCGCCGCCCACCCGGCCACGATCCAGAACGCCAGCGGGACCACCACCGCACCGGGCGACCCGGACGATAGGGCCGGGGAGGCCAACGTGTCCACCAGGTCGAGGGGGAGACGATCCATGGCCGACACCGGCTCGGCGCCCAGGGCCACGGCCACGACCGCCAACCCCCCGACGAGGGATATCCCGGCGGTGGCGCTCCTGAGGGCCGTCGTCGCCGTGGCGCCCAACCAGCCGCCGAGCGCGACCGCCACGACCAGCCCGGGGCGGACCGACACTCCGGCGACGGCCAGGGAGACCGCCGCGACCGCCGTCGACACCGCCGCCGCCAGGGCCATCTGCACGGCTCCCCGCACGCGCCGGCGGGGGACGGCGAGCGCACTCGTGCGGGCCTGGCCGCCGGTGAACTCCGCCCCGGCCAGGGTCGCCCCCAGACCGGCCGACATCACGTGCACCCACGGGGCGACGACGGCGGCGACGTCGTCGCCGCCCGATCGGGCCAGCCAGCCCAGTCCGGCGCTGGCCCCGACCGCCGCCGCCGCCCACAGGGCCATGATCAAACCGCCCACGATCGGGTGGAGCGACCGCTCCCACTGGTCGCCGCGGAGGAACATGTTGGCCCCGGCCAGGTCGGGCGCGTAGTAGCCCCACGACGTAACCGTGGTCAGGAGCTGGCCGACGGAGACCACCGAGGCGTTGGTGATCAGGATCACCAACGGGACGACACCCCGCCGGGTCAGCAGGGTCAAACCGAACGCCAACCCGGACGTCAGCTCGAAGTACAGCCACGATCCGAGCAGGCGATCCGGGGAGATCCACCCGGCCGGCAGGTCAGGGCCGATGATCTGGCGGCTCACGATCAGCCCGGGAACCGCCGCCACGAGCCAGACCCCCGTGGTCACGGCCGCCACCGCTGCGAGCTTGGCCAGGACGAGCCGGCCCCGGTGGGGGACGGCGGTGAGCGAACTGGTGATCTGGGGCGGGGTGTCACCGGCCGAGCGGTCGACCCGATACTCGTTGCTCACGGCCAACACCCCGACCACGACGGCGCCGACGGCCGCCACCGCCAGGGCGGCCAAACTGGTGTCGAGCAGCAGCCCGGCCCGCTCCGACGGGGTGACGTCGAGGCCTGGGGCCCCGAGACTGGCTGCCGCGCCGGCCGAGACCAACGTTCCGACGACGGCGGACACCCCGATGGCGATCCAGCCGCAGGGGACCGTCAGCAGCTTGATGAGCTCGACCCGGAGCTGGACGGCGGGCCAAGTGCGACGGGTTCACCGGACCACTCCGTCGGCCACGGCGGCGAAGAACGCGTCGGCCAGGGTGTCGTGGGTCCCGATGACCTCCGACGTCGTTCCCGCGGCCATCACCCGGCCACGATCCAGGATGACGACGTCGTCGGCGGAGTCGGCCATCTCGGTGAGCTGATGGCTGGTGACCAGCACGGTCCGTCCCTCGGCCGCCCACCGGCGGACCTGCTCACCGATCCACCGGATACCGGCGGGGTCGAGGCCGTTGGTCGGCTCGTCGAGCACGAGTACCGGCGGATCCCCCAACAGGGCCGCGGCCAGGCCCAACCGCTGTCGCATGCCGACCGAGTACCCGCCGACCCGCAGCCCGGCGGCCTCGGTCAGCCCGACCTGGTCGAGCACGACGCCGATTCGGTCCCGGTCGATGCCGTTGCTTAACGCCAGCCAGCGGAGATGGTTGAGCCCGGTGCGCGACGGGTGCGCACCGGCGCCCTCCAGGAGGCAACCGACGTGACGGAGCGGGGGGTCGAGCTGGTGGTACGGCCGGCCGTCGACGGTGGCCGAACCGCCCTCCGCCCGGACCAGGCCGACCAGGATCCGCAGCACGGTGGTCTTACCCGCCCCGTTCGGTCCGAGGAGGGCGGTCACTCGGGACGGCCGGGCGGTGAAGCTGACGTCGCGGAGGGTTGCCTGGTGACCGTGATGCTTGCTGATGCGGTCGATGACGATCATGGTGGGATGGTCGCACCCGTCCCGGTCGTCCGTCGTCGGCCCGGTGGCGGGTCGGGGACGATCCGTCGTCCCCCTCCGGGCCTCGTCCCGTAGGGGGATGACGTCTCCAGGGGCCGCTGACTGCCGTGAGGCGATTCGCGAGCAGTTTTCCGCCGTTGCGTCCTCCGATGAGAGGCGACGCCCGCGGGGACGGTCGCGGCGGTGGTGGGCCACGGCCGTGACCCTGGCCGTGGTGGTGTTGGCGTCGATGACGGTCGGCGGCCCCTCCGGGACCCAGACGCGCTGGCTGCCCGCCATCATCGTCGTCGTGGTCGTGGCCCTCATCACCGACCTGACCCGCCGGTCCCGGTCCGAACGACGGGCCTACGAGGCCGAACTGGCCCGGTTGGCCGCCGCCGACGCCGTGGCCGCCGAGCGGCTGGCCCTGGCCCGGGAGCTCCACGACCTCGTATCGCACGGTCTCGGCTTCATCTCGGTCCGGGCTTCGGTCGCCCGACGGGTGGCCGGCCGTGCTGCTGGCCACGCCGGGAACGACGGTCCGATGGATGCCCTGGCCGATATCGAGCAGGCGGCCCGCGAGGCCACCAACGAGCTGCGCCGAATGCTCGACGTGCTCCAGGCCGGCGGCGGGGCACCCCTGCATCCCACCCCCGGCTTGGACGATCTCGACGATCTCGTCACCCTGGCGACCCGCCAAGGACTGACCGTGGTCCGCACCGGTGATGCCGACGGGACGTCGGCCGGGGCGGCCTTGGTGGCCCACTCGGTGGTACGTGAGGCGTTGACCAATACGGCTCGTCACTGCGGCCCGACCACCGTGGAGCTCCGGTTCCGTCGCACCCCCGAGGGCTTGGTCGTCGACGTCGTCGACGACGGCCCGGGGATGGGCTGGACCGCGGCCCCGGGGACGGGTCGTGGGTTGAGCGGCCTCCGGGACCGGGTGTCCTCGGTCGGGGGGGAACTGATCGCCGGTCCCACCGGGTCGGGGTGGCAGGTGTCGGCCACCATCCCCGACGCCGCGGCGCCGGTGCCGGGCGGCGCCGCCCGGCCGGGGGGTCAACCGTGATCCGGGTGGTGTTGGCGGATGACCACGAGCTCCTCCGGGCCAGCCTGGCCACCCTGGTGGACGCCGAGGACGATCTGGCCATCGTGGGTCAGGCGGGTTCCGGCGATGTCGCGGTCGAGGTCGTCCGCTCGACCCGCCCGGACATCGCCCTGCTGGACATCCGGATGCCGGGGATGGACGGCATCCAGGCCACCCGCCGGATCTGTGCCGAGCCCGAGCTGGACCAGGTGAGGGTGGTGGTGCTCACCATGTTCGACCTCGACGAGTACGTGTTCGCGGCGCTCGATGCCGGCGCCGCCGGGTTCCTCCTCAAAGACGTGCAACCCGAGGGGTTGTTGGCCGGTATCCGGGCCGTTCACGCCGGGGACTCGTTGGTGGCGTCCCGGATGGTGAGTCGGCTGGTGGCCCACGGAGTGAGAAGCGGGCCCGGAACGGTCGGCCGGCGGGCGTCGACCACCGGCCCGGCCCCGGCACTCACCCCCCGAGAGACCGAGGTGTTGACCCTCATCGGTCTGGGTCGGTCCAACACCGAACTGGCCCGCGAACTGTACATCGGCGAATCCACCGTGAAGACCCATGTGTCCCGGCTGCTGACCAAGCTCGGGGCGCGGGACCGGGTTCATCTGGTCATCGCCGCCTACGACCTCGGCCTCGTCGTCCCCGGGGAGACCGATCACGGGTCGACGCGCAACTGGAACAGCTGATACTCCTCCTCGTCGTCGCCGAGATCCCACCGGTCGGCGTGCTCGACGCGGCCGCCGGTGGCGATCAACCGCAGGTTCACCTCCAGGGGTCGGAGCCAGAACGTCCGGCGATGCCCGCCGAGTTCACGGTTCCCCACGGTGTGGCCCGTGTCACCTCCCCACAGGCCGACCACCAGCGGGGCGCCCGGGCGGAGCACGTCGGTCATGGCGGCCACGGCACCGGGCACCTCCTCGTCCCGGAGGTGCATCAGCACGCTCATGGACCATCCCGCGTCGAACGAGCGCGCCGGGAACGGCGGCGCGGTCACCGAGCCCTGCACGACGTGGACCCCGCGGGCCGCAGCGACCACCCCGTTCCCGTGGGCCAGGTCGAGGCCGACGAACCGGAGGCCGGCGGCGACGAAGGCGGACCCGTCGTCGCCTGGCCCGGAGCCGAAGTCGACGACGGATCGGCGGCCCTCGTCACCGAGCAACGAGACGAACCGTTGGCGCGTCGCCACCCGTCGACCCGTCGGCGGTGTCCGCAGCCGGCGAAGCGCCTCCTCCTCGTAGTACCCGCGCAGACCGGCTTCGGCGGCGTCCATCGCCCGACGATAGCAACCACCCGCCGACCGGTGGGCCGGCGGCAGGGCCGGCCGCCGACTCACCGGGACCGCAGCCCGCCGGTGACGTCGATGACCGTGCCGGTGCTGTAGCTCGACACCGGCGAGAGCAGGAAGACGACGGCGGCCGCCACCTCGTCCGGCGTGCCCGCTCGCCCCAGCGGAATCGATCGGGACGTGGCCTGGGCCTGGAGCCAGGCGTCGTAACCGAGTGCGGTGTCGGCGGCGGCGTGTCGGCTCCGCTGGCGGGGCGTGTCGATCAGCCCAACACCGACCCCGTTCACCCGCACGCGGCGCGGCGCCACTTCCCGGGCCAGGGCGTCGATCACGGTGTCGAGCGCGGCCCGTCCGGCGCTGACCGCGCCCATTGCCGGATCGGCCGTGCGGGCCGTCGGCGCCACGAGCGCCACGATGCGTCCGTGGCTGGTCGCCAGCGCACCGAGGGCGGGGCGAACCACGTTGAGTACGGCGTTCACCTTGCCGGCGATCTCCGCACCGACGTCGGCCGGGTCGAGATCGAGCAGCGAGCCGTGCCGTCCCCGGCCGGCGATCGCCGCGACCCCATCGAGTCGACCTGCGTGGGCGACGGCGGCGTCAACCACGGCGGCCGCTTCGGCCGGCACGAGCACGTCCGCCACCACCGCCGCCACTCGGTGCGGGCCCAGGTCGTCCCGGGCGGCGGCCAGCCGGTCCGGGTCGCGACCACAGATCGTGACCCACGCCCCCTCGGCCAGCAACGTACGGGCGGTGGCCAGACCTATTCCCGACGATCCGCCCGTCACCACCATGCTGTGTCCAGCCAGCCCGAGATCCACGCCCGTCACCCCCGCGACCACGCCGCCCACCGGGCCGCCCCCGTGGCGACCCCATGCCCGGCGGCCGCGACCGTAGCCGAGCCGCCGGGCCGAACCAGGCCGGTCGACGGGGCCCGGCATACTCACAAGGTGAACGGCCTGGTCCGAACCTCCTACGACACCTGGGCGCCCGAGTATGCGGCGTTGTTCCTCCACGATGTCGACGGGGACGCCTCGCCCGGGGATGGCTCTCGTTCGACGTCGGCGAAATGGTCCCGGGACTGCGTCGAACAACCGACTGATCCTGCGAAATCGGAGGGCCTCAGACCTCCACGAACTCGCCGAGGGCCACGCTGAACACGTGTCCGTCCACGCGGAAATGGTCGGTGTCGTACCGTCGGCGCATCTCGTCGAAGTGGGCGTCGGGATCGACGGTGAGCGCGGCGACGGCGTCGAAGACCGCCAGCGTCGCCTCCGACGGCCGCTCCGACGGTTGCCAATGGAGACCCCACACGTCCCAGGGCAGCATCTCGACCTTGTTCAGTGCGGCCAGGTCCAACCGGAGATTCCCGGCGATCCAGAACGCCCCGTGTTCCTGGATCGACGTCAACCCGCAACGATCGGCGTCGAGATCGCCGGCCCGCCACGCCCGCCAGGCGTGACCGGCGGTGACGTACTCCTCCGGGCCGACCTCCACGACCCGGGCCTCCGGATCCAGGCCGAGCATGCGTCTCCAGGTCGGATCGAGCTGAGGGTCGACCATGACCCACCGGCCATCGCTGCGGTCCCAGTACTCGGCAACCCAGTGATCCTCGTAGTAGTCGGGCACGAAGTAGGTGCCGAACCCACACCGGGAACGGGCCGGGACGCCGGCGGCCCGGAGCAGGGCCACGGTGAGCAGGGCGTAGGTGTGGCACCGTCCACCGACCCGATCCCCGGGTGGACGGGCCACGTCGAATGGACGGTGGTCGATGCGCTGGGCGGCGGCGAGGATCGATCCGGCGTTGCGCTCGTGCACGGTCATGGCCTGCGTCGACGACAGGTCCACGCCGTAGAGGTCGGTCGCCGCGAGGTCGTACACGAGGAGGCCCTGCACCATCTCGACGACCTGCTCCACGGTGCCCGGCTCGATCCCCGAGCCCGACAGGTCGGTGTGGCACCCCGGCGCGGCGTAGTAATCGAGAACGGTCGGGAGAATGGAGGAATCGTAGCGGACCGGAGGCCGGCGGAGAAAGGGTCGGGGGCTCAGTTGGCGCGGTGGCGTGGTCATGACGCGAAGATGGACGTCATCGACGGACCGGCAGGGGGCCGTGACCGTCACCGACGAAACGCGGCAACACATGAGCGACACACCTCCGGCGCACTACGACGCCATTGTCATCGGAGCGGGCTTCAGTGGGCTCTACGCCCTGCACCGCCTGCGCGACGGGATGGGCCTGTCGGTCCGGGCCTTCGACGGGGCCGGGGGTGTGGGCGGCACCTGGTGGTACAACCGCTACCCGGGGGCCCGGGTGGACGCGCCGAGCAGCCCGTTCTACGCCTACACGTTCAGCCAGGAACTGGTCGACGAGTGGGAGTGGACCGAGACCCAGACCGCGGGTCCCGACGTGCTGGCCTACCTCGACCATGTGGCCGACCGGTTCGACCTCCGCAAGGACATCCAGTTCAATACCCGGATCACCGACGCCCGCTGGGACGAGGCCGCCCAGGTCTGGACCGTCGAGACCGAACACGGTGACCAGCCCTCGGCCCGGTTCCTGATCTGCGCTACCGGGGCGTTGTTCGTGGCCAACAAGCCCGACTACCCGGGCATCGACGACTTCGCCGGGCCGATCTACCACACCGGACGGTGGCCGCACGAGCCGGTGTCGTTCGAGGGCCGGCGCGTCGGGGTCATCGGGACCGGCTCGTCCGGCGTCCAGTCCATCCCCGAGATCGCCAAGACGGCCGACCACGTCACCGTGTTCCAACGGACCGCGCAGTACGCCCTACCGGCCCGGAACCGGCCGCTCCGCCCCGACGAGCTCCAGGGGTTCCGGGACGACTGGGCGAACCTGCGGGAGTCGATGTACCGCCGGGGCGGCTGGCCGTTCCCCACCAGCCGCCTGAAGGCCTGGGATCACACCCCGGAGGAGCGCCACGCCCGCTACGAGGAGATGTGGGCCGAAGGCGGCATGCACCTGTCGATCAACAGCTTCGTCGGGGTGATGGTGGACGAGGAGTTGAACCGGGAGGTGGGCGAGTTCGTGCGGGGCAAGATCCACGAGATCGTCGACGACCCCGACACCGCCCGGAAGCTGACCCCCGACTACCTGTTCGGGACGAAACGTCTGATCCTCGACAACGGCTACTTCGAGACCTACAACCGCGACAACGTGTCGCTCGTCGACCTGCGGGAAGACCCGATCAAGGCGTTCACGGCGACGGGTGTGCGCACCGAACACGGCGAACATCCGATCGACCTGCTGGTGCTCGCCACCGGCTTCGACGCCGTCAGCGGCTCGATGCTGCAACTCAACCCGCAGGGCCGGGGCGGGGTGCGCCTCAGCGAAAAGTGGGACACACGGTTCGATACCCACCTGGGCATGGCGATCGCCGGCTTCCCCAACCTGTTCATGATCCACGGGCCGCAGTCCCCCGGCGTGCTGTACACCATGCCCCTCGGCGGCGAACGACACGTCACCCTCATCGAGGCCTGCATCCGCCACCTCGACGAGCACGATCTCGGCACCATCGAGGCCACCGAAGCCGCCGAAGCGGCCTGGGACGAGGAGGTCAACAACTCCGCCAACCGGACCCTCTTCCCCCGCACCAACTCGTGGTACACGGGCGCCAACATTCCCGGAAAGCCCCGCCAGTTCCTGGCCCACCCCATGGGGTCGCGCTACTTCGACCGGCTGGAGGAGATCGCGGCCGGGAGTTTCGACGGCTTCGTGTTCGAACCCCGCACGACGTTGGCCGCCCACCCGGCGTCGGCGACCCATTGACCCCGACCCGCAACCATCCGACCAGACCGGGGGCGGCCCCGGGGAGACCCGCTCCGGTCGGGTCGCCAGCGCAGCGAACACCGGTGGCGACCAGGCGAAGCGGAGGGCGCGTCCCGGCGAAGTAGGGCACCCCGCCGCCGAGAACCACCGGATGAAGGACGACGCGATACTCGTCGATCAACCCGAGCGTCGTGAGCTGATGCGCAAGATTCGGGTCGGCGACTTCGATCTCACCCTCGTGGTCGGCTTTCACCGTTCGGACTGCCTGCTCGAGGTCACCCTCGAGGAGGCTGGCGTTGGGGCCGACCGAGGTCACCGAGTGCGAGACGACCCACTAGGTGGGCCGGTCCAGGATGGGCTCGGAAGTGCCAGCACCTCGTCGAGGAACGGACCGGAGTGGCCGCGACCCGCAGGCGGGGCGTCAGGCGCCGACCGCGACCACGGCCAACGAGACGATCAGCGGGACGAAGGTCGCCGCCCCGATCCCGATCCCGACCGCGCCAGCGATCCGGCTCGTTCCGTTCCGGTTCACCGAGATGGCACCGAGAATGATCGCCACCAGTGCCAAAACGGCGCTCATCGCCCCGAGCAGCCCGAGTATCGCGGCGATCTCGTCGAGATCCCGGTCGCCGGAGACGGCGAGGCGGGTGAACACAGAACTGCCGACCTGCACGACGATGGCAACGATGCCGATTGCGAGGGCAACAGTCCCGGCCGAGTCACGCCGTTGCCGCTGCACTTGCGCCTGCGGCCACGGGTCCGTCGGCTCAGTTGGGGAAACAGGTTGCACGATTCACCTCACCGCGACTGAACGAAGCCCAGCGACCGGAGGTTCCGGAGCTGTGGGTCCCAGGCCCGAAGGACCAGTCCAACGTTCTACCAGACGGCTCGGGCCCGGCCACCGCGCGACCTACGACCTCGCCACGGCCCGACGTCATGGTGCTCGCTACGGCGACGCCCACCGCGACGCATCGGCCCTGACCGGCCCCCCTGCCGACCTGGCCGACGAAGCCGTCTCTCGTCACGGCCTCGTCGCCGACGACGACCGCCAAGCCAAGGCCACCTACCCCGAACACGAGAGCCGCGTGTTCCGCTGCACGATGAAGCCGCCACCACCGGGTATGAAATAGGAATGATTCCCAATAGTCTGCCGTATCGATCACCCACCCAAGGACCCACCTCGATGCGACGACGCAGCTTCCTCCGCCAGGGTTCGGCCCTAGCCGCCCTTCTCGCCTCTGGCGGTCTCGCCGCATGCAGCAGCAGCTCCGGGGACGAGGCATCTTCGAGCACGGGTGAGTCAGCGGGGGAGACCGCCGGGATCACGCCGGACGCTACTGCCGAGGAGGCCTCGGGCGGGACCGTTCGCCTCGGCCTGCTTGCCGCCCCAGCCGACACCCTCAACCCCGCCACCACGACGGGCGTGCTCGACTACGCCTTGCTGTTCGCCATCCACGACTCCCTCGTCCTTCTCAAGGGTGATGAGTTCGCCTTGCAGGCTGCCGAGACGATCGAACCGAACGCCGACGGGAGCGAGTGGACCATCACCGTGCGCGACGGCATCACGTTCCACGACGGATCGCCGATGACGGCCGCCGACGTGGTCTACAGCCTCAACCTGTTCGGCACTTCGCCGACCTACGGACAGTTCTTTGCTCTGATCGACCTGACCAACGTCGCCGCCGTCGACGACCGGACCGTGATCGTCCCGATGGTCACACCTCGCGGGGACCTCGTCGAGTCGGTTCTGGGCCAGCTCTCGGTCGTCGTCCCCGACGGCTTCACCGACTGGGGCAACAACGTCGGCTCTGGCCCCTTCCTACTCGAGTCTTACGAGCCCGGCGTCGGCGCCACTGTCGCCCGCAACCCCGACTACTGGGACGGGCCGCCGGTGATCGAACGGGTCGAGTTCGTCTCGATCCTCGACGCTCCCACCAAGGCCAATGCGTTGACGGCCGGCGAGATCGAGTACGCCAGCGGAATCGACGCTGCCTCCGCAGCCACCCTTGAGGGCATCGATGGCATCCAGATCGTGCGAGGCGGCCCGACAGCCTCAACTATCCGGTGCTTCGCCTTCAACCGGACCCAGGCCCCATTCGATAACCCCACCGTCATCGAGGCCTGCAAGCTTGCCGTCGACCGCCAGCAGCTGATCGATGTGGTGACCTTCGGAGAGGCCACCTTGGGAAATGACATGCCGAGCCGTGGTTTCGAGTCCTACCCAAGGGATGTGCCGCAACGCGAGCGCGACGTGGCGAGAGCCACCCAGCTCTTTGCCGACGCCGGCGTCACCGAGTTCACGATCCACGCGGCCGACTTCCTCCCCGGCGTCGTCTCCTCGGCCGAGCTCTTCGCGGAACAGCTCGCCGACTGCGGGGTTGCCGCCACCGTCGAGGTCGGCGACCCCTCTACCTACTTCAACGACTTCGCACAGGTGCTCTCCACACCGTGCCAGTCCTTCTACTTCATCAACCGTCCAGCGATCACCCTGCTCACGAGCTACACCGGCTCCGCCAGTGGGTTCAACGTGTTCGGTTCGGGCGACCCCGGCTACGACGCGGCGCTCGCCTCCGCCTCGGCCACGATCGATCCCGCTGACCGGTCTTCACAGCTCGCCGGCCTGCTCGAGATGGTCCGTGACAACGAGGGCTGGCTGATCTGGGGTTTCGAGCAACAGCTCGACGCCATGGTCTCCGGCCTCAGCGGCGTCGAGCTCTCACAATCGATGCCCCGCTTCGACGACGCCACCCTCGGCTGATGCGTACCGGGATGCTGCGAGCAGTCGGGACGAGGCTCTTGGTCGCTCTCGGTATGACCCTGGCCGTCAGCGCCCTCCTTTTTGCCACGGTCGAGCTCTTGCCGGGCGACGCCGCGGTGGCGATCTTGGGCGCCAATGCCACACCCGAGCGGGTCGAGGCGCTGCAAACGGAGCTTCGCCTCGACGACCCAGCTGTGGTGCGCTATCTCCGTTGGATCGGCGGCATCGTCACCGGCGACCTCGGAAACTCGATCGTCTCCGGCCGTCCGGCGTGGTCGGTCATCGCCACCCCCGCGCGCAACAGTCTCGTGCTCGGCACCGGTGCAGTGCTGGCGATGGCCATCACCGCCCTCGGCGTCGGTGTCTCCGCCGGCCGACGGCCGGGTGCAGGCGTGGACCGGGCGCTCAGCGCGGCGGCGTCACTGACTGCATCCACCCCGGACTTCGTGATCGGAACCGTGCTGATCATCGTCGCCGCCTCCTGGCTGGAGGTGCTCCCCGCCGTGTCGCTGGTCAAGGTCGGCGAGGCCCCATGGGAGGACCCGGCGATCCTGGTCCTGCCGATCCTCACCCTTGCCCTCGTCGGCGGTGGCTACGGCGCTCGTCTGATCCGGGCCATCGTGGCCGACGCTGCGGGGTCACCACACGTCGAGGCGGCCGAACTGGCTGGCGTCGAGCCGAGACGGGTCGTCACCCGGCATCTGCTGCCGAGCGTCTTCGGACCCATCGCTCAGGTGCTCGCCTCCCTCGTCCCCTATGCGCTCGGTGGCACGATCGTGGTCGAGCGGCTCTTCGGCTATCCCGGGCTGGGGTCACTCTTCACCTCCCAATTGGCCGCTCGCGACGTCGTGATCGTCGAGGCGGTCGGCCTCTTGGTGGCCGTCGTCGCCATCGCGGCTCTGCTGGTCGCCGACACGGTTGACGTCGTCGCCGACCCCCGTAACCGTCGCTCGGTGCCGGCGAGGACATCGTGACTGGTCGGCCGGGTGAGCTGCCTCGGCGGCGTTGGTCGACCGTCGTCGCCGCCGCCGTTCTCCTGGCCGCGGTGGCCCTCGCCGTCACCGGCCCCTGGCTGGCCCCGAACGACCCGGCCCAGAGCCTGGGCCGGCCGTTCGACCCCGAAGGCGTCGGCCTGCTCGGTACCGAGGCGTTGGGCCGGGATCTCTGGTCCCGGCTCCTGCACGGGGGACGTCGACTGGTGTTCGCCCCCCTCCTGATCACCCTCGCCTCAACCCTCGTCGGCACCGTCGTCGGGGTACTGCGCGCCACCGACGGGCGAGCGGTTCGCGCACTCCGCCTGATCGACATCGTCGCCGTCCTACCCCCCCTTGTCGTCGTCCTCGTGCTGCTCTACCGCTTCGGCGGGTCCCTCCTGGTCATCGGCCTCGCCGTGATCATCACCAGCGTCCCCATTGTCTCCCGCTACACCCGGGCGGTGGCTCGCCCGATCCTGCAGTCCGGCTACGTCCTCCAGGCTCGGCTGATGGGCGATCCTCGCCACGTGATCCTCGTGCGCGACATCGCCCCCAATCTCGTCGGTCCGGCGATCGCGGACTCGGCCCTCCGCCTGTCGGGCACCTTCTACGTCGTGACCGCGGC
The DNA here is from genome assembly GCA_047974625.1 of Acidimicrobiales bacterium. Taxonomy (GTDB): domain Bacteria; phylum Actinomycetota; class Acidimicrobiia; order Acidimicrobiales; family SZUA-35; genus CADEDH01. The sequence goes on from JBKECK010000109.1 coordinate 32,589, forward strand.
GGGTTTCCTCGGCTTCGGGACATCCGGGAGCATCGACTGGGCCGCCATGATCCAGCAGAACCTCGCTGGAGCGAAGCTCAATCCGCTGGCGGTCGCCGCCCCCGCCCTCGCCATCGCCGCCCTCACTGTTCCGCTCAACGTACTTGGCGACCGCCTTGCTGCCCGGTTGGCGCGATGAGATGACGGCCACGAGCGACCTCGACCTAACGATGGGAGTGGCGACCGAGCGCAGCGCGGTGCGGCTGCGGGGATTGGAGATCGCGGCCATCTCCGGCGACATCATCCTGGAGGGCATCGATCTTCGTCTGCCCCAACACGGCGTCGTAGGGATCATCGGCGAGTCGGGGTCGGGCAAGTCAACGCTGGTGCGTGCCATCCTCGGGGCGGTCGCACCGGGCCTGGTGGTCAGAGGCGAGGTCGCCGTCGACCAAGACGGTGTCGTGGTCGACATGTTCACCGCCTCCCCGTCAACGGTCCGCTCGGTCCGCTCGAACACGCTGGCTTTCCTGGGCCAGAATCCCGCGGCGGCCCTCACGCCGACCCAGCGGCTCGGCGACGCCATCGCCGAGCGTCTGAGGACGACCGGAGCGCTGCCGGCCGTCTCGGATTCTCGAGAAGACAGGGTCGGCCGGCTCCTGGAGGCGGTCCAGCTCCCAAGCGACAACTCGTTCCGACGGCGCTACCCCCACGAGGTGTCAGGCGGGCAGGCCCAACGGGTGGCCTTGGCCCGAGCGCTCGCGTCGGAGCCGAAGGTCCTCCTGCTGGACGAACCGACGACAGGCTTGGACGTCCTCACCCAGTCCCTGGTGCTCGACGAGCTCGAACGCCAGCAACACGCCACACCACGGTGCGTGCTGATCGTCTCGCACGACCTGGCTGTCATCGCACGCCTCGCCGACTCCGTCGTGGTCCTTCGCCACGGACGAATCGTCGACGCCGGCTCCCGCCGCGTATTGCAGGATCCGCGTAACGAGTACACCGCCACCCTCGTCGCCAGTTGCCCCGATCCCCACCGCATCGCCGCACCGACCGACATCGGGGTCACTGACGATCCCGCGCTCGAGATCGTCTCACTCCACGCATCCCACGGCGGACCGACCCACCGCATCCACGGAACCGAGCAGCGGGTGGTCACCGCGGCCGGCGTGGACCTAACGATCCATCGCGGAGAGTGCGTGGCGCTGGTCGGCGCATCGGGCGAGGGAAAGTCGACCCTGGCCCGAGCGATCGTGGGGGCCCATATCCCCGACCAGGGCGTCGTCCGGCTGGGAGGCCGCGATCTCTCACCCGATATCGATCGACGCGATGCGGCAGACCGGTTCGCCATCCAGCTGGTGCCGCAGGACCCCGGCGCCTCGCTCAATCCCCGGCGCAGAGTCGGTCTGATCCTCCGTGACGCCATCCGTCGCCGCGACCGCCAGGTCGACGCAGACGCCGAGGCCGCGTCGCTCCTACGGCAGGTCGGTCTCGACCCCTCGATCACCGGTCGACGTCCACCATCGCTAAGCGGCGGGGAACGTCAGCGGGTGGCAATCGCTCGCGCTCTGACCCTGCGACCGACCGTACTGATTTGTGATGAGGTGACCTCGGCCCTCGACGTGTCGGTCCAGGCCGGGATCCTCGATCTACTCCGGTCGCTCGCCCACGACGGCTCGGTCGCCATCCTGCTCATCACCCACGATCTCGGTGTCGTCGCCCGGACCGCTGATCGCGTGGCCGTTCTCCATGGGGGCCGGATCTGCGAGCAGGGCCCTGTCGACCGGGTGCTCGGCGCGCCCGAACACCCGGCGACGCGTCGACTCCTCGCCGCGTCGCCATCGCTGGCCGAAGAGTTGACGCGAGCCCGGGTGTCACCCGAAACGCCCGCAGCGACCCGCTGCGTAGCCGAAGTGCCATCCCGCACAACCACTCAGAGCGAAAGTTAGTCTAACTTCATATATGAGGAAAACCTTGCTTTCGGAGGCCGCCCCATGACCGTTCCAGTCCCCCCCACCGAGGGCGATCGCCACGTCCAGAAACCCTGTGTCGTCGACCCCATCGTCGACCGAGCGAAGCGACGCGGAGGAGATGCGACGTGAGCGCCGGGGAGGAGAGGGGGAATCGCAACCACGAACACCCCGACATCGGGCCGAGCTACGGCCTGTTCCTCAACCTCGGAAAGAACCTCGGGGCCACCACCGAGGCGGTGTTCGAACACACCATCGAACAAACGATGCTCGCCGAACGGCTCGGCTTTCGCGAGGTCTGGGTCACCGAACATCACTTCATCCCCTTCGGCGTTAATCCCAGCGCCCTCACCGCCGCTGCGTTTCTGCTTGGGCACACCAAGCGGATCCGGGTCGGGACCGCCTGCGTGCTTGCCCCCTTGCAACGCCCAGTTGCCATCGCCGAGCAGGCCGCACTCCTCGACCAGTTAAGCAGTGGCCGCTTCGATCTCGGCATCGGACGCGGCGGCTATCTGAAGGACTACGAGGTCCTCGGCATCGAGATCGGGCGATGGGACGAGGAGCCCATCACTACCGCCAGGGCCGCCCTCGAAGCATGGACGGGTGTCGATCTCGCCCGCGAAGACCATACGACCGGACCGAGCCCGCTCGAGCCAGCCGTGCGGAGCCGACCCCATCCCCCGCTATTCCTGGCATCGTCCTCGCCGGAGACGGTCGCGTTCGCGGCCGAACACCGACTGCCGCTGCAACACTATTTCGC
>JBKECK010000007.1:0-40396 GCA_047974625.1 Acidimicrobiales bacterium
GACCCAGCCTCCGGCAGCGACCCAGCCTCCGGCAGCGACCCAGCCTCCGGCAGCGACCCAGCCTCCGGCAGCGACCCAGCCTCCGGCAGCGACCCAGCCTCCGGCAATGGCCACCGGGTGGTGGCCGATGGTGAGCCGCCCACGGGTACCACCGTGCGGTTCTGGCCCGATCCCGTCATTTTCAAGGAAGGCACCGACTTCCGGATCCAGACCCTGCTGGAGCGGTTCCAGATGATGGCGTTCCTCAACGCCGGGCTGGAGTTCGTGGTCGTCGACGAACGCGACCCCGATTTCACGCCGGTCACCCTGCGCTACGACGGCGGTATCCGCGATTTCGTACGGCACCTGAACGCCTCGAAGGAGCCACTGTTCGAGGAGATCGGCTGGTTTGAGGACCAGCTCGAGGGTGACACGGTCGAGGTGGCCTTCTCTTGGAACAACACCTACCAGACCGACGGCATCCACTCCTTCGCCAACGGCATCAACACCATCGAAGGGGGGATGCACGAACAGGGCTTCCGTACCGCACTCACCCGTACGGTGAACGCCTACGCCCGTGACAAGGGACTTCTCAAGGAGCGCGACGACAACCTCCAGGGCGAGGACATCCGCGAGGGTCTAACCGCCATCATCTCGGTGCGGGTCACCGAGCCCCAGTTCGAGGGCCAGACCAAATCGAAACTGGGCAACGTGTCGGTTCGTTCCCTGGTGGAGAAGGCCACGAATGAGCAGCTGCGGGAGTGGTTCGAGGAGAATCCTCGCCAGGCCAAGGCTGTGGTCACCAAGGCCGCCAACGCGGCCAAGGCCCGGATCGCCGCCTCCCAGGCCCGTCAGACCATCCGACGCAAGTCCGCCCTGGACGGCGCTGGTCTGCCCGGCAAGCTGGCGGACTGCCAGAGCAAGGACCCGTCGGAGTCCGAGCTGTACATCGTGGAGGGCAACTCCGCTGGTGGTTCGGCCAAGGAGGCCCGTGACCCCCGGACGATGGCCATCCTGCCCATCCGAGGCAAGATCCTCAACGTCGAGCGGGCCCGGATGGACCGCATGTTCAAGAACACCGAGATCATCTCCCTGATCCAGGCCGTCGGGGCCGGGATGGGGGAGGAGTTCGACCTTGAGAAGGCCCGCTACCACAAGGTGATCCTGCTGGCCGACGCCGACGTCGACGGCAGCCACATCCGGACCTTGCTCCTCACCTTCTTCTTCCGGCAGATGCGCCCCCTGGTGGAGGCCGGGTACGTGTACATCGCCCAGCCTCCCCTGTACTCCACCGAGGTGGGGCGGGCCAAGGTCTATCTGAAGGACGACGCGGCCCGCGACGCCTACGTGACGGAGCACCGCAACGCCGAATTCCAGCGGCTCAAGGGCCTGGGTGAGATGGACGCCGAGGAGTTGTGGGCCACCACCATGGACCCCGACGCCCGGACCCTCCTGCAGGTCACCGCCGAGCACGCCGCCATCGCCGACGAGGTATTCGCCGTGCTGATGGGCGACGACGTCGAGAGCCGGAAGCACTTCATCCAGACCAACGCCGACGACGTCCGGTTCCTGGACATCTGACCACCCTCGGGAGGTGCCCGTGTCTGATACGCCGACCACCGAGGGCGAACAGCCTGACAATGTCGAGCCGATCGAGATCCAATCGGAGATGGAGCAGTCCTTCCTCGAGTACGCGATGTCGGTCATCATCTCCCGGGCGTTGCCCGACGCCCGGGACGGCCTGAAGCCGGTCCACCGGCGGATCCTGTGGTCGATGTTCGACTCCGGTCACCGTCCCGACCGCAGCCACGTGAAGTGCGCCACCGTGGTGGGCGATGTCATCGGCAAGTACCACCCCCACGGTGACAGTGCCATCTACGACGCCCTGGTCCGCATGGGTCAAGACTTCTCGCTCCGGCACACCCTCATCGACCCCCACGGCAACTTCGGGTCGCCCGACGATCCCCCCGCGGCCTACCGCTACACCGAGTGCCGGCTCACCAACCTGGCCATGCAGCTCTTGGCCGACATCGACGAAGACACCGTCGACTTCGCCCCCAACTTCGACGGCAAGCACGAGGAGCCGGTCGTGCTCCCGGCCCGCTTCCCGAACCTGCTGGTCAACGGCAGCCAGGGCATCGCGGTGGGCATGGCCACCAACATCCCGCCCCACAACCTGCAGGAAACCGTCGACGCCGCCATCCACCTCATCGACCATCCCGACGCTACCCCTGACGATCTGATGCAGTTCGTCCGAGGCCCGGATTTCCCGACCCGCGGTCAGATCCTCGGTCGGGTCGGTATCCGCGACGCATACCGCACCGGCCGGGGTTCGGTCCGGATGCGGGCCGTGGCCGAGATCCTCGAGGTAGGCAACCACCATCAGATCGTGGTCACCGAGGTCCCTTACCAGACCTCGGTCGACCAGATCGCCCGGAAGACCGCCGAACTGGTGGAGCGGGGAGACCTGTCGGGCCTCCGGGAGATCCGCAACGAATCGGCCAAGGGCAACACCCGGCTGGTGTTCGACCTGAAGCGCGACGCCAACCCCCTAGTGGTGTTGAACAACCTCTACAAGCACACCCCGATGCAGTCGACGTTCAGCGTCAACATGGTGGCGCTAGTGGACGGTGTCCCCCGCACCCTGAACCTGCGGGAAGCGCTGGTGGCCTACGTGGGCCACCAGCGGGACGTCATCCGTCGCCGCAGCGAGTACCGGTTGCAGCGGGCCCGGGACCGGGCCCACCTGGTGGAGGGCCTCCTCAAGGCCCTCGATCTGATCGACCAGATCATCGCCACCATCCGGGCCAGTGAGGACCGGCCGGCCGCCCGTGCTGCTCTGATGAGCGAGCCGTTCGAGTTCTCCGAGGTCCAGGCCAACTACATCCTGGACATGCAGCTCGGCCGCCTGACCCGCCTCGCCCGGATCGAGCTGGAGACCGAGCTCGAGGACCTGCAGGGGATCATGACCGAGCTGGAGGCGATCCTGGCTGACCCGGCCCGTCTTGACACGGTCATCAAGGAGGAGATGTCGGCCATCGCGGCCGAGCACGCCACGCCCCGCCTAACCGAGCTGGTCAACGACCCCGGCGAGCTCGACATCGAGGATCTTATCGACGACGAGGACCTCGTGGTGACCCTCTCGTCCACCGGCTACGTGAAGTCGGTGTCGGCCGAGGAGTTCCGGACCCAGGGCCGAGGTGGCCGGGGGGTCACCGGGGCCAAGCTCAAGGACGACGCCGACGACATCGTCACTCACCTGCTGCACACCAGCGCCCACGCCTATCTGCTGTTCTTCAGCAACCAGGGCCGGGTCTACCGGTTGAAGGCGCACGAGATCCCGGTGTCGAGCCGAACCTCGCGGGGCATGGCCCTGGTCAACCTGCTCCAGTTGCAGGGCGAGGAGCGGATCCAGGCCATCATTGACACCCGCGACTACGAGACCAACCGGTTCCTGTTCTTCGCCACCCGGCAGGGGAGGGTGAAAAAGACCCTCTTCACCGCCTACGACTCGTCCCTGCGGGGCGGACTGATCGCCATCCGGTTGAACGACGGTGACGAGCTGGTGTCGGTGGTGCCCACCAACGGGTCCGACGACATCTTCATGGCCTCCCGGCGGGGCCAGGCCCTCCGGTTCTCCGAGGACGACGTTCGGCCGATGGGCCGCACCGCGGCCGGGGTCCAAGGCATGAAGTTCCGTGACGGTGACGAGCTGGTTTCGTGCGCCGTGTTCAGCAACGACACCGAACTGCTCGTGGTGACCAGCGAGGGCTTCGGCAAACGGGTCGACCCCGACCTGTTCAGTGTGAAGCGGCGGGCCGGCCTCGGTGTGCGGGCGGTTTCGGTCAACGACCGCAAGGGCCAGGTGGTAGCGGCCATGTTCGTCGGCCCGGACGACGAGATCCTGCTGATCTCCTCGGGCGGGGTGGTGATCCGGACCGCGGTGGCGGACGTATCGCAGCAGGGCCGGGACGCCTCGGGGGTGACGATCATGAGCCTCGCCCCCAACGACCGGGTGAGCGCCGTGGCCCGGTTGTTCAAGGTCGACGACGACGGAGACGACGGGTTCGACAGTGATCGGCCCGGGATGGACCTCGACGTCCCCGACGACCGGATCGGTGACGGGGCGACCGGCACCGGGGGGACGGCGCCCGATGCGGTCCCCGGTTCCGACCCGGGACCGGCCACCGGCCCGGACTCCGGCGCGGCGCCCGACGCCGGCTGATCCCACCCCCGGAATTTCCCCAGCGGATACCTGATTCTCCCCGAATCGTACCCTTTGACCCCCGGGATCGGCAGCCGATGGAGCCAGGGACGGTTCGCTCCCGTGGGTCACGCCCGCCGGCGGGAACGCGCTTGGGTGGGCCTGGTGTCCCGTCTTCCCCCTCGGCCCTCTCCTTCGCCTCCTTCCCGTCCCCGCCCCGCCTCTCCCGCGGCGGGCCCCTCCCAGTGCCGCGGCCCCGGATCGTGCCGCCCCGAGCGATCGGGGACAGGGCGACCGCACACGGGGCGGTCGGCCCACGCCGATCGGGGTGACGAGGAGGGTGCGGTCACCCTCCTGGTGGCCGGGTTGCTGGGATGTGCGGTGGCGGCCGCCATGGGGGTGGTGGCCGTCGCCGAACTCGCCGTGGTCCGGGCCGAGACCCAGACCGCGGCCGACGCCGCCGCCCTGGCCGGGGCCATCGAGGGCCGGGCCGGCGCGGTGCGGATCACTGAGGCCAACGGGGTGGAAATCGTGGCCTACGAGGAGACCGCCGACCGGGTACGCGTAGTGGTCCGCCGGGGGTTGGTCCCCGCCACCGCCGCGGCCGCCGCGTTTGGGAGCTGATACCCCCGTCGAGGAGAGACTCGCCCCAGTCGCGCCTACACTTCGTTCGGTATGGCCGGTAAACGTCCCGTGACTGGGCAGACTCCAGGTGTCGAGGATGCCCTCGTGGCCGCGCTTGGTTTCGAGCCCCCCTCCGCTGAGACAACCACCAGTCCTCATGAAGACGGCTGGTTGACCGCCGGGACCGCGGGCATCGTAGCCGAGCCTCCGCCGTCCCGGTTCCCCGCCACGCCCGGGGCTCACGAGCCCGTGCCTGGTACCGATGGGAACCACACACCGTCCGCTCTCGAGTTCGCCCCGCCCCCGCCCTCCGCCGAAGTTGTTGATCTGACCATGTCTGCCCAGAAAAGAAAGGGCAAGGGCCCCCGCACGTTCGATATCGATCTCCAGCCTGATCCGTCCGCCGAGTCGTCCAATGGGCACTCGTCGGCTGAAACCCCGGTCGACCCGGGAACAGAACAGGCCGTGGAAACCAATGGATCGATCAACGGGCATGTGAGGGCCGAGCCTCACCTCGCCGCCGAAACTGCCTCGTTCCCGGCCGGCCTTGTCGAACCCGACGCGGCCGAGCACTGGCCCCCTGCCGACGCGGGGGACACCGTGGCACCATCGACCAACGGTGATGGTGCGGCGTCCAACTCCCTCACCTTCGACCACGCGTTCGACACGTTGGCCGGCACGACACGCTCGCGCCCGCCCCTCGACGAGGCGGCCATCGCCGACCGGTTCGCCGATCCCGCCGACGCCGGCCCCGCCGAGGTGGCGGACGGACCCGTGGGTGACGGCTACGACGCCGCGGTAACCGCCCCGCTGGCCGCGGACACCGTCGCCGAGGCCGCCACCTGGACCGACTCCCCCAGCCGCCCGGCCGAACTCGACCCCGGCATGGATCCGGGATCAGGCGACGACGGCTACGACCCGAACGCCCGAACCGAACCCGATTCCGGGTACGACCCGCTCAGCGGCTACACGAGCGAGAACGGCCACCGAGCCACCACTCCGGTCGACCACGACGGGACCGATCCCGACCGCGCCGATCGAGACGGTGCCGTCGGCTACGACTGGGCCGACGGTTACGACACTGCCGCTGGTTACGACACTGCCGTTGGTTACGACACTGCCGTTGGTTACGACACTGCCGTTGGTTACGACACTGCCGTTGGTTACGACACTGCCACCGGTTACGACACTGCCACCGGTTACGAGGCCTCCGTCGATGTGGCCTCGACGCCGGCCGAACCCAACGTGGCCGACCCCGACACCGGTGTCTACACCGACCCGGAGGCCGTTGAGTCCCAGGGCGGGGATGGGTTCGACCCGGGTGTCGACGTCGAGCCCGGGGTGGTCGCGGCCGCCGCCGCGGCGATGGCCCCGCCGGAAACCCCACCGATCGACCCGGCCGCCCAGACCACGAGCAACCTGATGGTCGATGCCTCTACCGTCGAACCGGTGACTGATCCGGTGACGGCCGCTTCGGCTCCTCCCGCTCCGCCTACGGCGCCGGTGGTCGCCCCGGACGTCGGCCCCACCGTGGTGCCCGACGTCGCGCCAGCCGTGGGAACCAGCGCCGCCGCCCGTACGAGTTCGGCCGCCAATGCCGCGGCCGCGCGCGCCGGGGACTTCGCGTCGAGGATGCCCCAGATGCTCGAGGACGGTCTCCGCAACCGGTCCCAGCGGGTCCGGGCCAGGAAGGTCCGGCGGGTCATCCGTCATGTCGATCCGTGGTCGGTGCTGACGTTCTCTGTCCTGTTCCACCTCTGCTTCTTCGCCGCGATGCTGCTGGCCAGCGTGCTGGTGTGGAGCGTCGCCGACGCGGCCGGGACGATCGGCAACATCGAGAACTTCGTCCGAGAGCTCGGCGACTACACCGTGTTCGAGATCCACGAGGATGTGGTCTTCCGGGCGGCCCTGGTGGCCGCCGGCATCCTGACCCTGGCCTCCTCGCTGATCGCCGTGCTCCTGTCCGTGGTGTTCAACCTGATCTCTGATCTGGTCGGCGGCATCCGGATCACGGTGGTGGAAGAGGAGACCGTCCGGGTCAGCCGCCAGAGCTGACCGGGCCCATCCCGCTCGGCGGGCAATTCCGGAGCGAAACCCGGTAGCCAACCACCCCGGCACCCGGGTAGCGTTGCTGCCTGCCGGGGCTATAGCTCAGTCGGTTAGAGCGCACCCCTGATAAGGGTGAGGTCACAAGTTCAACTCTTGTTAGCCCCACAGCAAGGATCCCACGGCAGTGCCGTTGCGGCACGATTTTCCGCGGCGGGCCGCAGGACCTGTTGGCGCACCCCGTTCGGGGTTCAGGGAAGCGGAATCATCGCCGATAGAGGGGCGGTGAGTCAACCAACGCTCGTGGATATGGGATCGGGTGACGACGCCGAGGATGGAGCGTTGTCTCGCTTCATGACCCTGTTCTCGCTGGTCGAACGGCTCAATCAATCCGAGTCGCCGGCCGACTGCGCCGCGGCCGCGTCCTTCGCCATGCGGGGACTGGCCTCCGTGGCCGCCTGGCGTCTCCTCGTCGAGGAGGAGCCCGGCTTCCTGGCCATCAACTTCGACGCCGGGGACGTCTCGGTCACCCATCTCGAGGAGTTGACCGTGTGGGACCGGTGGTGCTGGGAGCGGCTGCATCCTGTCTCCGTCGGCCAGGGGGACGGGCCGGGTCCACCACCGCCCCAACAGTGCCCCGTCGGCATCGGTGAGATCCGGATCGTGCCTTGTCACGAGCCCGGTCGACCCCGGGGAACGTTCGTGGCCTCCACCCGGGAGGAGGCCTTCACCGGCCTGGACGAGCGGTTCCTCCGGATGGCGGCCCGGCTCCTGTGCAAACAGCTCAGCGGCATCATCGTCCGGGACGCCCAGATCCGGAGGCTCGAGAACGATGCGTGGCGTGACGATCTGACCGGCCTGGCCAACCACCGCTCGATCCTGGAGACCCTGGCTAAACAGCTGGTCAACGGCGAGCGCTACCACCACCCGGTCACCCTGCTGATGGCCGACGTCGACGGCTTCGCCCAGCTGAACACGACCCACGGCCCCCGGGTCGGCGACGAGGTGCTCCGCGGGGTAGCCCAGCGGCTGGCGAAGGCCGTCCGGACCGGCGACTACATCGGCCGCTACGGGGGCGACGAGTTCGTGGCCGTGATGCTCCAGTGTGACGTCAACGGGGCGTTCACGGCCGCCGAGCGGGTCCGGGCCGACATCGCGGCCACCCCGTTCGAGATCACCGTGGACGACGTGACCGTCCACCTCGACGTCAGCGTCAGTGTCGGCGCCGCGTCGACCGGCGACGGGCCTGGCCTGGCCCCCGTCGAACTGATCGTGCGGGTCGACCGCGGCCTGGCCGCGGCCAAGAAGGCAGGACCGAACCGGGCCGTGGTGGCCCGGGCCGACGGGGTCGGACCCCGCGACCGTCACCTGACCGTGGTGCCCAGGGCACCGGAGCGCGAACCGTGAAGCGATACCACTTAGTCGAGTACGAGACGGCCAGTCCCCAGGTCAAGGCCGTCTACGACGACTACCTGGCCAGCACCCAGTCGCTCACGGTGCCGATCTGGATCCGGAGCCTCGGCTCCAACGTGAACCTGTTGCGGGCCTACTGGGAACGGACCAAGGGGTCGCTCCTCCGGGGCAGCCTGCCGATCGTGTTGAAGGAGCTGGTGATCTTCGCCGTCTCGGTGGAGAACCGGGCCCGCTATTGCAGCGCGGCCCGGGCGCACACGATCCTTCAGCTGGATCCGACCATGACGTTCGACCAGATCGCCTCGCTGGTGGGGCCCGACGGCGACCGCAGCGGCCTCCCGGAGACATTCCAGGTGGCCCTGGATTTCGCCGTGGCCGCGGCCCGCGACGCCAACGGGGTGTCCGACGCCGACTTCGAGCGGCTCGTCGACGCCGGTTTCACCGACGCCCAGATCCTCGAGCTGCAGTCGGTGATCGACCTGGCGCAGATGTTCAACAGCTACAGCAGCTCAATGCGTCTGCCCCTCGATCCCGAGTTCCGTCCGGTTCTCGATCCGTCAGCTTCCTGATCCGACCGCCCGGTTCATTTCAGAATGGCGGACGTTGGGCAAGGTCGTAGATGAGCCTGTCACCTTCGGCTACCGTTCGCGTGGGGCATCGCGGATAACGATCATGTATGCGGTCACCGGACCGGTACGGCGGCGAAACGTTCGCGTCGAACGCTGCCGCATGCCGCTGTCGAGGTCTCCCGCATCGCCACGAAGGAAGAAAAACCCTGCCATGAGCCAGAACGAGCCGAGTCCCGGCCACGGTGGCGACGACCTGCATCCGTACGGACCGGGCTCCCACGCCCGCCTTGACGACCCGCTGGAGATGCCGGTCTGTTACCCCATCAAGGGCAACGTTCGGCGGGACGGTCGTCGTCTCTATCACCGCCCAGACTCCCGCGACTACGGCGAGACCAAGGGTGAGGTGTGGTTCGATTCGCCCGAGGCGGCGGAGGCGGCCGGCTTCTCCCTGGCTCCCGCCCATCCCGACGATGCGGACGCCGCCTGGTTCGCCCCCGGCGGCCTCGAGCATCCGTGTGGTGAGGACGAGGTGGCCGCGGAGCGCGCCGCGGTGGCGGCCCGACTGGCCGCCCGGTTGGGCGACTCGACCCGGTCCGGTGGCGACGTCGAGGACGAGCTGGACGTCGCCGCCCTGGGTACCGTCGCCCACGACCAGTACCTGCACCCCTACGGGGTCGGCTCGCGGGCCAGCCTCGACGACGCGATGGAGATGCCCCGCTTCTACCCGATCAAGGGGATCGTGGGCAGCAACGACACCGGCGGCTCCTACCTGAGGCCGGACAGCTCCGCCTACCGGAGTACCCCGGCCGACGTCTGGTTCGACTCACCGTCGGCGGCCGAACACGCTGGCTTCTCCCTGGCCGATTCGCACCCCCAGGGCTCGAGCGGTGAGGAGTTCGAACCCGGAGGTAGCAACCACGGCTGGTCGGCGGCCGCCATCGACGCGGCCCGGTTCCGGGCCGCCCGGGGCGCGGACGCCGAGCGCCCGGTCTCCGGTTCACCCCCCCGGCCCGACCGGCCGGGTCGGGCCGGGCCGGCCGCCGCGGGCGGCGGCGCAGCAGTCGGGGTCGGGGTGATGGGCCGGAAGATCGGTGACGACGATCCGACCGCCGAGCTGGAGATCGTCACCGACGAGGCCGTTGCCGGGGAGACCAGCGCCAGTGAGCCGGCCGGCGACCCGGCCGCGGGTGATGACACGACCGCCGGTGATGACGCGACCGTGGCCGCCGCTGCGGCGGGTGACGGTTCGGCTGGGGATGATGTGGCGGGCGACGAGCTCGAACCCGCGGCCACGGCGGATCTTCCCGCTGTGGTGGTCCCCAGCGCCCACGAACGGAGCGGTGCCAAGACGGCCGATCTTCCCGCGGTCGTGGTCCCCACCGCCGAGGGTGGGCCGGGCGAACCGGCGGGCGGGGATCCCGCCGGCGGCGGCGAAGCGAGCGGTGACGACGAATCGGCGGGTGCTGGCCAGGTCGACGCCGACAAGAGAGGCGGAGTGGGCGTGGCCGGGGCCGCGGTGGCTGGCGCGGCGAGCGTCGCCGCTCTCGCCTCGCTGGGGGGCGACGAGGCGGAAGCCGACCTCGACCAGGCCGATGGGGCCGGCCCGTCCGATGCCGCGGCCGAGGTCGATCAGACCGACGCGGCCGGGCCGGATTCGGCCTCCGCGGCCGACACGGAAACCGGCGCTGATGCCGACGGCACGGCCGGTGGGAGGGACGCGGCCCCGGACGATGCTGGGGCCGGGTCTTCGTATGACGAAACCTCCGGTGTGATCACGGCTGCTTCGGCCGGCGCCATGGCGCCGGCCAGCAAGAAGTCGGCCAGCAAGAAGTCGGCCGAGAAGACAGGGGCCGAAAAGACAGGGGCGAAGAAGGCGACCTCGGGGGGTCCGGCCAAGAAGGCGGCGGCCGCTGGGGCTGCCGGTGCGGCGGCGAAGAAGGCCGGTGGTACCGGAGGCTCCGGCGACGCCAACAAGGCGGGCGGTTCCGGATCGTCGGGCACCACCGCCAAGTCCGGTGGGGCCGGTGAGCCCGATGGTTCGAAGCGGCGCGGCCAGTTGGCCTGGGCGGGGGCCGGTGCCCTGGCCGTGGTGCTCCTCGCCGGGTTGCTGGTGTCCCAGCGAGACTCGAGCTCGGACGTCACCACCGACGGTGGGGGCGGTACGGCCGCCGCGGTGACCACCACCGACACCGACGGTGCCGACACCACCACCGATGCCGACGGCTCGGTCGGCTCCGGCGATGACGGCACGGGCGACACCACCGACGGCACGACCGATGACGCCGCCGACGAGGGCGCCACGACCATGGGTCCGGATGAGGGATCCAACTCCGGGACCGACGTCACCTCGGCCACGACCACCGGCACGGCCGGCACCGCTGGCGCGACCGGCAGTGACGGCCCGACCACCGGCGCTGGCGAAACCGGCACTGACGCAGTCCGCAACGACGCCGTCAACGCCTTGGTCGGCGCCGGTTTCGAAGGGGTTCAGGTGACCGTAGAGGGCGACACGGCCACCCTGTCGGGCGATGTCCCCGACGCCGCCGCCCGGGATCGGGCCGTCGCCGCAGTCTCCGCGGTGGCCGGCGTCGGTCAGGTCAACGATGAGCTCGTCGTGGCGGGTGCCGGGGTCGCGTCCGGCGCCGGCGCGGGAAGCGGGTCAGGGTCCGGCGGCTCGGACGGATCGACCGGTTCGGGTGCCAGGAACACCACGGAGGGCGCCTCCGGAGGCGAATCCGGTGGGGAGACCCCGGTGGCGGAGGCGGTCGACAACGACCCCTCGTTCACCGGCTGAACCCTCGGCCCACCCACCCGGGGCGACCCCGGTCGGCTCAGTGGATGCTGACCGGGGTGCCCAGCGGGAGGAAGGTGGTGAGCTGCTCGATCACGTCGTTCCGTAGCCGGATGCAGCCGTGGCTGACCGTGGTGCCCAGCAGCTCGGGCTGGTTGGTGCCGTGGATGCCGATCCCTCCGGGACCACCGTTGAACGAGTCGAGGGTGTCGCTGAACCCGGACAGGCCGTAAGCGTAAGGACCGTAGATCCCGGTCGGGTCGGTGGGTCTCAGCAGCTCGGTGAGGTAGAAGTCGCCGATCGGGGTGGGCGTGTCGCCCGTCCCGAGCGCCACCTGGGTCTGGAGCACCACCTCGTCGTCCCGGGTCACGGTGAGGGTGAAGGCGGCGGTGTCGATGGCGATGCGGTAGGGGTTCCGGGTCAGCTCGGCCCCGTCCAGGGGGATCCAGCCGGTCGTGCCGTTGGGCCGCACCGGCAACAGCACCTGGATCCAGCCGTCCGCGGTTGGTGGGTCCAGGGCCCGGAAGACCAGGGGCCCGCCCCGGGAGGTCGGATGGTCGAGCTTGACCACCTCCGGAGCGTCGAGTCGGGGTTCCTGTCGGGCCGTCACCGTGGCCGTGACCGGGTGTACCACGATGCTCGCGGAGCCGAGCAGGGCCGGATCGAACGGATCGAGCGGGGGACCGAGGCCGGCGGGTTCGGCCACCACCGCTGCCGGGCTGGGCCGCAGTACCTCGGAGCGGAGGACGAGCGGGGTGGAGCGCAGGGGGTTGGTCAGCACCGGCTCGGACCCGTCACGCTCGGCCACGGCGCCGGTTCGTTCCCCTCGGGCCGCCGGGGCCGAGGCGGCGGTCACGGTGCCGCAACCACCGGTGAACACGGCCATGGCCAGCATCACTGACCCGACCGAGCCAACCGAGCGGGATGACGCTCGGCGGTGACGGCGCGCCGGGAACCGGATCGCGGGCGGGGACGGGGGCGGGGACGGGGGAGTGGCAGGCATGGCGAGGCCTGCTCACGATAGCGAGCCCACGACCGGCCCGACCAGGATGTGCACGGATCAACGGTCGTAGCTCGCCAGGGAGGTGGTGTGGCGGTCCGGCGCCGGGCCATCCCGGCCGGGGGGGCCTACCATGGCGTGATGCTTGCTCTCGCCCGACGAGTCGCGGTGGCCCTCGGCGCCGCCGGTCTGATTGCGGCGTTGTTCCGCCTGCGCGGTGGGGAGGCGATCCCCCCGCAAGCGGGGGGTTGGCGCGAGCTGACCGACACCGACATCTGATGCGTATCGCCGTGGTCGGTCTCGGGGCGACGGGTTCACACGTCGCCCGTCAGCTGGTGACCCACCCGGTCGACGAGCTCATCGTGCACGACCGGTCCGCCCGTCAGCAGGGTCTCGTGGTCCAGGCCCTCCGAGCGGTCGTTCCCGACGCCCGCCTGATCACAGCCGACCCGCCGGACGTGGCCCACCCGCCGGACGTGGTCGTCCTGGCGGTCCCGGTCGGCCGTCACGTGGCCGAGGCCCGGCGCTGGGTCCGGGCTGGGGCGCACGTGGTCTCGGTCAGCGACGGCCTCGCCGACGTCGAAGGCTTGCTCGCCCTCGACGGCCTGGCCGGTCGCCACCACCGCAGCATCGTGGTCGGCGCCGGCTTCGTGCCCGGACTGAGCTGCCTGTTGGCCCGGGTCATGGCCGAGCAGTTCGACGAGGTCTCCACCGTGGCCACCTTCACGGCCGGGACGGGGGGTCCGGCCTGCGCCCGTCAGCACCACCGGGCCCTGAAGAACATGTCCACCGAATGGCGGGACGGGGTGTGGCGGCACCACCGGGGTGGTTCGGGGCGGGAGCTCACCTGGTTCCCCGACCCGTTCGGGGCCCGGGACTGTTACCGCGCCGCCCTACCGACCCCGGTCCTGCTCCAGCGGGCGATGCCGGAGGTGGGCCGGATCTCGGCCCGGATGGCGGCCACCCGGCGTGACCGGTTCACATCGTGGCTGCCGATGCTGTTCCCCCCCCACCGTGACGGTGGTCCCGGGGCGGTGCGGGTGGAGCTGCGCGGTCGCCGGGACGGGGCGTTCCACACCGAGATCGTCGGCTCGATCGAGCATCCGTCGGTGGCGGGCGGGGTGGTGGCCGCCGCGGCCGCTGTCGGTGCGGCCCGGAGCCGGGCTCCGATCGGGGCCGGCGGGATCGCGTCGTGGCCCGACCCGCGGCGTCTCTACCAGGAGCTCCGCCAGCGGGGGGTCCGGGCCGCGGTGTTCTCCGGGGTCGACGCCGCTCCCTGAGCGGTGAGGCCCTGGCCGGCTCCCCCGCCCCACGACCGGGATTGATCCGCTCGGCTCATCCCCGCGGCGGGACTCAACCTTTCGAGCCAGTTTGTCGAACATGACGACAACGGGAGTGATCCAGAAATTTCTCCTCAAGTTTTGCCGCGGTCGCGTCGAAGAACCTTCCCGTATGGAGGAAATGAGGAAGGGCGTCTTACGTATGACTGGTACTAACCGGGCCGAGATCAATGCACGGATCGAAGCCAATCTGCCGCTGGTGAAACACGTTGTGTTCCAGGTTGCAGTCCACTTCCCCCGCCATGTGGACCGGGAGGAGCTGGCTACCGCCGGTGCTCTCGGTCTGGTGGAGGCGGCCCGTCGATACGACCACAGTCGTGGTGTCCCATTTGAACGATTTGCGGCCCAGCGGATCCGGGGGGCGATCCTGGATTCGGTGCGGGCCGCCGATTGGGCTCCGCGCTCGGTGCGGTTGCTGGCCCGTCGTTTGGAGGCGGCGGAGCAACAGCTCGCCACCCAGCTCGGCCGGGTCCCGAACACCGACGAGATGGCGGAGAACCTGGGGGTGAGCCGGGGCGAGCTGGCCCGTCTGCAGGACCGGCTGTTCCGGTCGGTGGTGCTCGCCCTCGACCACGAGACCAACGACGACACCGACGAGGACCTGACCCTGGTGGACATCCTCCAGGATCGTTCCGCGGTGGAGCCGTCCGAGGAACTGGAGCTCCGCGAGCTCCACGCCTACCTGAGGGACGCCGTCCAGTTGTTGCCCGAGCGACAGCGTTTCGTGGTGATCGGCTACTTCCTCGAGGGCCGCACCTCCCAGGAGCTGGCCCGATTCCTGGGGGTCACCGAGTCCCGGATCTCCCAGTTGCGCAGCGAAGCGCTCCGCAACCTGAAGTTGGGGATCGAGGCCCAGTACGACGGCCAGATGGTCGACGAGGCCCCAGTGGGTCGGGTGGCCCGGCGTGAGGCCGCCTACGTCGGCGCCGTGACCGACGCCTCCCGGTGGCGGGACCGGCTCGGCCGGTGGGACGAGGCCTACGACGTCCCCGAGGAGCCCCTCCTGCCGGTTGCTTCGGCCTGAGGCGGCGCTCAGGTGGCGCTCCTGACGAACCCGGTTGGTGCCGGCCTGCTCAGAACATGGCGGCGCGCTGCCACCGTTCAAGTAGGGACGAGTCGCCGAAGACCTCGAGACGGTCGGGTGTGATCCGGCTCCAGAGGAGCAGGAGCAGGTCGGAGGCGGACCCCCGGGCGGCCACGTCGCCCTTGGCGTGGCTGTGTTCGTAGACCAGCTCGTCCGGGTGCAGGGTGAGCGTCCATTCGCCGTCGTCCACGTCGGTGGCGTGGAGGTGGATGGTCTCGCCGGTGCCGGCCAGGCTGTCGAACTGGAGCCGGGCCGGGGCGAAGACCTCGAACACCTCGTCGATCCCGTCCACCGCGGCCCGGGCCGTGATCGGGGCCGGTTCACCGCTGGACGCCTCGACGTCCCACCGGTGCATGGCCGTCTCGTGGCCGAGGCGTCGCAGCCACCAGCGGGCCGGGCGTGGGCCGGTGAACGTAGGCCGGGGCACGGTCAGGTCGGCCGTGTCGAACGCGGCGGCCAGCCCGTCGGCGGCATCGCGGTACCAGTCGAGGACGTCGCCTCCGGGAGGTGGTTCACCGACCGCCGAGCGGGACGGCGGTCGGTCGGTGTCCGCGTCCAGGCATGCGGTGACGTAGCGCAGCACCCAGCCGGTGTGGCCGATCACGGTGCCCACGGTCCAACCCTCGATGTGGGGGACGGGCACGGCCAAGGCGCCGGCGTCGGTGCGCCCGAGCGCCGCCAGCTGTTCGTCGAGATGGGCGCGCTGGGCGTCCGGATCGATCTCGGTCATGCGACCCCTTCATCAACCCGTCGCCGCGACGGGCCGTCCGCCAAGTGGACGAAGCGTCCGGTGGGGTTCAGCGCTCTTCTTTGAAGATGACGTGCTGACGGATCACCGGATCGTACTTCTTGAGCTCGATCCGCTCCCGGGTGTTCACCTTGTTCTTGCGGGTGACGTAGAGGTAGCCGGTGCCGGCGGTGGAGCGGAGCTTGACCAGCGGCCGCCGTTCGTTGCCCTTCGCCATCAGACCTTCACTCCCCGGCGCCGCATGTCGGCTACGACCGACTCGATGCCCTTCTTGTTGATCGTCTTGATGCCCTTGGCGCTCACGGTGAGCGTCACCCAGCGCTTCTCGGACGGCAGCCAGAATCGTTGCCGCTGGATGTTGGGGTTCCACCGGCGCTTGGTGACGCGGTGGGAGTGGGAAATGCTGTTGCCGAAGCTGGGCTTGCGGCCGGTGACCTGACAGATCTTGGACATCGTGAACCTCGAAGGGGCAGGCGACGGCCTGCGTCGGACCAACCAAGGCTATCTGCGGGGGTGGATGGCCCCAACCGGCCCGGGCCGGCGGCGGGGGATCAGGCGATCTCGTCCCGGCCCAGGGGTTGGGGCGGGATCCGGTCGCCCGGGGTCCACCGCAGGAGTCGGGGCCGGGGGGCGGCGCTGCTGGGTTGACGGGGCACGGCGGTGACCCGTCGGTCGGTGCCCCGCCGGGGCGGTGCCACCATCAGGACCAGGGCGATGACGACCACGCCGGCCAGGCCGAGCAGCCAGAACCCTGAGGGTAGGGAGCCGCCGCCGGACGGGTCCGCCGTCTGGAGGGCGAGGGCTCCGACCAGGGTGCAGCCGGCCACCGCGCCGAGCCCGACGAGGGCCCGGATGATGACCCCGGGGTCGACGACGGCGTCCCGGCGACGCAGGAAGGAGAGGCGGGTCAGGTCGTTGTAGGCGAAGGCCAACAGCCCGATCGCGGCGAAGACCACCGTCTCGGTGCCGGCCAAGCCGGCCAGGGCGATGAGGCCCTCCAGGAACACCACCCCCGTCGTCAGCCACAGCAGGACATGGTTGCCGCCGGCCACCGTGGCGTAGTGGAGCAGGAGGAACAGGGGCAGGAGCAGGAGGCTCACCCACGACACGAGCAAGGACGGGATTCCGGCTGCGAAGACGACCATGGCGACGGCTCCGATCGACTCGGGTTGGCGGAGGATCCAGCCGACCCGGCGCCGGCGTTCCCGGCGGAGCTCCCGGGCGTCGGGCTCGGCGACGGTCGTGGTGACACCGGGGACGGGGGCCGGTCCCGGGGGGGTCGGGCTCGTGTGGTGGGGGGTGGTGGGTTCGGGGGTCATGGTCAGCCGGCCCGGAGTCGGGCTCGGCCCAGGTTGCCGATCACCCGGCGCATCAGGTGGTCGAGGGAATCCCCCCGGGCCCAGGGGATGATGAACACCCCGCGCTGGATGAGCCAGCGTTCGTTGAGCTCGTTGCCGACCCGGAAGATTCGCCGGGCTAGTTCGGACACCGAGGGGTCGATCGGGGGCAGTTCGGGCTTGATGACGATGACCTCGTGACCCCGGTTCCGGAGCTGGACCAGTGCCCCTAGGGTGCGCTCGGCCAGTAGGGGTGAGATGGCCACTACGGTCGCCGACCGGGGAAGGTTGGCCGGGATCCTGAACTCGGCCTCGCGGATCTGGCGGGGTTGGACCTCGGTGGCCAGTAGGGCGTCGACGACCTGGTGCAGGTGGCGGCGACCGAGCCGGGTGGGGAACCAGCGGACTCCGGCCCCGACGTCGATGAGGCCCACCCGGTCCTGGGCTCGGAGGTGTCGCTCGGCCAGGGCCGTGGCGGCCGTGACGGTCAGCCGGAGGGTGGTGTCGAGGTCGATCCCGAGGTCCTGGGCGGAATCTACCATCAGCACCACGTCGGACGACCGGTCGGGGTGCCGTTCGATGACCATCGGCTCGTTGCGCCGCTGGCTCAGCCGGGGGCTGATCATGCGGACCGGGTCACCGAAACGGTAGGGGCGGACCTCGGCCAGCTCGCTGCCGTGGCCGTGGCGGCGGCTGTGGTGTTCCCCGGTGACCGGCCGTTCCCGGTAAAGGGGGACGAGGGAGGAGAGTTGCTCTGCCGGCGGGTGCACCCGTACCGGCAGGTGGAGGGGGATTTGGTGGAGCCGCTGGCTCATCCCGAGCCGGTCCGAGGTGGTGACCACGGCCCACTCGGGACCCATGGCCCCCCACCGGACGGCCCGCAACGGGATCCGCACCTGGCGGACACCGTCGAGGGGGACCACGTAGCGGGTGGGGCCCAACGGCTCGAGGGTGGCCGGGAGCTGGACCTCCAGCTCGGCCATGGGGATGCGGCGCTCGGAGCGCACCTCGACGGTCAGCTCGAGGGGGTCGCCCTCCACCACCCGAGGCGGGGTGATGGTGGCGCTGACGGTGACCGGCACCCACCAGCCGTCGGCGATCGACACCGCGATCGCGGCGGCCAGGGGGAGCACTATGGCCGCCATGGCCGGGACCTGGAAGCCCACCGCCAGGCCGGTGAGGGCCAACGCGACGATGGTGCTGGCCCAGAACCGTACGGTCAGCTGGTTCTGCACGTCGTTCCGCTCCCGCTGCCCGGCCTACCAGCCTGGTTGGGGACCGGGTTGGGGCGCCCGAGCCGGGGGTCCGCCCGGCCCCGGCGCTGGGTGGTGACCCGGCTGGTGGGGGGGGTGCATCGTGGGTGGTTGGGCCGCGGCGGGGACCGGTCCGCCGGCCGGGGCCGCCCACCCGTTGTGGGCCGGGGGTGGGGCGGCGGCCGGGGCCTGTCCGGCCACGGACTGGTCGCCGGGGTCGGTGGCCTGGGGGGCCGGGACCTGGGCCACCACCTCGGCCACGACCTGGGCGGTGGTGACCCCGCGCACCCACTGGTCCGGCTGGAGGAGGAGCCGGTGGGCCAGGCACGGGATGGTCACGGCCTTGATGTCGTCGGGGAGCACATGGCTCCGCCCGGCCAGGGCGGCCCGGGCCCGACCGGCCTTCAGGAGAGCCAACGAGCCGCGGGGGCTGGCCCCGGCCTCGGTCCGGGCGCTGGTGCGGGTGGCCTCGACGAGGTCGACTACGTAGCGGGCCACCGGCCGGCTGACGTACACCTCCTCCACCCGGTGCTGGAGGTGGAGGACCTGGTCGGGGGAGAGGATCGGGTTCAGTTCGACCCGGTCGGCGCCCCGTTCGGCGCGTCGCAGGATCATCTCCACTTCGTGGTCGGTGCCGGGATAACCGACCCCGGTGCGGATCAGGAACCGGTCGAGCTGGGCCTCGGGCAGGGGATAGGTGCCCTCCTGTTCGACCGGGTTCTGGGTTCCGATGACCAGGAACGGGCGGGGCAGGGGCCGCGATTGACCGTCCGCGGTGACCTGCCGTTCCTCCATGGCCTCGAGCAGTGCCGACTGGGTCTTCGGTGGAGCCCGGTTGATCTCGTCGCCCAGCACGAGGTTGGCGAACACCGGACCGGGCTGGAACTCCGGTTGACCGGACGCCCCGGCGAGCACGGTGGCCCCGGTGATGTCGGCGGGGATGAGGTCCGGGGTGAACTGGACTCGGGAGAACCGCAACCCGGCGGCCTCGGCCACGGCCCGGGCGATCGCCGTCTTGGCCACCCCGGGGACGTCCTCCAACAGGACGTGACCGTCGGCCAGGAGAGCGGTGGTGATCAGTTCGAGCAGGGCCCGCTTGCCCACGATTGCCCGTTCCATCTCGGCGATCAGGCGTTGGGCCGCGTCTCGGACGTCTTGGTGGCTCATGGGGGTCAGACTCCGCCGGGTTGGAAGGTGGATGCGGAAGGCAGCGGGGGCAGGCCAAGTGATTGCTCGATGACCGTCACCGCCTGCAGGATATGGGCGTCGTTCGCATCGGGGGGAAGCGGCACCAACCGGCATTCGGCCGCTCCGGCTAGGCGATTGAGCGTGGCCACCAGATCGTAGCGTCCGGCCACGCCGGCCCGTCCCAGGGTCGTGAGCTGCCGGTCGATGGACTCCACCTCCCAGGGCACCGCAGTCAGACCCGGCAGTTCGGCCGGGGCCGGGGCGATCGGGCCGGCCCACGCCGGGGCCACGGGGACCCGCTGGACGAGCCGGATGGACAACACCATCATGGCGACGCCGCCGACCAGGAACAGCAAGATGAACAGGGGGATCACCGGTTCGGCCCGTCCTCAGCCGACACCCTGGAGGACGCCCCGGTCCGGGACGGTCGGCGTGAGGGCGTGGAGCCGCCGGAGGTCCATGATGGCCTCGTCGCGGTCCTCGACCGTGGCCTCACCGGGAGCGAACTTCACCGTGGTGAACCGGGCGCACAGGCCCGCCAGAGGCTCCGCCGTGTCGGGCCGGGTTTCCTGAACCCGGTCGTACCACTCCAGCGGAGTCTCCTGGGGCCGGCGGGACGGGATGCCGCCCAGGCCCCGCTCGGCGGCCCGGAAGGCCAGGCGGATGGCCCGGCCGGGGTCGGGGTCGGTGGCCAGGCGGCCGAGGAAGGCCTCGAACTGGTCGACCGGGATCGGCTCGGCCCGTTCCAAGTCCAAGCCGAGGTCCAGACCCGGCCGGTCCCGGGGGCGGATGTGGTGCATGTACCAGGCCAGGGCGATGCTGGCCAGGGCGACCAGGGTGATGCCGAGAGCGATCCAGGGCCACGGGGTTCCGCTGGCCTGCTCCCACAGGGAGGGCGGGGCCACCTGGAGATAGGTGTCGGTGTCGATCTCCACCTGGCCCGACGGGTTGGGTTGGACGTCGGTGCGTTGACCGTCTGGGCTCACCTCGGTGATATCGAACTCGTCGTCGGCGTTGGGACGGAACTCGAAGCGGGTGCCGTCGGGGCGGGTGAGGTCGATCCCCCCGCCAGGTTCGGTGTCCAGCCGGTAGTCGGTGGGGCGCAGATCGTCGGGGCCGACCGGGACGAGGTTGCCGTCATCGGTGCGGCGGAGGCCGGCCACGCCGTCGGTCTGACCGGGTTCGGTCGGTCGGAGCACGATGCCGGACTGGTCGTCGCCGCCCCGGGTGTCACCCTGGACGTCGATGATCACCGGTCCATCGGGCGAGGTGACGGTGAGATCGTTGCCGTCGGCCACCGGCCCATCGGCTGGGGAGCCCCGGTCACTGCCGTCAACGGTGCCACTACCGTCAACGGTGCCACTGCCACCGCCGGTGTTGTTGCCGTTCTCCGCGCCGGAACCGGATCTGGAGCGACCGGTGCGGCCGTCGGTCGTGCCGCCGTGGCCGCCCGTCTCGAGGAACTGGTCGGAGCCGAAGTCGTCGTCGATCGGCGACGAAGGCAGCTGCGAGGACATGGCCAGGGTGACCAGGAGGACCACGAGGAGCAGGGCCGGTAAGGCCAGCCAGCGCGCTGTCCCCGGCCCCGGGGAAGGTGGGTCGGCGGCAGGAGGCGATGGGGGCGCGTTCGGGGGCGGTACGGTGATCATCGGTTCACCCGTTGGCCGGTCCGGGACGGACCACGCTCTCGCCGCCGTCTGATGCGCATGGTCTCGACGCTACCAGTCGTCGGTGACGCCCAGGGGTCGTGCCAGGGCCTGGGCAGGGTCAGTCGGTGCCTCCGGCCGGCGGGGCGCTGAAGGCGATCAGCACCTCGTAGAACCGGTTCGGATTGTCGATGAAGGTGACGAGGCCGAGCGCCTGGTCCTGGCCTGCGGTCTCCACCCGCATCACCGAGTAGCGGAGGATCTCGCCGGGGATGCTCTGGCGATAGCTGATGTCGGTGACGCGCGAGAGGGGCATCGAGGAGATCCGGGAGCCGAGCAGGCCCCCCGATTCGATGAGGCGGCGGTTGGTGATGTACCGACGCTCGTAGAACGACCAGCGGGCCAGGATGACGATGAGGCGGCCGATGACCACCACCACCCCGATGATGCCCATCATCTCCGGGCCGATCAGGAACGACCCGAGGATGGCGACGCCCCCGATGATCAGCAGGGCGTTGCGGGTCGCGTTGGGGCGGGCCCGGGTCGTGAAGGGGTCGACGGCGAGGCGGGACCGGACGGCGCGGCCGGTCACGAACATCCAGGCGATGTGGATGATCGACATGATGAGGATGGCCTCGATGAGGTTCGTGACGCCCTCGGGCGGGCTCTGCTCACTGATGCGCCCTACCACCCACACCACGAGCATCAGGAAGACGAACGTCTCGTAAACGGGTTGGATCAGGACCGCCCAGTGGCGGCGCTGGGCGTAGTAGACCCGCTCGGCCTCCACCAGCACGCCCCGTTCCGTGAGGGGCCGGAACAACGATGACCGCTCGGGGGTGATCTGGAGTGGTTCGGGGAGCATGGCGGGGTTCGGCGCTATGGGTGGGCCGGTTCGGAACCGGGTGACCTACGACGACGGAGCGGGCAGGGTCATCTCGAGGCGGACCGGGGCCATGGTCTCGAAGGTGTCGTGACCGTCGAGATCTCCGTCGGCGTCGTCGCTGAACAGGCCGTCGAAGAAGGTACCGACCGCGGCCAGTTGGTCGCCGATCCAGCCGGAGAACTGCCGGGTCTGGACGCCGGCTGTCTGTGGGTTCGAGAGCACCAAGAACACCACGAAGCCGAGCAGAACCCAATAGACCCATTTCGGATATGGCATCGGTTTCGTCTCCTCACCGCGGCCGTGAAGGGTCGCAGAAGTAGCCGAACTCCACCCAGTGGCTCAGCATAGTCCCTCCGCCGCCCGGTCGACGAGCGCTGCCGTGGCACCGGCCACGTAGTCATCGTATTGAAGTAGGCCGGTGTCGATCTGAACCAGTTGTGCTGGCCGGCGATGGCGGGTCCCGACCCCGGCCACCTGGGGGTTCGCCGCGTGGCGGTGATGTCCATTCTGGTGGTCGGATGGTGGTGGGGCGCCTGATGTATCCCCCGGAGGCCCGGTTCGCCGACCGGCTCCCCTATGGTCCTGCCGCCGGGCGTCAGAGCTCGTCGACGGCCTCGGCCAGCTCCTGCTCGTCGAGGAGGCCCTCGAAACTGGCCTGGACGGTGCCGTTCGCGTCGATCAGGTAGACCCAGGGCTCGGTGGGCAGGCCCCAGTCGACCATCGGCTGGGTGATCTCGAGGGTCCCCTGTTCGGCCAAGGCAATGTCGTAGGGCTCGACATGGACGAAATTGACCGCCGGGTGGTCGTCGGCCACGTTCTTGGTGATGTCGAGGGTGGGACCGCATGTGAGGGTCTGGCAGAAGGCCGGGGTGGCGAACACTGCCACGGTGGGCCGGCCACTGGCGATCGCCTCGTCGAGCGACAATTGGTAGAACCGCAGGGCCGGTTCGGGATCGGTGGAGATGGCCCGGGCCGCCTCCACCGAGGTGGCCGTGGGCGTCGCGGTGGCGGGTGCCGGCGCGCCGGGCTGGGGGACCACCGGATCGGCAACGACGTCGAAGAACCCACCCGGTTTGTCGCTGCCGGCTACGGCCACCTCCCACTGGCCGGGCTGATCGAACCGCATGTGGGTCACG
Source organism: Acidimicrobiales bacterium (assembly GCA_047974625.1). Lineage (GTDB taxonomy): Bacteria > Actinomycetota > Acidimicrobiia > Acidimicrobiales > SZUA-35 > CADEDH01. Next base: position 23,245 of record JBKECK010000007.1, read on the forward strand.
TACATGCCGAGACCGGCCGCTCCGGCCTCCACGAACCGTCCCTCGACAGTGAAGGCCACGGCACCGTCGCCGGAACTGACCTCGAAGGTGAGGGGAACCTCGGGGTCACCGACGAACGGGGTGGTGGGCCCGGAGCCGAGCAGGGCCACCAGGACCCGCTCATCGACCCCGGTGGTGAGCGTGGCCGGCGCGTTGGCCACCAACACGGTGGCGTCCCCGGCCGCCACCACCTCGTCGGGTTCTTCGAGGCCGGTGATCGGGGTGGTGGCGTCGGAAGCAGTGTCCGATGACGAGGAGCAGGCGGCGGTGAGTCCGCCGACCACCAGCAAAGAGGTCGTCAGGGCCGCAGCCCGGGCCGCGATTCGAACTGGTCGAACCGGCCGGGTCGAGAGTGGTGCACGGGGCATCGCGTCCAGTGTTGCTGCTCGTCGCCGAAATGCGTCGACGCGATGCCTCATTACTACGGGATTACTACGGGACTACTACGGGATTACTTGCCGGGAGGGGGTGGGCGGTGGGTGGCGGTCAGTTGAGCGGGATGCCAGGTCTGCCATCGGCGCCCACCTGCCCGCCGGGGTCGAGGCGGCCGTTCGGTGGGTTGGGGTCTTCGGGCCCGCCGCCCCAATCGCCGGCCGGGTCCGCTGCTTCGGTCAGGGCGAGCGCGTCGACCAGGGCGTCGGTGGCGTCCACGGCCTCGGTCGTCCCGGTCGTGGGCTCGTCGTCCGGGTTGGGGTCGGTGGGGGAAGTGAGGCAGGGATCGAGCTCGTCGAGGCCGGGAGGGAGGTTGGCCAGGCCACCGTCGGCGATGGCCCGCAGCCCGGTGACCAGGGCGTCGAAGGTGGAGCGAAGGTCGGTCACCTTGGCGTCGAGGGCGGCCAGGACCTGCTCGTAGTGGGCCCTGGTCCGTTCGAACCGCTCGTCGAGGTCGGTCGCTCCGTGGCCGGTCGCGTCGTTGTCGGAGACGGACGCGGACCCGCTTCCGTCTCCGGCCGTCGGGCCGGCTGGGCCGTCGGTGGTCGGGCCGGTCGGGTCGCCGTCGTCGGTGGCCGGACCGGCCGTGTGGTCGGCGGGACCGTCCGGGTGGGTCAGGCCCCGGGCCGCCTCCGCCCGGACCCGGGCCCGGAGCGCCGCCGCGTCCGCCTCGGCGTTGGTCACGACCCGGGTGGCCTCCCGGGCAGCCTGGGCCGCCGTCTCACGGGCGGTGGCCACCTGGGCCCGGGCCGACCGGAGCAGGCCTTCGGCCCGGCCCCTGGCCTCGGCCTCCACCCGTCGCATCTCGGCGGCTAGCCCGTGGCGGCGCATGGTGGCCTGATGGTCGTTCTCGGCCCGCCGGGCCTCGATCTCCTGGTCGGCCTCGGCCAGGCGCCGCTCGATCTCCTGGCTGGCCTCGTGCATCATCTCGTGACGGCGGATCTCCACGGCCGCGGCCTGCTGGTCGAGGGCCTGCCGCTGGCGGCGGATCTGGTCGACGGCGAGGGCCCGGGCCCGAATACCACCGAGTTCGTGTTCGAGTTCGGCGATCCGCTCCTGGGCCTTGCGTAGCTCGTCGTCGGCGGCGACACCGACCTGGTTCGGGCCACGGTCGCGGCGGACGCGCTTGAAGTCCGGGGTCTCCGTCATCGTGGCTTGCTGCCCGACGGCCGAAAACTGGGCATGTCCGCCGCCTCCATCGCCGACTTCGCTGGAATGGGAGTCGCCTGTTTCGCCGTTTCGCCCCTCGTCGCGCCGCAACCAGGAGTGAGCCGGCCATCCGGTGCCTCCAACTCCACGTTCCTCGCCTGCGGGGCCCGCGTGCAAGCTCCGGATGCCCGGCCGGCGATCCCGAGTAGCGCCGAGTATAGGCGCGCCGACGTGACCGATCCCCTCGACCCCGGGATGGCACCGTCAAGTGGCGGGATCCAGTGAGCGCGCCCGGAGGGACTCGAACCCCCAACCTTCTGATCCGTAGTCAGATGCTCTATCCAATTAAGCTACGGGCGCCAGCCACTGGCGGGCACCACTGTAGAGCCTTCCGGTGGGGATGCGCGCCGAGTTCTTCCTGCCCCCGCGTCGGGGCCCGTGGGTTGTCCCGCTCACCTGGGCGCACGGGGGCGTGGGCCGTGGTGAGGTCCGAAGGTGCTCCGCTGGACCCCGGATCCCTGGTTGAATGGGGACGGCCACCCGCTCCATCGATGTCGTGGTCGGCCCATCCCGGCACCCGATTCCCCCGAGGTTCGACATGCTGATTGCCCTCCTCATCGTTGCGGTGCTCGCGGCCGTGGCCTTCCTGGCCCTCTACCTGATCACGAAGAGCTCGGCGGCGGAGTACCGGGCCCAGGCCGAGCAGCGGGAGGCAGAGCTCCTGGCCCAGCGGGATGATCTCACCGACGCGAAGACCCAGCTGGAGACCGATCTCACCGGGGTCCGCTCCGAGCTGGATAGCACCCGGTCGGATCTGGCCGCCCGGGACCGGACGGTGGCCTCCCAGAAGGATCAGCTGGCCGAGGCGGCCGACGAGGTCCGCCGCCTCGGAACCCGGCTTACCGACCTGGGTAAGGAGAAGACCTCACTCGAAGGCCAGTTGGCCGGCAAGGTCACCGAGCTCCAGGCCAGGGTCAATGAGCTCAAGGCCCGCGACGTTGCCATCAAGGGTCACGAGTCGACGATCAAGAAGCACGAGGCCACGATCGGCAAGCACGAGACCGACATCAAGACCAAGGCGGCCGAGCTCGACAAGAACCGGGCCGAGCTGAAGGCCCAGGCGGCCGAGATCAAGACCAAGGCGGCCGAGATCACGAAGCTCACCGCCGAGAAATCGTCGCTGCGGCAACGGGCCGACGAGGCCGAGGCGGCCGCCACCGCGGCGATCGCTGCCAACACCGGCATCGTGGTGGGCGACGATCTCGACCTCGACGGCAGCCAGCCGGAGATGCTGTGGCAGATGGAGCTGGCCCGCAGCGAACGGAACTGGCGAAACAGTGTGGCCACGAACCCCCAGGCCGACGAGAGCCCCTTCGACGGCGCCGACGATCCGGTCCGGCTGGCCGTCGAGATCGAGGCGGCCGCCTTGCGGGAGAACGTGGGTGCCTACATCGGGATCGACTGGCAGGCGTCCCCGATCGAGGAACCGGCCCGCCGGCATCTCGTGGTCCGGATCGCCCAGGAGATGCTCGAGGCCGGGGCCCGCAGCCCGGAGGCCTCCCAGCTCCTGGTGACCGACGCCGACGACGGCGGGGTGGAACTCCGGCTGGAGCCCCCGGCCGACGAGGAAGAGACCGTCAACATCATCCCGCCCCACATCACCAACGACCTGGTCGACCTGAGGGAGGAGATCGGGCCCACCATCACGGTCAAGGCCGCCGCCACCTGAGCCGGGCTTGTTCCCAGGGTCAGGACGGAGTCTGATCCCGGCCGACGGGGCGGTCCGGGATGCCGCCGAACTGGGCGACTAGGGCCGCGATGCGCTTGTCGAGCTCGGGCCGGCGTTCCCGGCTCACGCCGACACTGTCGCACAGGTGCTCGGAGAACACCGCCCACCCGAGCGCCAGGGTGGAGGCGGTGATGACCATCTCCTCGATGGTCTCGGTGTCCAGATCGGGCCGTTCGGCGGCCAGGGCCTGGCGCCACGAGGAGATGATGGGGTGGGTGGTGGACAGCAACGCACCGTTGTCGAGGCTCATCCGGGCCGTGGCCGTGGCCAGCTCCCGGCCCCGACGGGTGGCCAGGTCCGGCGGGGGGAACCCGCTCGGATCCAGCTCGGCGGCTGAGCGGCGGTTGATCTCGTCGGCCGCCGCCGAAAGCAGGGCCTGCTTCGACCCGAAGTAGGTGTGGACGAGGCCGTGGTTCACCCCGGCCCGCGCCGCGATCCGGCGGACCGACACCCCGGGGCCCTCCTCGACCAGGAGGGCGGTGGCGGCCTCGACCAGGGCGGCTACCACGGCCTCCTTGCCGAGCGGCCGCCCGCCGGCGGGTTCCGCCGACGGGCCGCCGCCACCACCGAGGTCGGATGAGTCGGCTTGGTCGGTCACCCGTTCAGTATCACGGGCAGCACGCGGGGACCACGAACCTGACCGTTGGCCCAAGTGGTCTCCTTGTCTGGGTCGAGGACGTAGTTGGGGAAGGCCCGCAGCCACTCCTGGATCGCCACCATCAGTTCGAGGCGGGCCAGGTTGGAGCCGACACAGCGGTGGATGCCGAGACCGAAGGCGACATGGCGGTTCTTGAGCCGGTCGATCTGGAACTCCTCCACGTTCTCGAACCGGTCCGGATCGTGGTTGGCGGCCGGGAAGGTGAGCAGCATCTGGTCACCAGCGTGGACCGGGCAGCCGGCCACCTCGGTGTCGGCGATCACCTTACGGGCCATGGTGACCGGGGCGTAGTAGCGGAGGACCTCCTCCATCGCCGTCTGCCACAGCAGATCGTCGTTGTCGGTCGCCACCAACCGTTCCACCTGGTCGTGGTGTTGGGCGAAGTGCCACAGGCCGGAGCCGATGGCACTCCACGTGGTGTCGATGCCGGCCACGATCAGGAGCCGGATGTAGCCCAGCTTCAACTGCCAGTCGACGGGTTCACCGTCGATCTCGGCGTGGGCGACGGCGGTGAGCATGTCGTCCTTGGGGTCCCTGAGCCGCTCCTCGAGCTTGGCCCCGACGTACTCACCCATCTCCTGGGCCACCTGGGCCCTGACCGCGTTGTCGCGGGGGGCGAGCTGGAAGTTCCGGTAGATCCAGTCGCGGAACATGTCGGCGTCCTCTTCGGGGAGGCCGGTCAGGATGCAGATCCCGTGCACCGGGATGTGCTGGGTGTACTGGATCGCGGCGTCGGCGTGGGTCTGACCGTCGAGGGACGAGATCAGACCCCGGCAGAACTCCCGCAGCCGATCCTCGAGGGTGGCGATGTTCTTGGGGGAGAAGGCCGGGAGCAGGAGGCGGCGGTGATCGTGATGCTCCGGGGGGTCGGAGGTGATGGGCGGGGCGGGGTGGCGCACCGCGTCCGGACGGCCGACGTTGACCCAGATCGACGAGAAATGCTCGGTGTCGTGGGCGACCTGGGCCACGGCGTCCATGGTCACGGGCATGAAGGCCCGGCCGTACCGTTCCGTGGTGGCCATCGGGCACTGTTCCCGGACGTCGTTCCAGATCTCGATGGCGTTGGCGCCCCACTGGTCGTCCAGCCAGTCCCAGTCGTTGATCCAGTCCTTGACGGGCGGAAGGTCGGGCGTGGTGCCGGTGTCGTAGGCCATGGTGTCGATTCCCTTGGTGGAGTATCGGGGGTGACAGGTCACCCCTCATTCCGGGTGAGCTTAGTCATCTGACTGATCCCGTGTCCAGGGTCACAGCCCCGGCGAGGGTCCGCGGATCCGACGGGTCAACCGACCGCGTGGGGTCCGGAAACGCAGAACTCGTTGCCCTCGGGGTCGTTGAACACGGTCCACACGTGCCCGTATTCGGCCTTGTCGGCTTGCTTAGTGGCGCCGAGCCCCACCAGCCGGTTGACCTCGGCCGGGTAGTCGTCGGACTCGAAGTCGATGTGGCACCGGTTCTTGGCCGCCTTGGATTCCCCGACGGCCAGGAACAGGAAGGTGGGTTGGGTGGAGGTCCCGGGGCCGATCGAGGCGAAGTACGGGTTGGTCTCGTCGTCGACCGGTCGTTCCAGGACGGCGGACCAGAACCGGGCCACGGCCTGGGGATCGTCGCAGTCGAAGGTGACGTTGGCGGGGCGGATGCTCATGACGGGTCTCGATTCGGTTGGGTCGGTCTGGGCGGGGTCGGTCGCGCCGCGGCGGCGACCGGCCATCGGATCTCGGTGACGAACCGGTCGGGGTCGTCCACGGCGTCGTAGCTCACCAGGTAGTGCTCGCGGACCCCTTCACCGAGGTGCAGGGCCTCGTAGGCCACCCACCGGCCGAGCCGCAGGTAGGTGTCGTCGATGGTGGCGTAGGGGCCGGTGTGGGTGGCCACGGCCACCTGGCGACCCGGAAGGGTGGTGAGCCGGACCGCCGGGTCGGAGGCGGCGGTGGTGGTGGCGGCTACGGGAAGGAAGGCGGTAACCATGGCCACCTCGTCGAACTCGGGTGGGTAGACGGCCCCGGCCGGGCCGGTCACCGTGATCCTGTCGTCGGCCACGGCGCGGGCGAGGGTGGCGTACGCCCGGTCGAGGAAGGGGGCGAAGTCGGCCGCGTCCACCAGGTCGGTGATGGTGAGGACGGTGTCGTCGCCCACCTCGGTCAGGTACGGCGGGGTGAACGTGCGGGGGGCGGCTCCGAGGTCCATCAGGGCGGCCACCGCGTCCTGGATGGTGTCGAGCCGGGCTTCGAGCCGGGTCCGGTGGGCGTCGAGCACCTGGGCGGTCCGTCCCGGGTCGCGGGCGGTCATGATCTCGGCGATCTCGGCCAGGGGCACCTCGACGGCCCGGAGCTTCCCGATGACGCCCGCGTCGGCCAACTGGCCCGGATGGTAGGCCCGGTATCCGGTCACCGGATCCACCGACGCCGGCACCAGCAGGCCGGATTCGTGGTAGTTCCGGAGGGCCTTGACACTGATGGAACTGGCTCGGGAGAACATCCCGATGCTCATCAGGACGGCGTCGTCGGTGGTCATGGGGCCATGGTTCACGCTCCCCCGGGGGGAGGGTCAAGCATCTCGGTGATTTCCGGGAACGAGAGGGGGGCGACGCCGGTTGACCGCTGATGGAACGATGATGGCCACCACGCCGGCCCGGTCGACGAACCGGGACCACTCCCTCCCGCAAGGATCCACCCGATGACCTCGCCCACCGTTGACGCCCCGATCCGCTTCGGGGACAGCTACGCCCGGGACCTGGACGGGGCCTACGCGGCCTGGGAGCCGGTGGCGGTGCCCGACCCCCGGGCGGTGGAGCTCAACCACCGGCTTGCGGCCGAGCTCGGCCTGCCCGATGGGTGGTTGGACGGTGAGGACGCACTGGCTGTCCTGTCGGGCAATGCGGTTCCGGACGGGTCGCAGCCCTTGGCCCAGGCCTACAGCGGTCACCAGTTCGGCAACCTGTCTCCCCTCCTGGGGGACGGTCGCGCTGTCCTGTTGGGCGAGGTGGTCGACACGGCGGGGCGGGTCCGTGACGTGGCCCTGAAGGGCTCGGGCCGGACCCCATTCTCCCGGGGCGGCGACGGCAGGGCCGCGCTCGGCCCGGTCCTACGGGAATACCTGATGGGGGAGGCGATGTGGGCGCTCGGGATACCCACCACCCGGGCCCTGGCCGCGGTGACCACGGGCGAGGAGGTCCGCCGCGACACCCTGTTGCCCGGTGCCGTCCTCACCCGGGTGGCCGCCTCCCACCTGCGGGTGGGGACTTTCGAGTTCGCCGCCCGGCAGAGCCCGGACCTGCTCCGGCGCCTGGCCGACTACGCCATCGCCCGTCACGATTCCGACCTGACGGCGGTGGCCGACGACACCGAACGGTACCTGCTGTTCCTGGCCGCCGTGATCGACCGGCAGGCCGCCTTGATCGCCCGCTGGATGGGGGTGGGTTTCATCCACGGGGTCATGAACACCGACAACATGACCATCTCGGGGGAGACGATCGACTACGGCCCCTGCGCCTTCCTCGAGGTCTACCATCCGGCCACCGCGTTCAGCTCGATCGACCACGGCCGCCGCTACGCCTACGGGAACCAGCCGTCGATCGGTCTGTGGAACCTGGCCCGCCTGGCCGAGAGCCTCGGCCCCCTGGTCGGTGACGACGCCGACACCGCCCGTGACCGGCTCATACCGGTGCTCGACGGCTATGAGGCTCGGTACCACCACCATTGGACCGGGGTGGCCCGGGACAAGCTCGGCCTCCGGGCCGGGGCCGCGACCGGTGGCGGGGGAGGGGAGCCGACGGGCCCCGGGGCCGACCGGGCCCTGGCCGACGACTACCTCGATCTGCTGCAGCGGTGGCGGGTCGACTTCACCCTGGGGTGGCGCCGCCTCCTCGACGCGGCCGGGAGCCGGGAGGGTGAGACGAGGCTCCGGTCCCTGTTCGCCCAGGCTGCCCTGGCCGCCGGGGGGGACCCCCTGCCGGTGTCCCGGCCGACCGCGACGCCTGAACCGGATCCGGACGGTGGCGGCGGCCCCGGCGGGGCGGTGGACGACGACCCCAGGCCCGATCCCGACGCCGAGCTCGGGGCCTGGCTGGTCCGCTGGCGGGCCCGCCTAGCCGCCCAGGCGGGGGGAGCCGGCCTGGACGCCATGCGGCGGGCCAACCCGATCTACATCCCCCGCAACTACCGGGTGGAGGAGGCCCTGGCCGCGGCAGTAGACCACGACGACCGGGGCCCGCTCGATCGGCTCATGGCCGTGCTGGCCGAGCCGGGGACCGAGCGGGCCGCAGAGGCCGGCTACGCCGAGCCGGCCCCCGTCGAGGTGACCGCCGGCTACCGGACCTTTTGTGGCACCTGATCTTGTTCTGGCCCGTCGTCCGACTCCGGGGCCACGTCGGACGGCTCGAGCGACCCGCTGCGCAGCAGACCGGCGTCCTCACCCTTGAGTGACCAGCCGCTCAACAGGCCGAGCATGAACACCCCGATGGACAGGGCGCCGAGAGCGAAGATGGTGTCGCCGGGAATGCGCATCCACCGGAAGAAGGTCATGACGTCGCCGTAGAGGAAGTCGTCGCTGCGGGCCCACCACAGGCCCCGGTCGATCGACGCCCAGGCCTGGCCCAGACCCACCGGGAGGAGGCTGAACAGGGACATGGTGGCCAGGCCGATGTTGAGCCCCCAGAACCCGATCTTGATGGGGAGGTCGTTCCACTCCGGGCCCGGGCGGAGGCTGCGGATGCAGAACAGCATGAGACCGATGCCGAGCATCCCGTAGACCCCGAACAGGGCGGTGTGGCCGTGCAGGGGGGTCAGGTTGAGGCCCTGCACGTAGTACAGGGAGATCGGCGGGTTGATGAGGAACCCGAACAGGCCGGCCCCCACCAGGTTCCAGAACGAGACCGACACGAAGAAGTAGATGGCCCACTTGTAGCCGGCCACCCAGCGGCGGATCTTGAGCAGTTCCAAGTGCCGTACCGCCTCGAATCCCATGAGGGCCAGGGGCACGACCTCCAGGGCGGAGAACGACGCCCCCAAGGCCAGGACGGTCTTGGGGGTGCCGCTGAAGTACAGGTGGTGGAAGGTGCCGATGATGCCGCCACTGAGGAAGATGACGGTGGAGGCCAGGGTGGCGTTGGTGGCCACGATGGGCCGGATCAGGCGCAGCCGGGTGAACATGAAGGCGATCACGGCGGTGGCGAACACCTCGAAGAAGCCCTCCACCCAGAGGTGGACGACCCACCACCGCCAGTACTCGATCACTGACAGGTGGGTCGATGACCCGATGCCGAAGGCGGCCAGGTAGAAGCCGGTGATGGCCACGCAGCTGAGCAGGAGCATGGCGATCAGGCTCCGCTGACCGCCGAGGGCGAGCGGGGCCCGATCGCTGGGGTCCACGTGGCGGGAACGCAGGGCGGGCAGCATGGCCCGGGTCATGAGCACCAGCCACAGGATCAGGCCGATGGTCAGCCCGATCTGGAACACCCGGCCCAGGTCGACGTACTCGAGTCCCTGGGTGCCGAACCAGAACCAGGCGTCGTTGTCGCGGCCGAGGCGGCCCGTGATCGACAACCATTCGCCAAACATGGAGCCGATCACGACGACGATCAGGGCGCCGAAGAGGACGTTGACCGCCAGTCGCTGGTACTTCGGTTCCCGACCGCCGACCGCGGGGCCGATGTAGAGGCCGGTGGCCAGCCAGGCCGTGGCGATCCAGAAGATGGCGAGCTGGGTGTGCCAGGTGCGGAGCACGGCGTAGGGGAGGATCTTGTCGATCGGGATGCCGTACAGACCGTCACCTTCCACCCCGTAGTGGCCGAGCACCACCCCACAGGCGATCTGGAGGACGAACAGGGCGCCGACCAGGAAGAAGAACTTGAGGGTGGCCTTCTGGGAGGGGGTCGGGTGGTAGCCGAGCAGGGGGTCGTCGATGGGGATGTCCTCGGGGTCGGGCTCGTCGTCGGGGAGGGAGGAGTGGTACCAGACCATGCCGGCGATCCCGGCCAGCAGCAGGACTACCGACAGGACGCTCCAGAACACGTTGTCGGTGGTGGGGACGTTGTCGATCAGGGGCTCGTGGGGCCAGTTCTGGGTGTAGGTGACGGTGTCGCCCGGGCGGTCGGTCGAGGCGGCCCACGAGGTCCAGAAGAAGAAGGCGCTCATCTTGTCGACGTCGGCCCGGTCGGCGACGGTGTCGGCGGGGATGGCGTAGTTGTCGTAGCCGTTCATGAAGATGTCGGCGTAGTGGTCGCGGTTGGCCTCGAACGCCTCCACCCGGAGCGGATCGAGGGTGACGGTGCCGGTGGCCTCGTCGTAGGTGTTGGTCCGCATGATGGTGGTGAGCCGGGCCTGGAGGGCGGCCTGCCGCTCCACGTCGAGATCCTCGAAGGAGGCCGCACCTTCCTCGGCGGCCAGACGGTCGAGGATGAAGGTGGCCTCGCGGTGGAGCCAATCGGCGGTCCAGTCGGGGGCCACGTAGGCGCCGTGGCCCCACACCGACCCGATCTCCTGGCCGCCGCTGGACTGCCAGATGGCCTGGCCCTCCCGGATGTCGGCTCCGGTGACGAGGGAGCCGTCGGAGCTGGTGAACTGCTCGGGGATCGGTGGCTTGGCGTTGTTGATCTCGCGGCCCTGCCAGAGCAGCACACTGAACGAGCCGAGGAGGACGACGACCAGGGCGATCCACCACCGACGGTTGGACCGCGGCGGATCGTGGGGGGTCAGGTCCAACTGGTCGTCTGTTCCTGGGGGGGCGATGACAGCCACGGCCTCTCCTGTCCACCCTCGCCGCACCCGGCCAGGGTTTTATCTGTTATTTATGCGAACAATAGTGTCGTCGGGTGAGTGGCGCCCAGGGAGGGACGCGCGTCACGTCGGGGCACCAGCGGCGGGGTTCGAACGGGGGCCGGGGAACGCGCGAGAGCCCGTCCCGCCTCGGGGGCGGAACGGGCTCTCGGGTGGAGCGGAGAGGGTGGGATTTGAACCCACGGTCCCCTTGCGGAGACACCTCCTTAGCAGGGAGGCACAATCGGCCGTACTCTGTCACCTCTCCAGGCGGGACCGAGTGTAGCCACGGCCACCGGTTCGGGCACGGGAATTATGGGCGTCGGTTCGACGGTGGCGGGGCCCCGGATCCGGCCTCGTTCCGTCGATCACGCCGCCTCCCCGGGGCGGGGACACCCGGTGCCTCCACCGAATCGATTACCGGCCCGTTCGGGGTGAATCGACCCAATCCATGTCGGAGGAGGCAGAATGACGGGCAGTGCTGGAATTCCATGATGTGGAGGCGGCGGCGGAACGGCTCCAGGGCCTGGTCGAGTGCACGCCCGTGATCACGAGCTCGGCGCTCGACGCCGCGGCCGGGATGAGGCTGTTCCTGAAGGCGGAATGTCTGCAGATCACCGGCTCGTTCAAGATCCGGGGGGCAACGAACGCCATCGCCCGTCTCGACGAGAAACAGCTCGAGGCCGGGGTGGTCACCTACTCCTCCGGTAATCACGGTCTAGCGGTGACGTGGGCGGCCCGGGCGGCTGGGACATCGGCCACGGTGGTCGTCCCCCGGGACGCCCCCCTGGAGAAGGTGGCGGCGATCGAGACGGCGGGGGCCCGCCTGGTGCGGTACGACCGTTACGTTGAGGATCGGGCCGAGCTCGCTCTCGAGCTGGTGGTGAAGGAGGGACTCGTGCTGGTGCCCCCCTTCGACGATCACGACGTGATGGCCGGTCAGGGCACGGTGGCGCTCGAACTGTTCCGGGAGATCGCTGATCTCGACGCCCTGCTGGTGCCGGTGGGGGGCGGGGGTCTGCTCGCCGGGTGCGCCACGGTGGCTCGGCGCCTCCGGCCCGGGATCGAGATCATGGGGGTCGAGCCCGAGGCCGGCGACGATCACCGCCAGTCGCGCCGGGCCGGCCGACGGGTGGACATCGGGGTTCCCCGGACGATCGCCGACGGCCAGCAGCTGTCCACGCCGGGCGAGCTGACCTGGCCGATCACCTCCCGACTGACGAGCCAGTTCGTGACCGTCACCGACGGGGAAATCACCGACACGATGCGCACTGTGCTGCAGCGGACGAATCTCATGCTGGAACCGAGCGGGGCGTCCGCGCTGGCCGCGGCCATGCACCGCCCGCTCGCCCTCGACGGCAAGCGGGTGGGCGTGGTCCTTTCGGGAGGCAACATCGGTTGGCCCCGGTTCAAGGACCTCGCCCACCACTGAGTGGTCGGATCCCCCAACCGGCCGGTCGGGGGCGGCGGTGGTGAAGGGACGTTCAACGCCAAACTTGAAGCTCGTTGTCTAATAGGCACTAGTCTGCGTCGTGCGTTCGTAATGTGCGTATTTCGTTAAAGGGGGACTTCTCGATGAAGTACGAGCTTGCCATGCACCACGCCCGCCTGAGTCGGCGTGACGCCTTGAAGCTGGGCGTTGCCGGAGCCGCGGCGGCCACCGTCGGCACCATGTTCATGCCCGGTGTCGCCGGCGCCGAGGAGGCCGAGCCGGAGGAGGGGGGCCGTCGTCGTGGCGAGCGGAGTGGGTCCGGTCCATACACCGACGAGATGTTCGACGTGGCCGCGGCGGCCGCCGGTGGGTGGGCGCCGAGTCCGTACGGACCGGACGATCAGCGGGGCACGTTCAACGAGCTCACCCCGGAGCGCACGGGTGACGCCCTCAAGCTGCTGCGGCGGGCCCGAGAGGTGAAGACCTACCAGCTCGGCGAGGTGATGTTCAACGGCTTCCCCGCCTACCCGTCAGAGCCGCCCCGGTTGCACGACATGTTCCTGCTCGGTTCCGGGGTCGATTTCGGTCCGGAGTTCGCGGCCGCCGGCGGCATCCAGGGAGGAACCGAACCGGCGGGACCCAACCGGTTGGTGGGTTTCGAGGAGCGTTTCGCGGCCAACTTCACGTTCCAGATCGGGACCCAGATCGATGGGCTCAACCACATCGGCGTGGACGGAACCTTCTACAACGGATTCCAGGCCGTCGACATCGCCACCCCGACCGGCACCTCGAAGCTGGGGAACGAGAACATGGGGCCGGTGTGCACCCGCGCCGTCGTTCTCGACATCGTGGGCCTGAAGGTGGCCGCCCGGGCGACCGACGCCTACTTCACCGCCCCCAACGGTCAGCTGGTTTTGAACGGCAACTACCGCATCACGATCGACGACATCGAGAAGGCAATGAAACGCCAGAGGATCAAGGACCCGATCGGCGCCGGTGACGTTCCGATCATACACACGGGTTGGAACCACCTCGTCCGGGACGATCCCGACGCCTACCTGCTCCAAGAACCGGGCATCTTCCTGGCGGAGGCCCGCTACTTCGCCGACCGGAAACCGGCGTTGGTGGCCGCTGACACCTGGGGGCTCGAGGTGCTGGACCCGGCCCTGACCAACGGCAACGCCTTCCCGGTGCACCAGGAGCTCATCACCCACAACGGCATCCGTATCGGGGAGAGCTTCGTGACCGACGCCGCCATCGCAGATCACTGCTACGAGGGTGTTCTGGTGGCCACCCCCGAGAACGTGCCCGGGGCGACGTGTGGTTCGTCGCCGCCGGTTCTGCTCGGTCAGCCCGGTCGCGCCCCACGCGACTGAGCTACCGGCCGATCACCTCTCCCGCTCACGGGGATCGGCCGCGAGATCGCCACCGCCCGGTCCGGTCTGATGGGGGCCGGACCGGGCTGGTGTGCCACGGCGCCTCCCGACCACCAGGGCCCATCGAGGGCGTGAGGTGGGGCTGCTAGCCTCGGACCCCTGGAGAGATGGCAGAGCGGACGATTGCGTCGGTCTTGAAAACCGTTGGGCCCTCACGGGTCCCGGGGGTTCGAATCCCCCTCTCTCCGCCAAGAAAACCCTAGTGGGAGTGGGTGGCTGGCCTGTAGTTACCATGTGGGGGCTGGGTTGTTGCCGGCCGACGAGGCCGTCGGTAACACCAGGGCAACACTGGGCTGGAGATTGATTGACAGCTGTGCTTGGGGCGGGGTCGAGTGGCTGCGCAGGCCTGGGTGGGTCACCCGATACGGTGGCCCCGGTGCGGGTAGGGGTGTACATCGACGGGTTCAATCTCTACTACGGCGGTCGCGCTGTTGTGGGCCGGTCCGCCAGTGGTTGGCGTTGGCTCGATCTGCGCCAGCTGAGCGAGCGCTTGTTGAACCGGCGGGTGGACTGGTTGGGCAGAGGCGCGGCTATCGAGCGAATCGTCTACTGCACCGCGTTCATCGACGGCGCGACCAATCCATCCGGGCGTCTGGTCCAAGATGCGTACGTGGCGGCCTTGCGCCAGCAGGGATCATTTGACCTGCTAGAGGAAGGCACCTACGTCACCCGGGTCAAGGTGGGGCCGTTGGCGACGAAAGGACCACGCGGCCGGCCAGTTCTGGCGACGTCGCAGTGGCCGGTCATGGTCAAGGACTCCGCAGGCGGCGACGTGCCGGACGCTCGATTTCTCGTCTCGTATCAACACTGGGAAGAGAAGGGGTCTGACGTAAACGTCGCCTCGCACCTCCTGGTGGATGTGCTCGATGGTGTGGTGGATGGAGCCATCGTGGTCTCCAATGACAGCGATCTCCGGTATCCAGTCCAGGAGGCTCGTCGACGGGTTCCGGTCGGAACGGTCAACCCGGGCCAGGGCTACTTGGCTGGCGATCTGAGGGGCCGCCCGACGGATGGTGTCGGGGGGGCACTGGTGGTACAGGCTCGAAGCTCTCGACTTCACCTCTTGCCAACTCCCGGATCCGGCTGGCACCATCGTCAAGCCGCCACCTTGGTAGGGCCTGCGTACGTAGCCACTGTTGGTCACCTACGAAATAGCTACAAGCCTCTAGGCGAGGGCGTTGCGCGCCGATAGACTATTGACCTAACCCACCCGGCCCTTCTGGGGCCGGGTTTTTTGGCTCTCCTGCTCGATCCGTGGGTCATGCCCGGCCGGGTAGGTCGGGGCAGTGGCCGCCTCGGTCGAGCAGGCAGAGGGCGATGAGGTTGTCGGTGGAGCGGAACCCGTAGGCCATGCGGGTGAGGAGCCGGAGCTTGGTGTTGACGCTCTCGGTCAGCCCGTTCGAGAGGCCGTGGGTGACGGTGGCGACGATCCCGGCCCGGTTCTTCTTGATGCGGTGGTAGAGCTCGACGAACGCGGGGATCTGGCAGCGTCGGGCCCAGCCGAGCCAGGCGTCGAGCATGGCGATGGCTTCGTCGCCTCGGTGCTGGAACACGAGCCGGAGTTGCTCCTTCAAGAGGTAGGCGCGGTAGAGCTGGTTGTTGTGCTTCGCGATCCAGGCGAGCTTGTTCGCTTGGCGGTCGGTGAGGTCTTCGGGGTTCTTCCAGAGTGCGTAGCGGCAGTTCTTCAGCTGCTTGGCCCGGTCGCCCAGACCCATGCGGCGCAGCGTGTTCCACACCCAGCGGCGTACGACATCGAGGGCCTGGGAGGCCCAGCGCACGATGTGGAACGGATCAAGACAGAGCACAGCGCTCTCGCAGTTGGTGGTGGCGCACTCGCCGATCCACTCGGCCGCATCAGCCGAGATCAGCCGGATCTTGGCCGCCCGCTCGGGGCCGAGCTCGTCGAAGAAGCACTGGAGGGTGGCTCGGTCATGTCCGGCCTTGGCCCACACGAGCCGGCCGGTGTCGTGGTCGACGACGACCATCAGGTACTTGTGCCCGCGCCGGTAGGAGATCTCGTCGATCCCGATTCGCTCGAGCCCGTCGAAGGGATCGCGTAGCTTCCGTTCATCGGCCACGACGCGGGCGGCGATGGCACCGACGGTGCGCCACGCGATGCGCATTAGCTCGACCACCGCCGTCTTGGACGTGTGGGTGACCAGCCAGGCGACCTGGTCATCGAAGTCCCGCGTGTGGCCCGCACCGTGGCGAGCCCAGGGCACCCAGGCCACCGTCACTCCATGATCCCGGCACCGGACGCGTGGCGCTTCGGCCTCGATGAACACCTTGGTCGTGCCGGCGTCGAGGGCCCGCCAGCGACGGCGTCCTCCACCGTGGTCGTAGCGGCCCGAGCGGCGTTCACAGACCCCACAGCGGAGCCTTGCGTTCGCCCGCAGCCGGCATGCCACCACGATCGACTCGTCGCTCTCGTCGACCTCAACCGCCTCAATGACGACACGGCGGTCGACGCCGACCGCCCGCGCCCATAGCCTTCTCGATTGCACGCCGTTTCCTTCGCTCCGCTGACCTGCCGTTGAACAGCTGGAAAGCCAAGCAGGGAACGGCGTGCACTACATCACCCGCTCAGATCCCACCCACGGATCGAGCAGGAGAGCCACAAAACCCTAGTGGGGTGGGTCAGGTGAACGGATCTATCACGGTCACGCCGCTGCGTTGGACGTCGGTGATGTTGCGGGTGACGAGGGTGAGTTCGTGGGTGAGGGCGGTGGCGGCTAGGAGCCCGTCGATGGCTGGTAGGGGATCCGGAATTCCTAGCGTTGACCATTGGCGTGCGACGTCGAGCGAAACCGGGAGTATCCGATCGGCGTAGGATGCTTCGAGGGCGATGAGCCAGGTCTCGAGGTGGTGGGCGGAGTCGGGATCGCGGCGTCGGAGGAGTGACACGCCGCGTCGCAACTCGCCGATCACCAAGACTGATAGCCAAAGGTCGTCGTCGGCGTGTTCGGTCAACCATTTTCGAACTCCGACGTTGGATCGTTGCCCTTTCCGGAGTTCAGACACCACGTTTGTGTCGATGAGGTATCCGTTCATAGATCGACGGATCGTGGAAGGTCGGGCTGTCGTTCGAAGTCGGCATCGTCGCCGACGTTGGGAATGGACTGTAGATAGTCGGCGAGTCCGTGGCGTTGGAGGGCGGAGCGAAGGATTTGTCGATGCTCTTCCTCGGCTGAGTGGCCACGGGATGCGGCTCGTTCCTTAAGGAGCTGGACGAGGTGGTCGTCGAGGTCGCGTACGATGAGTTGAGCCATGCGGGTCTACCTGCCTTCGACTTTCGTCGGACTGATAGCAACGCTATCAGTCAGTGGGAGGCTCCCGCAATGGCTCCCGCTTGGCGCGAGTGACGCTGCCCTCAGGCCCGAGTTTGGCGGGGGTCTTGCGTTTCGCCTGGTCACGAAGTCTTGCTCGGGACGTGTTTCCCCTACGTTTCGGCGTTTCCCCTGGTCA
>JBKECK010000008.1:0-15354 GCA_047974625.1 Acidimicrobiales bacterium
CTGGTCCATTCGGTGGCCCCGGTGCCGGAGCCGCACACCCCGGCCCGGATCGCGGTGGGAGGGCCCGACTGCCGTCACCCCTACTCCATGTCGATGCTGAACGTGTCGGCCATGAGTTTCGGGGCCCTGTCGGCCAACGCCATCCGGGCCCTCAACAAGGGGGCCGCCATGGGGGGCTTCGCCCACGACACCGGTGAGGGAGGGCTCTCCCCCTACCACCTCGAGTACCGGGGGGACCTGGTGTGGGAACTCGGTACCGGCTACTACGGGGCCCGCACCAGGGACGGCAACTTCGACCCCGTCCTATTCACGATCCTGCCCCGATCCTCGTCACACCCTAACAACCAGTCCTACGCCGAGATCCACGAGTGGCTGGAGCCGGGTCAGCTGATCCACGAGCCACTGGCCACCTGGGCGGCCGACTGGGCAGCGGCCTCGGCCGTCACGGCTCGGTCGGCGGCGTCGGGCCGTCGGCGGCGGGCGGGTTCGGTGCCGGAGGCCACGGGTTGCCGACCGGCATGATGATCCATCCCACCACGTACAGGGCGAGGCCGAGACCCGAGACGAAAGCCAGGATCACGAAGACCAGGCGGACCAGGGTGACGTCGAGGCCGTAGACGGCGGCGATCCCGGAGGCGACCCCGCCGATCATGCCGTTCGGGTTGCGCACCAACTGGCGGGACGCCCACGACGGCCCTGTCGGGGGGAACGGGGTCTTGTTGGGAGGAGCCGGCTGGCCCGAAGCCGGCGGATACCCCGCCGCCGAGCTCGTGTCGTTCGGGTAGCTCGTGTCGTTCGGGTAGCTCGTGTCCTCGGGGCCGGCCGGTTCCTGGGGCGATGCGTTCGATTCGGTCATGGAACCATCATCCTCCCGGCTGGGCCGGACCGGTATCGGGGGTAACCCCCAACGAACCCTGAGACCCCTGACCTTGGCCCTGAGATCTCCGGCGGATCAGCCGGGTCGACGGGGGATCAGGAAAGGGGTGGGATCAGGAAAGGGGTGGGATCAGGGAGACGTGGATCAGATGTCGAGCTGGTCGGCGTCGATCAGACCGGAATGTTCGACGATGTAGTCCTTGCGGGTGGCCACGTCGTTGCCCATCAGGACGGAGAAGAGCTTGGCGGCGCGGCTGGCGGCCACACCGTCGGTCATGGTCATCCGCTTCAGGACCCGGGTCTCCCGGTTGAGGGTGGTCTCGGCCAGCTCGTCGACGTTCATTTCGCCAAGGCCCTTGAACCGCTTCCACTTCTCCAGCCCGACACCAAGCTCCTCGCTCAGGCGGGCCCGCTCGTGGTCGGAGTACGCATAGACGGCCTCACCCCGGTGTTTGATGGCGAAGAGTGGGGGTTGGGCGGCGAAGACCCGACCCTCCTCGAGGAGGGGTCGCATGTGGTGGTAGATCAGGGTGAGCAGGAGGCAGCGGATGTGGCTGCCGTCCACGTCGGCGTCGCACAGGATGATGATCCGCCCGTAGCGGGCGGATTCGAGGTCGAAGTCGCGGCCCGAACCGGCCCCGATGGCGGTGATCAGCGCCTTGGCCTCGGCGTTGTCGATCACCTGCTTCAGGCTGGCCTTGCCCGCGTTCACCACCTTGCCCCGTAGGGGCAGCACGGCCATGGTCTCAGCGTCGCGGCCCTGCTTAGCTGGTCCGGCGGCCGAGTTTCCCTCCACGATCAGCAGTTCGGAGTCGATCCCGTGCCGCCGGCAGTCGGCCAGCTTGTCCGGCATGCCGCCCGCCCCGAGATTGGCCGCCTTCCGGCGGGCCTCTAGTTGCTGTTTGGCGGCGACCCGGCTGAGCACGGCCTGGGTGATCTTCTCCCGTAGGGCGTTGACCTGGGTTTTCTTGCCGCCGCCGTCCATCCAGCTACCAAGGCCCGTTTTCACGGTGTCGTACACCAAGGACTGCACGGCCGGGGTGCCGAGCTCCTGCTTGGTCTGGCCCTTGAACTGGGGCTCGGGGAGGGTCACCTTGACCGCGGCCACCAGCCCCTCCTGGATGTCGCTCGGGAGCGCCCGGTCGTTGCCCTGCCTGGCCAGCTTCTTCAGCTTCTTGGCGTCGCCCAGGAGGTCCTCGTTGGCCACCCTGGACAGGGCCCGTTCGAACCCGGCTACGTGGGTGCCGCCGTCCGCGGTGGGGATAGTGTTGACGAAGCTGACGATGGTCGAGTCGTAGCCCTTCACCCACCGGACCGCCACGTCGACGGTGCAGGGCCGGGTCACGGTGGTGAGGCGGCCGTCGACGGGCACCTTCTCCTCGAATGTGCCCGTGTCGTGGATGGTTATCACGTCGGTGACCGGCTCGCCGATGCTGAGGTAGTCGACGTAGTCGGCCAGGCCTCCGTTGGCGACGAGGGTCTCGGGTTCGGTACCGGCCCGGCGGCGATCGTGGAGGACCACCTTGAGCCCGGGGACGAGGAAGCAGACCCGGGCCACATGGTCGCGGATCTTGGAGTAGTCGAGGAGGGCCTCACTGTCGAAGATCTCCAGATCGGGCCAGTAGCGGACCCGGGTGCCGGTCCGGTTGGACGGGATCTTCTTGACCTTGGCCAGTTTCGAGCCGGCCTTGAACGAGCCCGAGGCCAGGTAGTTACCGGGGGAGCGTTCCAGGAACACCAGCCGGTGGGTGGAGCCGTCGCGGTCTACCTCGGCCACCAGTTTGGTGGCCAGGGCGTTGACCACCGACGCACCGACCCCGTGGAGGCCACCGGACGCCGAGTAGGCGCCCGACCCGAACTTGCCGCCGGCGTGGAGCTCGGTGAACACCACCTCGAGGGCGGAGCGACCGTCCGGTTTCCGGTCGATGGGGATGCCCCGGCCGTCATCGGCGACCTCCACCGAACCGTCGGCGTGGAGGGTGAGGTCGATGTGGCCGGCGTAGCCGGCTGCGGCCTCGTCCACGGCGTTGTCGAGGATCTCCCACACCAGGTGGTGCA
Organism: Acidimicrobiales bacterium; assembly: GCA_047974625.1. Taxonomy (GTDB): domain Bacteria; phylum Actinomycetota; class Acidimicrobiia; order Acidimicrobiales; family SZUA-35; genus CADEDH01. The sequence continues at coordinate 2,935 of JBKECK010000008.1, forward strand.
GGCCTTCGCTGCCCGTCCCCCCGATGTACATGCCGGGCCGCTTCCGGACGGCGTCGAGGCCCTCCAGGACCTGGATCTTGGAGGCGTCGTACACGTCGGCGGCGTCACCGGCCCGGCCCGGCCTCTGGCCGGTGCCGGTCCTGCGGTTCGCGGCCTTGCGGCCGGAGGTCCGGCTGGTGGTGGTCTTGCGGTTCGAGGTGCTGGTCGGTTTCTCGGTCGTCACGATCGTCGTCCTCGAACGGTTGGCGGGGGAGGGCGGTCAGCGGGCGGTGGCTTCGGCAGGGTGGGGGTGGCGGTCACCACCGCATCGCCCCCACGGCCAGGATGCGCCGCTCGGTGGCCACGCCGGGGCCGTCGCGGCGACTGGCCCGGAGGGTCAGGGGGGCCGGTGCCGTATCGGGCCGGGTGGGGGCGTCGGCCTGGCCGACCACGCACATGGCCCGTTCCGTCGGGCCGATCCAGGCGTAGTCGAGCCGCTGCTCGGCAGCGAACCGGGTGAGCCGGACCCCGCCGGTACCGCGTCCCTTGACCGGGATCTCGCTGGTGGCGGTGAGCTTGGCGGTGCCCTGGTCGGTGACGGAGAGGATGGCGGTGTGGTCTGCCGCGATCCCGGCGGCGAGGACCCGGCTGGTGCCCTTGAGGCTCATCCCGGCCACCCCCTTCGCCGCCGGCCCCTGAAGGCTGATGCCCGAGGTCGGGGTGCGTAGGGTCTGGGCGTCGGAGGCCACCAGGACGACGTCGTCGTCGGGTTGGACCGGGACCAGGGCCACCACTCGGTCGTTCCCGGCCAGGTTGATCACGGTCCGCCCCGGGGTGAGGTCGGCCAGGGCGGTCCGGTCCAGGCGTTTGGCCACACCACCGGCGGTGACCACCACCACCTCGCCCTCGGCCGGAAGGAGCCCCAGCAGGGTGTCGCCACGGTCGAGCTCGAAGGCCTCGGCGGCCGCCTTGCCCCGGCTGCGGCCCCCGACCTCGGGCAGATGGAGAGCGGAGGCGTGGGCCAGCCGGGCCCCGGCGGTGATCCCGAGGACCGGTTGGTGGGTAGAGGTGACGAGGACCGAGCTGAGGACGTCGTGACGCGAGGGGCTGTAGCTGCGGGACGTGCCCTGGGGCTCCCGTCCCACCAGGCCGGAGGCGGTGAGGGCCACCACGCACGGCTCGTCGGGAACGGACGGCTCCGGGGTGTCGGTGGGTTCCGCCAGCTCCACGAGGTCGTCGGGTCCGACGATGGTGGTGCGGCGCTCGACACCGTAGGCCTCGACGATGGCGGCCAGCTCGTTGAGCACGATGGTGCGCTGGCGACGTTCCGAGCCGAGGATCTTCTCCAGCTCGGCGATGGTCTGCTCCAGCTCCCGCTTCTCGGCCACCAGTTCGTCGTAGGCCAGGGCGGTGAGCCGCCGGAGGCGCAGCTCGAGGACGTACTCGGCCTGGTCCTCGCTGAGGCCCAGCTCGGCCATCAACCGGGCCCGGGCTTCGCCGGAGTCGGCCGACGAGCGGATGATGGCCACCACGGTGTCGATGTTGTCGATAGCGATCAGGAGGCCCTCCACCAGGTGGAGCCGGCGGCGGGCCTGCTCGAGCCGGTGTCGCGAGCGGCGTACCACCACGTCGAGGCGGTGGTTGATGTAGTGGAGGCACAGGTCGTACAGGCCGAGGGTGGTGGGGACGCCGTCCACCAGCACGACGTTGTTGATCCCGAAGGTCTCCTCGAGGGGGGTGAGCCGGTAGAGCTTCTGGAGCAACCGCTGGGGATCCACGGAGGGCTTGGCCTCGATGAGGAGCCTGAGGCCGGACGAGTCGCTCAGGTTCTTCACGTCCGCCACCCCGTCGAGGCGGCCGGCGTTGACCAGTTCCTTGATCTTGGTCACCACCCGTTCCGGGCCCACCATGTAGGGCAGCTCGAGGACCTCGAGGCCCTTCCGGGCCCGGGTGACGTCCACGACCGTGGCCTTGGCCCGCATCCGGATGGTTCCCCGGCCTGTCTCGTAGGCCTCGGCGATCCCCTCGTTGACCACGATCCCCCCGGACGGGAAGTCGGGACCGGGGACAACCGCCATGAGCTCCTCGAGGGTGGGGCGGGGCCGGCGCCGGGTCATGACCAGTTCGATAGCCCGGTGGATCTCGATCAGATTGTGGGTGGGCATGTTGGTGGCCATCCCCACCGCGATGCCCGAGGTGCCGTTGACCAGCAGGTTGGGGAGCAGGGACGGGAGGTAGACCGGCTCCACCGTCTCGCCGTCATAGGTGTCACGCCACTGGACGGTGTCCTCGTCGAGCTCGGCCAGCACGTCGAGGGCGGCCGGGGTGAGGCGACACTCGGTGTAGCGCATGGCGGCCGGCGGATCGTCGAGGCTGCCGAAGTTGCCCTGGGGGTCGATCAGGGTGATCGGCCGAGTGAAGTTCTGGCCCAGCCGGACCAGGGCGTCGTAGATGGCGGAATCGCCGTGGGGATGGAGCGAGCCCATCACGTCGCCCACCACGTGGGCGCACTTCTTGTGCGGTCGATCCGGGCGGAGGCCCATCCGGTGCATCGAGTACAGGATCCGGCGCTGCACCGGCTTCAGGCCGTCCCGCACGTCGGGGATGGCCCGGGAGGTGATGACCGACAGCGAGTAGGCGAGGAAGGAGTCGCTCAGCTCATCGTCGACGGGCACGTCGATCACTTCGCGGGCGAAGGGGATGAGTTCGCCTGATGCCGTCATGGGCTTGTGGGGTCTCCGATGCGCTGGGGGCGGTGGTGGAGGCCGGGGGCGACCCGACACCGCACCAGCCTATCGAACAATCGTTCGTGGTCGGCCGCCGGGATCGGACCACGAAGCTATCCGTCGACCCGATGATGTCCGACTGGCGCGCTCGACGGGTGGACGGTGCCGGTGGGTGCCCGGGAACGCGACTCCGGCTCCAGTCGGGTTCCGCGTGACGGGGCCTCGGGACGAGACCCCCGGAACCCGGCCGGAGCCGGAGTCAGGAGACAATTATCTTGGAACGGTCAGCGGCGCCGCCGTCGCCGTTGGGCGTCGATCTTGCGAGCGGACTTCACCACGACGTTCAGTCTGGAGCCGAGTTGCTCATGGGTGATCGGAGCGTCGAAGTCGAGTTCCGGAGCGAGTGCTTCCAGAATCGCACTGACGCTGACCCCTTGCTCGGCGGCGAAACCGTGCCAGTGATCGTGCGCGTCGTCGCTGACGTATGCGTGGAGGGCTTTGCGACCGTTGTCGTCAGACACTTGGTCCCCTTTATGTTTCTCATGCGGCGGGTTACTGCCCCGGCGAGCCGAGCCAGCGACTGGACTCTAATGCGACTGCAGGTGGTTCTCAACAGCAACCGGCCAATCTGTGGAGTCAGGATGATGGTGTGTGTCCATGCATCGACAACGATTGGCGGCAGGGGATCTGAGGACGCATGGGTGGGGCTGCGGCCGCCCCAGATCGGCTAGTCCCGTCGGGCCATAAGGTCCGGAGCCTCGTTCTCTAGGAGTTTTGTCACCTCATCGGCGGAGGGGTTGACCATGGCGTGGGAGCGGAAACGGACCGTGGGCACGGTCTCGTTGCCGTTCGCGACGGATCGTACGATGGCGGCGGCGGTGTCGTCGGCCCAGATGTTTCGCTTGCTCATGGGGACATTTGCTTGCGTTAGCGCTCGCTCCAGATTGGCGCAGAACCCGCATCCGGGCCGCCAGAAGAACTCGACGGCATCGTCGGGAGGATGGTCGTGTGAGGGGGTATTCGAAGAGGTTTCGTCGGTCATGAAATTGGTCGCATTCGGGTCGGTCGGACGCCCTTCCGGGCTACTTTGAAAGAGGATCTTGCCTGGATGGCCCTAAACCCGATCATCGTCGTCTTGACGGTCGGCGGTGAGGGGTTTGGTCGTTCCGTTTTGACCTGAATCATCGGTCGGTGACGGCGGGGCTTGGCCGGAATCCGGGGGGTCGGTGGTGGGGGAGCCGAGCGTGGTGAGGGGCAGGGGACTGGTGTCGGTGGCCACCAGCGGGCTGGCGATGACGTCGTGCCGTTCGACGTAGGCCGAGATGAAGGCCTGGACGGTGGCCAGGAACGGTAGGGCGAGGAGGGCCCCGGTGACCCCGAACATCGCCGTTCCGGCCAGGACGGCGGCGAAGGCCACGGCCGGGTGCATGTCGAGGGTGTGGGCGGTGACCCGGGGCTGGATGACGTAGTTTTCGATCTGCTGGTACAGAACGACGGCACCCAGTACCCACAACACCTTGATCGGGTCGACACCGAGGGTGATGAGGATGGGGACGGTCCCGGCGATGTAGGTGCCGATGACGGGGATGAATTGGGACACCACGCCCACCCAGATGCCCAGGGCGAGGGCCGACGGGAGCCCGAGCGCACCGAACACGAACCAGTGGAACGAGGCGGAGAAGATGGCCAGGATCACCCGGGAGGAGATGAACGCCCCCGTCTTGGTGATGGCCAGCTCCCACACCCGGAGCACCTCCACCTGGCGGGCCGGGGGCATGAGCGAGCAGACGGCCCGGCGCATCCTGGGGCCGTCGGCGCTGAAGTAGTAGGTGAACAGCGAGATGGTGAGCAGCTGGAAGAGGATCCCCACCACCGAGGTCCCCACGCTGACCAGGTTGTCGGCCGCCCCGGTCAGGTACCGGGAGACGTCCCCGCCGGCCCGCATCTCCTGGATTACGGCCGCGTTGTCGATCACGAGACCGAACCGGTCCTCCAAGAAAGAGTCGGCCGAGTTCACATAGTCGGGTAGGTCGTTGGCCAGCTCGCGGAGCTGTTCGGCGATCAGGGACCCCATGGCGGTAACGAACACGCCCATGAGCCCGAAGACCAGCACCATGGTGCCCAGACTGGCCAGACCCCGGCTGATGCCCCGCCGGTTGAGCCGGTCCACCAGGGGCTCCATGGCGAAAGAGATGAACAGGGCCAGCACGATCTGGGTGAGGAGGCCGCGCAGGGCGCGCACCGTGGCCAGGCTGGCCCAGAGGCCGACGAGGATCCCCCACCACAACAGGATCGACCGCTTCACCCACGGAGGAATCCGGGTGGAGGTCAGGGCGTCGCCGGTCACCAAGAACGCGTAGTCAGCCGAACCGGCCGGATCCGACCGGGGGGGCCGGCTTCGCGGGCGGATCCGGCCGGCTCGGGCGGGGCCGTCCCCAGAGGTCGACCGGTTGGAGCAGGGCCTGCAGCTGGGTGTCGGTGATGGCGGCCGCCGGCTCACCCTCGACGCCGGCCAGGAGGCGGATGATCGGTTGACGGGCCCCGGGCTGGTCCAGTAGGTCTTGGACGGTGCTGGTGGGGGAGACCCACTCCACCGCGTCCACCGGGCGCATCACCTCGCCCACCTTCGTCCAGGCCCTGGCCGTCCCCGTCACCCCCGGGGCCACCGGTGTGGCCAGGTACCCCACCGGGTCGGGTCCCCACCGGATCACGCCGTGGACCACCCCGGGCTCGGGCTGCCACCGGTCGAGGTCGTGGAGGGTGGTGCCCTCACCGATCGCCGGCCCCAGGGGCGCGGCGATCTCCCGGGCGGTCGTGGTCGTCATCCGCTGGGCCATCACCGAGGCGGCGATCTCGGCGCGGGCGGCCAGGGCGACCACGGCCGACGACATGAGCACGAGCAGCAGGGTGACCAGCACCTGGGTGTCGGCCTCGGTGGAGATGGCCCACACCGCGGCCCCGAGGGTGAGCAGGGCGCCGAGGGTGCCGGCCACGAGCCCGATACGAGCCATGGCCAATCCGGCCGCCCAACGATCGCCCCGGCGGCGCCAGACGACGGCGCTGACGATCCGGCCGCCGTCGAGGGGGGCCACGGGAAGGAGGTTGAACAGCCCCATGGTCAGGTTGACCGTGGCCAGCATGGCCGCGCCGGAGGCCACCAGCCGGGGCGCCCCGATCTGGTCGGCCACCACGGCCAGCGCCCCGGTGCCTACGGCGATGGCGAAGGTCACCAGCGGGCCCGCCGCGGCCACGCGGGCCTGGACGCCGGGGGTGGCCGGACCGGGATGCATCTGGGTGGAGCCACCGAGGGCGGAGAGGCCGATGGACTCGACCGGGACGCCGTGGTTGAGCGCGGTCAGACCGTGGCCCACCTCATGGGCCAGGACCGAGAGGATCAGGAGGAGGGCGGTCATCACGGCCATCACCATGACGGTGGAGTCGGCGGCGGCGGGCTGGATGCGGGCGAACACGTCGGCCAGGAGCGCGATCGCGCCCGCCGCCAGCAGCAGCGTCGACCAGTGGATCTCGAGTGGGATTCCGACCACCCGGCCCAACCGGATCGATCCGTGCGTCATCACCGGCTCTCACTATGGTGCACGGCGGCCTCCGGTGGGGTACCGGGGGCCCGGCGGGTGCTCAGGCGTCGGTGGCGCCGTAGTTCTTGAAGGCCACGAGCCCGCCGCCGTCGAGCACGATGTGCTGACCCGTGATCCAGGATCCGGAGTCGGCGGCGAGCCAGACCGCGGCGGCGGCGATGTCCTCCGGCTCCCCCAGGCGTTTCATCGGGTAGTGCTCGGCCACCTCGGCCCCCCGTTCGCCCTCCCACAGGATCCGGGCGAAGTCGGTCTTGATCAGGCCCGGGCAGATGGCGTTGACCCGCACCTGGGGACCCAGCTCGGCCCCGAGCTGGCGGGTCATCTGGAGCATGGCCGCCTTGGTGAGGTCGTACACCCCGAGGATCGGGTTGGTCGACAACCCACCCACCGAGGAGATGTTGATCACCGCACCCCCGTGTTCCCGCATCCAGGCCTTCCACGCCAGCTGGGTCCACAGCAGGGGGGCGGTCAGGTTGACCAGGAGGGTCTTGTCCCAGCGGGCCAGGTCCACGTCGATCATCGCACCGGCGTACGGGTTGGTGGCGGCGTTGTTGACCAGGATGTCGACACCGCCGAGGCCGGCAACCGTGGCGTCGATGGCGGCCGCGGCCTGATCCGGGTCGCCGGTGTTGGCGGCGTGCCACTGGCATCCGTGGCCGATCTCGGCCGCCGCTTCCTCCAGGCTGTCCGGCTTGCGGGACACGATCATCACCCGCGCCCCCGACTCGGCGAACGCCGTGGCGATCGCCTTGCCGATGCCGCGTGAACCCCCGGTCACCAGGGCCACCTTGCCGTCGAGTCGCAGATCCATGGCCGCAGAACCTACCGGCTGGTCGGTTGCCGCACGAGTTGGAGCGGCGGTCGGTGGCCCGGTACGGGCGGGCCCCGGACCGGTGCCCCGCCCCCGTCAGTCGTCGACGGGGGGCGGGGCGACGAAGTCGATCAGCTGCTCGACCGCTCCGACCAGCGGCGGGGCCAGATCCCGGTACGAGCGGACCCGGCCGAGCAGGAGGGTCCAGAACTGGCCGGCCGGGCCCGGGAACCCTACCGCGGCGCAGATGCCCGTCTTCCAGTCGGTGCCCTTCGGGATGTGGGGCCATGCCTCCAGCCCGATGAGGGCGGGGGAGACGGCCTCCCAGATGTCGACGTAGGGATGCCCGGTGATGAGGACGTCGGGGTGGGCGGCCTCGGCGGCGAGGCGCTGTTCCTTGGTGCCGTCGATCAGGTGGTCGAGAAGGATGCCGAGGCGGCGGTCCGGGGTGGGCGCGAACCCGGCCACCACCCCGGCCAGGTCGTCGGCCCCGTGGAGGGGTTCCACCACCACGCCCTCGGCCCGTAGGTCGTCCCCCCAGACCTTCTCTACCAGCTCGGCATCGTGGAGACCCTCCACCATGATCCGACTCGGTCGGGCCACCCGGGCCCGCCGGTCCGGGGGCGGGATCGAGCCCGACGCCGTCTCCGTCGGGCCCGTCGCGGCCGCCGGGGCCGGACGCACCAGGGTGACGGTGGAGCCCTCCACCGAGAACGCCCCCGGGGCGAGGGGGATCACGTGTTCCCGGCCCGACCGGTCCCGCACGGTGACCTGCCGTTCGTTGAACTTCACCACGGCACCGACCGTGCCCGTCGACCGGTGCCGGACCACCAGGCCCGGCTCGGCGGCGCGTTTTGGCCACCGGGTGGAGGCCGGACGACGACGGCCGGGTTCCGCGTCGAGGGGACCGGAGAGGATGCCGCTCACCGTGGCGACGCTAGCGGTCCCTGACCCGAGACCGGAGCAACCCGTCCACCGGCAGGGCGAGCTGGCGGGCGAACGGCACCGCCATCAGCTGGTAGCCCAGGTCGCTGGGGTGGAACCGGTCGACGGCCAGCCGGACCCCGCCGGCGGGGGCCGGTTCGCTCCAGGGGTCGACCACGGCCAACCCACGCTCGGCGCCGGCGGCCACCACGGCCCGGCGGGCCGCCCGGGCCCGGGGCGACGCCCCGGCCGGAAGGCCGACGATCGAGCTGATGGGGAGCCCGTCCACCAGGGCCCGGAGCCGGCGTTGCAGGCCGGCGGTGCTCATCGTCCACACCAGGTCGTTGGTGCCGATGCAGCACACCACCAGGTCGGGCCCCAGCCGGTGGGCGGCCGGCAGCTGGCGGCCAACGGCGTCGTCGGCCCGGGCGCCCGACTGGCCCAGATTGATCACCCGCCAGCGCGGATCGCGGTGTTCCCGGAGCAGGTCGACCAGGAGACCCACGTACCCCCGGCCGGGCGCAGACGCCCCGATCCCCACCGCGGTGGAGTCCCCGACCGCCACCAGGAGGGGCCCCTCGCCCCCGGCCGCCGCCTCGTTGGCCTGGTTCCACCAGAGGGTGTACGGCTCGATCTGGTCGGTCACCGCCCGGATGCGGGGGGTCAGAGCGGCCAAGACCCGGACGGGGGCGCCCGGGGGCTTGGCCTGCAGCACCGGCACGAAGGGCGGGGCACCGTCGGGTCGGCCGGAGGCGGGCGTGGGGGGAGTGTCGCCGGGAGGCGTATCCATCGGATCACATGGTGCCCGAACGGGCACGCCAGCGCACCGCGCCGATAATCCGCTACTGTTCGGCGGGATACCGCCAGGGACCCGAGATCCGGTGTCGGGGGGTGTCCGGGGGACCGTTCCCGGGGCAGGCAGCCCGGTGGAGGGGACCGGCCCCCGCCTGGCTCGAGCCGGACCCGTCCCCTCAACAGCTTGTCACCCGGCGTATAGAGCCACAACTGCGCTGATGATCGAGATCGTCAACTCCGATGCGGCGGGGACCGAGCCCGACCGAGCCGACGGACCGTCCACCCCGGTCCCGCCCTTGACGACCCGGTCGATGGTCGGTCTCGCCCTGCTCGGCTTCGGGGCCTCGGCCGCGGTCGTGGTGGGTGGTTCCCTGGCCGGCGCGGCGGGCCCGTTGATGGGCCGGCTGTGGTCGGTGCCCACCATCCCCGTGCGTCCCGCCGTGGGACTCCTGCCCAGTCTCACCCTGTTCTACGGTGGCCTGATCGTGCTGGTCCGGGCGTGGCTGGGGCTCCGTCGGGCCCATCTGTCGCGCCGCGTGCCTCTCGGGGCCGTCCTGGCGATCATGGTGATGTGGGCCGTGCCCATGCTCATCGGTCCCCCGTTGGGCAGCCGTGACGTCTACGCCTACGTGGCCCAGGGGCGGATGGCCGACCAGGGCTATGACGTCTACACCGACGGCCCGGAGCGGCTCGGCCCCGACGATCCGGTGCTGGCACCGGTCGACCCCCTCTACCACCAGACCCCGGTGCCCTACGGGCCGGTGTTCGTGACCGCGTCGTCGTGGGTGGCCCGGGTTACCGGTGACGAGGTGGTCACCGGAGTGCTCCTGTTCCGGGGGATGGCCATGCTGGGTCTGGTCGTGGCCGGCATCGCCATCTACGACCTCGCTCTCGGGATGGGCCGGGACCCGACCGACGCCATGATCCTCGGTGTCGCCAACCCGCTGGTCCTGCTCCACCTGGTGTCCGGGGCCCACAATGAGGCGATCATGCTGGCCTTCCTGCTCACCGGGGTGGCCGTGGGCCAACGTCGGCGCTGGCTGGGGGTGGGGATCGGCCTGTGCGCCATGGCGGCCGCCATCAAGCTGCCCGCCATCCTCGGGGTGGCCTTCCTCGGCTGGCCGTGGGTGATCGAGGCCCGCAGTCGCCGGCGTGGCCTGGTCAGGCTGGTCGCGGTGGCCGCCGAGGCCCTGCTGATCGTGGCCACGGCCGGGCGGCTGACTGGTTGGGGGTGGGGCTGGGTCGACGCCATCAGCACCACCGACCCGGTCGACGCCTACCTCAGCCTGACCCGGGTGGGTGCCGGTGTGGTGGCGGCGGTCCTCGGCCTCGACGTCCTGTCGGTGGTCGGGATCGCCCGGCTGCTTGGTATGGGCGCGGCGGTGGTGGTCACCGCCGTCCTGCTGGTCAAACGATCGGCGGATTGGCCCCTGGCCCTGGCCTGGAGCCTGATGCTGGCCGCGTTCATGCACCCCACGACCCAGCCCTGGTACCTGACCTGGGGGAGCCTGCTGCTGGCCGCCACCTCGGGGGGCGCCCGGAACCGGACGCTGGTGGTCGGGTGCGCCGTGGCTGCCTTTGTGGTCATGCCGGTGGGGCCTCAGCTGGGTTGGCTCCTGGTCGACGACCTCCACACCGTGTCGGTGGTGGTGGCCGTGGCCGTGCTGGTGGCCCTGACCTTCAACCCCCGGATCGCCCCGTCACCCCGGCGTCGGCACGAGCTCGATCCGGGCCTGGTCAGTGTGATCGCACCCACCCGCGACGAGCGTGACAATGTGTCGCCGTTCCTGGCCGCGTTGGGTTCGGCCCTGCCGGATCGGCGGGTCGAGGTCGTCTTCGTGGACGACAGCGAGGACGACACCCCCGAAGTCATCGACCGGGTGGGATCCGGGGCCGATGTGGCCGTCAAGTTGCTGCACCGACCGAGGAACGAGCGCTGGGGTGGTCTGGCCGGGGCCGTCGTCGACGGGCTCGACCATGCGGCCGGGGCCACCGTGGTGGTCATGGACGCCGATCTGCAGCATCCGGCGTCGGCGGTTCGTGGCCTGCTGGACGAGGTGGCGGCCGGGGCCGATGTGGTGGTGGCCAGCCGCCGGGTGCCCGGCGGGGTGGACGAGGGTCTGACCCGCAGCCGCCGCTGGCTGTCCCTGGCCGCGGCGGGTGCGGCCAAGGTGCTGTTCCCGTTCCGGATCGGGCCTGTGGCCGACCCCCTATCCGGCTTCTTCGCCTTCCGGCTCGACCGGGTCGATCTCGATCGCCTCCACCCCGACGGGTTCAAGATCCTCGTCGAGCTGCTGGCCACCCACCCCGAGCTCGACGTCACCGAGGTCCCGTTCACCTTCGTGGGCCGTCAGCAGGGGATGTCCAAGGCCTCCACCGGTCAGGGCGTCCGCTACCTCGGCCACCTGGTGGACCTGAGGGTCCGGACCAGCCGGGTCTGGGGCGGCACCCCGGTGCCGGCCCGGGCCTTCCGCTCCGCCTGACGGGCCGGCCACGCGTCTGGCCACCCGTCCTCTGTCGGCTGGCCAGACACCGCCGGTCGGCGGTGTCTTTGAACGGCGGTGTCTTTGAACGGCGGTGTCCTATCGGCCCTCCGCCGCCGTGCCGTGGTGCCACAGGAGCCGGGCCGTGCCGACCACCACGGCCACCAGGGCGGCGTCGCGGGCGAGGAGCAGGGCGGCGGGCGTCGTCCCGGCCAGCTCCGGAGGCGACCACACGCCCAGGACGAGGCCGGTCAGACCGATGGCGGCAGCGGACGCCCAGGTGACCGCTCCGGTGCACCCGCCCGGCGAGGTGGCCACGATGGCCACCCACGGGGTGAGCCAGAGCAGGAACTGGGGGGACAGGAGCGGGGCCGTGACCACCATCGCCGCGGTGGCGCCCAGGGTGACGGCGCCCACCACGATCTCGTCGCCGACCCTCACCGCTCCCGTCGGGTCCGGCGTAGGGGTCTGGTTCGGCCCCGGGGTGGCCCGGCGCCCCAGGACCACCAGGCCGACGGCGGCGGCCAGGGTCAGCAGGCGCCCCGCCGCCACCAGGCGGGGATCGAGGGTGCCGATCCGGAAGGCGTCGAGCTGGCGGGCTGGGGTGGCGTCGGTGACCAGGGCGGTGAGGGACCCGGCCACGCTCTCCACGTGCCAGCCGGTGGCGCCCCGCAGGGACACCACCTGGTTTACTGCCTCCAGGGAACCACCGGCGTAGGCCAACCAGGCCAGACCGGCCGCCGCCCCGGTGACCATGGTGGCGAACGCGGTCCCCGTGCGTCGTATGGCCACCGCCGCGAACACCAGCATCGCCGGCCACACCTTGACCAGGGCGCCCGCGGTGGTGGCCGTGGCGGTGACGGCCCCCCGGTTCCGCACCAGGGCCGCGGCCGCGATCACGGCCAACCCGGTGGCCCACAGGTCGAACCGTACGTAGCCCATGGGGAGCAGGGGGAGGCCGGCCAGGAGGTAGGCCACCCCCGTGGCCGGTCGCCACCACCGGCCTAGGGCGGCGGCGATGGCGAGATCGACGACCAGGTACATCACGGCCAACACCCGGTGGGTGTTGACGACGTCGTCCCCGGCCACGGCCTCGATGGCGACCA
>JBKECK010000110.1:0-9144 GCA_047974625.1 Acidimicrobiales bacterium
ATCGCCGGGCGGGCCGGGGCCCGCGGCTACCTCCAACGCCTGGCCGTCGACCCCTCCGCCGAGGGGGCCGGTCTCGGCAGCTCCCTGGTCCACGACGCCCTCGGCTGGCTTCACCAGAAGGGTGTCACCATGGCCCTGGTCAACACCCAGGAGCGGAACACCCGGGCCCTGGCCCTGTACGAACGGTTGGGGTTCCTGCGGCAACGCGAGGGGCTGGTGGTACTTCGCTGGGACGAGGACCGTGCGTGACCAGACCGGGACGCATGCGGCACCGGCTGGGCGCAGCCCTCGTGGCCCTGGCCGTAGCCGTGGCCGGGGCCGGTACCGCCGGTGGTGCGCCACCAGCCGCAGCCGCCGTTAGCCAGGCCCCCGGCCCGGCCGCGCCGGCGACACCCGGCACGGCCGCCCAGGCCCCGGCGGCCGGGGGGGTCAGCGACGAGATCCCCGACGAACAGCCGGTCGACCTGACCCTGCTCGAACAGTCGGCCACCACCCCGGCCGACGGGGTGTTCACGGCCCGGTTCGAGCTGCCGCAAGGCATCGACCTCGACGACCCCGACCTGACGGTCCAGGTGGCCGTCCACCAGATCCTAGACTCCGAGGCCGAGCTCGACGAGGGGATCGGAGCGGTTCTCAACCACCGCCCCCAGGAACCCCTGGTCAACCTGGTGAACCGGGACGGCACCTCCCTCACGATCGAGATCCCCCTCCGCCCGGGCGCCGGATTCGACGAGCTCAACCGGGTCCTGGTTCCCGACCGGGGCGTATACCCGGTGTCCCTGTCGATCCGGACCGGATCCACCGCGATCGCCCGGGGCACGACCACCCTGATCCGTCTCCCCACCGAAGCCGAGGCGGCCACCACCCCGATGTTCGGCGTGATGGCCCCCGTGATCGTGGTGGGGCCCACCCGGGGGCTCAGTGTCCAGGAGGCCACCGAGGTGCTGACCGCCCACCCCGACCGGCCCCTCACCGTGGCCGTCGACGGTGGCGCCCTGGCCGACCTGGCCGACAACCCGACGGCGGCCACCGCCTTCCGGGGGGCGGTCGGCGACCGGCCGGTGGTGCCCATCCCGGCCACCATGCTCGACCCGTCCTCCCTGTTCCCGATCGGCAAGCACTCACTGTCGGCCGACGTGCGTCAGCAGGCGATCACCCGTTCCACGGCCGTGGGTCTGCTCCCCCTGCCCCGGGTGGCCGTGATCGACGCCCGACCGACCGCCGACGGGGTGGCGGTGCTGGCCGACCAGGGCATCGTCACCATGCTCCAGCTCGACGGCCGTGACCCTGACCTGGTGGGCACCATGGCCACCACCGACGACCGGACCCTGGTCATGCTGTCCGCCGACCCGGCGGCCAGCATGGACCTGGGCGAGCGGGGGTCGCCGACAGCGCGGCGGCAGCGGCTGCTGTCCCGCCTGGCCCTCCGGGGCGGTCAACCCATCGTGGTGGCCACCACCAAACCGATGACCGAAGCCGAGGAGACCGCCGACGCCCTGTTGTCGGCCCTGGCCGAACTGAGCGAGACCGACCTTGGCCCGAGCACGGTGTCGCTGAACCAGTTCGACCCGGCGAACGCCGCCGGCGTGATCCCCCCGGCCGAGGCCCCCAGCCAGGACCTCGGCCCCGTACTACCGGTCCTCAACGAGACCCAGGCGGCCATCGCCACCTATCGCGGCTCCTACGTGGACGGCCCCTCCTCACCAGACGTGCTCAACGCCCTGATGCTCGACGCCCTCGACACCTCGGTTCCCGACGAGCAACGGGTCCCCCGCCTCCAGGCCGTACTCAACCGCACCAACGACGCCGTCAACGTCATCTCCCTGCCTGACAACCAGGCGGTGACCCTGGCCGCCCGGTCGGTCCGCATCCCCCTCACGATCGAGAACAACTCGAGCGGCTCCCGTCACGTACTGCTCCGGTTCCGGAGCGACAAGATCGACGTGGCCGAGGACAACCAGCTCATCACCGTGGGCCCGGGCACCAGTTCGATCGACCTACAGATCACCGCCCACTCCCTCGGGGTCACCCCCCTGCAGGTGTCGGTCTTCACCCCCGACGGGCAACGGCAACTGGCCACCTCCCAGTTCGGGGTCCGGTCGACCTCCGTGCCGGGGCTCGGGCTGGCCATTTCCGGGATCGGTCTGGCCCTGCTGGCGGTCTGGTGGTACCTGAGCATCCGCCGAGCCCGCGGTCGGCGGTCCGCCCCCAGCGGCGACGGGACCGACCGGCCCGATTCGGACGGGACCCCAGTGCCGGCCGGCCGGGCCGATCCCGGCGAGGGCGGGCCCCGCCGTCGGAGCGCCGATCCGCCGGAGCGGGAACCGGCCCCGGCCGGCCCGGCCGGGGCGACCCGACGGGGCGGCAACGGAGCCGGACCGGGGGACGGCCCCAACCCGGCGGATGCGACATCGGACCGTTCGAACGGCGGGATCGGTTCCCGGAGGGGCGATAGCGTGATCAGGTGAGCTCGATCCCGAGCCCCGGCGATGATGCTCTCATCACCAGTCTGTCCCCTGGGTTGAGTCTGGCCGGCGGCCGCTACACGTTGGACGCCAGGATCGCCTCCGGCGGGATGGCCCAGGTCTGGCGCGGGTTCGATCACCAGCTCGACCGGCCGGTAGCGATCAAGGTGCTCCACCCCCACCTGGGCGACGACGAGGCCTTCGTGGAACGGGTCCGGCGGGAGGCGGTAGCGTCGGCCAGCCTGTCCCACCGGGGCGTGGTGGCGGTGTACGACACGATCTCCGAACCAGCGTCGGGTGGTGTTCCCGGGGTCGAGGCCATCGTCATGGAACTCATCGAGGGCCAGACCCTGCGTGAGGTCCTCGACCAGCGCGGGGTGCTGCCGCCCGCCGAGGTGATCGGCCTGGGGGTGCAGATCGCCGAAGGTCTGGAGGCGGCCCACCTGGCCGGCATCGTCCACCGCGACATAAAGCCGGCCAACATCATGGTCACCCCCGCCGGTGAGGTGAAGGTGACCGACTTCGGCATCGCCAAGGCCGGCACAGATCCCGATCTGACCACCACGGGCATGTTGCTCGGCACAGCCAAGTACCTGGCCCCCGAGCAGGTCTCCGGTGGCCGCATCGACCCCCGGAGCGACCTGTACTCCCTCGGGGTCGTGCTCTTCGAGGCCCTCACCTCATCGGCTCCGTTCCGGGCCAACACCGACGCGGCCACCGCCCTGGCCCGCCTCCACCACGACGCCCCCCCGGTGCGGATGCTGGCCCCCACCGTGTCCCCCGCCCTGGAGGACGTGATCGGCCGGACCCTGGCCCGGGACGCCCGGGAGCGGTTCCCCACCGCGGCCGCCTTGGCCGCCGCCCTCCGCCGGATCGGCCCGGTCGGCGCCGCCGTGGATCCGGGCGACCCAGGCGACACCGGGGTGATGCCCCTACCCACCATGGGTGCGCCCGAAGACGGGCACATCGGGTCCCACCCGAACACGGCGACGATCTCCATGGAGGCGATCACGGGCCCGGCCCCGATCACGGGCCCGGCCCCGATCCAGTCAGGCGGTCCGGCCCGGCCGGTGGCCCCGGCCAGGGCCGCCCCTGCGGGTCAGGCCGGGCTCCGCCGGCCGGTGGTCGCCGCCATGCTGGTGATCGGGGCCATCGCCCTGTTGCTCGGGGGGCGATCCTTCCTCCAGGACCGAGCCGACGACACCGGCGCCGACCCCACCACGGCACCGCCCACGGTGACGACAGTCGCCGCGCCCGTCATCGCGTCGGTCACCAGCTTCGACCCCGAGTCCACGGACCGCACCGAACGGGAGGATCGGGTGGCCCTGGCCGTCGACGGGGACCCAGCAACGGCGTGGCGGACCGAGACGTACCATCAGGCCAACCTGGGCGGCCTCAAGGAGGGGGTGGGCCTCATCGTGACGCTGGCACAGCCGACGGAGGTACACATGGTGACCATCCAGAGCCCGACCGTCGGCTGGTCGGCCGAGGTCTACGTCGGCGACGACCTTGCCGAGGCGGAACGGACCGCGCCGGCGGCCACCATCTCGGGGGCGCAGGAGGAAGCCACCGTCGCCGTCGATCCGGCCGTGACCGGCAGCCAGGTGCTGATCTGGCTCACCGACACCGGCACCACCGGCGGCGCCTACCGCTTCGAGCTGGCCGAGGTGACCATTGGCTGACCCCGGCATGGTCGCCGGTGGGCCCGCCGTGCTCGGACCGCCGCGGGCCGGGTCCGGTCCGGTCTCGGGCCTCCCCTGGTGGTTGTGGGCCGCCCGGCTGGCCCTCGTCGCCTCGGTCGGATTCAGTGTCGTGTTCGACGACCTACCCCAGTTCGCCGGGAAGGGGATGGGGTTCCGGGCCCCGTTCTACCTGCTGCCCCTGGTAGTCGTCCCCGTGGTGTGGTGGTTGCGGGGCCGGACGGCCCCCTACCCGGCCGCCGTCGACCTGCTCACGATCTCACCGTTCCTGCTCGACACCCTGGGCAACGTGTTCAACTTCTACAACACCTACGACAGCACCGACGACGTCCTCCACTTCCTCAACTGGGTACTGCTCGGGGCTGCCGTCGCCCTGGCCCTGCTCCGGACCCGACTCAACCCGTTGAGCATCTGGACGATGGCCTGGGGCATTGGTGGCCTGGCCATCATCTGGTGGGAGGCGGCCGAATGGCTGGTCCAGCAGCTCGGCACCTCGGGGCTCGAGCTCACCTACGGTGACACCATCGGTGACCTCGTCCTGTCCAGCACCGGCGGGGCCGTCGGGGCGGCCGTGGTGCTGGCGATCAGCGGCCTGACGACGGCCGGAACCGGCTGACCCACCCACGCACCCGGCCGCCCACTGAACGGGGAACGGCCCGCCCTGTGCCCCGTTGCCGGGTGGTTAAGGCCGTA
This sequence comes from Acidimicrobiales bacterium, assembly GCA_047974625.1. Taxonomy (GTDB): domain Bacteria; phylum Actinomycetota; class Acidimicrobiia; order Acidimicrobiales; family SZUA-35; genus CADEDH01. The sequence goes on from JBKECK010000110.1 coordinate 4,859, forward strand.
TGCTTCTGCCCATCGAGTCGTCGGACGACATCCTGACCAAGCGGGCCTGCGAAGGCGACCGGGCTGCCCTCGACCAGCTGCTCCGTCGCCACTACGACCGCATCCACACCATCTGCCTTCGCATCGCCGGCAATCCGGCCGATGCCGCCGACGCCTGCCAGGAGGCCTTGCTGGCGGTGGTCCGGGGCCTGCCCCGGTTCGACGGCCGGTCGGCCTTCTCCACCTGGAGCTACCGGGTGGCCACCAACGCCTGCCTGGACGAGATGCGGCGCAAGAACCGGCGTCCCCGGCCCGTCGAGGAGGTCCACGAGACGGGCCCGGCCCGCGACGACCGGCCCGTCGGCGACCTGGTCGCCGACCGGATGACGGTGGACGCGGCCCTCGCTGAGCTTCCGGACATCTTCCGGTGGCCAGTGGTGCTACGGGACATGGTCGGTATGGATTACGCCGAGATCGGGGCCGCCCTCGACCTGCCCCCCGGCACGGTCCGATCCCGCATCGCCCGGGGCCGGCGGCACCTCGCCGATCGTCTCGACGACGGCCGGGAACCGGACGGGATGCCAGGAACGTCGGAGAGAACATCATGACCGACGATCACCACGACCTCGACGAACTGGCCAGCGCGGTGCTCGACGACGAGGCCACCGCGGGCGAGCGGCTCCGGGCCGAGACCGACCCGGACCTCCGGTCCCGGCTGACGTGGCTGGGGGGGGCGGGGGTGGGGGTCGCGGCGGAGCCGGGGCCGGCCCCGTATCCGCAGCGCCGGGAGCACGATCTGGCCGCCGCGCTGGACGCCTTCGACGCCCTCGGGTTGTCGGATCCGGCCCCGACGGCCTGGATCGCCGCCGGCCTGGCCCCCGACGAACCGATGGTGTCGGCCCCGCCGCCCCCGGGAACCGTGGCCGACGATCCCGTCGACCTGGCCGTCCGGCGTGATCGTCGGGCCGCCCGTTCACGTTCGTCGCGGTGGCTGGGTCTGGCCGCCGGGGTGGCCATCGTGGTGGGAGGCAGCTGGGCCGCGGTGTCGGCGCTCGAGTCCTCGGGCGGCTCCGACATGATGGCGGCGGAAACCGAAGGCGCCGGGGGCGCCGAGAGTTCGGCCACCCTCAGCCAGTCGGCCCCCGAGGCCGGGGACGACAACCCCGCCGGTGACAGCGCGGCCAGCGACAACGCCGCCGAAGCCGCCGAGAGCGACGCCTCGGCCGGGACTGCCGGCACGACCGCGGCGACCGCCGTCCCGCCGGACGGCGATCCACTGGTAACGGCGACATGGCCGACGGACCGGGAACTGGAGGCGGCCGCCCAGCACCGGATCCCGGCCGATGAGTCGGCGTGCAGCACCGAGGTCGTGATCGAACCGGGTGAGGTAGCGGTCGCCGTCATCCCGCTCCTGGCCGGGGGAGAGACCGGCGAGGCGGTGGTCCTGCAGACCGCGGGCGGAGTCGAACGGTTCGTCGTCGTCGACGGGTCCTGCCGGCCGGTCTGAGGCGCCCGGCCACCGGACACGGAGGTTTCGCCCGAAGATCCGCAGGTCGGTCCTTGCTAGGCTGACCGCCGATGGTCAAACCGTGGCAGGATCGACACGACGATCAGTACGACGATCTCGCCGGCTTGTCGGGCGCCACCCCGGACTGGCCGGCGAGGGCCACCGCCACGGTGGTCCAGTACGTCGACACCGTCCGGTCCCGCACCACCGGGCCGGCGCTGCGGGTCTCCCGGCGGGTCGTCTACTTCACCGCCATCGGTCTCATCGCCGTGGTAGCCCTGCCCATGATCATGATCCTGCTGGTTCGGCTGGCGGTGGCGGCCACGGCCTATGTTCCCTCGGTCGACGAGGGTGAGAGCTGGCTGGCCTACATGATTCTGGGTGTCCTGTTTCTGATGGCCGGCCTGCTGCTGTGGCGGAAGAAGGAACCGGCCTGACCAGGGGCCGGGAACGGCCGCAGGGTGTGACGGGTTGACGCCTGTCGACCACCCGTACAAGGAGAGCGACGTGTCCGAAGTTCGTGAGATCGTGATCGTGGGGAGCGGTCCAGCCGGTTTGACGGCCGCCATCTACGCGGCTCGAGCCTCGCTGGAGCCCCTCGTGCTGGAAGGTGAGCCCTCATCCACCAGCGACCAACCCGGCGGCCAGCTGATGCTGACCACCGAGGTGGAGAACTTCCCCGGTTTCCCCGACGGCGTCATGGGCCCGTCGCTGATGGCCGACTTCCGCAACCAGGCCCTGCGGTTCGGGGCGGAGATCCTCACCGTGAAGGCGAGCCGGGTGGACCTGTCCGAGCGCCCGTTCCGGATCTGGGTGGGCGACCCGGATGCGGCCGAGCCCACCTACCGGGCCAAGGCGGTGATCATCGCCACCGGGGCCCAGGCCCTGATGCTGGACCTGCCGAACGAACAGCGCCTCCTGGGGCACGGGGTGTCCACCTGCGCCACCTGCGACGGCTTCTTCTTCCGCGAACACCACATCGCCGTGGTCGGCGGCGGCGATTCGGCCGTCGAGGAGGCCACGTTCCTCACCAAGTTCGCCGACTCGGTCACCCTCATCCATCGCCGCAACGAGCTCCGCGCCTCGAAGATCATGCAGGAGCGAGCGTTCGCCAACACCAAGATCAAGATGCTCTGGGACAGCGAGGTCGCCGAGCTGCACGGCGACACCAAGCTCACGGGCATCACGGTGCGCAGCACCACCACCGGCGAGCTCGAGGACCTCGACGTCACCGGCCTGTTCGTGGCCATCGGGCACCGGCCCAACACCGACCTGTTCAAGGGCCTGCTGGACATGGAGGACAACGGGTACCTCATCACCGGTCCGGGCACCGCCACCAACGTCGAGGGGGTGTTCGCCTGCGGCGACGTGCAGGACCACACCTACCGCCAGGCCATCACGGCCGCCGGCTCGGGCTGCATGGCGGCCATCGATGCCGAGCGCTGGCTCGAGGCCCAGGGCCACCACCACTGATCACCGCCGGGAATCCCCGGCGCCCCCATCCGGTTGACACCGTACGAATCACCCAAGGAGACCACCATGGCCGACGCCATCAGCACCCTCACCCAGTCCAGCTTCCCCGAAGCCATCGCCACGGCCGACAAGCCCGTGCTGGTCGACTTCTGGGCCGAGTGGTGCGGGCCGTGCAAGCGCATCGCCCCCATCCTCGACGAGGTCGCCTCCGAGAACGCCGAGAAGCTCAGCGTGGCCAAGGTCAACGTCGACGAGACCCCCGACAGCGCTCGCCAGTTCGACATCATGAGCATCCCCACGCTCATCGTGTTCCAGGACGGCCAGCCGGTCCACCGGTTCCAGGGCGCGTCGGGCAAGGCCGGGCTCCTCGAGCAGCTCAGCGACTTCCTCTGATCTGACCCGTCGCCGAGACGGATCCAGGGGGCCGGGCCGATGGGCCCGGCCCCTTGCGCGTCTGGGGTGCCCCCGCGTCGCGCGGTCCGTGAGGATGGCGGTCCCCTCGGTAGGCCTCTACTGACAGATCGTCAACGGCGGCGAGACTCCAGCCGGCCGTGGGCGTCATCCGCGGGGTGGGTGAACCGGAGGACGAGGACGAGGGTTTCCCACATCGTTTCCCACACCTGTGGATAAACCCGAGGAGGATGGTGAGGGTCCGCGCCATCCGCCCGAGCCGTCACCCCGAGTGCGCAACCCTCGACTCCCCGTCGACCGGGGGTCCGATCCGGAGCCCCGGGCGCGACCTCAGGACCCGGCGTCCTCGGGGCCGGCGGTCATGGCCCGGTAGATCCGCTCGAGATCCTCGAGGCTGGCGAAGTCGATCGTGACCCGGCCCCGCTTCGCACCCATCGACACCTTGACGCGGGTGTCGAGGCGATCCGAGAGCAGCCCCTCGAGCTCCAGCAGCCCCGGCGGGCGCAGGCGTCGTCCGGCCACACCGGCCGAGGGCGTGCCGCCCCGATCGGCACCGTCGCCGTCGGGCGCGTCGGCGGCCTCACCGGAGCGGGCGCGCACCGCCTCCTCCACCTCGCGCACGCTGAGCTGCTCCGCCACCGCCCGACGGGCGAGGGCCTCCTGGAACGAGCGATCCGGGGTCCCGAGCAGGGCGCGGGCGTGGCCGGCCGACAGCTGGCGGTCGGCGACCAGCTTCTGGATGCTGGGCGGGAGCTGGAAGAGCCGGAGCATGTTCGAGACCGCCGAGCGGCTCTTGCCCACACGCCGGGCCACATCCTCGTGGGAGAGGTGGAACTCCTCGATCAGCTGCTGGTACGCCGCCGCCTCCTCCATCGGGTGCAGGTCCTCGCGATGGAGGTTCTCGACCAGGGCCTGC
>JBKECK010000111.1:0-109210 GCA_047974625.1 Acidimicrobiales bacterium
GGTCGAGACCAGGGTCTTGCCCTCACCGGTCTTCATCTCGGCCACCGACCCCCAGTGGAGGGCGACGCCACCGATCAGCTGTACGTCATAGTGGCGCTGGCCGATCACGCGCTTGGCCGCCTCACGGGTGACCGCGAACGACTCGACCATCAGGTCGTCGAGGGTGGCGCCGTTGTCGAGGCGTTGACGGAAGTCGGCGGTCTTGGCCTGGAGCTCGGCGTCGCTGAGGGCGACCATCTCGGACTCGAGGGCGTTGATCGGCTCCACCATGGCCCGTGCGGCCTTGAGGCGGCGGCCGTCGCCCATCTTCAGGATCTTGTCCAGGAAACTCATGGTGAAACCCAGTCTACGGCGTTGGCCCGCGGCGACGGGTACCCACTCACTCGGCGTCGATCAGGCCCATATGGCCGTCGTCGCGCCGGTAGAGCACGGCGGCCCTGTCCGTCTCGGCGTTGGTGAACACGAAGAAGTCGTGGTTGAGGAGGTCCATCTTCAGGGCGGCCTCCTGGGGATGGAGCAGGGTGAGCTCGAACCGCTTCGACTTGACGATCCGGTAGATGGGTTCGGGGGCCGCCGCCTCCACCTGGGGGCCGTCGGCGGGCACGAGCCCGGCCGGGCCGGCCACGAGATGTTCGGGCACCAAGTCCTCACCCAGGTGGGGCCGGTCCCGGACCCGACTCCGATCGAGCTTGGTCTTCAGCTTGCGGAGCTGGCGCTCCAGCTTGTCCACGGCCAGGTCCACCGCGGTGTACCCATCGGCGGCGGCCACCTTGGCCCGGATGTGGTGGCCGTGGCCCACCAACGTCACCTCGCAGAACTCGCGCTCCACCCGACGGGCGTTGCGCTCCTCCCAGAAGTGGACCTCGGCTCGTTCCATTCCCAGGTACTTCTCGAGCCGGCCGATCTTCTCCTCCGTCTGGGTCCGCAGACGGTCCGACACCGTCATGTGGCGACCACTGACCGACACTTCCATCACAGCCTCCTCGGGCGGGGATATCTCGGCTCCCGTCGGCGCTCAAGTCCACGAATGGAGGCGGGACGGGGGTCTTTGACCCTAGCAAAATGCAGGCCACGGGATTCGGCGACCATGGGGGCATTCCGGCCGTGGTGCCATCAAAGGGAGACGGCAGCCACGGCGGCGCCCACCGGCAGGTGACCGGCCGCGGCCAGGGCCTCCCCGGCCCGGGCCAGCGACGCCCCCGTGGTGGTGACGTCGTCCACCAGCAGGACCCGTCCCGGCCGGTCGGAACCCGGCCGTCGGGACCCGGACCGGGCGGTGAGCGCCGGGCCTCGGAGCCGGTCGGGACGGGCCAGGTTGGCCTGGGTGCGGCGGTCGCGGCGCCGCAGCAGACGCCGGGCCGGGACCCCGAGCCGGCGGGCCACGGACCGGGCCAGGAGCTCGCCCTGGTCGTAGGGGCGACGGCGAAGGTGGAGGGGGCTGGCCGGCACCCAGGTGACCAGGTCCGGCCGGTCGTCCACCCCGAACCGGTGGGTGACCGCCCGACCCAACCACTCCCCCAGGCATCCCGCCGCCCGCCGGTGCCCCCCGTTCTTGGCTGCCAGCACGATCCGGGCCACAAGATCGTCGTAGACGAACAGGGCCGTCACCGGCAGGCCCGGACCGTCCGCCGGCACGGTGATCGGGCCACCGGTCCACCGGCGCCGCTCCAGCCGGTTGACGCAGGCCCCGCAGATGGCCCGGTGGGCGCCACCACATCCCGGACACCGCCGATCGAGCAGGACATCGAACACCATGACCCGACGGTACGGGCGGACGGTGACACCCGACCGCTGGACCCGCTGGCAGCCCTTCGGGCCGGCCGTACTTTGCACGACCTCAGAGCACGACCTCAGAGCACGACGGCTCGGTTCCGGCCGGCCTGCTTGGCCCGGTAGAGGGCGTCGTCGGCCCGGCCCAGCACCGACTCCAGGGATTCGGGACGGTTGCCCGTCCGATGCCTGACGGTGCCCCCCACGCTCACCCGGACCGGCAGGTCGCCGCTGCGGGTGAGCACCGGGGTGGAGCGCAGGGCGTCGAGCAGCCGGTCGGTCACCGCCGCCACCTCACCTCCATCGGCGAGGAGGACGACGAACTCCTCGCCCCCGTACCGGCCGATGACGTCGTCGGGGCCGACACACTCCTGGAGGCGGGAGGCGACGCCCCGGATCACGTCGTCGCCGGTCAGGTGGCCATGATCGTCGTTGACCTGCTTGAAGAAGTCGATGTCCACCATAACGGCGGCCGGGCCCGGCCCGTCGCTCCCGGCCTCGTCCAGCATCCGCTGGCCCAGGTCGAACAGGTGGCGACGGTTGGCCAGGCCCGTCAGCTCGTCGCGGGTGGCCAGCAGCTGCACCCGTTGCAGCAGGGCAGCCCGCGTGTAGGCCGTCGAGGCCTGGGTGGCCAGCACGGCCAGCACCTCCCTCTGGTCGTCGTCGGCCGGCTGGTCGGCGGCGATGACGAGCTGGGCCCCCGAACCGACCTCGGCCAGGGGGTGGGCCAGCCAGTGGCGACCGGCGAGGGCGTCCCACGGCGGCGGCTCCCCGGGCCGCCCCGAGGTGATCCGGGTAGAGGCGACGAGACGGCGCAGGCCCACCGCTCCGGCCGCCAGCCCGCACGATCCTTCGCCGTCACCGCCACGGTCGCCGACCAGCTCGAGCCCACCGTCGTCGGCCTGGAGCACCACCCAGGCCCGGTCGGCACCGAGCGCAGCCACGGTGGACGCGGTGAGGACCCGCAGCACCTGGAGGGGGGTTTCCGACGCCGCCATCTGCGACGCCGAGTCCCGCAGGGCCTCGGCCAGGTCCCGGCGGCGCCGCTCGGCGTCGACCGACGCCTCGAGCCGGTAGGCCCTTGAGGTCTCGAGCACGGTGGCGATCGGGGTGCACAGGGCCCGGAGTACCCCGACGTCGTCAGCGGTGAAGATCCCCTTGGCCAGCTGGCTGTCGAGATAGACGACGCCTAGGAGACGACCGTCGAGCTCGAGGGGGGCGGCCATGATGCTGCGCAGACCGTGCTGCACCATGCTCCGGGCCCCGATGGCCTCGCCCTCGTCGCTCCCGGTCACCACCAGGGCCTCCCTGGTCTCCCGCACCCGTTCCACCACCGAGGCGCTATAGCCGGTCAGTACGGCCAGGTCGGCGCCCTGTTCGTCACGGCCGAGCCGTTGGACGAGCCCATCCTCGCCCTGGTCGTCGCCCTCGGTGGCGAGGAACAGGAACGCCCGCTCGGCGTTGAGCAGGGTGATGATCTGCTCCAACGCCACCCGGGCCACCTCGTCGGGGTCGACCACCTGGGCCACGGCATGGCTCACCTGTTCCAACGCGTCGACCTGACGTTCGTACCGCCCGGACGCACCGGGCACCCCGCCCGGATCGGAAACCCGGCCCGCCACCGGGACCGACCGGTCCGCCCCGTGGGGCGCCAGATCGGTGGGAGAGAACTCGGCTTCGACGATCCGGACCCGCTGCCGCCAGCCCTGCTCGGCGGCGATGTCGCGGGCCATGGCCGCGGTCCGCGCCGCCTCGCCCTGATGGCCGAGGGCGAGCAGGGCCCGGGCCCGGACCCGGGCCGCCTCGTAGCTGAGCAGGGGTGCGTCGGGCTGGGGCGGGCGCCAGGCCGCCACGGTCCGCCAGGCCTCCTCGGGCCGGCCGGTCAGAAGGAGCAGATCGGCCTCCAGGATGGGCTGGGCCGCCATCACCTGCGACGAGCGCCGGTCCCGTCCGGCCCGCCGGACCGCCCGGCCGGCGGCGGCGATCCGCTCGCGGCGTTCCTCGTCCGGCACCCGCCGGGCCCAGCTCAGCAGCCCGAGGGCGTGGTAGACGGTGACGTCCCGGAACTGCCGCACCATACGGGCCGGCCCCCCGGCCAGGCGGTACATCTCCTCGGCCGCGGCGTCGAACTCCGGGCCGATGTCGTCCTGCTCCAGCAGGCCACGGACCTTGGTGAGCAGCAGGATGAGGCGGGCGCCGCGGGCTTCGGGCGCCCCGAACCGCTCGTGGATCCGGGTCATCTCCCGCGCCCCGTCCGCGAACCGGCCCTGCTGGTAGGCGATCAGAGCGTCGTAGGTGACGAGGGCGGCGAACTCCAGCGACGGGGCGGCCGCCACCCGCCGGCGCCCCAGGGCGTTCCACAGCATCAGGTCATCGGTCAGGCCGAGGAAGCCGGCGTGAGCGCCCAGACTGGCCGTGGCGTCGAGGTACTTGGCCGTGTCAAGCCATCGGCCGTGCCGGTTGATGGTGTGGGCCCAAGCTGCACCGTCGTCCCAGTTGGCCAGGTAGGCGGTGATCCCCCAACACCAGCTGACCAGGGCCTGGAGGTGGGGGTCGTCCACCGCGTCGGCAGCCCGTTCGGAGCGCCGGAGGGTCCATTCCGACAGCCGGCGTAGGCCGGCGGTGCCCAGTGCGGTGCCGAACCCGGCCACCGCGATCACGTACTCCGGGTTCGTCCGGGCGAGCCGGCGAGCCCCTAGGGCGGCGCAGGCCGAGTGGAACAGCATCCGACCGAGGGCTAGGTCCTGACCGCCGACGTACACCGAGATGTTGTGGGCCCGGACGAACAGCCGGTCATCGTTCCGGTCGGCGCGGCGACGGGTGAGCGCCGGATTGAGGAGGTCGGCAACCACCGCCCGGGCCATGGCGATACCGCCGTCGGGAACCGGCCGGCCGACCAGGGCCAGCACCTCCCGGAGCAGGCGGTAGGCGTCCGCGGTGGCCCACGACGCCACGTGCACGTCGGCCAGTTCGAGGAGCGCCTCGGCCCGGTCGACGGCGGTGGGGGCGGCGTCCGCGCTGGCCTCCAGCTGGTGGACGGCCTCGGTGAAGTCGCCGGCCTCCCGCAGGGCGGAGCCGTAGTGGAGCAGGAAACCATGGTCGCCGGCCCCGGCGGCGTGGGCGGCGGCGAAGAACGGCACGGCCACCTCGGGCGCCTGCTCGCTGGCCGCCAGCTCCCCGGCCTCCCGGCAGGTCTCGTGCACCCGGCGGCGGTCGGCCTGATCGCCGGCCTGGAGGTAGTGCTGGGCCAGGGCGTACACCAGATCGGGGGTCGCCCGTCGGCCGTTGACTCCGCCCGGTCCGGGCCGTCCGGTGGCCGCCTCGGCCCACCGCCGGTCCAGGGCCCGGGCGATGCAGAGGTGGAGCCGGGCGGCCCCGTCGGGGTCCAACGGGTCGAGCAGAGCCTCCCGGACCCGGTCGTGCACGAAGGCCAGCTCGGGGCCCCGAGGCTCCAGCAGGTGGCGGTCGGTGGCGTCGGCCAGGGCGTGGCGCACCTCGGCCGAATCAGCGGTCCCGATCACCTCGACGACGATGTCGGGGTCGAACCGGGCCCCGAGGGCGGCCCCCACCGTGAGCACCTCCCGTCCCCGGCGGCCGATGCCGTCCACGCGGGAGAGAACCAGGCCCAGGACGTCCTCGGGGAGTTCGAGATCACGGAGGCCGGCCTCATCGAGACGCCACCGGCCCCAATCCGGGGTGAGCAGGCCGGCGTCGACCACGGCCCGGAGGAACTCCCTGACCACGAACGGGTTGCCGTCCCCCCGGGCGGCCAGGGCCCGGGAGATCCCTTCGTCAAGGTGGGCACCCGGCAGTTCGAGACGCACCAGTTCCGCCACCTCGTCGTCGGTGAAGGGTCTCAGTTCGATGGTGGGTTCCAGGCGACCGCCGGCCACGGCCACGAACCGGTCGACGGCCGCCTCGGCCGCCGGCTCCACCCGGGCCGTTCCCACCACCAGGAGGCGGTGGTCGGCCACCTCGGCGGCCAGCTGCTCCACCACCCGCACCGTCGAGGTGTCCAACCACTGGACGTCGTCGAGATGGAGCAGGAGGCCGTCGAACCGGTCGGCCAGGTCGATCAGGAAGCCGGCCACCACCCCGGGCAACTGGCCGCTCCGGTCGCCCTCGATCCGGTCGTGCCCGTCCACCAGGGACGGGCCGACCACGGCGATGAGCGGGCCGGCCTGGTGGGCGGCCACGGCCACGTCGGCGAGGGCGGCGACCGCGGCCGGGTCGGTGCGGAGGCGCAGCTGGTCCAGCCACTCGTCGAGGGCGGCCCGGAGGGGCCCGAGGGGGGTCGGGTCGTCGGCGCTGCCCTTCCCCGACAGGACCAACCCACCGCCGGCCTCGACCCGATCGGCCAGGGCCCGCACCAGGGCGGTCTTGCCCACCCCGGCCGGTCCCCGCACGAGGGCCAACCCGCCGGTCCCGGCCACGGCCCGGCTCCAGCGCCGCTCCAGGGCGGCTAGGGGGCGGTGCCGGCCGACCAGGCCAGCGCCGCCCCCTAGCCGTCTCCCGCGCCGGTGGGGCGGGGCCGGGCGGCGGCCGACGGGTTGGCCCGGGCCGACGGCGGCCGGGAGACCCCGCACGGCGTCGAGCACCTCCACCGCGCTCGGGTACCGGTCGTCGGGGTCCTTCGCCAGGAGCCGCTCCACCACCGACCGGAGCTCGGGGTCCACCGCCGGGGCCAGGACCTGGAGGTCGGGGGGCGGTTCCACCGCGTGGCTGCGGAGCAACCGGCCGACGTCGGCGGCCGTGAACGGGGGGCGCCCGGCCAGCATCTCGAACAGCACCACGCCCACGGCGTAGAGGTCACTGCGCTCGTCGACCGACCGGCGGAGCATCCCGGCCTGCTCGGGGGCGGCGTAGGCCAAGGTCCCCACCACCGCGTCGCGGTCGTCCCGGCGGCGGCCCAGGGCGCCCCCGACCCGTCCGGCCAGGCCGAAGTCGACGAGCCGGACCATCCCGTCGTCCCCGACGACGATGTTCTCGGGCTTGACGTCCCGGTGCAGCACTCCGGCCCGGTGGGCGGCGGCCAGGGCCTCCAGCACCCCCTCGGTCACGGCCAGGGCCCGGGGCGGGGCCATCGGGCCGGGCTCGATCAGCTCCCGCAGGTTGCGCCCGGCGGCCAGGTCGGCCACCAGGTACGGGCGCCGGTCGATCGAGCCGAGGGCATGGACCTTGGGCACCCCGGGATCGTCGATCATGGCCAGCAGGGCGGCCTCCCGCCCGAACGAACGCACGGCGTCGGCCGGGTCCTCGGCCGGAACGTTCAGCAGCTTCAACGCGTAGTGGCGGCCGGGCTCCGGCCCGGATCGATCACCGGCCCGGGCGACGCCGGGGTCGTCGGTGCCCCGGGCCTCGTAGACGGTGGCCTGCCCACCCCGCCCGAGGACGCCGACGATCTCCAACCCGGCCCCCGCCGTCGACGGGAACCCCGCGGACCGCCGGTCGGACCGCACCGCGGGCCCGGCCGGGTCAGGGAGGCGTTCGTACGGGATCACCGCCCCCGGGGAGGCCGGTCCCGACGGTGGGGCGCCGCCGGGACCCGGCGCGGGGTGCGTCCCATCACCGGCCGTCGAGGCCGCGCTCGCCTGATCCGTGCCCAACGGGGAGGAGCCCATAGGTTCCGGATCGACCAAATCGACGGGTGGCTTGAAGGTCCGGTCGGGTGGCACCGGACCGGCCGCGATCGGCGGGGTGGGGCCGGCCAGCGGAAGCCCGGCCGGACCGGCGCCGGGGCGAACCCGCCCGGGACCGGCCCGTAGCCTCCGGGCCGCGGCCGCTCAGTAGCGGTAGTGGTCGGGCTTGTAGGGGCCGTCGACGGGAATCCCGAGGTAGTCGGCCTGCTCCGGGGTGAGCTCGGTGAGCTTCACACCGAGGGCGTCGAGGTGGAGGCGAGCCACCTTCTCGTCCAGGACCTTGGGGAGGGTGACGACCTCCCGGCCGTACGCCTCGGCGTTGGCGTGGAGCTCGATCTGGGCCAGCACCTGGTTGGTGAAGCTGGCCGACATGACGAAACTCGGGTGCCCGGTGGCGTTCCCCAGGTTCAACAGCCGGCCTTCGCTCAGCACGATGATCGAATGCCCGTCGGGGAACCGGAATTCGTCAACCTGGGGCTTGATGTTGATCCGCTGGATGTCGCTCTGGCGGTAGAGGCCGGCCATGTCGATCTCGTTGTCGAAGTGGCCGATGTTGCCCACGATGGCGCCCTGCTTCATGCGGCTCATCATCTCGGCCGACAGGAGATCCTTGTTGCCGGTGGCGGTGATGAAGATGTCGGCCGAATCCAGCACCCGCTCGATGGTGGTCACCTGGTAGCCGTCCATGGCCGCCTGCAGGGCGCAAATCGGATCGATCTCGGTGATGACGACCCGGGCGCCCTGGCCCCGCAGGGCCTCGGCGCAGCCCTTGCCCACGTCTCCGTAGCCGAGCACGACACAGGTCTTGCCGCCGATCATGACGTCGGTGCCCCGGTTGATGCCGTCCAGGAGGCTGTGGCGGGTGCCGTATTTGTTGTCGAACTTCGACTTGGTCACAGCGTCGTTCACATTGATGGCCGGGAAGGCCAGGGTGCCGGCGTCGCGCATCTCGTAGAGACGGTGGACGCCGGTGGTCGTCTCCTCCGACACCCCCCGGACCGCCTCGGCCATCCGGGTGAACAACTTGCCGTCCTCGACCTGGAGGCGGGCCAGGAGGCCGAGGACCACGGTCCACTCCTCCGAGTCGTCGTCGGTGGGGGCCGGCACCGACCCGACGGCCTCGAACTCGGCTCCCTTGTGGACCAGGAGGGTGGCGTCGCCCCCGTCGTCGAGGATCAGACTGGGGTTGCCGTTCTCGTCCGGCCACCGCAGCGCCTGGTCGGTGCACCACCAGTACTCCTCCAGGGTCTCACCCTTCCAGGCGAACACGGGGATCCCGTCGGGCCGGTCGGTGGTACCGTTGGGGCCCACCACGACGGCGGCCGCGGCCTCGTCCTGGGTGGAAAAGATGTTGCAGGACGCCCAACGGACCTCGGCGCCGAGGACGGCGAGGGTCTCGATCAGCACCGCGGTCTGGACGGTCATGTGGAGGCTGCCGGTGATCCGGGCCCCGGCCAGGGGCTGGCTGTCGACGTACTCGGCCCGCAGGGCCATCAGACCCGGCATCTCCTGCTCGGCCAGCTCGATCTGCTTGCGGCCGGCGCCGGCCAGGTCGATGTCGGCCACCTTGTAGTCGCCGTCGATGACGCGGCGCGGTCGAGACTCGGTCGTGGTCATGGGTTCAACTCCCTCCGGGGGTCGAGCCTGTCCCGGCTCCAGGACCCACCGGTTCGCGTTCGGGGGGACGGGGTGGTCGGGGGCTGAGGCCCACTGGCCCAGATCACGCAGCCCTCGACGGTCCGCCGGTCAGGCTACCAGGGCCCGGGGGGCCGCCGGGGATCGATCCGGGTGGAGCTAGGCCATCCACCCACCGTCCGGGCCGTCAGCCCGAGGAGGCACGCCAGGCCATCGCCGGCCCGTCGGCCCGGATCCGGTAGGGCCCGTCGCTCCACCACACCACGGCGGTCTCCCCCGCGGCAAGGACCATCTCCCCGCCGGCCCCGCTCCCCCGGCGCTCCGGTTCGACGGTCAACCGGACGGTGCCGGCGGTGACCAGGAGCAGGTCGATCCCGTCGTGACGGACCAGGTGGTCGAGACGGTCGGCCCGGTCGACGGCCAGCCGGGTCAGGCTGAACTCGGGGATGGGCAGGTGGTAGCGGTGCACCGGACCGGTGGGGGTCTGCACCGGGGCGGGACCGTCGCCTGGATCCAGCACGGTGACGAGCTCGGCCACGTCGACGTGTTTCGGCGTCAGGCCCCCGCGGACGACGTTGTCGCTGTTCGCCATCAGCTCCACCCCCGCCCCCACCAGGTAGGCGTGGAGGTTCCCGGCGGGCAGGAACATGGCCTGACCCGGCCGGAGGGTCACATGGTTGAGGAGGAGGGCCACCACCACCCCGGGATCGCCCGGGTAGAAGGCGTCCAGGCGGGGGGTCCAGGCCAGCTCGGGCCGGAAGATCTCCAAGGCCGGCGGCAGGCCGGTGGCGATCAGGTGTTCGGCCGCGGCCACCGTGGCGGCCACCAGCGTCTTGGCCGCCACGGGATCCAGGCCGAGCACGTCGGCCACCAGCGACCGGGCCGCCTGTCGGCCGGCGTCGGCGCCGCCGGCCGCACCCGTGCGGCACCGGGCGGCCAGATCGGCGATGGTGAGCGTTGGGCCGGCCGGGCCCGTCCCGGCGCCGGTGGAGTCAGCCCCGGCGGTGGCACCGGCCAGGGCGGCCAGCAACCGCGCCGTGTCAGCCAGGGGCCGGAACCCGCACTTGGCCTCGAAGTCGGTCAGGGCGGCGATGACCTCGGGTTTTGGGTTCGGGTCCCGGTAGGTGCGCTCGGGGGCATCGCCGGGGATCCCGGCCGCCTCCTCCCGGGCGAACCCGGCCCGGGCCTGCTCGGCCGACGGGTGGGCCTGGATCGAGAGGGGTTCGGCCGCGGCCAGGACCTTCAGCAGATACGGCACGGCGCCGTAGCGGTTCGCCACCCCGGGCCCGAGGGTGGCCACCGGGTCGTCGGCCACCAGCCGGTCGAGGGTCACCCCCCGTTCCGGTATCGGGGACGGGGCCGACGGGTGGTCGCCCAACCACAGCTCCGCCTCGGGGCCACCCCCCGGCGGTCGCCCCTGGAGCTCGGCGATGAAGCGACGGTCGCCCCAGGCGTAGTCCCGCACCACCCCGATCAGCCGTTCCACGGCCCACCCCCCCGCGGCGGCGGGCCGGGGACCGGGCCCGGGTTCATCCGGCCGCCGCCATCACCGCCTGCACCTCGCCGACCCGCCGGGCCACCGTGTCGGGGTCGCCGGCTTCGAGGTTGAGGCGCAGCAACGGTTCGGTGTTGGACGGCCGCAGGTTGAACCACCACGATCCGCTGTCGACGGTGAGGCCGTCCACCCGGTCGGTCTCAGCGTCGGCGTAGTGGGCGGCCACATGGTCGATGACGGCATCGGCGTCGCCCACCCGGGTGTTGATCTCCCCCGAGGCCGAGTAGCGGTCCAGGGGGGCGAGCAGCTCCGAGAGCGGCCCGTCGAACCGGGCCAGCTGTTCGAGCACCATCACCGCGGCGATGATCCCCGAATCGGCCCGCCAATTGTCCCGGAAGTAGTAGTGGGCGGAGTGCTCACCCCCGAACACGGCCCCCGTCTCGGCCATCCTGGCCTTGATGAAGGAATGACCTACCCGGGACCGCACCGGAACCCCGCCGTGCTCCATGATCACCTCGGGGACCTCCTTGGAGCAGATGAGGTTGTAGATGATTGTCCCCCCCGGATTCCGGGCCAGGAGGGCCTTGGCCAGCAAGGCCGTGGTGAGCGAACCCGACACCGGCTCGGCCCGCTCGTCGACCAGGAACACCCGGTCGGCGTCGCCGTCGAAGGCCAGGCCGATGTCGGCCCCGACCTCGAGGACGCGGGCCCGCAGATCGGCCAGGTTCTCCACGACGAGGGGGTTGGCCTCGTGGTTGGGGAAGGTGCCGTCGAGCTCGGGGTACATCACCTCGAGCTCGAAGGGCAGCTCGGCGAACACGGCCGGGACCACCAGGCCACCCATACCGTTGGCGGTGTCGGCCACCACCTTGAGGGGGCGGAGCCCGGCGGTGTCGATGAACCCCCGGACGTGGTCGGCGAAATCGTCGAGCACCTCCGCAGTGGAGGTGGTCCCCCGGGTGGGCCCATCCGGTACACCCTCGATGGCCACCCGCTTGATCTCGGCCAGGCCGGTGTCGGCGCCAACGGGGGCCGCCCCCGAACGGCACAGCTTGATGCCGTTGTACTCGGCCGGGTTGTGGGACGCGGTGAACATGACACCGGGCTGGTTCCGGGAACCGGAGGCGAAGTAGAGCAGGTCGGTGGATCCGAGGCCGAGCTCCACCACGTTGAGCCCCTGCGCCATCACCCCCTCGGCGAACGCGGCCACCAGTTCCGGGCCGGACGGGCGCATGTCCCGGGCGATCAGGACGGTGTCGGTGGCCGGTTCGACGTCACGGATGAACGCGGCGAACCCGGTGCCGAGCGCCCGGCAGACCTCGGCGTTGATCTGATCCGGGTAGGTGCCGCGGATGTCGTAGGCCTTGACAATGGAGTCGAGCAGGGACGAGATGGGGTTGTCCACCCCGGCAGAATACCGGCCCGGACGGGCCACGTCGGGGAGCTCAATCCCTCCGGAGGTCCGTCTCGCCCACCACGGCCCCCTGCTGTTCGTTGGGGCGGTACGCCCCGGCTCCCGCCCATCGCCGGATCCGGACCAGATCCCGCAGGACGGTCAACGAGTCGCCGACCACGCTCACCGACGATCCGGGACGGTTCCGCACCGACACGGGGATCTCGGTGAGGGACAGGCGATCCTGCTCCGCCATCAGGAACAGCTCCACGTCAAAGGCGAACCCGTCGATCCGGCTCCGTTCGAAGACCGCCACCCCGACGTCGCGCCGGAACCCCTTGATGCCGCACTGGGTATCGTGGAACGCACCCAAGAGCACCAGGTGGGTCCACAAGTTGATCACCCGGCCCCCGAGCTCCCGCACCCGGCGGGCCCGCACCAGGGTGTTGGTCTCGGTGTGGCGGCGGCTGCCCACCGCGACGTCCCAGCCGCCCTCCACCGTGGCGAGCACGTCGAGGATCAGGCTGGGTGGGTAGGCCAGGTCGGCGTCGGTGAACACCACGGTGCGACCCCGGGCGGCCAGGACCCCGGCCCGCACCGCGGCCCCCTTGCCCCGGTTGACCGGTTGCCGGACGACGGTGGCGCCGGCCGCCGCGGCTCGGGCCGCGGTTTCGTCGCCGGAACCGTCGTCGACCACGATGATCTCCACCTCGTCCGGGTGGACCCGGGGACCGGTGAGGTCGGCGTCCGGGTCGGTCACCGCCCGGGTGACGGCGGCCACGGTGGACCCGATCCGTTCGCCCTCCCAGTAGGCGGGGATCACCACGGTCAGGCGGACGTCACCGGTCACCGGCGGACGGGGGCGACGCCGGGCCAGTTCCCTACGCACCTCGGTGAACAGCACCCGCCGGTAGGCGGTCCAGCGGATCAGCGCGGCCGCGACCACGGCCACCGTCTTGGCCGCCACCAAGGGCACGCCCACGGCAGCCAGGCCGGCCACCACGGCCAGATCGACCAGGCCGGCCACCACGGCCACCGCGGCGAACAGGCTGGGGCGGCGGACCCAACGGGCGGCCGGGTCGCCCCGGAACGTGATGATCCGGTTACCGAGATAGGAGGTGAGCGACGCCGCGGCCAGGGCCACCAGATCGGCGGGCACGACCCCCCAGGGGGCCAGGCCGAGCAGGAGCCCGAAATCGACGAGGCTGGCGGCCAGGCCCACCAGCACGAAGAGCCGGAGACGACTTCTCATCTCTCCGGCACCGCGGCGCGGGACCTCCGGGGCCCCACCCGCTCCTCTGCGGTCCCATTACCGTCGGCCACCACCTCGACCCTTCGACTCCTCCCAGGTGCGGGCGACAGCCTACGGACCGGACGGAGGGACCGGCGACCCGCCGCCCTCGGGACGGCCCCGACCGGCGGTGTCCAGCTTGGCCAGGCCGACCAGACCGACGACACCGGCCGCGGTGAGGAACAGGCCCAGCCAGTCGAGCCAGGTACGCCCGTAGCTGAGCTCCACCGTGGTGTCGGTGGGGACGACCACCATCAGGTTGGGGCCCACCCGCCACGGTCCCTCCGCCCCGGACGCCTTCCAGTTGGGGAAGTAGGATGCCTTGACCAGCACCGGGGTTCCGGGCTGATCGACCTCGAAGCGGATGGTGTCGGTGCCGGTGGTGATGTTCGATACCGACGGTGCGGTCACCGCCTCGGTGGGGGCATCGGCCAGGATCTCGGCCCGGGGCCACCCGTCCGGTCCGTCCTCGGCCGGTAGGGCCGACCAGTACGCCGGGTTGTTGTAGTAGGTGACGGCCTGGCTCAACCAGCCCACGTCGAAGCGGGTGGCCAGGGGGCCCATCTGCTCCTCGGTGGGCCCGGTCACCACCACCGGGAGGGTGTCGAGCGGTTCCACCAGCTCGCTGTCGGCCACCTCGAACACGACGAACGGCTGGGCTTCGGCCACCTCGACGAGCCGGGGTTCGTTACGGGCGGCCTCAATGGCATCGTCTGTGGTGGCCATGTAGTAGCGGACCCCCATCACCTGGAGCTGGGTGACTCCCCCCTCCACGCTGAAGTCCTGGTAGGGCAGGTCACGCTGGGCCCGGGACGGGGCCAGCGACAGCTTGCTCTGGTTGAGGAAATGGAACGGGGTCGTGGCCGACGACTCGAAGTAGAGGCCCTCCATCGAACCGATGCACCCGTCGCTCCACATGGGCAGCAGCATCAGGGCCATCGGCGTGCCGTACCGGTCGAGCTTGCGGTCGTACTCCCACATGGCCCGGCCGCAGCCGTTCGTCTCGCCCACCCCGATCATGGCGTCCACCACGTCGTGGTATTCGCGGTAGGTCTCCTTGCGTTCGTAGCCGGTGTAGTTCCACGCCGTCCACGACGGGATGATGCTGGTCTCGTTGGAGACGATCCCCATCCACCGGTAGGTGCCGTCCTCACCGTAGGAGCGGCCGGGAAGTTCGGCCCGGAGCGGGATCGAGATGCCGACCAGGGCCACGACCACGGCGACGACCGACGCCGAGACCACGATCGGCACGGTGGGACCGGGCATCCGGGGCCAGCTGGGGCGGGGGCCGACCCCGGCCCCGTCCCCGGCCTCGCGCAGGACGACGCGCCACTGGACCACCGCCCGCACGCTGAGGCCGATGCCGACGGCGGCCGTGAGGTAGGTGGCCAGGTAGTAGAAGGGCAGGATGCGGGCGTTCCACAGGGGCCCCTGACCCAGCTGGTCGACGGCCACCGCGGCCACCACCCCGATCACCCCGAACAGCATCCCGATCCGTTCCTTGAAGCCGAACGAGAGCAGGATGCCCAGCAGGGCGATCGGCAGGGCCACCCGCATCGGGGCCGTGCCCAGGGCGACGGCCACGTCCTGGCGGACCTCCCAGCCCATGTCGTTGAAGTACTTGTGGCGGAACACGAAGGGCAGCAGCCAGAACGACGAGAGCAGGACCGACACCACCGCCGTGGTGAACAGCCACTGGACCCGTCGGGTCACGGCCGGATCGGCAACGGCGGACGCGGCGAACACCCCGACCAGAGCGACCACGGAGAGGGCGAGCACCCAGACGGCCGAGCCGTCGACGGCGTGGGCGATGAGAACCATGGCGGCGCCGGCACTGATGGGGGCTACCGCGTTCGCCCCCCGGGGGAGCAGCACCACCAGGCCGAGGGCGGCGATGGTGAAGAAGAGGGGGATTATGTGGGTCAGGGCGACCAGGGCGATGACCACTGCGGCGACCACCCGGCCCCGCCCGCTGTCGAGACCCCGCATGGTGAGACCGATGGCCAGCAGGGCCAGGCTGAGACTGATCGAGAAGGCGAACTCACCGGCCAGGGTGGAGGCGATGTTGCCGCCGTAGATGGTGAAGTTCGTGTCGAACAGGAAGATGGTGGTGGCCACGGCCAGGAAGGCCGGGACCGGCTCCGGGGCCCGACTGAACCGTCCCATCAACCAGGCCGAGATGGGCATCGTGACCAGACCGGACACGCTCACGAGCTTGAAGGCCACCCCATAGGGCAGGGAGATCAGCAGTACCGCGGCCACGACCGAGACGACCACGGCCGCGACCAGGTGGCGGTGACCGCGCCCCCGGGCCAGCCGCCAGGCACCGACCCCGACCAGGGCAGCCAGGGGAACCCCGATGAACGGGCTGAACCCGGCGTTCAGGGCCACGATCGCCAGGGACGGGATGACCATGTAGAACTGGTAGGCGGGGAAACCGGCGTACCAGTCGGGGGTCCAACCGTTCAGCCGGAGGTTGGGCAGGAGTTCGTCGCGCAGGTATAGGGGGCCCCAGACGTGGGCGCCCATGTCACCGCCGGCCGGCGTGGTGGCGGTGAACAACAGGTCGGGCCGCATCTGGACGAAGACGAACAGGGCGCACACCACCGCCACCGTGAAGCCGACGACCCCGAGGACCAGAGGCTGGTCCGGGCCGGCCAGGGACCGGGCGAACTGGACCAGCCGCTGGGGACGGGGGCCGGCTCCGACCGCGATCGGCCAGGCCGCCGAAGACCCGGGCCCTTCGTCGGACCAGGCTTCGTCGGACCAGGCTTCGTCGGACCAGGCTTCGTCGGACCAGGCTTCGTCGGACGACGGCTCCCCGTCGAACGACCGGGCCCCGTCCCGGTGCGGCCCCTCGTCGAAGAACGGCCGTTCCTCGTCGAACGCGCGCGCACCGTCGGGGAAGGGCCCCTCGTCGAAATCCTGATCCTCGTCGAAACCCTGATCCCCGTCAGGGACCGGGGCCGGGTGGCCGGGTTCCCTGCGGGCGGGGGAGCCGTTCCCCCCGGATCCACCGGGAACGACGGGGGGCGCCCACTCGGGCGGGGCGGTGAACCTGGGCGGCGGTGCCTCGTGCCCGTTGCCACGGTCGCGACGCTCGGGGGGAGGGGGCGCCGCCCGGCGCCCGGGGACGACGACGGGCGGTTCGGCGGACACCGCTCCGGACGGGGTGGAGCCGTTGGCGCCACCTCCGCCGGCTCCCGGTCCGGTTCCGTGTCGGTCGGCCTGAGGGGCTTCCACCGCACCCAGGGTATTCAGGCGAGGTGGTTCAGCGGCGGCGGCCCTGATGCTGGCCGACCTCGGCGAGGGCCCGGTCGAGCCCGATCGGCCGGCCCGCCAACCGCCAGGTCCGCACGTCGCAGCGCTGACAGGACGACATCACCAGGTCGTTGCCGTCCACCGTGATGGTGATGGAGACCAGTTCGACGCCACAGGTGGCGCACGGTGCCGGAGGCTGCTGGGCACGGGCCTGGTGGGTCCCGGCCGGGGGCGGTGAGGCCGCTCTGCTCTCGGTCCGACCCGGCGCTGGTGCCGTCATGTGATCTCCTCTCGCCGGGCCACTGGCGACGCGGCCCGTATCAAGACGATCGACGGGGACCGGCCCCAGGTGAGGGGGACCGGCCGAACAGGCCGTACGGACCATCCGCCCGGCCCTACCGGGCGAGGGTGACGAGCACGACCGTGGTGGCGTTGAAGGCAGCGTGGGCGATCACCGCCGGCGCCAGACGGTCGGTGCGGAGGGTCAGCACGGCCAGGGCCGCCGCGAACACGAACAGGCCGGGCATCACCGTCGGGTCCCGGTGGACCAGGGCGAACACCGCCGCCGAGCCGAGCGAGGCCACCACCGGCCCCCAGCTGGCCGACAGGGCCCGGGTCAGGGTCCAACGGAACGCCAGCTCCTCGACCACCGGCGCCACCACCACCACGGCCAGGGCGAACAGGATGATCGGCACCACCCCGTCGGCCGAGTCCGCCATACGGCGGGCCGACTCGCCCGGGTCGAGGTCGAACAGGCGGACCAGGGGCCAGTACACGAGCGGGATCACCACCAGCTGCGCTCCCACCCCCACGACCCCGCCGACCAGGAGATCCATGGCCCGCAGCGGGCCGAACCAGGCCCGAAGGGAGGCTGGGTGCTCATCCGGCGCGGCCCCGGCACGGAGGGCCAGCAGGGGCCCGACCCCGTAGCCGATCCACAGCCCGAGGGTGGCCAGCAACTGGGTGGGCATCGGCAGCGGACTGGGCATCTCGGTGGTGCGGTATCGGAGGCTTAACACCACCCCGGCCCACAGGAGGCTCGCCACCTGGGCCCCGAGGAGAACCAGCGCCGCGGTCGAGAGCGACACGACTGGCCGGCGGAGCGGGCCCGGTTGGATCCACCGAGCCAGTTCGGTGGGACCGGCCGGCCCGGCGGCGGTCGGGGCATCGTCGGGGTGACGGGGGTCGTCGGCAGCGGAGGCCACGGGCGGAACCGTAGACGGTTCCGCCCCCGGTTCAATGACCCGGCCGGTCCCCGGGCGATCACCCGGCGGATCACTGTTCGCCCGGCCCCTCCAGACCCGGCCCCGGCCGCCGATGGGCCCGACCATGGCTTCGGCAACCCAGCCAATTAGGCTGTGACTATGAGTAAGAACGGGCCGAATCCCCCGCCGCCCCGCCCCGGTAGCAACACGCGGCCACCGAACCGGCCGAACGGTGGTTGGCCGCGGTGGTCGGCGTGGATCGTCATCGGGTTGCTGGTGACGTTACTCGTCGTGGCCTCAACCATGAATTCCTCGCCGGCCAACGAAATCTCCTACTCCGAGTTCAAGACGGCGGTGGCGGCCAACGAGGTCGAATCGATCACCTACAACAACCTCACCGCCGAGATCAGCGGCAAGAAGACCAACGGCGACCTTTTCCAGACCACGGGCTTGGAGCCCTTCCCCGAGGCCGATCTCGCCCTACTCGACCAACACAACGTCGAGGTGGAGCCGGAGACGCCCACCGGCAACTTCTTCACCACCTTCCTCCCCCTCCTCCCCTTCATCGTGCTGGTCGGCCTGTTCCTGTGGTGGAGCCGCCGGCAGCAGTCCCAGATGGGTGGGATCATGTCGATCGGCCGCAGCCGGGCCAAGACGTATTCGTCGGAACGGCCGGGCGCCACCTTCGACGACGTGGCCGGCTACGCCTCGGTCAAGAAGGAGATCACCGAGGTGGTCGACTTCCTGAAGGAACCGGGCAAGTTCGCCGAGATCGGCGCCCGTATCCCCAAGGGCGTCCTGCTGGTCGGCCCGCCCGGTACCGGTAAGACCCTGATCGCCCGGGCTGTGGCCGGGGAGGCCGGGGTGCCGTTCCTGTCCGTGACCGGTTCGGACTTCATGGAGATGTTCGTCGGGGTCGGCGCCAGCCGGGTCCGTGACCTGTTCAACGAGGCCCGCAAGATGGGTCGGGCCATCATCTTCATCGACGAGATCGACTCCATCGGCCGCAAGCGGGGCGCCGGCCTCGGCGGCGGCCACGACGAGAGGGAGCAGACCCTCAACCAGATGCTGTCGGAGATGGACGGCTTCGAGGCCACCGAGGGCATCGTGATGATGGCGGCCACCAACCGGCCGGACATCCTCGATCCGGCCCTGCTCCGCCCGGGCCGGTTCGACCGTCAGGTCGTGGTGCCCCTGCCCGAGCTCGAGGACCGCAAGCAGATCCTGTCGGTGCACGTGAAGCACAAGAAGATCGCCGACGACGTGGACCTCGACCTCATCGCCCGCGGCACGCCCGGAATGAGCGGAGCCGACCTGGCCAACCTGGTCAACGAGGCCGCCCTGTTCGCGGTCCGCGGCGGCGACGCCAAGATCCACGCCCGCCATTTCGATATGGCGAGGGACCGGGTGCTCATGGGCGTCCGGCGTGATTCGCTCGTCATGTCCGACGAGGAACGGGAGATGACGGCGTTCCACGAGGCCGGGCACGCCCTGTGCGCCGCCCTCCTGCCGGACTACGACCCGCTCCACAAGGTCACCATCATCCCCACCGGCATGGCACTCGGCGTCACCATGACCCTCCCCGAGGAGGACCGGCACTCCCTCCGGCTCAGCCACGCCGAGAACATGATCGTGATGATGCTGGGCGGGCGGAACGCCGAGGATCTGGTCTTCGGGGTGGTGTCGTCCGGAGCCGGCGACGACCTCCAGAAGGCGACCGGCCTGGCCCGGCGGATGGTGCGGGAGTGGGGCATGTCCCCCAAGCTCGGCCCCATGGCCTTCGGTGGTGGCGCCCCGGTGTTCCTGGGCGACGACATGATGCAGCACAAGGAGTACTCCGACGAGATCGCCAGCCTCATCGACGGCGAGATACAACGGATCCTGGTCGAACAGGAGAGCCGCTGCCGTCAGCTGCTCACCGACAACCGCAAGGCGCTCAACCTGGTGGCCCGGGGCCTCCTGGAGCACGAGACTCTCAGCGGCGATGAGGTGAAGCGCCTGATCCGGGTGGGTCGGGGTGAGGACGACAGTGGCATGCCCGCCATCGGTTCCGCCCACAACGAGGGGCTGTCAGACTCCATCCAGTCCGACGCCATCGACGCTTCGATCGACAGCTGATCCCCTGGCCGGGTCAGCCCGGTGTGTCGATGGCGTGGACGACATCGACCACGCCGACCGGACCGAACAGGGCCTGGACCACCACCCCGTCGGCGTCGGCCACCACCGTGGTGGGGACGGCATCAACCCGGTACCGCTGGTGCAGTTCGGGGTCGTCCTCCACCGACACACGGGTGTGAGGTACACCGGCCCGGGGTCCGTCGGGGCCGCAGGCCTCGGTGACCGCGGCCCAGGCCACCGGGCAGGAGTGGCAGCTGTCGGAGGCGAAGAGAACCACCAGCCGGGGGCTGGGGGGCTGACCGAAGTCGTCCCGGTCCAGCTGGGTCGGGGCCCGGTAGCTGGGCGCTGAGGGCGGATCGGCCCGACGCCGCTGCAGCAGGAGGGCCACCACCACGGCTACGACCGTGAGGGCCACGAGGGCGATGAGCCGATCAGCCGGCAATGGTCGGGACCCCGGCGATCACGGCGAAGGAGACTCCCGGATTCACGACCTGGGCCTCCACCGACACCGGGCTGTTGGACTCGACCAACACCGCGGCCCCGGGCCCCGCGACGTCGAGGGGGATGATGGCCCGGCCACCGGCGGCGACGTCGCCTAGGAACGGGCCGGTCATCTCCCCGTTCACCAGGGCCGTGACCTCCACCGAGGCGTCCTGGGGCGCGGTGACCACGATGACCGAGGCCGAAGGCGCGGCCACCGGTACCCACGGCACGACCCAGCGCTGCGACAACACCTCGGTACCCCGGGACGTGGCGATACCAACGTCGGGGGTGGGCTGGACCAGCTCCTGGGCCTCCCCCCCGAGAATGCCGGGAATGTCGACCTCGCCGGTGTGGGGTTGACCGGCGTCGCCGGTGCCGGGGGCGGTCTCTCCGGCGGTCGTGTCGGTTGCGTCGTCCGGGGCCACGGTCGTGTTGGTGGTCGGGTCCGGGGCCGTGGTCGTGTCAGTGGTGGCGTCCGGGGCCACTGTCGTTCCAGTGGTCGCGTCAGTGGTGGTGTCGGTGGTCGTGTCGGCCTCGGTCCCGCCGGCCCCGATCAGGTTGCGGTCAACGGCAGTGGCGAACTGCCAGCGTTCGGTGACGATCGGGACCTCGTTGGTGGAACGGACGCTCACCCCCATCTCGTAGGGCAAGGGAACCCCGAACCGTACGGCCTCGTTGCGGAGGTCGATGACCTCGAACCGGCCGGGCAGCAGCTGGCGGGGTACGGAGCTCATGCCGTAGAGGGAGCGGTCGGTGGGGTTGAGCGGCCACAGGTCGAGCTCGATCGAGGCCGATCGTTCCGGATCCGGGTTGAAGACGATCACCTGGTCGTCGCCCCCCTCGTGGACCCGGCCGGCCGGCAGCATCCAGCTCAGGGCCGGTTCCGGGGCCCCCAGCTCGAGCGCGGCCCCCTTGGGCCCGAGATCCCCGTTGGTGGTGATCAGCCGCTCGGCCACGAGCCGGCCCCGGACGGTGGTGACCGACGCGGCCACCACCTCCTCTCGGGCGATGTAGGTGTCGATCTCGATGACCTTGATGGAGTTGGCCTTCACCTCGGCCCCACGGAGCTCGGCCGGCTGTCGGGGCCGGCCCGAGGCCCGATACAGCTCCACGTTGAACACCACGTCCTCGGGGAAGGGGTTCATCAGAGCCAGGTACTCCTTGGCGTCGCGTTCCGTGCGACCACCGGCGAAGTACCAGGTGTTGGAGACGTGGGTGGCACACGGGGCCTCGGCCGGGCCGAACGCGGTGTCCACCCGGTGGGACACCACCCCGACCCCGTCTAGCATCTCGACCACCGCCCCGGCCACCTCGGCCCGGGCCGCGTCGGACAGGGGGATCTCCTGGGTGGAGTGCGGGGCCAGGTCCACGGTGATGGTCGGGGCCCGCCCCTCCCCGGTGAGAACCCCGATGCTGGCCTTGGTCGGCTCGTCGCCGAGGTTCGAGAGCATCAGGGTGTTGTTGGCAAACCCCTCGGCGGAGCTCGACCCGAGTGCGCAATACCAAACCCCGTCGAGCCGGGCCGGGTCGGTCATCGACGGGGTCACCACCGGCGCCGCCGCCGGACCGGTCTCCTCGGCGGTGGTCGGTTCGACCCGGTCGTAGAGACCGGCCGCCATCAGGACCCCGGCCACGATGAACACCAGGGAGGCCCGCATGGCCCCCACGGCCCGACGTCCGGAGCGGGGGCCCGCGGCCTCGCGGCGCGGCGCCCTCCGACCGAACCGCCGACGACCCCCGCCGGCCCCGGGATGGCCCCGGCCACCGTCGGGGACGGCGTCGACCTCGACCCCAACCTCGGCCTCGACCCCAACCTCGGCCTCGACCCCAACCTCGGCCTTGAGTGGTTCGTCATCCCCCGGGCCGCCGGTGGGACCGGTCTCACTACCCGGGACGGACGGGCCGGCGTCGGCGACGAGGCCCCGCTCCCGTTCGGACGCCCAGTCGAGGGCCGGGTGGGAGGCCGCCACGGCCGGAGGGGGGATGTCGCGCCGGCCCGGCCGGGGACGGTTCCGCGGGGTGGGCGGCGGGCCAGTCGTCCCGGGGTCGAGGGGACGGACGGCGTCCCCGGGGTCGAAGTAGCCGGACTCGACCGCCCCGGGGTCGATGGCCCCGGTCGGATCGCCGTAACCGCTCTCGGCGTAGTCGGAGGCGGCGAACTGGTCTCCGGCGTCAGGATAGTCTTCGCCGGGGAGGTGGGGTTCGGGATAGCGGTCGATCGGGAACGGGGGGTCGTCGGGGTGGCCGTCCGGTCCGTACCCCTCGTCGAGGCGCGACGGATCAGGGTAGGCCCCCGGGTCACCGTACCCGTCGTCGGGGCCGGGCCCGCCCGGGGCGTGACCCTCGTCGGCGGGTTCGTTTTCGGAACGGCCCTTGCGCCACCAGCTCATTCGGCCACCACCTCACGACGGGTCTGGGCCAGGATCGCCCCCAGGCCGACCAGGACGAACTGGCCGAGCTGACCGAGTCGGCGGCCCAGCGGGGTCGGGTGCTCCAATTGCACGGTCCCGTTCACCGTGGCCGGGACAACGGTGAGACCGTCGAATCCGCTGATCAAGGCGGCGTCGCTGCCCCTCATCTCCAGATCGGCCGACGGGGTGGCCACCAACACCGGACTGCCACCCCGGGTGGTCACGGCCCAGTCGCCGGGTCCGACCAGCTCCCCGTCGACCGGGACCCCGGTGGACAGGTCGACGGCGAGCTGCTGGGCCGGGGTGACCGCCTCGGCGGCGGCCGCGCTGGGCAGGGCGGCCACCGCACCGGCGGCGGCCGCGTTGCGGAACACGATCAGGTTGGGCATGCCCGAGACCCGTTCCAGGTCGAGCTGCTGTTCCAGGGCGGCCAGGAGCCGGGGGTCCGGGGGAACCGTCGGGCCGTCGTAGGGTTCGGGGGCGAGCTGGTCCATCACCACCACATAGTCGATCCCGTAGGGGGCCAGCAGGCGACCGAGACGGACCGTCTCGCCCGCCGCGGCCAGCTCCAGGTGGTGACCAACCCCGTCGGTGGAGCCCACCGGGCCCGGCAACCAACGCCCGATGACGGTGGGCTCGCCACCGTCGGTCATGGCGTAGGGGATCCCGTTGGCGCTGCTGACCGTGTCGATCGGCACCACCCCGGGCTCGCCGAGCCACAGGATCCGGCCATCCGCGTTGTCCTCCCCGGCCAGGAAACCGGTGAAGGCGGCGTAGTTCTGGCTCGGGGCGCCCCAGTCGCCGGCCAGGCTCCGGACCATGACCCCCGCCGTGGTCAGGGTGAGCGCGGCCGTCGCCAGCAGGACGGTGCCCCGACGGGCCATGCGACGACCGTTGCCCCAGCGCTCGACGGCGGTCACCACGAACGCAGCCAGCACGCACCACGCGGCCAGCACCGGGATCAGCAGGATCTCGGCCGTGGGGAGGGCGATCGGCATCCAACCCCGGTGGACCAACCAGGCCAGGGCCAGGAACACCAGGGCGATGACCCATAGCTGGATCGAGAAGCGCAACCGTCGGGGCGGGCTCAGCGCCAACCCCATCAGGGCCAGGACCACCAGACCAACCGCCATCACCGAGGGACCGAACCGGCCGGGAGCGAACAGGATGAGGTCGAGCAGGCCCGATACGCCGGCCTCCGGCGACGGCGGCCCCACCAGCCAGTTCCACGAGAACCGACGCATCACGTCGAAGGCCCACGGTCCGTGGAGGGCGACCGAGGCCGTCACCGCGGCCACGATGCCGAGGCCGAACGGTCGCCACCGGAAGCTCCCGTCGGAGAGGGGCGAGGCCAGCAGCATGGCCAACGCCATCACCGCCCCCACCACCACGGCCGAGGGGGCGACCGAGACCAGGAGGGCGACCAGGAATCCGTAGCGGATGGCCAGCACCGGCAGGCTCCGGGCCGACAGTCGCACCGCCATAGGCCCGTCGATGGACCCGTACGGGCTGACCCGGCTGAGCCGGAACAGGGAGCCGAGCAGGAACGGGGCACCGGCGTAGATGACCAGGGCGTTCCACCGTCCGGCCCCGAGCATGGCGTTGAGCAGGGGCGTGGCCGCGTACAGGGCGGCGGCCACCGCGGAGGCCCGAGCGCTGACCATGGGCCGGCACAGCCGGAACATACCGAAGGCCCCCACGATCATGGGGCCGATCACGACCAAGCGATCGAACAGGGCGGGCGACCAGAAC
This sequence comes from Acidimicrobiales bacterium, assembly GCA_047974625.1. Lineage (GTDB taxonomy): Bacteria > Actinomycetota > Acidimicrobiia > Acidimicrobiales > SZUA-35 > CADEDH01. The sequence goes on from JBKECK010000111.1 coordinate 24,454, forward strand.
GTGGCCACCCGGCCCAGGCCGAGCAGGACGAAGGCCCCGGGCGGATTCCCGGCGCCACCGGTGCCGGTGGACCGCCAGCCGCTCCACCACTCCCGGAACAGCTCGGAGGCCGTGGGGACCAGGGGGATCTGCCCCACCGGGACGACCCCCCGGCTCAGCAGGTGGCGGCTACCGAAAGCCATCACGACGGTCAGCAGGCCGGCGATCACGGCCGCGTCCCGAAGGGAGCTGGAGTCGTCGCCGGCGAACGAGGCCCGGATGGCGCCGATGAAGCCGGAGAAGCGGTCATGGCCCGCGGTCAGCTGGCCACGGGAGAAGCTGTTGAGGGAGGCCGAACCCCCGATCTGCTGGGCTCTCACCTCCCGGTCGGTCCGCTGACGGATCTGCCGCAGGGCCCGGCGCCGCTTGCGGATGTCGCCGAGCCGGGTGAGGTTCCAGCCGATGGCCGAGAACATGTCCCGGGCCTGGCCGCGCCGACCGGACAGCAAATAGAACAGCCCCTCCAGCACGATGAGGGACATGGCCACCGGGATGGTCACGAAACGGCCCCGGCTGCTGTTGGCCACCATGACGGTGCGGAGACGGTGCCGGGTGGTCAGCTTGCGCCGCTCGCGGGGAGTGATCCGCTCGTCCATAGCCTCGCGGTGGCGGGCGCTGGCGTCGGACACGGCCAGGACCCGGGCCCCGAGGGCCTGGGCCCGCCAGCACAGGTCGAGATCCTCGCCGAGCAGGCCGATGTCGGGATCGAACCCGCCGAGGGCGACGAACAGATCCGATCGGATGAGCTGGACCGCCCCGGGGATCACGAACACTTCCCGGATCGGGTCGTACTGTTCCTGGTCGAACTCGCCCCGCTCTACCTGGTCCACCAGGACCCCGAAGCGGTCCGAGCCCATACCAATCTGCAGCAGCCGGCGGGGGTCGTCGAAGGCGACCAGCTTCGGACCAGCGATCCCCGCGTTGTGGCGGTACAGCTGGCTCATCAGGGTGGAGACGCAGCGCTCGCCGAGGATGACGTCGTCGTGGCAGAACAGCAGGAACGGGGAACCCGACACCAGCTCGATGGACTGGTTGGCGGCGACGCTCCAACCGGGGTCGCCGGTGAGGCGGTGGAGGTAGGCGTCGGGCAGGACGTCGGCCACCCGGTCGGCGATCGGCTCGGCGCTACCGGCGTCGATGACCAGCACCGACAGGTTCTCGTAGTCCTGACCACCGAGGGAGGCCAACATCTCGCCGAAGTGCTCGCCGGGATCGGCCGCCACGACCACGGCAACAACTGGTGGCGCCTCGGCCGAGAGAGGCGCCTCTTCGGCGTCGGTCCCCGGTGTGCGACGTGAGGCGGGAGCTGCCGCCACGGGGACATCCTTGAGGTCGCTCACGATCAAGTGATGCTAGTACCTCACCAGCCCGGAACCGTTGCCTTCCCCTGCCTTCCCGGCGCCGTTCGCGTCACCGCCCGCCACCGGACCGGCCCGCCCCGGCCACCGGGTCCGACCCCGGGTAGCATCCCCATCCGGACCGCCACGGCCCCGACGAGCGGATACCATCCGGCGACATGTCCACCCTTCGTCGCACACTCGCCGGATCGGGGCGATGCGGGCGCTGATCACGGGGGCAGGCGGATTCGTCGGCCCGCACCTCACCCAGCACCTGACCGAGCAGGGCGACGAGGTGATCGGGCTCGACATGTCCAACGGTCCCGACCTGGCCGACGCCGCCGGTTGGGTGGATACCCTGTGCCGTCACCGGCCCGAGGTGGTCTACCACCTGGCCGGGTGGAGCGACGTCAGCGGCTCGTGGCGGGATCCGCTGAAGACGTTCACGGTCAACGCCACCGGCACCATGGCGGTCCTCGAGGCGGCGGACGCTGCCGGGGTCCGTCGCGTGGTCTCCATCTCCAGTGCCGACGTGTACGGGATCGTGGCCGTCGACGACCAGCCGATCACCGAAGCCCAGCCGTGCTGCCCCCGCTCCCCCTACGGGGTGTCGAAGCAGGCGGCGGAGGCCGTGTGCCAACAGTACGTGCGGGGCCGGGGCCTGGACGTCGTGGTCGTCCGGCCCTTCAACCACCTCGGACCGGGCCAAAGCCCCCGCTTCGTTGCCTCCGCCTTCGCCAGCCAGATCGCCGACGCCGAACTGGTGGGCAGTGGCGAGCTCCGCCACGGTGACCTGTCGGCCCGCCGCGATCTCACCGACGTCACCGACGTGGTGCGGGCCTACCGGCTGCTGGCCGAACGGGGCCGCACCGGCGAGGTCTACAACGTGTGCTCCGGCCGGGCGGTCACCATGCAGGACCTGCTGGACATCCTGGTCGAGCGGTCGAAGGTACCGATCACCACCTCGATCGACCCCGAGCGGCTCCGCCCCGTGGAGCTGCCCCTCCTGGTCGGCTCGCACGACAAGCTGACCGTTGACACCGGTTGGGAGCCCACCCGCTCCCTGGCCGACACCCTGACCGCCGTCCTGGACGACGCCCGCGAACACCGGGCCTGACCGGACCCACAGACCCTCTTCCCCGTCCCCATCGACCGTCCCCATCGACCGTCCGGCCGCCCGAGACGCCGCCGGCGGAGGAGCACATCGCACCATGACCACGAGAAAAGCACTGATCACCGGCCTGACCGGCCAGGACGGCTCGTACCTGGCCGAGTTCCTGCTCGACAAGGGCTACGACGTCATCGGCATGGTCCGCCGTTCGAGCACCATCAACTTCGAGCGCATCGCCCACATCCAGAGCGACATCCAGATCGTCCAGGGCGACCTGCTCGACGAGATGTCGCTGCGCGAGGTGCTGCGCACCCACCGGCCAGACGAGGTCTACAACCTGGCGGCCCAGTCGTTCGTGCAGACCTCCTGGCAGCAGGCCGTCCTCACCGGTGAAACCACGGCCCTCGGCGTGACCCGGCTCCTCAACGCGGTACGTGAAGCCGACCACGACGTCCGCTTCTACCAGGCGTCGTCGTCGGAGATGTTCGGCAAGGTGGTGGAGGTCCCTCAGACCGAGAGCACACCGTTCTACCCCCGCTCCCCCTACGGCGTGGCCAAGCTGTACGGCCACTGGATCACGGTGAACTACCGCGAGAGCTACAACATGCACGCCTCCAGCGGGATCCTGTTCAATCACGAGAGCCCCCGCCGTGGTCTGGAGTTCGTGACCCGCAAGATCACCAACCACGTGGCCCGGATCAAGCTGGGTCTGATCGACGAGCTCCCTCTGGGCGACCTCGACCCCCAGCGGGACTGGGGATTCGCCGGTGACTATGTCGAGGCCATGTGGCTGATGCTTCAGCAGGACCAGCCCGACGACTTCGTGGTGGCCACCGGCGAGACCCACTCGGTGCAGGAGTTCTGTGAGCTGGCGTTCGGACATGTCGGCCTGAACTGGCGCGACCATGTCCGTCAGGACGAGCGGTTCATGCGCCCGGCGGAGGTCGACCTCCTGATCGGCAACCCGGCCAAGGCCGGCAATGTGCTGGGCTGGAAGCCGCGCACCGGTTTCCGGGACCTGGTCACCATGATGGTCGACGCCGACATGGAGGCCGTGGAGCGCGAACAACGCTCACTGGCCTGAGGGACCGGCGGACGGTGACAGTGGCGATGAACACCCCGGCCGGTGGGCCGACCGTGAACGACCGGACGGTGACGCCCGCCCGGGTCCCGACCGGCCGGCCCGGCGCGGGGCCGACCCGATGACCGACGCCGCGGACGCCACCGCCGCCGACCGGCCGCCCGCCGTCACGGTGATCTGCGGTGGGGTGGGCGCGGCCCGGCTGCTCACCGGGATCCGGCGGGTCGTCGCCGACGAGGGCACCGTGACCGCCATCGCCAACGTCGGTGACGACCTGGAGCTGTACGGCCTCCGGATCTCCCCCGACCTCGACACCATCGTTTACACCACCTCGGGGGCGGTGAGCCGGGAACGGGGCTGGGGCCTGGAGGGCGAGACCTGGCAGGCCATGGACACCGTCGGCCGCTACGGCGGACCCAACTGGTTCTCACTCGGCGACCGCGACCTCGGCACCCACATGTACCGCACCCACCGCCGGGCGGAGGGGGCCACCCTCTCCAGCGTCACCGCCGAGATCGCCGCCGCCTGGGGCCTCGGCTTCCGGCTCCTCCCCGTCACCGACGACCGGCTCCGGACCATGGTGACCGTGCCCGCCGGCCCCGACGACGGGCCGGGACCGGACACCGAGATCACGTTCCAGGAGTACTTCGTGGGCCGGCAGCACGGGGTCGCCGTCAGCGCCGTCCGTTTCGACGGGGCGGAGACGGCCCGACCGGCGCCCGGGGTCATACCCGCCCTGGCCACGGCCGGACGGATCGTGATCGCCCCGTCCAATCCGGTGGTGTCGATCGACCCGGTACTGGCCGTGCCCGGTGTCCGCTCCGCCCTGGCCGCCCGCCGGGAGGACGTGGTGGCGGTGTCACCGATCATCGGCGGCCGGGCCCTGAAGGGACCCGCCGACCGGCTGCTGACCGAGATGGGCGGTGAGGCATCGGCCGTCGGCGTGGCCCACTGGTACCGGGACCTCGTGGGCACCATGATCATCGACACCGCCGACGCGGCCCAGGCCGACGAGATCGCCGCCCTGGGGATCACCCCGGTGGTCATGCCCACCATCATGGGCGATCCGGAGGTCACCGACCGGCTGGCCCGGGCCGTCTGCGGCACGGCCTGATCCGGCCCCCGCCGGGAAACCGGTGGAGCCCGGCCGGTGACCTGGCACCATGGCGGGGTGGCCCGATCCCTCAGCATCATCCCGGTACCCGGACTGCCCGAGGTCCGGCCGGGGGATGACCTGGCCGGGCTGATCATCGGGGCCTGCACCGCCCCCGACACCGCCTCCCACACCGACACCGGTGAACCGGTCGGCCTGGCCGACGGTGACGTCCTGGTGGTGTCCCAAAAGGTGGTCTCCAAGGCAGAGGACCGGCTGGTCACGGTGGATCCGGACGATCCGCTGTCCCACAAGCCCTGGGTCCTGGAGGAGGCGGCGCGGGTGGTCAGGCGCCGGGGCGACCTGATCATCACCGAGACCCACCACGGCTTCGTGTGCGCCAACTCGGGTATCGACCGGTCGAACGTGGCCCCGGACGTCGCCGCCCTGCTCCCCGTCGACCCGGACCGGTCGGCCCGGCGCCTGCGGGACGCCATCAGGGGCCGTCTCGGCCTGGAGGTGGCCATCATCGTGGCCGACACCTTCGGCCGCCCGTGGCGCCGCGGCCTGACCGACATCGCCCTCGGCTCGGCCGGGATCCGTCCCGTAGTGGATCTGCGGGGCACCACCGACGTCACCGGCCGCGAGCTCCACGTCACCGAGGTGTGCGTGGTGGACGAGCTGGCCGGGGCGGCCGAACTGGTCCGGGGCAAGGCCACCGGCATCGCGGTGGCGGTGATCCGGGGCGTGGACCCGGCCTGGTTCGGCGAGGGCGGGGTGGTCGCCGACGTGGTCCGTCACCCCAGCGAAGACCTGTTCCGGTGACCGACGCCCCCATCCACCCCGAGGAGGGCGTCGACCCCGACGACGCCCGGCCGGGCGACGGGGCCCTCACCGCGTTCGTCCCCGACGACCCGGACCCCGACGCCCTGCTCGACGGCTTCGTCAGCTACGTGACCGAGACGGGCCTGTCCCTCTACGAGGCCCAGGAGACCGCCATCCTCGAACTCCTGGCCGGCGACCACGTGATCCTCACCACCCCCACCGGGTCGGGCAAGTCGTTGGTGGCGATGGCCGCCCATTATGTGGCCCTGGCCCAGGGCCGGCGCAGTGTCTACACCGCCCCGATCAAGGCCCTGGTGTCGGAGAAGTTCTTCGACCTCCGCCACCGGTTCGGGGTCGACCAGGTGGGCATGATCACCGGCGACGCCACCATCAACCACGACGCCCCCATCATCTGCGCCACGGCGGAGATCCTGGCCAACTGGGCCCTGCGGGACGGGGCCGCCGCCGACGTCGGCGTGGTGATCGCGGACGAATTCCACTACTACGCCGATCCCCAGCGGGGCTGGGCCTGGCAGGTACCCCTGCTGGAGCTGACCAACGCCCAGTTCCTGCTCATGTCGGCCACCATGGGCGACCCCCGCTTCTTCCAGCGTGACCTGGAGGAACGCACGGGACGGTCGGCGGCGGTGGTGTCGTCCACCGAGCGGCCGGTCCCCCTCGACTTCTCCTACCATCGCACCACCGTCCACCAGTCGGTGTCGGACCTCTTGGAGCACGATCAGGTGCCCGTCTACCTGGTCCACTTCACCCAGCGGGAGGCGTCCGAGGCCGCCCAGGGCTACCTGTCGCTCGACCCTCTCACCAAGGAGGAGAAGGCCCGGGTCCGGGAGGCCATCGGTGAGTTCCGGTTCGACTCCCCCATCGGCAAGGACCTCCGGCGCCTGGTCATGGGCGGGGTCGGCGTCCACCACGCCGGCCTGCTCCCCAAGTACCGGCTGCTGGTAGAACGACTGGCCCAGCAGGGCCTGCTGAAGATCATCTGCGGTACCGACACCCTGGGCGTGGGGGTCAACGTCCCGATTCGGACGGTGCTGTTCACCCAGCTGTTCAAGTACGACGGCACCAGCACCCGGATCCTGACCAACCGGGAGTTCGCCCAGATCGCGGGGCGGGCGGGCCGCAAGGGCTACGACAGTGTCGGTTACGTGTGGGCCCAGGACCCGCCCCATGTGGTGGACAACCTGCGGGCCGAGGCGAAGGCAGCCGGGGAGACGGGCCGGAAGCGCAAGGTGGTCAAACGCAAGGCCCCCGACCGGGGCTACGCCCACTGGACCGAGGACACGTTCAACCGGCTGGTGTCGGGAACCCCCGAGCCGTTGACCTCGTCGTTCCACGTCACCCACCAGATGGTCATGAGCCTCCTCGACCGGCCGGGCGACGGCTGCGCCGCGGTGCGGCGCCTGCTCACCGACAACCACGAGACCCGCCGGCGGCAACGGCACCACATCCGCCGGGCTATCGCCATCTACCGTTCCCTGGTGGAGGCCGACCTGCTCGAGGTGCTCCCGGAACCCGATGAGCTGGGCCGCCGGGTGCGGGTCACGATCGACCTCCAGGACACCTTCGCCCTCCACCAGCCCCTGTCACTGTGGGCGGTGGAGGCGATCGAGCAGCTGGCCGGACAGACCGCGGCCACCGACAACGGCACCGACGGTCCCGTCGTCGGCACCGGAACCGACGTGGAGACCGGCGGTGGGGAGCTGGATCCCGACCAGTACGCGCGGGCGGTGCTGTCGGTCATCGAGTCAGTCCTCCCCTCCCCCCGGGTGATCATCGCCGCCCAGATCGACAAGGCCAAACAGGATCTGCTGGCCGAGCTGAAGGCCCGGGGCGTGGAGTACGAGGAGCGGATGGAACGCCTGGCCGACGTAACCCATCCCAAACCGAACGCCGAGTGGATCTACTACTCCTTCGACCGGTTCCGGACCCGACACCCGTGGGTGGGGGGCGACAACGTGGCCCCCAAGGCGGTCGTCCGTGACCTGCTGGAACGGGCCATGACCTTCGGGGAGTACGTGTCCCACTACGGTCTCAAACGGTCGGAGGGTGTGGTGCTGCGCTACCTGTCCGACGTCTACGCGGCCCTGATCCAGAACATCCCCGACGACAACAAGACCGAGGAGATCGACGAGCTCGTCGATTGGCTCGGGGCGGTGATCCGCCAGGTGGACTCCAGCCTCATCGACGAATGGGACCGGATCCGGTTCCCGACCGCGGAAGGCGAGGCGGTACGGCCGCCGGAGGACCTCGACGACGTCACCGCCAACCCCCGGGCCTTCGGGGTCATGGTCCGCAACGAGGCCTTCCGCTGGGTGACCGAGCTGGCCCGCAACCGTCTCGACGCTTTGGGGCTCGACCCCGACGAGGCCGAGCTGCTGGACCTGGCCCTGGCCGAGTACCGGGACGAGCACGACGGGATCCTGACCGATCCGGGCGCCCGGGGCCGGGACCGCTTCCTCCACGACCCGGCGGCCGGCACGGTGATCCAGATCCTGCGGGACCCCGACGACAGTGATGAGTGGAGGCTGGTCTTCACCGTCGACACCGACGCCTCCCGCGAGACCGGTCGGGCCGTGCTGCGGCTCAACGCCCTGGCCCGGGCGGGCGAAGCCACCCTCAGCGGTTAGCTCACCCGGGCGGCCGGACCCGGGGACCGACGCTCAGGTGGAGGCGGAGAGGGCGACACCCAGGTAGAGGCGGAGAGGGCGACGCTCAGGTGGTGGCCGAGGGCGGGGCCGACGGCTCCGTCTCCACGCCCATCGCCATATTGATCCGGCTGCTGGAATCGGCCTTCTCGGTTCCGCCTACGCCGAACACCATCTCGATACCGCACTCCTCGCACACGCCGGTCTCGGGCACGACGGCCCCGGAGGCCCGGTCGCCGCCGTTGGCGAAGACGAGGTGGTGGTCCGGGTACCGCTTCGCCACGACACGCAACGACGCCGACACGGTTCGGTCGGTGTCGACGGCCAGCATGGCGTCATCGACGACCCGCAGGGCCCGGACGATCCGCAGCCGATCCTGCTCGTCCATGATGATCTGACCCTTCTTGATCATCTGCTGCTCGTTGTTGTTGACGATCACCACCAGGACGTCGGCCGTGGCGGCGGCGGCCTCGATCATGTCGAGGTGACCAACGTGGATGGGGCTGAAGAACCCGCTGACGATATTGACGGTCGGTCGTTGCATGGTGTGGTTCCTGCCCTGTTCGGCGGCGGGGAAGGCAGCAGCCCTCCGGTGCGGACTGTCCCGGGGACAATGGCCGCCCAGTCTACGAGCGGACGGCCGGGGCCCGGACTCCCGGTCGGACCTCAGTGGGCCCGGCGGGCCTCGATGAGCTCGGCGGCCAGCTCTTCGTAGCGTTCGGCCTGGCTGGAGGGGGTCATCCACCGCTCGACGAAGGCCCGGCCGTTGGCACCCATGGTGGCCCGCCGGGCCGGGTCGGCGAGGAGGTCCTCCAGGGCGGCGATGAAGGGCCCGGGCTCTTCGGGGGCGACGGCCACCCCCGCCCCGGCCTCGTCGAGGACGTTGGCCACCTCGCTCCCCTCGTCGATACTGGCCAGCACGGCCCGGCCCGCGGCCAGGCTGGCGTACAGCTTCGACGGGGTGCTGGACCGGGCGAGGCCGGTCCGGAGGAGGATCAGCAACAGGTCGGCGGCACCGAGGACCTCGCTGAGCTGGTCCCGGGGGGCGAAGTCGACCACGGTGACGTTGTCGAGCCCGGCCGCCCACCGGTCGACCTCGGGGCGGGCGGCGCCCTCCCCGTTGATGACGAACCGGACGTCGTCCCGTTCGGCCAGGTGCCCGGCCGCCTTGCGGATCAGGTCGAACGGCTGGGACAACCCGACGTTGCCGGAGTACATGACCACGGTGGCGTCACCCAGGCCGTGCGCCTCCCGGTACGGGGTCATCCGGTCGACCACACGGATCCGTTCCAGGTCGACGAAGTTGTGGATGATCCGCACCTTGCCGGTCTGACCGGCCGGCAGCTTGGCCCGGACATTGTCGGCCTGATCCTCCGAGAGAACGGTCACGGCGTCGGCCCGGCGGTAGAGGGAGCGCTCGTGGGTCCGGGCTGCATCGATCACCCGGGGATTGGTGATGGCGCCGAGGTCGACGGCCACGTCGGGAAAGATGTCCTGGACGTTGAACACCAGCGGAACCCGCCACCGTCTGGCCACGACCCAACCGGCGTCGCCCAGGAAGACGGGTGGCGACATGGCCACCACGATGTCGGGGCGGCCCAGGCGCAGGGCCGCGCCCAGCACCATGCCGGTGAATCCGCCGAAGCCGACGGCCCGGGCCGGGATGCTGTTCTTGTCGGTGGGGAACGGCCACACCCGGGTGATCGACCCCCAGGCCGTGGTCTCGGTGCGCCACGGGCGCCCCCGCCATCCGGGTTCCACATCGTGGTCCTTGTACCAGGGCAGGGCGGTGACCACGTCGATCTGGTGGCCCCGCCCAGCGAGGGCCTCCACCAGGCGGGTCATGACCTCGCCGGTGGCGGCGTGGAGGTCCGGGGCGAAGTGGGGGCACAGCAACTGGAACCGCATCTTCGGGCTATTCCTCTCCCGGCCGGAGTGCGGCCGCGTCACGGTACACCCCGGCCAACTGGCGCCCGGCACCGTCCCAACCGAACTCGCCCGCCCGCCGGCGACCCGCCCGCCGCATGCGGTCGGCCAACCCGGGCTCGTCGAGCACTCGGCCCACGGCGTCGGCCAGGGCGTCGGGGTCACCCACCGGGGTGATTATGGCGGCCCCTCCCGCCACCTCGGGCAGTGAGCCGGCCCCGCTGGTCACCACCGGGGTGTCCCGGGCCATCGCCTCGAGCAGGGGGTTGCCGAACCCCTCGTAGGACGAGGGGAAGGCCACGGCGGCGGCCCGGCGGTAGAGGCGGTCGAGCTCGGCCTCGGGAACCCGGCCCGTGAGGTGCACCCGGTCGGTCAGGCCGAGGTCGCTGGCCCGGGACCGGAGCCGGTCGTGTTCCGGTCCCGGCCGGCCGGTGAGGACGAGATGCAGTTCGGGGTGACGGTCCCCAAGCCGGTCGAGCATCTCGATCAGGTCGATGTGCCGCTTGTGGGGGTACGAGATGGCCGGGTACAGCACGAAACGACCGTACCCGTCGATCCGTGCCTCGGTGGCGGGATCGACCGGTACGGCCCCGCCGTCGGGGTTGTGGCCGTGGGCCACCACCCGGAGCCGGTTGCGGTCGACGCCGAGCCGGTCGTGCACCCGGTCGGCGCTGAACCGGCTGGGGGTGATGACGAGGCGGGCCGCCCGGGCCGAGCGGGGCAACATCGATCCGAGCCAGCGCCGTTTGACGGTGGAGAAGTTGTCGGGGAGGTCGAGGGGTTGGAGGTCGTGGATGGTCAGCACGGCTGGGCGGAGACGGACGGCGGGCACCACTCCCCCGGCGTGGTGGACCAGGTCGTCGTGACGGCTGGCGGCGGCCAGCCACGAGTGTTCGACCGCCACCCGGCCGGCCCGTCCCAGCGCGCGGGGAGCGGTGACCACCGGGAACCGCTCGGCCAGATCGGGATGGGCGGCCAGCAGCGCCTCGGTACCGTAGACCCGGAGCCGGAGATCCCCGTGGTCGCCGTCGTCCAGGGCCCGGAGCAGGCGCAAGGTGTACTCCTCGGACCCCCCGACCACCCCGGGCACCAGCCACAGCAGATTGACGCCGACGGTGAGGGGCACGGTCACCGCCGCTCGTTGGCCGCTTCGACGAAGACCCCGTGGTAGCCGCGGGCCGTGGCCGCCCAGGTCAGGTCAGCGGCCCGCCGGTGACCGGCGGCCACCAGGGCGTCGATCTCGGGACCACCTTCGAGGGCCGCGGTCACCGCCGCGGCGATGGCGGCCGGGTTCCTGGGGTCGACGAGCAGGGCCGCGCCCTCGGCCACCTCGGCCGTCGCCCCCATGACCGAGGTCACCACGGGGGTACCGTGCGCCATCGCCTCCAGGACGGGCAGGCCGAAGCCCTCGCTGAGGGAGGGGAACACGAACACCGATGCCGACCGGTACAAGGCGTGCAGGGTGTCGTCGTTGACCCGGCCGACCCGGTGCACCCGGCCGGCCAGGGGAGCGAGCACGTCGTCCCCGTCGATGTTCCAGCCCGCGGGCCCGGCGATCACCAGATCAACGCCGGGGACGCGTTTCATGGCCTCGACCAGGCCGGGCAGGTTCTTGCGGGGTTCCAGGGTGCCGACCCACAGGGCGAACCGCTCAGGCAGGCCGAGGCGTTGCCGGTACCCCTGGGCCCCGCTCGGGGTGATGGTGGCCGGGGCCACCCCCCAGGGGACCACCCGTAGCCGGGACCGGTCGATCCCTCGGGCGGCGCAGTCGTCGGCCACGGCGGCCGAGGGGCAGACGATGAGGCCGGCCCGCTCCCGCACCGCCTCCCAGACCTTCGGGAAGAACCCCCGACCCCGCCGCGACAACCGTTCGGGGTGGGCCAGGAAATCGAGGTCGTGGACGGTGACCACCAAGGGCCGGTCCGTGGTGGGGGGAACGGTGGCGGCGGCCCATACCACGTCGAGCCGGCCCAAGACCTGTTCCAGCCGGGGTGTGGCACCCCGGATCCACTGGCGGTACAGGACGGCCCGGTGAACCGGCAGGTATCGCACGGGTAACAAGGCCTCGGTCCGGTCGCGGTGGGAGGGACGATGCCAGGCCGCCACGCCCCGCAGTTCGAGGTCCGGCCGTCTCACCGCGGCCCGCACGGTCTCCAGGGTGGCCCGGGCGGTGCCGCCCGGGACCCGGTGCCAGAACTGCTCTACGGGAACCCCGACGATCAGGGTCATCGGTGAGCCCGGTAGGGGCCCGCCCGCTGGACCCGGAGCGTCAGAAGCTGGAAATCCCGATCGGCTCACAGGTGTAGGTCGGATCGTACGGCACGGAGCTCAGGGTGGTGGACGGGGCGGTTTCCCCCGGGGCCACCGCGCTCGCACCGCCGAATCCGGTGCCCAGACGGACCCCGTTGGCGTCGAGGATGGCGATGTCGACCGAGAAGTCCTTCGCCGAGGCGCCGGAGTTGGTGATCTGGATCTCCGCGTTGACGTCCCCGACGAAGTCCTCACCCACGATGGTGCAGGTGACGTCGCCCAGGTTAGCGATCCTGGCCGGATCGCTAACGCTGCCCTCGGCGTCGGCCACCTCACAGGTGGTGCCGGGTTCCTCGAAGGTGGTGTTGTGTTCGGAAACGACCTGGCCCGGCTTGACCCCGTTGAGGTAATCGGTCTCGTCACCCACTCGGGCGCCGGCGTCGTCCCGGTAGACGATGGTCATCCGGTAGTCCATCGTCTGGTCGGTCGTGTTGGTGAAGTCCAACGTGTAGGTCTCGGCCTCGGCGTCCCGGGTGCAGCTGACCGTCAGATCGCCACCGCCACCGCCACCGCCGCCGCTGACCGCGACGGTCGTAGCCGTCGTGGCCCCTCCCTCGGAGGAGGCCGTGGTGGACTCACCGGGCACAGTGGTGGACTCGCCGCCGGCGTTCGGATCCACCGTGGAGGAGGTGGAGGAGGAGGTGGCCGTCTCGTCTCCGCCAAGGGAGACGGCGGCCAGGATGGCCCCGAGCAGGATCACGGCCCCCCCGATGCCCAAGGCGACCAGCAGGGGTGTGCGCGACTTGTTCTGCCGCGGCGCCGACGGCGGGGGCGTGCCGTAGCCACCCCCGTACGCCGACTGGGGCGACGACCACTGGGGCTGTTGGGGCTGTTGGGGAGGCGGACCCGACGGGGGCGGACCTGACGGGGGCGGAACACCCGGCCCGGGCGCCCCCGGGGTTACCGCCTGCGTCTGAGCTGATGAAGCCGATGGCGGGTACCACCGACCGTCACTGGCCTGCCAGAAGCCTGAAGGGGGTGTTCCTGGCTGATACAGACCGGATCCGTCGATCCAGCCGTCCGACGAGGGCGGTTGATTCGTCATAGCCCTGGCACTGTATCGAGCGGCGCGAAACGACGGGGGTCGCCCCGGCGGTTCGTCTCGGAAGTGAGATCTGTGCGCATCGGCAAACGCCCCTCAGATCGGCCCGCCGGCCAGCCGCCGCTGGATGTACTCGGCGGTGCCCCGCACGCCCTCCTCCAGGTCGACGGTGGGCTTCCAGCCCAGTCGGGCCTTGGCCTCGGTGAGATCGGGACGGCGGCGGGTCGGATCGTCGACGGGCAGGGGGGCGAACACGATCGAACTGGATGAACTCGTGACCCTGGTCACCACCTCGGCCAGCTCGAGCATGGTGAACTCGATGTCGTTGCCGATGTTGATCGGCCCGGTCTCTTCGGACTCCATCAGGGCCAGCTGGCCGGCGATCTGATCGGACACGTAGCAGAAACTCCGGCTCTGGGAGCCGTCGCCGTACACCGTCAGCGGCTCGCCGCGCAGGGCCTGCCGGATGAAGTTGGTCACCACCCGGCCGTCCTCGGGACGCATCCGTGGCCCGTATGTGTTGAAGATCCGCACGATGCGGACCTCGGTGCCGTGGTGGCGGTGGTGGGCCAGGGTCATCGCCTCGGCGAACCGTTTGGCCTCGTCGTAGACGGAGCGGGGGCCGTTCGGGTTCACATTGCCCCAGTAGGTCTCGGGCTGGGGATGGACGGCCGGGTCGCCATACACCTCACTGGTCGAGGTGAGGAAGAACCGGGCCCCCTTGGCCCGCGCCAACCCGAGGGCGTTGCGGGTGCCGAGGCTGCCCACGTCGAGGATCTCCAGGGGGATCCGCTCGAAGTCGACCGGCGAGGCCGGCGAGGCCATGTGCATCACCCGGTCCACCTCACCGGGGACCCAGATGTGCGACGTGACGTCGTGGCGCACGAAACGGAACCGTTCGTGGCCGAAAAGGTGCTCGATGTTATCGGTACTGCCGGTGATCAGGTTGTCGAGGCAGACCACCTCGTCTCCCCGGTCCAGCAGGGCATCACACATGTGGGAACCGAGAAAGCCGGCTCCGCCGGTAACCACGACTCGCATCGGTAGGTCCTCCTGGCGCCGAGCGCCGCTTCAAGTGGCGGCGCTTCCAAAGGGATTGGCCAGGCAACCGGGCGGCGCCGCCCGGTTGCCCCGAAACCGGACCGTCAGCGGCCCACACCCCGATATTCGAACCCTCGCCGGCGGGGAATCGAGGGTTCGAGCAGATTGCGAGTGTCGACGATCTGTTTTGCCGACATGATCTCGGCCATCTTGTCGAAATCGAGGTCGCTGAACTCGTCCCATTCGGTGAGAATGGCGAGCACCGATGCCCCCTCGGCCGCGGTGTACGGATCGGACGCCAAGGTAACGCCGAGGTCGGGATAGAGGACGTCGAGACGGTTCGCGTCGGGCGAGACGGCTGGGTCGTAGGCGCGTACCTCCACCCCGGCCGCGGTGACGCGGCGCAACACCTCGACGGCGGGCGACTCCCGCAGATCGTCGGTGCCGGCCTTGAAGGTGAGGCCCAGGGCGGCCACGTGGCCGCGACCACCGGCCGCGGTCACGGCGTCGAGAATCTTCTGGGCCGTCCGGTCGAACTGGTCGTCGTTGACCCGTACGACCTCGTCCAGGAAGCGGAAGTCGTAGCCGGCCTCGCGGGCGATGTTGGCCAAGGCCCGGGTGTCCTTGGGGAAGCAGCTGCCGCCCCAGCCCGGACCGGGACGCAGGAACTCCCGGCCGATGCGGGAGTCGTAGCCCATCCCGAGCACGACGTCGTTGACGTCGGCCCCGACCGCCTCGCACAGGGTGGCGATGGCGTTGACGAACGACAGTTTCGAGGCCAGGAAGGCGTTGGAGGCGTACTTGATGGTCTCGGCCGAGACCGGATCGGTGACCATGACGGGGGCAGCGATACGCGCGTACAGGGACGCCACCCGAATCGCCGCCTCGGTGTCACGGGAGCCGATGACGACCCGGTCCGGCTCGAGGAAGTCCGACACGGCGGTGCCTTCCCGCAGGAATTCGGGGTTGGAGACCACGGCCACGTCGGGCCGACCCATCACCCGGGCCACCACCTGGGTGGACCCCACCGGCACGGTCGACTTGTTGACCACGACACTGTGGTCGGGCACCACCGGGGCGATCTCGGCCGCCGCCGCCTCCAGATAGGAGAGATCGGCGGCCCCGTCGCGGCCCTGGGGGGTGGGCACACACAGGTAGTGGAACTCGGCGTGCTTCGACGCCGTGGCTGCACCGACCACGAAGCGCAGATTTCCCGAACGCTGGCCCTCGTCGACCAGGCGGTCCAGGCCCTTCTCGACGATCGGGATCTCCCCGGCCTGCAGGCGGGCGACCTTGTCGGCATCGACATCCGCGCAAATCACGTCATGACCGAGATGAGCAAAACAGGCGCCGGTGGTGAGGCCGACATACCCGGTTCCGATAATGGCTATGGTCGCCAACGCTGATCCTCCACAGATCTCATTGCCCTGCACGCCCACGTCGCCAGGCGACGTATCTCGGCGGAAGCCTAACCGGGGCGCTTACGCACGGGTTACGGCTGGGGAGGTCTACCTCGGTCGGAGACGGGGCCGACGACCTGACCGCGGCGGCCCCGCCGAACCGGCCCGCCGGCCGGATCCCGGCGGGCCGGATTGCCACCGATCAGGCGAAACGGCCCCCGAGACTCACCGGCAGTAGGCGGCATCGCCGGCCGACCCGGCGGTGTCGGGGGACTCGGTGGTGATGGGGCTCCCGGCCGCTCCGGCCGAGGACTGGCCCAGGGCCCCGTCGGGTCCGAGGACGTCGGCGCCCAGCCGGTCGCCAGGCGGGGGCGTCACCGGGTCGGTCACGGTGACCACCACCTCCCGGGGGGCCAGTGCCGACGTCTCCACGAAGGTCACTCCGGGGGGAACGGCCGCCGCCGAGACGGTGGGGCCCGCCGGAGCCGCCACCTCGGAGGTCCCCGTCCCCGCCTCCCCCTCGCCATCATCCCGGCCGGTCAGGGCGGCGGCCACCACCTCGGCCGCCTGGCGGCCGCTGGGGCCGTAGGCCACCGTGATCCCCCCGGTCGGCGCCACCACGCTCGAACTGGTGAGCGGTCGCGCCTCGTCGACGTCGAACCCGGCCCCGTCCAACCGGGTCAGCACCGTGTCCAGCCCGGTCTCCCCGGGTTCGTCGGCGGTTCCGGACCCCCGAGCCGACCCGGACGACCCCGAACCCCGGGCCTCATCAGACCGGACGGTAACGGCGATCGTGTCCGGGTCGTCGAATCGGGCCCCGCGCATCAGGGCCAGGACGGCGGCGGCGTCGGCATCCCGGGGCACCAGGACACGGGCGGTGCCGACCGTGTCGTCACTGGCCGGCACGGTGAAGGTCTGCAGGTCATCGGGCTCGAAACCGCGGTAGTCCTGGGCCAGATCGAGCAGCAGGGCCGGGCTCATCTCGGAGTCGATGACCACGTTCTTGATGCCGGTGTCGATCAGGTCGGCCAACACGACGGGGTTGCGGGCGCCGTTGTCGATGGCGGACTGCAGCAGGCGTTGGAGAAAGTCCTGCTGGCGGCCGATCCGGCCCAGGTCGCTGCTGGGGTCGGTCTGCCACTCCCCGTCGGCGTCCCTGGTCTGGTAGTAGCGGGACCGCACGTAGGCAAGCGCCTCCCGTGGCCCGAGGGCGTGACACCCGGCTGTGTCCACGATGAAACCGGTCTGCGACCGCGGTGGATCGGCGTTGACGTTCCAGTCCCGGGCGGGCGTGTCGAAGTAGACGTCCACCGACCCCACCGCATCCACCAGGCCTTCGAAGCCGGCGAAGTCGACGTTGACGTAGTGGTGGATGGGAACGTCGAACCGCTGTTCGATCGTATCGATCAGGCCCGACGGGCCGGCCACCACGAAGGCGCGGTTGATCTTGTCGCTCCGTCCGGTGTCGGCGATCGGCAGCCACAGGTCACGGGGCAAGGACAGTAAGGCGGCCTGGCCGGTGCGCTGGTCGATGTGGGCCAGGATGATCACGTCGGCCAACCGCTCGCCCTGCCGTCCGATCTGGACCGGATCGTCCGGGTCGAGGTTGGCGGACGAGTCGGATCCGACCAGCAGGATGTTGACCACCCGGTTGCCCCCCTCGGCGGCCGTCGGGGTGAGTGAGCGGTCGAGCGGTACCCGGGCCACCGACCCCGCGTGGCGGGCGGCCACGGCCAGGACACCGGCCGCGGTCAGGCTCACCGTCATGATGACGACGTTGCCGACCAGGACCATCC
Organism: Acidimicrobiales bacterium; assembly: GCA_047974625.1. Taxonomy (GTDB): domain Bacteria; phylum Actinomycetota; class Acidimicrobiia; order Acidimicrobiales; family SZUA-35; genus CADEDH01. Next base: position 42,121 of record JBKECK010000111.1, read on the forward strand.
GTTGCCACCAGGTGCGACGGTGGCGGAGGGCGGTGACGACGGGGTCGCCGACCGGACCCGTGGCGGGCCGATCGGCGGCTGTGGGGGTGGGCACCCGAGCGGGTGTGTCCACCGTTTCGGCGGCGGTCATGCCTCGATGGTGTCTCCCTCGTGGCCGCCGGCTTCGGTTCCGCCTGACCCGGACGCCCCCATGGCGTCGGGCCGTATGGCCATCACAACCCCGGAGGCCACCACCACGGTGGCCCCGGGAGCAACGATGACGTTGCTCACCCCCCGACCGGCCCCCGCCACCAGGGTGGCGTCGGCCAGGGGATATTCGAGTCCGGTGGTGGTGACCCCGCGAGCGTCCCCGTGGATCGGGAGCAGGGACACCGTGGCCCCCACCGGCCCGTCCAGCGGGCGCGGCCGGGAACGGGCCACGGTCACCCAGGCCGGCCCGGCCACCGCGTCGAGGTCGACGGCGGCGACCCGCTCGTCGCCCAGCAGGAGGAGGTTGGCCACCTCGTGGTCGAGGCGGCCGCCGCCGACACCCAGCACCACGATACGGTCCGGCCCTTGGGCCATCGCCGCCCCCAGGGCCAGTTCGAGATCAGTTTCGGCCTTACGACCCGGGTGCCGTTCGATCGGGGTCCCCGCCTCCTCAGCCCGGGCCAGACCCCCGGGTGACACCGAGTCGAGATCACCGACCACCAGGTCCGGGCTCAGCCCGAGGGCGTAGGCGTGGTCGAGGCCGGAGTCGGCGACGATGCAGCGGTCGACCGGGCCCACGGCGTCAACGGCCCACGGTGAGGGTCGATCGCCCCCGGCGATGATGAGAACGGTCGAGACCACAGGCTCCGTAGCGTAGGCCACCCGGCCCCGGTCCGGGCTCACGGTGGCCGGGGGTTCACCGTCACCGGGGGTCTTTGGCTACCGTCTCAGGCGGCCGACCACCGGGGTCGGCTCCTCATGTTCGGCCCGACGGGCCAGGAGCACCGATGCTGAAGCGCACCCTGTTCGACAACGACCATGAGCTGTTCCGCGAATCGTTCCGGAGCTTCGTGGCCAGGGAGATCGTCCCCAACGCCGACGCGTGGGAGGATGCGGGCCTGGTCGACAAGGCCATGTTCGTCAAGGCCGGGGCGAACGGCTTCCTGGGCATGGAGATCCCCGAGGGGCTCGGCGGCGGCGGGGTGGACGACTTCCGCTTCAACGTGATCATCAACGAGGAGATCCAGCGGGCCGGGGTGATGGGGTCCGGGATGTGCATCACCCTCCACAACGACATCTGCCTGCCCTACTTCATGCACCTGACCGACGACGATCAGAAGGCCCGGTGGCTGCCCGGAATCGCCTCCGGTGAGCTGATGACCGCGGTGGCGATGACCGAGCCCGGCACCGGCTCCGACCTGGCCGGGATCGCCACCACCGCCATCCGCGACGGTGACGACTACGTGCTCAACGGCTCCAAGACGTTCATCACCAACGGCATCAACTCCGACCTGATCATCGTGGCAGCCAAGACCGACCCAAGCCAGGCCCACAGGGGCATGAGCCTGCTGGTGGTGGAGGAGGGGATGCCCGGGTTCACCCGCGGTCGCAACCTGGACAAGATCGGGCTCCACGCCCAGGACACCGCGGAGCTGTTCTTCACCGACGTCCGGGTGCCCGCGGCCAACCTCCTGGGAGGTGAGGAGGGCCAGGGCTTCTTCCATCTGGTCCAGAACCTGCCCCGGGAGCGGCTGTCGCTGTCGGTGGGTTCGGTCAACCACGCCCTCGCCGCGTTCGGGTGGACGCTGGAGTACTGCCGGGAGCGCCAGGCGTTCGGCCAGCCCATCGGTTCCTTCCAGAATTCCCGGTTCGCCCTGGCCGAGATGAAGACCGAGCTCGACATCGCCCAGGTGTTCGTGGACCGGCAGGTCGACGCCTATCTGGCCGGGGAGCTGACCGCCGACGACGCGGCCGAGGCCAAGTGGTGGTGCACCGACCTGGAGTGCTCGGTCATCGACCGCTGCCTCCAACTGTTCGGCGGGTACGGCTACATGGAGGAGTACCCGATCGCCCGCGCCTACCGGGACGCCCGGGTCCAGAAGATCTACGGCGGCACCAACGAGATCATGAAGGAGATCGTGGGCCGGTCGCTCGGGTTCTGATCGGCGGGTTCACAGGGCGAACGGGCGGTGCCCGGCCGGGACCGGGGCCGGCTCGAACGACGACCAAGCCGTTCCCAGCCGGTGGACGGCCTGGAGGAGCTGGGGCTCGGTGGTGGTGAACGGCAGCCGCACGTGACGGTTGTCGGTCAGCCCGAACTGCCGTCCGCTGGCCACCAGGACCCCGTGGCGGGCCGCGTGGCCGCAGAACTCTTCAGCCATCGGTTCCGGCAGCTCGGCCCAGAGCACGAGCCCGCCACGCGGCTTGCGGACCCGCCACTCGGGCAGGGTTTCCCGGACGGCGGCGAGCAGGACGTCCCGGCCCCGGCGGAGCTGGTCGGCCCGGTCGGCCATGATCAGGTCGAGCCGGTCGATGACACCGACCAGGGCCAGCTGGGAGTGGATGGCCGAGTACAGGTCGAGCATGAAGCGGAGACGGCGGAACTCGTCGATGGCCTGGGCGTTGGCGCGGATCCAACCAGCCCGCAACCCGGGCCACGAGACCTTGCTCAGGGAGTCGACCACCACGCCCCGGGCGGCCGCGGCCGGGGTGGCGTCGGCCAGCAGGGGTCGGGGGTCGCCGGCCTCGATCCCCAGACGGGCCATCACTCGGTCCTCGACCAGGGCCACCTCGAACTCGTCGACCAGGGCTAGGAGCTGGCTGCGCCGCCCGGCCGGGAGGAAGGAACCGGTGGGATTGTGGTGGTAGGGGCTGAGGGCGACAGCCACCGGCCGGTCGTGGACGAGGGCCTGGCGGAGATCGGAGAGGATGACCCCGTCCTGGTCCACCCGGACCGGCCGGATCCGCCCCCCGACCCCGGTCACGGTGTCGATCAGGCCGGGCCAGGTCGCCTCCTCGCAGGCCACCACGTCGCCCGGGCCGACCAGGAGCCGGATGGCCAAGGAGAGGGCCTGCTGGGCGCCCGAGGTGATGAGGATCTGATCCGCGGTGGTGGGCAGGCCCTCGACGGTCACCAGTTCGGCCACCCGGCGCCGGACCGGCATCAGGCCCGCGGCGTCGACCTCGTCGAGCAGCGAGGCGTGCTCGCCGAGGTCCACCGCGCTGACGGTCTCCAGGACCCTGGGCAGCATCCGGGGCATGGCCATGAGCAGATCGATGGCGTCGGCGTGGACCTCGAGGAGCCGGTCACCAACCCGATCGGCCGACCCGGGGGGCGCCTGGGGGGCGCTGGTCACCCGCGTCCCGCTCCCCCGCCGCCGGGCCACCAGCCCCTGTTCGGCCAGTCTCGTGTAGGCCGAGACGACGGTCCCCCGTGACACGGTCAGGGTCGAGGCCAGGCTCCGTTCCGGGGGCAGGAGGACGCCATGCCGGAGCCGCCCCGTCTCGACCAGGGTGCCGATGGCGGCCGACAACTGGTGGTAGAGCGGCCCGGGACCGGTGTTCCACAGGCCGAGGAGCGCCGCCAGCTGGTCGACCGATATCCGGCTCGCCAGGCCTTGGTCCAATTTGTGGGCCTTTTCATGGGCCATTCCTGAACCATTGGCTCTCGATTTGGACCTATCCATGTGTTGATCATATGCCTATGCCTGCTGCGTCGGTCGATTCGCCCGCCCCCAACACGGCCCCACCCAACAACACTGGTCGCTCCCAGGCGAAGGCGGTGGAGGGGTCGGCCACGGTGGGCCAACTGGTGGACGCGTTGGCCCACTGGTCACTGGACGATCTCGATCATCACCGGCTCGACCTGGCCGTAGCCATCGCCGAGCTGTCCGGGGCCGCCGGTCGCCGGTGGTCGTGCGGGCCGGACGAACCCACTGTGGCCCTGGTGCGGGCCGCCTCGAAGCTGGCGATCACGGCTCCCGGGGCGACCAGCGCTCAGGCGGCCCGGCTCGTCGGGGTCCTCACCGATCCGCCGGGACGCTGAATCCGGGTAGGTCGAAGGCGGCCAGGACGGCCCGGGCCTGTTCCCCGTCGCCCTCGACGACCACGGCGCCGGCGGCGATGGCCTCGTCGAGGGCGGTCCCGGCCCCGAGCAGGTCGGCCCAGGTCTCGGCGGTGGTGCGAACCGTGACCGCCGCCCCGGTGCCGGTGGTGGGGACGGCGACACCGTGACGGACGTGGAGGCCAACGGTGGGATGATCGGGCCCGAAGTCGAAGGCCACGTGCTCATCGACCCCGGCCGCGGCGTGGGGGTCGAGCAGGACCCGTAACACCCGCACGGACTGGGTCGGGTCAGCCAGGGTGGCGGGCCGGGGGAATCGGTGGGTCCGGAGTCGGGACAGGTCGAGCCGGCCCTCGAGCTCCAGGGCCCGGGTGAGGGCCCAGTTGCGGACGTTGGCCGACATGGTCCTTTGGGCGATGGTCCGGAGCACGGCGGCCAGGCGCCGACGATCCTCCGGAGTGCCTCCGTCGGCCCGTCCGTCCCCATCGAGCTCCCGCTGCACCAACCACGAGGCCAGCTCGAGGGCCCACCGGACATCGTCGGCGGCCAGGGCCTCGTCGGCCTGACGGCGTACCTCGTCGGGTCCGCCGAAACCGTCGATCAGGCGCCGGGCCCGGTCGTCGGGGGCAAGGGAGAACAGCAGATCGTCCCGGTCGTCGAACCAGCCCTTCAACCCGGTGTGGATCTGGCGCACATGGTGTTCGGCCAGGCCGTAGGTCTGACTGGTCAGTGGGGACTCGTGGTAGATCTCGGGGAGCTGGACGAAGCGGACGAGCTCGTCGATCGACAGCCCCTTGTTCATGCCCCGCACGGTCTGGTCCCACAGGTACTGGATCGAGTCCCGGTAGCGGATGATCCCGTCGCGGATGTGGTCGGCTCCGTCCAGGGGCGGACCGTGGGCGCCGATGAGATGATCGGCCCCGAGTCCGGCCAGGTGGTCGAGGCCGGCCAGGAGGATCCGGGGGTCCCGATACTCCTCGCCCCGGATCGGGAACACATTGAACAGGGCCGGCCAGACCAGGTTGTTCACCGCCACCCCGAGATCCGGGAACCAGATGGTGGCCGAGTCGTCGGCGTCGGAGGGCGCCGGGGTGAACTCCACCCGCAGGCCGGCCACGGTGGCGGTGGCCGGTTCCGAGAAGGTGTCGGTGGGGGCTACGTAGCCGGGCGTGTACGGGGCGTGTTCGGGCATCCGGAACGCCCGCCCGAGGCCCACGTTGACCAGGGCGTCGGGGCCGTCGGCGGGCAGCCTGATGCCGAACTGGTGGATCAGGCCTCGGCTGCCGAACGGGTTGACCTCTCCCCCGACTCGTCGGCGGTTGGCCCCGATCCGGGCGTGCCCCCACACCGGAACCGGCCCGCCGGCGTCGTCGAACACGGCCGTTGTGCCGGCCACATAGTGGAAGTGGGTGTAGAGCACCGCCGCGATCGGCGTGTCGGTCACGGTTCGGATCTGGGCGATGGCAGCCGCCATCTCCTCCACACATTCGCCGGTGTCGATGGCGATCAAACCTTCGGGGCCGCGGACGAAGGTCTGGTTCGACAGCCCGTTGCCCACCACGCACCAGGCGTTCGGGCCGACCGACCAGAGTCGGGGTCCGAGCCGCTCGTTGGCTGCCACCAGCTCCCGGTGGGCGAGCTGGCCCCGGGAGTCGGCGACCACCACCGAGCCGTCGGCGGCGAACGAGGCCGGGATGTCGGCGGCGGACGCACCGCGATGGTCGAGGTCGGCGGCTGAAGCGTCATCTCCCATCCCGACATCGTGGTCGTCTCGTTCCGCCGGGACAATTCGGACGCCGCCCGCCGGCGCCCGCGCCTCGCGGTGGCCGGCGTCACTAGGATCGTGCCGTGACCGAGACGAGACAGATCGATGCGCTCCTGGACCAGTTGGACCTGGAGGAGCTCGACGTCGACCTGTACCGGGGGGACAACCCGGCCGAGCGTCACAACCAGCGGGTCTTCGGCGGGTTGGTGGCGGCTCAGGCGTTGCGAGCGGCCATCCTCACCGTCGACTCCGACCACCGCCCCCATTCCCTGCACGGCTACTTCCTCCGGGGCGGCGTGCCGGGCCGCCCCATCGTGTTCCACGTCGACCGGATCCGGAACGGGCGCTCGTTCACCACCCGTCGGGTGGTGGCGCGCCAGTACGGCCAGGCCATCTTCAATCTGACCGCCAGCTTCCAGACCCTCGAGGACGACGACACCGACTACCAGGTCGCCCTTTCGCCCGACTCCGGTATCCCCACCGATGCCCCGGACCGTCAGCCCCGTGACGAACTCCACGCCCGCTGGATGGCGGATTCGCCGTTCATGGCCAAGGAGCTCGGCCCCACCGAGGCCGACGACCATGGCGTACTGGCCTCCACCCGGCGGGTCTGGTTCCGGGCCAAGTCACCCATGCCCGACGACCCGTTGCTGCACACCTGCGCCCTGACCTACGCCAGCGACATGGGCGCGGTCACCGCGGCGCTCGTGCCGGTGGCCGGGGAGCGATGGCCGTTCGCGGCCACCGAGCTGATGACGGCCAGCCTCGACCACGCGGTGTGGTTCCACCGTCCGGTCCGGGTCGACGGCTGGCTGTACTACGACCTCCACTCGGTCTCCAACCAGAACTCCCGGGGGCTGGTCCGGGGCACCATCCACCGCCAGGACGGGGTGCTGGTGGCGTCGACCACCCAGGAGGCGTTGATCCGGCGCCTCCGTCCCACGGCGAATGCGGCCGAGCTCGGCTGACGAACCCGACCAGGCCCCCCGGCCGCCCGACTCCGGCTGGACCCGGGCCGACCGGCGGGCCCTGACCTCGATCGCGGTCCAGTTCTGGGTCAACGGGGCGGTGGCGTCGTCGTACCTTCCCCGCCTGCCCGAGATCCGGGACGGCATCGGCGTGACCAACGCCGGGCTCGGTCTGCTGCTCTCGCTCGGGGTGATCGGCGGCCTGGCCGGCAGTGCCGTCTGCGGCCGGGTCATCGAGCGGGTGGGTACCCGGGCGGCCATGGCCGGAGGCACGGCGGCCGGGGCCCTGCTCCTGCCTCTGCTCGGCGTGGCGCCGTCGTGGCCCCTGTTCCTGGCCGCTCTGGCGGGGCTGCAGCTGAGTGACGTCGTCGCCGACGTGGCCATGAACCTGGTGGGCTCCCGCCTCAGCGCCCGGCGCCCGGTGCCGGTCATGAACCGGCTGCACGGCCTGTGGAGCGCCGGGGCCCTGATGGGCGGGACGGTGTCCACCGTCGCCGCCGGCCGGGTGGACCTCCGCGTCCATCTCACAGTCATGGCCGCCTTCCTGCTGTTGGTGCTGGTCTACGTGTACCGGGGCCTACCGGCCCGTGACACTCCCGCTCCCCCGCCCAGGCGGTCGACCTCCCGCCTCAACCGGATGGCGGTCCTGTTCATGCTGGTGGGGATGGCGGCCACGATCGTCGAGGATGTGCCCGGTGACTGGGCCGCGATCCACCTCGCCGACGATCTCGGCGCCCACCGCTCGGTGGCCGGCACCGGCTTCGTGGCCGTGGCCGCCGGCATGGTGGCCGGCCGCATGGCCGGCGACCACCTCACCCAGTGGCTCGGGGCCCAGAGGCTGACCCGCCTGGCCTTCCTGGTGGCCGCGGCCGGGGCGATGCTCGGCTCGTTGTCCCCGTCGGTCGGGTTGTCGCTCGGTGGGTTCGTGATTGCCGGTATCGGCTCGGCCGTGATCCTGCCCCGGCTCTACGACGACGCGGCAACGGCCCCCGGTCGGCCCGGCGGTGTTCTGGGCGGGATGCTGGCCGGCAGCCGGCTCGGGGTCCTGATCGCCCCGATCACCGTCGGTGCCCTGTCGGCGGCCGAGGCCCTCTCAGTCGGGGAGAGCCTGGCCCTCGTGGTCGGCCTGGCCACCCTAGGTGGCCTCGCCACCTACACCCGGTTGTGTGCGACAAACCCGCGATGAGGCCTCGGCCGAAGAACCGACGGTCCGGCTCAGCCGGCGGGAACGGCGTCGCCGTGGCCGTCGGCGCGCAACTGGGTCCGGAGCCGGTCAGCGACGGCGTCGAGCCGGGCGGCGTCGGCCCGGGGGTCGGCGTTGCGGAAGTCGAAGTCGGCCATGGAGTCGGACGGGAACACGTGGATGTGGGTGTGGGGTACCTCGTAGCCGGCCACGATCAGGCCCACCCGGTCACAGGGGAAGGCCTGGCGTTGGGCCCGGCCGACCGCGGCGGCTACCTGCCACAGGTGGGCGGCCAGGTCGGCGGGGAGGTCGACCCACTGGTCGACCTCCTGCCGGGGGATGACGAGGCAGTGCCCGACGTGGAGGGGGCGGATGTCGATCAGGACCACGCACTCGTCGTCGTTCCACACCAGCCGACCGGGGAGGTCACCGGCCATGATTCGGGAGAAGATTGATGCCACGGGGCGAGGATACGGCCCCGGACCGGCCGACCCCGAGCGGATCCGGCTGGAGCCGTACCGGCGGGTCGGGCATGCTGGCCGGCATGACGACCACGGCCGATACCGTCCCATCCGATCCGATCCTGTACGAGGTCGGCAACGGGGTGGCCACCATCACCCTGAACATGCCGGAACGGAAGAACTCCCTATCGGATCTGCTGGTCAACACCCTGGCCGACACCCTCGACGTCGCCATCGCTGACGATGCGGTCCGGGTGGTGGTGCTGACCAACACAGGGAACACGTTCTGTGCCGGCGCCGACCTCAAGGCGGACACCCCGGGGGTGGCCGCCGGTGAGGCCCGCCGCACCTTCGTCGACGTCTTCAACCAGATCCTCGACTCCCCGAAGCCGATCCTGGGCCGGATCGACGGTCACGCCACCGGTGGTGGTGTGGGCCTGGTGGCCGCCTGCGACATCTCGGTGATGCGGGACGACGCCAAGATCGGCTTCACCGAGGTGCGTATCGGGGTGGCGCCGGCGGTGATCTCGGTGGTCTGCCTGCCCAAGATGCGACGAGCCGACGCCAGCGAGCTGTTCCTGACCGGGGAGCGGTTCACCCCGGCCCGGGCGGCGGAGGTGGGCCTGATCAACGCGGCCGTGCCCCCCTCGGAGCTCGACGCCGCCCTCGATCACTACCGATCGATGGTGGTGCGGGGCGGGCCGGCGGCGCTGGCGGCCTCCAAGGACCTGATCCGGCGGGTCGCCGACCTGGACCGGGACGAGGCGTTCGCCTGGACCGCGGTGCGGTCTCGGGCGCTGTTCCAATCCGACGAGGCGGCCGAGGGCATCGCCGCGTTCCGGGAACGGCGCGACGCGGCCTGGGTTCCGGCGACCGACGGGGACTGACGGCGGTAACGGGCCCAGCGGTACCGGTGCCGGGCTCAGCCCAGCTCAGGGTAGATCGACGGTGGCGGTCCCGGCCGGCCCGGCCCATCGCACACCCAGCAGGCGGAGTCGGCGGCCCCGGTCCAGGCCACCTCACAGCGCTCACAGCTCATCCGGAGCCCCACCCTGCGGTAGCGGGGGATGACGGGGCCGGCCTGCCGGTTGATGAAGCTGCTCACCTGCTCCTATCGACCCGGCCCGGCCGGAGCTGAGCGGGTGGGCCCGAACCAGCCCGGGGGTTCAGGCGGACCGGCGCCCAAGGTGGGCGACGGTGGTCATCGGTACGGAGATGATCCCCCCGAACTCGTCGACCAGGCGGGCCACGGCCACCATGAGCCGGGTCCGCCGCTCCGGATCGAGGGCGAGACACCGGGCCCCGGTGCAGAGCCAGCCGACGAGGCCGGCGGCGTCGAGCTCGCGGCTCCAGGCGTGCTCGACCCGGGTCCAGGTGGGGAAGGCGGCCCGGGCAGCCGGGATGCGGTCGGGCCGAAACGTCACCGTGGCCGCCCCGGGGAAGACGGCCCCGGCCAGCTCGGGTTCGATCCGCCGGTACACCTGGCGAAGCGCCTCGCCGACCAGGCCCTGACCCCGGGCAGGTTGGTGCCAGACCAGGGCGAGACGGCCACCGAGCGCCAGGGCCAGGGCGGCCCGGTCGTAGGCCACGCCCGGGTCGACCCATTCCCACGACTGGGCGGCCACGACCAGCCGGTAGCCGCCGGCGGTGAGGCCGGCCTGTTCGAAGGTGGTGGGGACCAGCGTCACCTGGTCGGACGGGCAGTTGAGGGTGAGCGCCCCGGCCATTCGGGCGTCCGGCTCGATGGCGTGGACCGGGTGACCGAGGGCGAGCAGGGCCTTGGTCGCCTTGCCGGTACCGGCCCCGATCTCCAGGACCGGTCCGGGACCGGCGTCGGCGACCACCGCTTCGACGATGTCGCGGGGGTAGCTCGGCCGGAACCGGTCGTAGAGGGCGACGGCGTCACCGAAGCGGAGACCGGCGGAGCGGTCGACGACGGGCGCGGACGTGGTCAGCACAGTGGGGCATCGTAGCCCTCCCGCCAACCCGTCGGGGATGGACCCCGACGCCGGGTCAGGGCAGGCTGCGAGCCAGGGGGACCAGGATGACCTGGATGCCTAGGAGCACCAGCATCAGCGAGATGTCGATCGGACCGGTGCGGGGCAGGAGCCGCCGGACCGGGCCGACTACCGGCTCGGTGACCTGGTACACCATCTGACCCACGGACGAACGGCCGAGGTCCGGTATCCAGCTCATCACGGCCCGCGCCACCAGCAGCAGCGAGAAGGCCTGAAGGACGAGGACAAGAATGGAGCCCATCAATCTATGACGGTACCGGGTCCGATCATCCGAATGCCGGAGCGACCGCCATAGCGATAAAGCCGATGGTGGTCATCGCGATGGCCGCCGCAAGGCCGATGATCTGCTTCATGGTTCCCGTCTCCCGTCGTCGGTGAACCCGCCTCACCGTCTGCTGACCCCGTCCTCGTTGTATCTCCTCAACCGGTCGGACCGGGATGCAGCAACACCGATCGAAACACGACCGAAAAACGCGGATCGTCACCCACTAGTCACTCTACGGACAAGTGCACCCACTGAACGTGAGATCAATGAGATCGAGGTTCGAGTTCAGGCCGGAGTGGCCCGCCCCTCCAGGACCTGCAGACGCCGGTTGACCACGTCGCCGAGACTGACGATCCCGACCAGGGATCCGACCGCGGTGACCGGCATGTGCCGGATCCGCCGGTTGGTCATCCGCTCCATAACGTCGGCCACCGAATCGTGGGTGGTGCAGGTGACGACGTCGGTGACGGCGGCGTTGTCCACCGAAACCCCGAGGAAGGCGGCGCCGTCTCGGGCCAGGCCTCGCATGATGTCGCGTTCGGAGAGGATGCCCTCCACCCGGGCACCGTCCGATGACAACACCAGCGCCCCGATCCGGTGCCGGTCCATCAGGGCGATCGCCTCGGCCACCGAGGCGTTACGCCGGACCGTCACCACCCCCGGCGACTTCGTGTCGACGATGGCGCTGATGGGGGTGTCGATCTCGAGGCTGCGGCCGTGCCGGCGGGCGGCGACCCGCATCACGTCGGTGGCCGTCGCCCACAGCCCCGAGCGCGACGCGGTCCGTTCGAAGCCGAGGCGGCCGTAGTAATCGGAGATCCGGTCCTGGTCGAGCTCGGCCATCGGGTCGACCTCGATCAGGGTTCCGGGCGGGGTACGGCGCACCGCCTCAACCAGCAATCGCTCACCGATCCCGTGACCCCGGTGGTCCGGCACCACGACGTGCTCCCAGACCAGCAGGACACCGGACGGTTCGTCACTGGTGGCGATGTAGCCCACGGCCTCGTCGCCGATCCAGGCCACCAGGATCAGGTCGTCGGGGCGGGCGTCACGCGAGGCGAAGAGATACTCCCGCTCAGCCGACGCCGACTGGTGCAGGCGAGCGAGCACCTCGCCCGGCCGGCTCTCGGTGATCGTGATTACGTCCACACGGGCGACACTAGTAGGTCACCCCGGACCGGTCCCGTCCGAACCGGTAGATTCGGACGGGACCGGTCCGGGCACCGCGCCACCAGCCGTCCGCTCCCCCGGCGTCAGCGCACCGGGGATCGTCGCAGCTGCTCGATGCAGGCGATGGCCTGGTCGACGAGCTGCACCGGCACCAACAGGTGGTCGTGGTAGTAGCCGGCCAGCACGTTGCAGGGGATCTCCCACTCGGCGAGGGCGTTGCTCACCGCCGCGGTCAACCCGACCGCTTCCAGGCCGGTGTGGACCTCGATCGTCAACCAGGCGGCCTCGAACTCGACGGGCCAGCCCCGACGCCGAGCCGCTTCGACGGTGACCACCACCGCCATCCCTTCCCGCTCCGCCACCACGGCGTGGATACCGTCGGCGTCGGTCAGCTCCGCGACGCAATGGACCGTGAAACGGCCGCTCCGGTGGGTGACCGAGAGTGCTTCCAAAATGCGGTTGATGTTCGCTTCCCCCGTCACCGCCTGACACCGTACCGGGCCGTCGTGCCGCCGCGGTGGATCCACATCCGCCGCCCACCTAATTGCCGATGCGGGCGGCGGACACACGGCCCGGGTGGTGGGCCGGCAGCCGGGGACGACCGAACAGCTTCTGGCGGAGCGGCCCGGGCCGGTACTCCGACTGCATCCGGCCCCGGGCCTGCAGGATCGGCACCACCCCGTCCACGAAGTCGGTGAACGCCCCCGGGGTGACGGTCGAGACCAGGTTGAACCCGTCGGCGCCGTGTTCGGCCAACGATTCCAGCCGGTCGGCGATCTGTTCGGGGGTGCCGACCGTGAACTGGCCGGTCATCTGGCGGGCGGCCACGTCCCGGACGGTCCAGGTCCGGTCCGGGGCGGCCTCGGCCATGGCCTTGACCATGCCGGTCATAGCGTTCAGGTCGAGGGTCCCGATCGGCCGGTCCAGGTCCTCGACGCCCAGGTCGATCCCGATCGTGCCGCTCAGGTGGGCCAGGCCCCCCTCGATCGAGAGCGAGTCCCGCAGGTCGGCCTCCTTGGCCCTGGCCTCCGCCTCGGTGCCGCCGACCACCGGGGTGACGCCCTGGAACACCTTGATCTCGCCCGGGCGGCGGCCGTGGCGGGCGGCCCGGCGCTCCACGTCGGCCTTGATCTTGGCCACCCCGGCCCCACTGGTCACCACGAAGATGCACTCGGCGTGGCGAGCGGCGAACTCACGGCCCCGGTCCGACGAACCGGCCTGGAACAGGACCGGGGTCCGCTGGGGCGACGGTTCGCACAGATGGGGCCCGGGCACCTGGTAGTAGGGGCCCTCGTGGTCGATGGTGCGGACCTTGGCGGGGTCGGCGTAGATCCCGCCTTCACGGTCGACCACCACCGCGTCGTCGGCCCAGCTCCCCTCCCACAGCTTGTAGAGCACGTCCAGGTAGTCGTCGGCCCGGTCGTAGCGGTCGTCGTGGGCGGGCAGGTCGCCCAGGCCCAGGTTGCGGGCCGCCGACGGGAGGTAGGAGGTGACGATGTTCCAGGCCACCCGGCCGCCGGTGAGATGGTCGAGGGTCGATGCCCGGCGGGCGAACACGAACGGGTGGTCGGCCATGACCGAGCCGGTGTAGGCGAAGCCCAGGTTCCGGGTCACGGCGGCCATGGCCGGGATGAGCAGGGTCGGGTCGTTCGACGGGATCTGCATGGCTTCGCGGATCGAGGTCTCCGGACCGCCACGGTAGGTGTCGTAGACCCCGACGACGTCGGCCAGGAACAGGGCGTCGACGTACCCCGCCTCCAGGATCCGGGCCAGATCCAACCAGGGGTCGAGCGACCGGTACTCGAGCTGGCGGGTGTCGGGCCGGGTCCACAACCCATGGTGGATGTGCGACACGCAGTTCATGACGAACGCGTTGAACAACAGCCGCGGCCGACCGCGTGGCTCGTCCACTCCGGTCTCCTTTCGATCACGCCGATCCCGGGAGCCCGAGGGCCGGCGGGCCGTCTATCGCCCGTTCACGCTCCAGTGCCACGGCTCGCTCGGCAGGTTGTAGAGACCGTAGTTGGCCGCGTTGGCGACCAGCCAGTTCCAGGCCGCCCCGGAGCGGGACCGGATCAGGCTCCCGCCGGAGGTGAAGTCGATGGCCTTGCCCTGCTCGTGCATCGAGCTGCCGGGCCGGGCCGTCGGCGGGCGGCACTGGCTGGCCGGCATCTGGTAGATGGCGTAGCTGCTGGTACCACAGTTCGACTTGCGTACCGCGATCTGGGATTCGGGGCTGCGGTAACCGCCCCCACCGAGGTCGAGCCCGGCGGCGGCGGCATCGGCCAGGAGACGCTGGACGTCGCCGACGATGCTGACGTGGACGTAGATGCCGTTGCCGGCCAGGGCGATGTCACTGTCGGTCACGAGGGTGGGCGGGGACCCGCCGCTGGAGGCCGGGGCCCGGGGCGCCCGTGCCAGCGAGCCGCTCAGGCCCGAGACGTCGGTGTCGAGATCGGCGCCGATCGCCCGCAGGGCGGCCTGCTCGGACAAGAGCTGGTCGAGCCGAGCCTCGGCGGCATCGACCGTCTCCTGCTGCGCCTGCTGGTCGTTCTGCAACTTGAGGAGTTGTTCGTCGCTGGAGGCCTTGGCGTTCTCGGCCGCCACCTGGGCGGCGTCGGCGTCGGCCTTGCGGGCTTCGAGGTCGTCCTGGGCTAGGCGAAGCTCGTCGACCACGTCGAGATCGCTCTGGGTGGCCTCCAGCCGCATCGTCTCCATGCGCAGGGCCTTGGTCGGGTCGTCGACGCTGAACAGGACGGCCTCGCCGTTGCCGTCCCCACCGCCGACGAAGGTCTCCACGGCCATGGCCTGGACCTCCACCTCGACCTCGGCCACCTTGGCTTCCGCCTCGGCCACGTCGGCCGCGGCGGCCACCACCTCGTCCTGGGCGGCGACCAGCTGCTGGTTGGCCGCGTCCACCTGGGCCTGCTGGTCTTTCACCTGGGCGTTGAGGGCGTCGAGCGAGGCCGTGAGCGCATCGACATTGTCGCTGGCCGCGTCGACCTCCTCCGCCTTGGCCGCCTCGGCCGCGTCCTGATCAGCGGGCGCGGTCTGGGCCACTGACGGTGCCGCCGTGACCGTGAGGGCCAGGGCGGCGACGACGAACAGGGCGAACCGGCGCGCCCGAGGAGCAGTCTGCCCCCGGTCGCGTTGTCCCATCTACCGACATCCCTCCGCCAAGAATGAAGTCAATCCGTCATACAACGGTGATGCACCGTAGCCGATCGTCACCTCCGCGCCACGTCAATGGGCCGAGGTGAACGCCGGACCGGGGGTCGTGTCGCCCCGGGCGGGATCAGATGACGTGGCTATCCCGTAGGGCGACGATCTCGTCGTCGGTGTAGCCGAGCTCCCCTAGGACGTCGTCGGTGTGCTCCCCCAGGGCGGGGGCTCGGTGGTGGACCGAGGTGTCCGCACCGGTCATCACCGCCGGGAAGCCGACGATCCGGGGCGGATGGTCCGTCCCTGGCTGGGTCACCGGGGACATCGCCCCGATGGCGGCGATGTGATCGTCGTCGAGGGCCTGCTGGGGGCTGTAGACGGGACCGGCGGGGATCTTGTTGGCCGCCATGGCGTCGAGGGCCTCGGCGTTGGTCCGATGGGCGCACCAGTCGGCCATGATCCCCGACAGCTCCGCACCGTGGTCGCCCCGGGCCTGGTCGTCGGCGAACCGGGGGTCGTCGAGGAGCTCCGGGCGGCCCACCATCCCGGCCCAGCGACCGAACTGATACCCGCCGATGACACTGCACATGACCCACCCGTCGCGGGTGGCGAACACATCGGACGGGCTCGCCGTCTGACCCCGGTTGAGAGAAGCCTCCCGGTCGATGCCCAACATGTCCTGCTCGATCAGCATCGAGTTGGAGAGGGTCAGGGCCGAGCGGAGCAGGGCACCCTCGATGAGCTGGCCCTCCCCGGTGAGGTCCCGCTGACGGAGGGCGGCCAAGGTGGCGACGGCAGCGAAGGCGGCGGTGGAGAAGTCGACGTAGGGCACCGCGGCCCGGGTGGGGACACCAGCCTCGCCGGTCATGTGCAGGTTGCCTGACATGGACTGGGCCAAGCCGTCGAACCCGATCTTGTCCGAGATCGGCCCTCCGCTGCCGAAGGCGTTCACCGTGGTCAGGATGATGTCGGACTTGATCGCCCGCAGGGAGTCGTAGTCGAGCCCCATTCCGGCCAGGGTCTTGGGCGGGAGGTTGGCCACCACCACGTCGGCCCCTGCCACCAGGCGGGACACCACCTCGGCTCCAGCCGGCACGGTGGGGTCGAGGGTGAGACTCCGCTTGTTCCGGCCGACCTGGAGGAACAGGGCGCCGGTGCCGTCGTCGGTCACCGGGGTCAGGAAACGGTCCTCCCCGCCCTCCCGGCGTTCCACCCGGATCACGTCGGCCCCCAGATCACCCAGGAGCGTGGCGCAGAACGGGCCGGCGATGAACCGGCCGAAATCGATGACCCGGATCCCGTCGAGCGGTTGCATGGTGGTCCCCCTTTTGCGACCCCGGCGTCGGGTCCGGGTGGTGGTCGCGGCCCCGGCCCGGTCCCCGCCACGCTAGGACACCGGGGCGGAGGCGGACGAACCCCCGCCCGGCCGGCCCGCCGGCCGGGGTGCGGTCAGGCGGTCAGGCGGTCAGGCGGTCAGGCGGTCAGGCGGTCAGGCGGTCAGTATCCGGCGTCGACGTCGATGACGCCGGCCAGCGACCGGCCGGCCACGAAGGCGGCGACGTTGGCTTCGATGTGGTGGGCCAACAGCGGGATCCCCATCTCCGGGGTGTTGCCCACGTGCGGGGTGATCAGGCACCGGGGGTGCCCCCACAGTGGATGCCCGTCGGGCAGGGGCTCGGGGTCGGTGACGTCGAGGCAGGCCCCGCCGATCCCGCCCGCGTCGAGGGCGGCCACGAGGGCGGCGGTGTCCACGTGGCCTCCCCGGGCCACGTTGACCAGCCAGGCGTGACGGGCCATGGCCTCGAACTCGGCCGGACCGATCACCCCGGCGGTCTCCGGGGTGAGGGCGAGGGCCAGCACCACGAGGTCGGCGTCGGGGAGCACGGTCAGGCGATCCTCGAGGGCCACGGTGGCGTGGGCGCCCGGCACCGGTTCCGGCCGGCGGCGCACCACGGTGACCCGGCAGTCGAACCCGGCCAGCAGGCCGATCAGCTCCTCGGTGATGCCACCGGCGCCGAACAGGACGACGTTCCCGTCCACCAGGTTGGTCCCGACCGGTCTCGACCAGGTGGTGGCCCGTCCGTAGCCCACCAGGCCCCGCAGGCCGGCCAGGCCGAGAGCCAGGGCGTGTTCGGCCACCGGGCGAGCGTAGACCCCCCGGGCGCAGGTCCAGGTGCGGTCCCGGTCGAGGTAGGGGACGTAGGGCTCGATTCCCGAGAACGGGAGCGCCACCCACTCCAACCGGGGACCGGTGGCGACGGTGGGCGGCAGGTCGGCCGGCTTGGACGGGTCGGCCCAGACCAGGCCCCGCGCCTCCTCGACGGGGGCCACCCGGCCGCCGCCGGCCCGGACCGCGGCCTCGAGCGACGAGAACCGCCCGCTCTTCGGTTCGACCGCGATGGGAACCTCGCCGGCCCCCGGTACGTCACTCATCGCCAATACTCCCTCTCCGGCCTCTCCGGCGGCCCGGATCCCGCCGGTTCACCGGTCCGGCCGGGATCTCCGGCGCGGGTCGGCCCCTGGTCCGGTGGACGATGTGGCCGCGGTCATCGGATCGAATCGAGCGCTTGGACCAGGTCGGCGGTGAGATCGTCGGCGTCCTCGATCCCGACCGACAGGCGGACCAGGTCATCGGGCACCTCGAGCGGTGAGCCGGCGGCCGAGGCGTGGGTCATCACCCCCGGATGTTCGATCAGCGACTCCACCGCGCCCAGCGATTCGGCCAGGGTGAACAGCTCGGCCGCCTCGATCACGGCCACCGCCCGCTCCCGGGTCCCCACCCGGAAGCTGACCATGCCCCCGAAGTCCTTCATCTGGCGCTGGGCGGCGGCGTGGCCGGGGTGGTCGGCCAGGCCCGGGTAGAGGACCTCGGTGACCGCCGGGTGCCGGCCGAGCACCTCAACCACGGCCCGGGCGTTGGTGCAGTGCCGGTCCATGCGCACGGCCAGGGTCTTCACCCCCCGCAACGTCAGGTAGCAGTCCCACGGTGCCGGCACGGCCCCGACCGCGTTCTGGATGAAGGTCAGGTGATCATGGATCCCGCCGTCGTCGACGGCCACGAACCCGCCCACCACGTCGGAGTGGCCGCCCAGGTACTTGGTGGTCGAGTGGACGACGATGTCGGCCCCGTGGTCGAGGGGACGCTGCAGGTACGGGGTGGCGAAGGTGTTGTCGACCACCAACCGGGCCCCGATCCGGTGGGTGGCGGCGGCCACGGCGGCGATGTCGACGACGCTGAGCAGCGGGTTGGTGGGCGACTCGGCCCACACCAGCCTGGTTTCGGCCGGCCAGCCGTCACCGAGGGTCTCCGCGGTGCTGAGGTCGTGCGCCGACCAGGTGATCCCGCTCCGGGCGAACACGGTGGAGATCAGCCGGAAGGTCCCGCCGTAGGCGTCGCTGCCCAGGACCACGTGATCACCAGGCTCGAGCAGGCGCAGGACGGCGTCGGATGCGGCCAGGCCGCTGGAGAACGACACGCCGAACGCCGCCCCCTCCAAGGCGGCCAGGGCGTTCTGCAGCACGGTGCGGGTCGGGTTCCCGGTGCGGGCGTACTCGTAGCCCAGGTGTTTGCCCACCGCCGGCTGGGCGAAGGTGGACGTCTGGAACACCGGTACCGTCACCGCCCCCGTGGTCGTCTCCGGGTCCTGAGCGCTGTGGATCGCCTTGGTGGCGAATCCCCAGCTCGCGTCGTCGGCCATCAGTGCGTGCCCTCCTCCGTTGGTGGGTGTGGTGGGGACCGGCCCGGTCGGTCAGCTGACGGGATCGGACGACAGGAAACCCAACAGGTCGGCCCGTGCCACCACGGTACGGGGCCGGCCGCCGTCCAGCACCAGCAGGGCCGGGGCGGAATCCAACATCCGGACCGCCAGCTCCACCGGTTGACCGATGCCGACGGTGGGCATCCGCGGGCTCATGACCTCCCCCACCGAGGCGTCCAGCACCCCGGGGTCACCGAAGGCGGTCTCCATGATCCGGAGCTCGTCGACCGAGCCCATCACCTCGGCCGCGGCCAGGGGCATATCCCCCTTGGCCACCGGCACCTGCGACACCTGGTGAGTCCGCATCAGGGCGATGACGTCCCGGACCCGATCCTCGGGTTGGGCGTAGACCAGGTCCGGGGCGGGGCCGGACTTGGCCGCCACCACATCGGCCACGACGGCCCCACGGTCGCCGGCGGTGAGGAACCCGAATCCGGCCATCCACTCGTCGTTGAACACCCGGCTGAGGTAGCCGCGGCCCGAGTCGGGGACGAGCACGACCACCAGGTCGTCGGCGGTGAGGGCGGCCGCCAGTTCCAGCCCTGCGGCCACCGCGGTGCCCCCCGAGCCGCCGATCAAGATGCCTTCCCGTTCGGTGACCTCCCGTGCGGTGAGGAACGACCGGGAATCCGACACCGGGATGACCTGGTCGACCACGTCACGGTGGTAGGTGGTGGGCCAGAAGTCCTCGCCGACCCCTTCCACCAGGTAGGGCCGCCCGGAGCCGCCGGAGTACACCGAGCCTTCGGGGTCGGCGGCCACGATCCTGACCGCCGGGTTCTGTTCCTTCAGGTAGGCGCCCACCCCGCTCAGGGTGCCGCCGGTGCCGGCCCCGGCCACGAAGTGGGTGACCCGGCCGTCGGTCTGTTTCCAGATCTCCGGGCCGGTGGTGGCGTAGTGGGAGGCCGGGTTGGACGGGTTGCCGTACTGGTTGGGTCGGTAGGCCCCCGGGATCTCGGCCACCAGGCGTTCCGCCGTGGAGTAGTAGGAGTCGGGGTCCTCGGGCGCCACCGCCACCGGGCACACCACCACCTCGGCCCCGTAGGCGCGCAGCAGGTCCACCTTCTCGGGGGCAACCTTGTCGGTGACCACGAATACGCAGCGGTAGCCGCGATGGGCGGCCACGATGGCCAACCCGACCCCGGTGTTGCCCGACGTCGGCTCCACGATGGTGCCGCCCGGTTGCAGCTCACCCGACCGTTCGGCGTCGAGGATCATGGTCAGGGCCGGCCGGTCCTTGGCGCTGCCTCCGGGGTTGGTGGTCTCCAGTTTGAGCACCACCGGGCAGGCGATGCCCTCGGCCACCTGCCCGAGCCGCACCATCGGCGTGTTGCCGATGAGTTCGAGTGCCGACGCCGCGATGTCCATCGTTCCCCTTCGCTCACGATTCCGGCGCGAGGGTAGCCGGAGCCGAGCGACGAGGGCGTGTCCAGGCGGTCAGGCCTCAGGCGCCGGGCGGAGGCAGCTCCGACCCGCGACCGGCCGGGGGCGGTGGCCCGACCGGGTTGGGGGCCGGGCCGGGAACCTGGCCGTCACCCCGTGGGGCCATCGGCACGGGGGAGGGGGCCGTCAACGACGCCGACCACACCGGGGCTGGGGCGGTGGCCGGATCGGCGCCCACCTGGGCCGGGGCGGGAGGCGGCGGCGCCACGGGAGGCGACGCGGAACGGGCCGGCGCGGGAGGCGACGCGGAACGGGCCGACGCGGGAGGCAGCGGCGCCACCGGAGGCGACGCGGAACGGGGCGACGCGGGAGGCGGCGGCGCCACGGGAGGCGACGCGGAACGGGCCGACGCCGCGTCGAGCGGGGAGGTGGCCACCTCCACCATGTCGGCGATCCGCGGCTCACCGTCGACCCCGGACACGAGCCATACGAGCAGTGAGCGGCGTTCCGCCCTGCGGACCCCGAGGACCGCGCCGGCGTCGCCCACCAGCTCCCGTTGGGGTTCCTCGACGGTTACGGCCAGTACGGCCGGGGGCCCGTCGCCGACCGGGACCACGGCGGTGATGCGGGGAGGGTCGCCGTGCATGGTCAACCCGCCGGCGAGCAGGCGGTCCTGCCGGTCGGCGGCCTCATGGAGCGCGGCCGTGCCCGGCAGGTAGATCCGGGTCAGGTCGATGGTGGCCGGCTCGGCCCGGCTCATCGACTCCTCGGCTAGCAGGCGGGTCACGGCGTCGGCCCGGGCCCGGTAGCCGGCCTCGTCGTCCACGGTGCCGATCGAGGCCAGCACCTGGCGGACCGGGTCCCGGGCCAGGTCCTCAACCAGGCGGTCACCGATCACGGTCGGCTCGACCAGCCACAGCACCGCCACCACGGTCACGACCACCAGGGCGGCGAGCAGCCCGAACCGGGCCACCGTGGCCAGCCCCGACGCTGGGAGGGCCAGCGAGTACAGGGCGGTGGCCAGCAGGCCGGCCACCGCCGCCGCCCCGGGGCGGACGGCGGCCGAGGTCAGGAGGTGCTCGGTGTTCTCAAGCCGGTGACGGACCACCACCTGTTCCAGGTAGACGGCCTCGAACAGGCCGACGCCGAGCCAGGCCAGGGTGGCCGTCATGAGGAGCTCCACACTGGTGGCACCGCCGGTGACCAGCTGGTAGAGGCCGGTCACCGCGGCCATGGTGAGGAGGCGGACGAGACCGGAGGCGGCGACGGTAGGGGCACTGGCCGTGGTGATGACGGCCACCACGATCCCGGCCACGACCAGTACGAGGAGCAGGGCGATCAGGGTCCGGGAGTCGTCGTCCAGGGCCCGACCGGCGTCCACGGGTTCACCGGAGACCACCGAACCCGCCGGGGACCACCGCTGGACCTGGTCGGCCAGGGCCTGGGCCGGCGCCGAGCGGCCACTGTCGGTGGGGACCACGAGCACGACCGGCCGGTCCGGATCGTGGGGGGCGAGGCCGAGATCGGACGGCCCGACGTCGACCCTGGTCCCGGAGATCCACCGCCCCCACGGCCCGTCGACCCAGGCGGCACCGCCCAGCCCGGAGAGCGTCTCGGACCAGGCGGCACCAGCCTCGTCGTCCACGGGGCCGGCGGCCGTTATCACCACGGCGTCGGTGACCGCTCCGGCGGCCAGGGCCGAGGCCGCGGCCCCCGGGTTCCGCCACGAGCTCCGGTCGAGCAGGCCGGAACGGGACGGCGCCCCGAGTTGGAACAGGCCGAGCAGGAGCAGCACCCCGAGCACGGCTGGGGCGACGAGGGATGGCAGGTCTCGACCGGTGGGGGTGAGGAACGGCCCGACCGGTGGGGTCATGGTGGCGTCGCGACCGATCAGGGAGGCCACCAGCATCGGTTCCGCGCGGTGCGGGCGGACCCCCTCGGCCGCACCCTCGGCCAGGGCGGCCAGGGTGGCGGGGGCGACGGCGAAGGTGAGCACGGCGGCCACGCCGGCGCCGACGAGCATGACCGTGGCCACCGACCGGACGGGGACCAGCAGCTCGGTCACGACGGCCGCCGCCGCCAGGCCGAGCAGCACCCGGGTCACGGGACGTCCCACGGCCACCACCGACCGGCGGATCATGTCGGCCTGGTCGTCGCCCTCTGGGCCCTCGAACCACTCCAGGAGGCGCCACATCACGAACCCGGCCACGAGCACACCCGCCAGGGCCCCGGGCACCGCGGTGGTGGTGAGGGAACCGTCGAAGGGCCCGGCCGCCTGTCGCCCGAGCAGCCCCCCGAGCCAGGGGGGCATCGTCACCGCCAAGGCGGTCAGCACCCCCCGGATCCAGCCGACGAGGACCGATACGGCCACCCCGGCGGCCAGTCCGGCCAGACCCAGCCCGGTGACCACTCCCCACCACACCCGGGCGGCCAGGTCCCGATCGGAGACCCCCCGCCCGACGACGGCCGAATCCGGGACCCGGTCCGTTGCGGTGGTCCGGACCGCTTCGGTGGTCCGGCCCGTGGTGGCATCGCTGGCGTCGATCCCGACCAGGATCGACGGTCCGGGGGGATCAGCGGTGGCGGTGGAGGCGAACGAGACGCCGGGGACGGCGAGCAGGTCGTCCCGGAGGGCGGTGATCGTGTCGACCGGGGTGTCGGGCGGAAGCAGGATGACGGCGTCGGGTTGGGGGGACACCACCAGGGCGTCGGGCACGGGCGCCCGGCTCGCCGCCGCCCAGACCCCGGCCGTCGAGAGGGCCAGAATGACCCCGGCGAACACCAGCAGCCACCCCAGACCCACCTGGGCCACCCGGTCCCAGGCCTGGAGGGCCATCGCCCCGGGCGAGACTTCCGACCCGTCCCGGGCGTCGCGGGCCGGGTCCTGACCCGGGTCGCCCGGACCCGGCGGCGGGGTCGGGGCCCCGGCCTTCGCGGCCGATCGGGCCGCGGCCGCAAACAGGCCCTCCTCGGCCGGTGGGGCCGGCGGGGGGACGTCGGGACCGGGAGGGGGAATCCCGATCTCCGCTCCGGCGGGCGCGCCCAGGTCCGGAGCTGGGGGAACGCTCGGATCGGGGCCGCGGCCGCGGCCAGGTATGTCGGATGGCACGAGCCACGACCTCGCAAGACGATGGGGAGCGAGCCGCAGCAAAGGGTACCCGAGCCCCGGGGAACCGTGCTTGAGGCCGTACCGGCGATCGCTCTAGGTTGGCGCCCATGTCAATCGATCCACGAACCCCGGTCGTCGTCGGGGTCGCCCAGGTGAAGCAGCGTCCCGAGGACCCTCTCGAGGCGGCCGAGGCCGTCGCGCTCATGGAAGACGTCGTCCGGGGAGCCGCCGCCGACGCCGCGGCGCCCAGCCTGCTGCCCGACCTCGACTATGTCGGCATCGTCGACGGCGCGTGGAAGTACACCGATCCGGCCCGGCTGGTGGCCGACGCCGTGGGGGCCAAGAACGCCACCACCGCCCTGTCCTCCAACGGTGGCAACACGCCCCAGTCCTACGTGAACGCCATCGCCGCCCGGATTGCCGCCGGCGAACTCGACCGGGCCGTCATCGCCGGCGCCGAGACCATCTGGTCCCGCCGCCGCCAGCGCCGCGACGGGGTGAAGGGGGAGATCACCCGCCAGGAGGGTGTGGAGCCCGACGAGCACTTCGGGGCGGACGTCCCGATGACCACGGGGTTCGAGAAGTCGCGCGGCATGGAGCTGCCGATCAACTTCTACCCCGTGTTCGAATCGGCCCTGCGGGCCGCCGACGGCCTCACCATCGATGAGCACCGCGACCGGTTGGCCGAGCTGTGGGCCCGGTTCAACGCGGTGGCGGTCGAGAACCCCTACGCCTGGAGCCGCACCCCGATGACGGCCGAGGAGATCCGCTCCGCTTCGCCGTCGAACCGGATGGTGGGTTTCCCGTACACCAAGGCCATGAACTCGAACTGGGACCTCGACCAGGGCGCCGCGGTCCTGTTGTGCTCGGCCGAGGCGGCCGAGGCGGCCGGGGTCCCCCGTGACCGGTGGGTGTTCCCGTGGGCGGGAACCGACGCCCACGACACCTACGCCGTCTCGGAGCGGCGGGACCTCCACTCCTCCCCCGCCATCACCGAGGCCGGGCGACGCCTGTTCGAACTCACCGGCACTGGCCCCGACGACGTCGACCACATCGACCTCTACTCCTGCTTCCCGTCCGCGGTGCAGGTCGGCGCCCAGTCGTTGGGCTTCGGCCTCGACCGCCAGCTCACCCAGACTGGTGGGCTGACCTTCGCCGGCGGCCCGCTCAACAACTACGTGACCCACTCGATCGCCACCATGGTCGACGTGGTCCGCAAGGACCCGGGCAGCCTCGGCCTGGTGAGCGCGAACGGTGGCTTCCTGACCAAGCACGCCGTCGGGCTCTACTCCACCGAGCCGCCGGCCCGCCTGTTCCGTCACGCGGATGTCCAGGACGTCGTCGACCAGGTGCCGCGCACCCCGGTCGACGAGGCTTACGCCGGTCCGGTGACAGTGGAGGCCTACACCGTGATGCACGACGCCCAGGGCCCGATCGAGGGCCTGTGCGCCGTGCGCACCCCGGACGGCGCCCGCACCTGGGGTCGGGTCACCGACGCCAGCGCGGCCGCCGAGATGACTACTCAGGAGAAGATCGGGGCCCCCGGCCGACTGGCCGACGACGGCACCCTCACCCTGGGCTGACCTCCGGGCCGACACCGGGAAACCTGGTGGGCCGTGACGTGCGCCCACCCGCCCAGCTGGCGGGTGGGCGGGTGCTCCGGGCCTATCGTTGGGGCTCATGCCACAGTCCTCGCGTCCCACAAACCAGCTCGTGGTCGTGGCCAACCGGCTTCCGTTCCGCCGGACCAACGATCAGTGGACCATCTCGCCCGGGGGTCTCGTCGCCGCCCTGAAACCCGTGATGTCGTCCGACGACACCATGGTGTGGGTCGGTTGGCCTGGCGACGGCGCGGAGGACATCACCGAGCCGTTCACCCTCGATCGGCTCAACCTGGTTCCGGTCCCGATCGCCGCCGAGGAGAAGGTCCTCCACTACGACGGGATGTCGAACGGCACCATCTGGCCGCTCTACCACGACAAGGTCGAGCCGGCGGAGTTCCACCGGAGCTGGTTCGACGGCTACGCCCGGGTCAACCGCCACTTCGCCGAGGCGACGGCGAAGGTGGCCGAGGCCGACGCCACCGTCTGGGTCCACGACTACCAGCTTCAGCTCGTCCCCCACATGCTGCGCGAGCTCCGACCCGACCTGCGGATCGGGTTCTTCCTTCACATTCCCTTCCCACCCGAGGAGCTGTTCCGGCAGATTCCCTGGCGGGAACAGCTGACCCGGGGCATCCTCGGGGCCGACCTGGTGGGATTCCAGGCCCCGGACGGCGCCGGGAACTTCGCCCGGCTGGCCATCGGGCTCGGCCTGGCCCGTCGGGAGAAACGGTCAATTCTCGACGTCAACGGCCGGATGGTGCGGATCGCCTCCTTCCCGGTCGGGATCGACTACGAACGTTACGACACCGAGGTCCGGACCCCGGAGGTCACGGATGCGGCCCGCGATCTCCGGGCCCAGCTCGGCCAACCCCAGGTCGTCCTGCTCGGGGTGGACCGGCTCGACTACACCAAGGGGATCGACGTCCGCCTCCGGGCCTTCAGCGAGCTCCTGGCCGACGGCCGAATCCATCCGTCAAGGGTGGCCATGATCCAGGTGGCCGAGCCGAGCCGGGACGACGTCGACGCCTACGTGACCCTCCGCAGCCGGGTGGAGCAGCTGGTCGGCCAGATCAACGGCGACTTCGGCCGGGTCGGGGTGCCGGTGGTGCACTACCTCCACCAGACCCAGGACTTCGAGACGCTGCTGGCCCTGTACCGGGCCGCCGACGTCATGCTGGTGACCCCGTTCCGCGACGGCATGAACCTGGTGGCCAAGGAGTACGTGGCCGCCCGCTACGACGAGTCCGGGGCCCTAGTGCTCTCGGAGTTCGCCGGGGCCGCCCACCAGCTCCGTTCCGCCGTGCTGGTCAATCCGCACGACATCGACGGGGTCAAGAACGCCATCATGGCCGCGGTGGACATGACCCCGGAGGAAAGTCGCCGGCGGATGCGCGAGCTGAGGCGGGCGGTGAAGCGCAACGACGCCCACCGCTGGGCCCGCGATTTCCTGTCCGAGCTGAACGACGCCGCCTGAGCAGGGTCACCGGGCCGGGACGGTTGGGCCGAGCTGGTTGAGGACGGCGAAGTAGTCGGGGAACGTCTTGGCCACACAATCGGGATCGGCGATGACGATCCCCGGGTGGACCAGGCCGAGCAGGGCGAAGCTCATGGCCATCCGGTGGTCGTCGTAGGTCTCGACCACCCCGGGCACCGGGGCGGAGGGCTCCACCACGAACCCGTCGTCGGTGGCGACCGCGGTGATACCGCGACGGTTCAGTTCGGTGACCACCGCCGTGATCCGGTCGGTCTCCTTGGCCGCGATGAAGCCGACCCCGGTGACGGTGGTGGGTGAGTCGGCGAAGCTGGCCACCACGGCCAAGGTCGGGGCGGTATCGGAGATGTCGGCCATGTCCACGGTGATGCCCCGGAGGCGTCCGGAGCCCCGCACCTCGGTGGAGGTGTCGGTCATCTCCACTTCCGCCCCCATCCGGGCGAGCACGTCCACGAAGCCCAGATCACCCTGGCGGGTGGTTCGACCAAGCCCGTCGACGCGTACCCGTCCCCCGGTCACGGCGGCCGCGGCGAACAGGTAGGACGCGGCCGAGGCGTCCGGCTCTATGGCCACCGCCACCCCCCGGTAGGCCTGTGGGGCCACCAGGAACCGGTTGGGTTCGGGCCGCTCGACCGTCACGCCGAAGTCGCCCATGGTGGACACGGTCAGATCCACGTACGGGCGCGACACCAGCGGCCCGGCCAGGGTGATCCCGAGCTCGTGGGCCGAGGCGCCCGGGACGGCCCCGGGGGCGGCCAGCAGCAGGGCCGACAGGAACTGGCTCGAAACCGCTCCGTCCACGGCCACCTCGCCGGCAGGCAGGCCGGCGCCGTGAACCGTGATCGGCAGGTGGTCGCCCTCCACCCGGACCCCGAGGCGCCGCAACGCCCCGGCCAGGGGCGCCATGGGCCGGGCCCGGAGCTGGGGGTCGCCGTCGAGGGTGTACCGGCCATGACCGAGGGCGAGGACGGCCAGGAGGAAGCGACCCGTGGTCCCCGATTGCCGGACGTCGAGCGTGACCGGACCGTCGGCGGGACGGCCGGCCACCCCGTCCACTCGCATCGACCGGTCGGCGGGATCGAGTTCGATGCCAGCTCCGAGCGCCCGCAGGGCGTCCACCATGGCCAGGGTGTCGTCGGCGAACAGGGCCCCCCGCAATACCGAGGCCCCGTGGGCCAAGCCGGCGCACACCAGGGCCCGGTTGGTGTGGCTCTTCGAACCCGGCGCAACCAGGGTGACGGATGGTGGGGCGGCGAGGGGATGGACGGCACGACCGGTCGACACCCGCACGACCCTACCGATCCCCGAAGTTCCACCGATCCTCGAGGTTCCACCGATCCCCGTCGTCGGTCAGGTGGCGGTACCGGTGTCGATCAGCTGGCGGGCCCGAGCCACCTGGTCGGACCGGACGAGCAGGGTCCAGGGCCCGCCTTCGGTCGAGGGTGGGGAAACGGCCATGACCCGCACGCCGCCCGTGGTCAGCCGCCGGGCCGTCCCGACCGCGGCCTCCCGGTCGGGACCGGCGTCGAGGGATTCGAAGGCGACAGGTCCCACGGGGCGGAGCTCAGGACGCGGCCGAAGCGTCCAGCGACGGCTCGTCGAGCAGGGCCGGGGACAGGCCGGGGAAGGCACCCTCGATGGTCGGCAGATCGTTCAAGGGGGCGACGGGGCGGGGACGGCGGCGTTCGATCAGGCCGTTCTCCTCGAGGTGGGCCCGGATCTCCTGGATGGCCAGGCGCGCCTCCCGGAGCGACCGGTCCCGGTCGGCGAGATCGGTCTTCGTCCGGTCGAGCTCGGCTAGGGCCCAATCGCGTTCCTCACGGGCGATGTCGAGATGCCGAGGCGTGTTGACGGCGAGGTCGTGCCGCAGACGACGGTTGGTCTCCCGGTCGGCCGCCTGCTCACGGCGAAGATCGGCCAGGTCGGCCTCGAGCTGGCCCTCCCGTTCGGTGTACCGCCGGCAGACCCGGCGGGTGTAGGACGGTATCAGTGCGCCAGCAACCACAAGCCCCGCGATCAGTCCGACCACCATCATGCCCAGCGACGCGAGTTCCAAGGGTTGCTCACCTCCCGTTCCGCGCTGACCCGCGGATCCGGTCCGCGGATCTGATCCGCCATTGTGTTATGGGATGGTAGTCGCCAAGGAGGGCCACGCGTGAACACCCGCCACCAGGCAAGTCTCCCCACCGGCCGGCCCGGGAATCGGGACCCCAAACGCGCTGGAGCCCGCCTACTCAGCGCGGTAAGCGGGATCCAACCCCGAACACTCGAAGCTTCCGGCCTCCATCGAGACAGGACGTCGTTTGGTTCGGCCCGTCGGGCTCAGGTCCGGCGGGGTGCAACATCAATGCAACACCGTTCGACATCACCTGTCAAGGGCACCCCCGACGCACCACAGGGATGCCTGGTTCGGGATTGGACCCCAAGTGGCGACGTGACGAACCTGGCGAGGAAGGTCTGAGGAACCCCGTTCCGGCCCGGACCGATCGTCCGTCCCTCCCGCGGCGCCGCACCACCGGCGGACCGGCCGCCGACGATACCGGTCGGATCCGCGCTCCCACCGCGGCGGCGGGGCCGAGGCCGGGTCGCCTTGACCGTGGCCGGGCCCACCACCGTCCGCGGGCCCTCGCCCCGGCCTCACCACGGCCCACAGATGTCACCGCGATCGGGCAGGATGGGCATCATGACCTCAGTGGATGATCTCGACCGGCCACCACCCGACGAGTTGACGTTCACCTGCCCCCGGTGCGGCCGGCCGACCGCCCATCGGTTCTACGGTCCCTGCCCGTCGTGCCGGGAGGACCTTCGGGCCAACGCGCCGGGCGTCCAGCGGGACGTGGAGACCAAGGAGTACGTACCGAAGATGAACGTGACCCCGAACGCGGTGGCCACTAAGGACTGAACGGCGGGTCCGGCGGCGGGACGGTTCAGCCGCCGACCCGGTTGATCCAGTCCTCGATCATCCAGCCGGCGATCGACATGCCGCCCCGGGGCACCGGGGGCAGGTCGTCGGGGGTATACCAGCCGGCCTCGACGATCTCCTCCTCCTGGTACACCAGATCCCCGCTCCGGTACCGGGCCGTGAACCCGATCATCATCGAATGGGGGAACGGCCAGGGCTGGCTGCCGAAGTAGCGGATGTCGTCGATCGTGATGCCCACCTCCTCCTCGACCTCCCGGGCCACCGCCTCCTCCAGTGACTCGCCGGGTTCAACGAATCCGGCGAGAGCCGAGAAGAAGCGGCCCGGGAACTGTCGGCCCCAGGCCAGGAGGGCCCGCCCGTCGTCCCGTTCCACCAGCATGATCACCGCGGGGTTGAGGCGGGGGTACGCCAACAACCGGCACCGGCGGCACTCCCGGGCCCGATCCCGCCAGTGGGCGGTGGTCGGCTGACCGCAGCGCCCGCAGAAGCGATGGTCGCGGTCCCAAGTGACCACCTGGGCGGCCCGCCCGGCCAGCACCCAGTCCGTCTCGTCGATGGCGCCGTAGAGCTGGCGCAGGCCGACCCAGCGGGCCCCGTCGGGCATGAGCAGGTCGTCGTCGAAGACGACGTCGGCCGCGTCGACGGCCCACACCGCCGTCGTCCCGTCGAGGCCGAGCAGGTGAACGGTCTCAGCCATCAGCGGGGCCTGCATCGCCAACGGGACGGCGTCGTCGACCAATAGCACATTGCTCCGACCGTCGACCACCAACCATTTGGCCTCACCGGCCCCGGCACGCCAGTCGTGGTCCTCGTGATTCACCAACGGCACGAACATGGCCAGACCGTAGACCCGTCACCCCAGCACCACCCAAAACCCCGGAGGGCGTCGTCGGCCGTCCGGCCCAGGCCCCATCGCGGCGGGGCCCCACCAGAACCCCAGACCCACCCATCCACCCCGGGTAGACTCCCGCCATCCCGATCGGCACCCTCAACGAGAGTTCGCTCCACGCCACGGTGAAGCGCCTGTTCGCCCGTCCCGGCGACCGGATCGAGGTGGACGTCGGTGCCTTCGTGGCCGACATCCAGCGGGGAGATCTGCTCATCGAGGTGCAGACCCGGAGTTTCGCCGCCATGGGACGCAAACTCGACGAACTCCTGGGCCGTTACCGCATCCTCCTGGTCCACCCGATCGCGGTCACCACATTCCTCCACAAACCGGGTGCTCGCCCCCGCCGATCCCCCAAACGGGGCGACCTGTTCAGCCTGTTCGACGAACTGGTCTCGGTTCCCACCCTGCTCGACCATCCCCAGCTCACGATCGAGGCCCTGATGGTCACCGTCGACGTCCACCAGGAGGCGGATCCCCTGCTCCGGCGCCGTCGAGGGGGCTGGAGGACCGTAGATCGTGCCCTTCGCTCCGTGGAGGCCCGCCACCGGTTCGACTCCATGGACGACGTCGCCGCGCTCCTCCCCGACTCTCTGCCGGACCCCTTCACCACCGCCGACCTCGCCCGCCACCTCGGCACCCCGCGGGACCGGGCCCAACGCCTCGCCTACTGCCTGCGGGAGTCGGGCCGGATCGACCCGGTGGAACGCACTGCGGCGGGCGTCCAATACCGGCGCTCCCACCGGGTAACGCCCACCTGAATAGCGGCGGCGTCTAACCTTGTCGACGATGGTCGCCCAAGGTGCTGATGCTTGCTAACGTTGTCCGTCGATTCAGCGGATTCCACCACTCGAGATCCGGGCAGGCGGGAGCCGGAGACAACGTCGAACGGGACTACTCTGACGGCTGGGCCAGAGGGACGGCGTCATCGGTCCCCCGGTCGGCGTGCGATGGCGAAGCTCGGGTTGGATGGCGGAGGTAGAGGGTGAACGAACGCAGCGAAGTTGACCATGGCTCCAAGAGCCACTGGTTCGGACTCGATCGGCTCCGGCTGGGCGAGGGTGACCGGGCGGTCGACGTCACCATTGGCTCCCAGAGCCACTGGGATCGCTCTCACCTGCGCCGGCTTCGCCAGTCCGGTGACCTCCCAGGCATGGTTCCCGTCATCGACAGTGACTTCTCAGCCGACGGGAAGCCGTTTGCAGTCACCTCGGTACTCGACGCCCCAACCCTGCAGGATTTGATCGACGAGGGCGACCTCGACTGGACCGAGGGTGCCGCCATCACCGAGGCCGCCGCCCGGGCTGCCCACCAGGCCCACCTCCGCGGCCTGTTCCACGGCGGTTTGACCCCGTCGGACATCCACGTGTTCGGTCACGAGGTCGCCATCGCCGGGATGGGGTTGAGCCTCGGCGGCACCGCGCCCGAGGATCGCAGTGAGTGGATCGCCGGTGAGGTACGGGAAGGAGCCGAACCGACCGAGCGGTCCGACGTGTACTCGCTCGGTCGGGTCCTCCAGGCGTCGCTGGGCGACGACCTCGAACAGGCTCCCCGCTCGATCCGGCGCCTCATCATGTGGTCGAGTTCCGAGACCCCTGAGGCGCGGCCCCCCTCGGCCATGGAGTTCGCCTCGATCCTGGCCGAAGGTCTGGGCGACCGTCGCACCAGCTACGGCCCGGGCTTCGTCTCCACCGTGGACGTCGCCGACCTCGCCGCCGGGGCCAGCACCGCGGTGATGCGGCACACGCCCTCGGCCACCGCCGAGGAAACGGCCCGCTCCCATTCGGGCGTCACCGCCGCAGGCACCGCGGCCGCCGCCAGTGCCTTCCTGGCCCAGGCCGACGCCGACAGCTCCGCCGAACAGGCCGAGGAGGCCGCCGTCGATCTCACCGGCAACGAGCCGATGATCGACCTAACCGATGCCCCGGGCCCTGACGAGGCCACCGGGGACGCCCCAACCGCCGAGTCGCCGGAGGGAACCGCCGGCGACCGACCGGCCGACGACGGTCCGCTGCTGGCCGCCATCACGGCCGACTACCCGGCCGAGGACGAGGAAGACCTCGGAGCGACCGTCACCGATGAGCTCCCCGCCGGGGCCTCACCGGCCGACACCGGCGAGCTGCCCCGGGTCTCCACCCCGACCACCGGACGGGAACGGGACAAGCTGGAACGGGAGGAGAAGGCGAAACGGGACAAGGCGGCCGCAGCCAGTGCCGCCGCCGCGGCCGGCGTGGTCGACCTCGACGAGACCGGCGACGAGCGTGGTCGTCGCAACTGGGCCGGCCTGCTCCTGGGCGCCCTGCTCCTGTTGGGTCTGGGCGCCATCGTGTGGGGCCTGGCCAACTCCGGTGGTGAAGACACCACCGCCACCCCACCCCCGTCGACTGCCACCACCGCGGACGCCGGCGACACCGCCACTACAACCGGCGACGGCGGCGCCATGACCGCCAGCACCGCCGATGCCGCCGCCACCACCGACGGCCAGGCCACCACCGCGAGTTCTACTGACGGCACCGACAGCGACGGGGCCACGGCCACCACCGCGGACGGCACCACCGGCACCGATGGCGAAGGGGCCGCCACCACCGCGGACGGCACCGACGCAACGTCCGCTGAGAACGCAACGACGGGCGAGGGCGCAACGTCCGGTGGAAGCGCACCGTCCGGTGGAACCGCCGCGGAGGGCGCCGGCACCACGGCCACGACCGACGGAACCTCGGACCGGAGCCCCACCACGGGCCCAGCCTCCCCCGGGGTAACCAGCCCGTCGGGGGCGGTCGCTGCCAACCAGAGCGGGATCCAGCTCGTGCACGGTGTGCCGGGCGAGACCATAGACGTCTACGTCAACGGCTCCGCCGTGGCCACCGGCTTCGAGGACGGCCAGATCGCCGGTCCGATCCCGCTCCCGGCCGGGGAGCACTCGGTCGCCTTCTTCGCGGCGAGCGCGATCGCCCCGGGGGCGATGGCAGAACGTTCCGACGGCCCCCTGCTGACCGAGAAGATCACGGTCGGGGCCGCGCCCCAGTCCCTCCTCGCCTACCCGGGGCCCGGCGGCGAGTTCGCCATGGCCCAGTTCACCGAACCGACCGAGGCGTTGGCCCCCGGCACGGGCCGTATCGCGATCCGCAACGTCACCGGCTCGGCCACGACGAACGTGATGGTCAACGGTCAGTCGCTGGCCACGGTCTCCAACGGGGCCGAAGCCATCGCGGTCGTGCCTGTCGGCCCGGCCAGGGTGGAACTCCTCGACAGCGGCGGCCGGAGTCTGGCTTCAACCACGGTGACGGTGGGTGACGGTGAGCTGGCCTCGATCTCGGCCATTCCCACCACCGCGGGCGGCGCCGAGTTCCTGACCCAGCGCTACACCGGTCTCGGATCGGCACCGGCCGGGGTCCCCACGGGTGACAGCGGCCTGCTCGGCCAGTCGGGCGACGCCTTCGGTCTCGGCGTGGTGTACGCCATGATGGGAATGCTCGTGATCAGCGGCGCCGCCGTTGCACTGCGCCGCAAGCACCGGCTGTCGTGAACCCACGGGTGGCACTCGGGGCGATGGTCATGGCCGTCACCCTGGCCCTGGTCGGCGCCTATGTCAGCGTGACCCCGAGCACCACCTTCGACGGATTCAGCGGGGTTGGCGCCTCGTCGGCCAACCCCGACCCGGACGCCCCCGCCGAGGCGTACCGACCGGACGTGCCCATCCGGTCGGGGCAGGCCGACGAGGCCACCGCGGCGGTGGCCACGACCACCCCGACCCGGATCAGGGCAGCCAGCATCGGCATCGAGGCGCCGGTGATGTCGGTGGGCGTGGATGCCGACAACCAGTTCGACGTGCCCGAGGCCGACACGGTCGGCTGGTACCGCTATTCGTCCGCTCCCGGGTCGGAGGGCTCCTCGGTGTTGGCTGCCCATGTCGACTACAATGGTCGGCCCGGAGCGTTCTTCAGCCTCCACGAGCTCCGGACCGGGGACACCGTCGACGTGGAGATGAGCGACGGAACGGTCCTCCACTACAGGGTGGAGGGCAACACCGAGTACGACAAGACGGAGCTTCCCGCCGAGGAACTGTTCCGCAAGACCGGTGACGCCGCCCTCATCCTCATCACCTGCGGCGGCTCGTTCGACCCCCAGGCCCGCTCCTACGAGGCCAACGTGGTGATCACCGCGGTACCCCAGCGCACCTGACCGGCCCCAGCGGGCGCCAAACCTGCACCGATGAGGCCTCGGCCGAAGAGCAAACAACACCGATGAGGCCTCGGCCGAGAGGGTGAGGGAGCCCCCGGGCTGGGCCGTCTGCACCCGTGCTCAGGCGTCGGGGTCGAGCACCCCGCGGGCCTCGGCCACCTCCACCGCCTCGGTCCGGTCGGCCACCCCGAGCCGGCTGAGGATGGCCGACACGTGGTTGTCGATCGTCCGGCGGGCCACGAACAGCTCCCCGGCGATCTGGGCGTTGGTCTGGCCCAGGGCGATCAGGCGCAACACCTCGACTTGGCGCCCGGTCAACACCGAGGCCGTGCCCTCGGAGGCCCGTCGGGGGCCACGGGGAACGCCCTGCAGGCCCTGTCGACGCAGCTGGTGCCGGGCCAGGTCGGCCGTCCGGGCCGCCCCGATGCGATCGAGGAGTCGGAGCCCCTCGAAGGCGGCCGCGGCGTCGTCGGCCTCGATCAGTTCCAGGGCCTGGTGGTACGGCTCGCCGGCGGCGGCCCACAGCTCCGCCGAACGTCGATGATCGCCGGTCAGGGCGGACGCCAGCGGCTCGGGCCAGTCGGCGCCGTCCAGCTCGACGGGGCCCAGGTCGTCCCCGAGCCGCTGGACCGTCCGCATCGCCTCGGCCTGCAGCCTCCGGTGCCCGTGCCGCTCCCCCAGGCGCATCAGGTAGCGGGCGAACTGGCGGAGGCCATCGTCGTCGCCCTCCATCCAGAGCTGTTCGAGCCGGGTTAGACCGGCGAAGGCCAGGCGTTCGATCTCTCCGGTGGCCACCGCGGCCGTCCACGACCGCTCGACCAGGCCGCCGGCGCGTTCGTCGGCCCGCCGGACGGCGATCCGGATCAGGGTGGCCTCGGCCTCGGCCCGGGCTACCCCTGGGTCGGACGGGTCGTCCACCAGCTCCTGGGCCAGGCGTTCCGCCTCGTCGGTGCGTCCCTGGTGCAGCAGGATGCGGGCCTTCGCGGCGCGGGCCACGAAGTCGAGACGGTCGAATCCGTGCTGCCGGCTGATCCGGACGGCCTCGTCGACAGCCCGGGCGGCGTCGTCGGCCCGGACCCGGCGCAGCTGGGCCTGGGCCAGGTTCAGGAGGCTGGTCACATGGTGTTCGCTCGGCTCCGCGCCCACCCCGAGGTCGACGGCCCGGGTGAGGTCGTCCACATCGTTGGCGGCCTGACCCCTGACGCCGAGCGCCCAGGCCAGCTCCGCCGTCCAGGCCCTGGCTTCGGCCGTCCCGATGCTGGCCGTTGCCAGTTCGATGCCCCGGCTGGTGTCGCCCCCGATTACGGCGGCGGCGGCCTGGCGGATGGTGCATGCCACCGAGTCGGGGCCCACCGGTTCCCCGTCGAGGAGGGTCCGGGCCTGGCGGAGGGCGCTGCGGGCCCGGAGGTGGTCGCCGGCGTCGCTCTGCAGGTCGGCGAGGTCGAGCCAGGCACGGGCGATGACCTGGTCGTCGACGTCGGCGCTCGAGGCCAGGCGAACGGCCCGCTCGGCGTGACCGAGCGCCTCGGCGTGGCGGTTGACGACCCGGCCGGACCGGGCCGCGGTCGAGTGGAGGGCCACTATCCGTTCCGGAGCCAGCCCGGCGGTGGCCTCCAGCGCGATGTTGGCCAGATCCCACCGCTGACGGTGGTCCAGGCCGAGCGCCTGATCCAGGGCCTGTAGGGCGAACTGGGTCGCCCTCGGCCCGTCGCCGGCGGCCCGGGCGATGTGGACCAGCGCCGTCGGGTCCTGCCCCGTCTCCTCGAGGGCGGTGAGCACCAGGTCGGTGACGGCCATCCGCTCGCCGAAGGACATGGCGTCCAGCACGGCGGTCCGGCCCAGTTCGTAGCGGAAGCGGAGCCGGTGGGAGGCCGAGGTGACCAACCCGCTGGCCTCGGCCTCGTTCAGGGCGGCCGGACGGTCACCGAACAGGACCCGGGCCAGGTTCGGGCTCACCCCGTCGGGAACGACGGCCAGGGCCTGCAGGACGGCCAGGCCGTCGCTCGACACGTCCCGGATCCGGGCCAGGAGGGTGTCCTGGGCCATGCGGACGGCCTCGTCGGGGTCGGCGGCGAGCAGCTGGTGGACCAGGAGCGGGTTGCCCCCGGAGACCTCGTGGAGGTATCCGGCGTCGAGCGCGGACCCTCGGGCCATGACCTCGACCGCGGCCGGCGACAGGGGGCGGAGATCGACCCGGACCGGAGTCCCGCTGGACGAACCCCCGAGGAGGCCCAACGTCGTGTGATGGCCGCCAGCCTCGTCGTCCCGGGAAGCCACGATCAGCATGGCGTGGAGCGTCGGCAGCCGGCGGGTGAGGTACCGGATCACGTCGATGGAGGCGTCGTCGGCCCATTGGGCGTCGTCGACCACCACCACGGTGGGCCGGGTCGGCCGGTCCAGCAGCCCGAGCAGGGCGACGAGCAAGCTCTCCCGGTCCGGGTCGACGGCCAGCTCGTCGGGCAGGAGTCCGGTGGAGACCACCATGTCGCGGAACGGGCCGAACGGGCGGGGGGCGATGAGGTCGTCGCACCAGCCCCTCAGGATGAGCGGAGCCTCGTCGTCGAGCGACGCCAGGAAGGCGTCGATCAGGCTGGTCTTGCCCACCCCGGCCGGTCCGCTTACCAGCACCGCGGAGCCCTCCCCCCGGCTAGCCTGACCGAAGCAACGGGTGAGCGCGGCCAGCTCCCGGCCGCGCTCCAACAGTTCGCCGGGTTCCGACCCGCCGCTGGCCCGGTCCAGGGAGGCGGCCGAGACCGTCGACAGGGCGGAACCTGGCCGTGACGTCGCACTGGTCATACCGCCCCTCACGCCCCGGCCGGGTCCGGCGTGGCGCCCAGCTCGACCAGGGCCCCCTCACAGGAGCGGACCAATACTGCCGCCGCGTCCGCCGCGTCCCGGGTGGCCAGGGGATGGTCGCCGATCCGTCGCCAGCGTTCGATCTCGGTCAGGAGGCCGGCGCGCACTGTGGCGGGGTCGGACCCCGGGGGGAGCCCGAGCCGGGCCGTGATGCTGACCCCGTCCGAGCCGAGCAGCCGTTCCACGTCGGCCCCGTCCACCCCGACGAAGGTCACCGCCCCCCGGCGGTGGTCGTTCAGGAGGCGTATCTCGGCCAGGGCGTGGGCGCCGGCCCGGATCCGTTCCGCCTCGGCCCGCAGCTCCACGGCCACCTGGTCGGGGGCGTCGGCGGCGAGCCGTTCCACCGCGATCAGGACGGACCGGGCTAGGAGCACGTCACGACGACCGGCGAACCGTTCCAGCAGCTCCTGGCGGAGGTCCTGGATCCCGCTCTTCGACGAGAGCCGTTCGGCCAGGGCGCTGGCCGTGCCGGTCCGGCCCTGGCGGATGAGGGGTAGGGCCACCCGGATCCCGAACATGCCCAACCGGTCGAGTAGGTGGCGGCGGACCAACGGGGTCACGCCACTGGTGGCGGAATCGGCCACGAACCGGTCGGCGGAGAGCATCAGGGCGTCGATCTGCTTACGGTCTTCGCCGGCCAGAATCTCCAAGGCCTCGAACTCGTCCTGGGTCAGGGTGGCCGCCGTCTCGGCCAGCAGGCCGGCGATCGGGAGAACGGTCTGACAGAGGCGGCGGAGCCGGTCGTCGGCCCGGTAGCGGTTGGCGATACGGGCCGCCACCCGCATGGCGTCGGGCCGGCCGACGGCCACCTCGTCGGCCCGGGAGAGCACACCGATGGCGTTGACCGGGCTGGGGTGGGCCAGCTCATCGTCGTGGAACGCCTCCAGGAACGACAGGTCGTCGGCGTGCATGTGTTTCATCAGGTAGAGCACGGCGTCGGCGGCCACCGGGCGGTTGTCGTCGGGGGTGAGGAAAGCCAGGGTCCGCTCCGACACCGCCGTATTGATCGACGCCACCCCGGGCGTGTCGATCAGGGTCATGTCGGCCAGCCGCTTGGTGGGCCACTCGACGACCATGCGGTCGATCCGGTGGGGGTCCATGCCGTCGAGGTCGATATCGAGGGCCCCGGCCTGACGGGTGAACGAGGCCCGGCGCCGGGTGCCGTCGGTCATGTGGACGGTGACCCGGTAGGTCTGACCGTACTGGTACCAGGTGACGATCCGGGTGCACTCACCGGCATCGGTGGGCGCCAGCTGCTCACCGACCAGGGCGTTGAGCAGGGTCGACTTCCCGGCCTTGACCTTGCCCGCGATGGCCACCCGGAGCGGCTCGTTCAGGCGCTTCTCGGCCGCCCGCAGCTCCCGTTCCGCGCCCGGGCTCTGGCACAGGGTCATGGCCCGGGTCACCAGCTCCTGGACGTCCGCGGTCAGATCAGACATCGGCATCGTCTCCGATGGTGGCGGCCACCCCGTCGATCCGGGCCGACAGCCCGGCCAGACGACCCAGTTCGGCCTCGACGTCGCGCAGGCGGCCCTGGCGGTTCTGCTGGCTGGTGTTCATGGCCTGCTTGGCGGCCGCCATCGACGTGGCGATCGACCGGTTCAGCTCCTCGGCCCGCTTCTGGTAGTGGTCACGGAGCTGGCGGTGGAGCCGACGGGTCGAGTCCTTCATCCCCTTGCCGACCTCGAAGCCGGTGTCGTCCACGAACTGCCGGGCCGTCATCTTGGCCTGCTGGCGTTGCAGGGTGAGCTGGCGCTGCCGCTCGTCCTTTACCGCCTTACGCCCCATCAGCAGGCCGATGGCCGCCGTGGCCGGGTTCAACATGGCGAGCCCGGCCATGTTGGCCACCATGCCGAACATGAGCAGGCCGCCGTAGGACCCGCGCATGGCTGTCATGGCCGTACCGCCGATGCTCAGCCGAAACGGCTCGATCTGGTTGCGTGGGTCGATGCCCTCCGCGGTGGCCAACGCCCCCGACGGGTCGAGCTGGATGATGAGGGGCGCCTCCCCGTCGTCGAAGTGCTCCCCCACCCGGATCGACAGCTCCTCGGTGCGACGGACCAGTTCGAGGTAGGTCTGGGCCAGGTCCTGGCTGACCCGGCGCCGCAGCCAGTCCTCGAACTGCTCCCAGATCTTCCCCGGTTCCGACTCGTCGAGGGCGAGGTCGGCCTCGGCCGTGGTCTGGCGGAGACGGCCCCGGAGGCGGTGGTCGAAATCGGCGGTCAAGTCGGCCACACCGTCGTTGAGGGTGACGTGCCACCGGGCCGCCTGGTTCTTCAGTTCGGCGGCGCGTTCCTTGGCCGTCTCGAACCGGGCCAGGACCTCGGCCGCCCCCTCGGGCTGGGCGAGCACCTGGCGTTCGCTCTCGAAGGTGCCTGACAGCTGCAGGACCACCGATCGCAGTTCGGCCACCGCGCCCTCGACGGTGCGGGTGGCCACGCCCCGGGCCGCGGCCCGGACGAACTCGATGAGCTGGGGGTATCCAGATTCGAGATTCAGGGTCCGGTCGTTGGACTCGATCGCCTTGTGGCGCAGGGTGGCCGAGGCGACCATCTGCGGCACGGCGTCTCCGAGCACTCGGAGGTGGCCGGCGTTGAGGTCCCGGATCTTCTCCCAGTCCGGGTAGAAGTCCGGCTTGGTCAGAACGAACGCACAGTTGGGGCATACCTCGGCCGCGGCGGTCATGAAATCGAGCTCGGCCCGGGTCAGCTCCTGGGAGGCATCGGAGACGAAGAGCACCACGTCGGCGGTGGGCAGGGTGGCCATCGTGGCTGCGGTGTGGGGCGAGCTCAGACCCCCGACGCCGGGGGTGTCCACCAGGACGATGCCGTCGGCCAGCAGGGCCCGGGGCAGACCGATCTCCACGGCCAGGATCCCGCGCTCGTTACTCGGGTTCCCCAGCTCCGAGGCGTAGACGGGCACCGCGTCGAACTCGATCTTCTCCACCCGGTCCTCGTCAGACCCCGGCCCCGCCTTGGGGTCGACCGGGCGGACCAGGACGGCGTTCGGCTCCGCCGAGTAGCGGATCAGGGTGGGTACCGAGGTGGCCACGTCGTCGTCCACCGGACACACCGGGGCGTTGAGCAGGGCGTTGACCAGCGAGCTTTTGCCCTGCTTGAACTCTCCCACCACCATGACCCGGACGTTCGGGTCCTCGACCCGTGCCCGGGTCGCCTCGATGCGGGCCGCCAGATCTTCCCGGCCGTACGCATTGGCCGCCTGTATGGCGATACCGGCCACCTCGACCGTGGCCTCTCGCATCTTGTCTCGCATCGCGTCCCTCCCCCGGTCTGCGGTCTTGGCACCCGCAACAACCGGCGATGCCCCACAGTCTGGCCGTTGCGAGGCAACGACGTTCGTCAGCCATCATCAAGGCATGTCACTGCTTCGTCACGGGGCAAAACCCCTCTAACCGCCATATGGCCACGTCACCGGGTATGAGCCGGAATGGGAAATCGATCACCAAACCCGACCTGGGCAAAACGCCCAACGGGAGGGCCCGACACGAGCCGGACCCTCCCGAGGCAACACCGTTGCGATCAATCGGTGGGCATCATGTCCCCGGCATCGTCGTCGACGGGGCTGTCGACGTCGGCCAGAGCGGCCGCACCGTGGACGGCGCCGTGGTGGACGTCGATGCTCGAGTTGACGTCGGTGTCGGTGTCCGACCAGTTCGACGAGGCGTCCTCGAAGGAGTGGTCGTCGTCGTAGTACGAGGAGTTGTCCGTCGCCGAGTTGTCGGTCCAGGAGTGATCCGAGTTGTCGGAATTGTCCGAGTTGTCGGAGTTGTCGGAGTTGTCGGAGTTGTCCGTCGCCGAGTTGTCGGAGTTGTCCGTCCAGGAGTTGTCGGTCCAGGAGTGATCCGAGTTGTCCGAGTTGTCGGAGTTGTCCGAGTTGTCCGAGTTGTCGGAGTTGTCGGTCGTCGAGTTGTCGACCCAGGCCGAGTTCCCGGCACCGTTGGCCAGGGCCCCGCTGTTGTCGCCACCCACGAACGAGTTCGTGTTGCCCTCACCGGCCACCGAGCCGGCGCCGAAGGCGTTGCCGTCACCGGTGTTGTTGCCCTCGCCGACGGCATTCTCGTCGCCGACGATGTTGCCGTCGCCGGTCACGTTGCCGTTGCCGACGAAGCTGCCGTCGCCGGTGGCGTTGCCGTCGCCGGTGACCGCGTCACCCGAGCCGAAGGCCTGGGCGTTGCCGTCGCCGAGCACGTTGTCGTCGTTGCCGTTGCCGACGAGGTTGCCGTCGTTGTCGTCACCGAGAATGTTGCCGCTGGAGCCGAGCAGGCTGGTGGTCTCGTTGCCGTCACCGATCACGGCCGAGCCGTCGACGTCGCCGACGATGCCCTCGTTGCCGCCGGTCACGACCGAGCCGCTGATCTCGTCGGCGACCACAGCGTCCTGACCGATGACGGTGCTGTCGAAGTCCTGGCTGACGTCGCCACCGGCCATGATCATCTGGTGGACCGAAGCGTCGGTGATGGTGTCGTTGTCCTCGAAGACGTCCCGGTCGTCGACGGAGGTGTTGTTCACCGTCGAGTTGTGGTTCGTGATACTGCTCACGTACATGATGTGCTGGACCGCGGTGTCAAGCTCGCTGAAGCCGTCGACCGGATCGAGGGGCGGGGGCGGCGGGGTGTGGTGACCCGAGCCACCACCGTGGCCGGAACCACCGCCGTGACCCGAACCGCCGGAGGCGCCCGCCGAGACGGAACCGCCGGTGGAGGCCACGCCGATGCTCGAGCCGTTGAAGCTCTGATCGACGTGATTGCCGCCGGTGTAGGCCTCCAGGGCCGAGGCGTCGCTGGCGTCGAAGACGTCGCCCTCGTCGTACATGAGGCTGACGGCCTCACGGACGTCGTAGGAGGTCACTTCCTCGTAGCCACCCTCAACCAGCTGCCGGGTGACGGTATCGGCGTCGAGGGTCGCCTCGCCCGACTCGAACATGTCGGCGAGGAATACGAAGAACTCTTGAAGCATGGACACAGGGAACTCCCTTCTCCAGGTCAATCGGCAGGTCCGACCGACCCCCGTCGTCTCCACGACGGCTTCCATGCGCCAACTGAACACCAGGGGCCACCCCGGGTTCATGAGTAGGCGATACCCATTTTGGCCCTAGGTATGCCTGAATGTTCACAGATGTATCACACGCACGACTCGACGATCGGTAACGGTATGGAGACGAGCGCCCGCGCGTACGACCTCGGGATCGACCTCGGCACGACCTACGTGGCAGCCGGCGTCCTCGAGCACGGTCGACCCCATATCATAACGTTGGGTGATCGTTCGGCCGTGGAGCCTTCGGTGCTCTATTTCCGGGAGGACGGCGAGATCCTCACCGGCGAAGCCGCCCGTCGGCGGGGCCTGGCCGATCCGACTCGGGTGGTACGGGAGTTCAAGCGGCGGATCGGCGACACCACCCCCGTGATCGTGGCCGGGTCGCCGCACCCGGTCGACGCCCTGATGGCGGAACTGCTCCGCGTCGTCTACCGCACCGTGGTGCAGCGACAGGGGGCGAGGCCCCGGTCGGTCACCCTGACCCACCCGGCGAACTGGGGGCCGTACAAGATCGAGGTGCTGGAACGAGCCGTTCGGCTCGCCGGGATCGCCAATGTGGCCATGCTGGCCGAGCCGGTGGCCGCAGCCATCCACTTCGCGGCCGCCGAACGGCTCGCCCCGGACCAGGCGGTTGCCGTGTACGACCTCGGCGGGGGCACGTTCGACGCCGCCGTCCTACGCAAGACCGCCGACGGGTTCGCCGTGCTGGGTGAGGCCGAGGGGATCGAGCGACTCGGCGGGGTCGACTTCGACGAGGCGGTCTTCCAGCATGTGCTCCGCTTCTGCTCCGAAGAGCTGGCGGCACTCGATCCGAACGACCCAGACGCCATCCAGGCCCTTTCCCAACTCCGCCGGGAGTGTGTGGAGGCCAAGGAGGTACTCTCCACCGACACCGAGGTGACCGTCCCAGTGGTCCTGCCGAGCCGGCGCACCGAGGTCCGGCTGACCCGGGCGGAGTTCGAGGCCATGATCCGGCCCCTCCTGCAGCAGTCCGTCGAAGCGCTTCGCCGGGCGGTCCAGTCCGCCGGGATCACCCCCGCCGAGCTGTCGGCGGTGCTCTTGGTGGGCGGGTCGTCCCGGATCCCGCTCATCGCCGAGATGGTGGGGGCGGGACTGGGCCGGCCGATCGCCGTCGACCGCCACCCGAAACACACCGTGGCCCTGGGCGCCGCCATCTGGGCCGGACGACTCCAGCAGAACGAGCCACCGGCCCAGGTCGGCGGCTGGTTCCGGGCTGAACCAACCAGCACCGTGCCGGTCACGCCCTCGCCGTCCTCATCCCTCCCGGCCCGCCGGATCCCACCCTCACCCGACCCTGGTGATGCGCAGGTCCCGCCCGGGGGTGCCGCAGCCACGGTCGCTCCCCCCGCCCAACCGGCCCAGGCCAACTCACCCGCCGCCGACAGACCGGCCAGGCCCACCTCGCCGATCGCCGTCCCACCGGCCGTCGGCGCCCCCCGGAGCGGGGAAGGGGCCGCCCGACCGCCCACCGGTGGCTTCAGCGTGTTCGGTTCGCCGGTGGCCCCACCCGGTCCTACACCGGGCCCCCGGCGGGAGCCACTCCTTCCGGGCGAGCCGGCCTCAGACCCCGAACCCCTGATGGCCGACCGGTCGGCCTTGAGGCGCGAGCCCCTCCTGGAGGCCGGACCGGCCCGACCCGACCCGGGGTCCGTACCCCGGACCGGCCCGGTACTCGAGAGTGGCGCCGCCGAGGCCGCGCTCCGCCCGGGCGGCGGGGTGCGCATGCCGGACGATCGGCGTTCGGCCCGCAGCCGGGGGGACGGGCCGAAACCCGAGAGCGCGGCTTCGCGGCGTACCGAGGTCCTCCCCGCCCAGAGGCCGACACCGGCCACCCCCCTGTTGTCGGGCGACGTCGCCGGCCCGGCCGGGTCCCCACCGGGTGTCCGGGTCACCGTGAAGGACAGCCACGAGCCCGAGCCCGACGATCGGCTGAGGTTCGTGCCCGAACCGCCGTCCACCTCGCCCCGGCTTCTCATCCTGGTGGGTCTGGCCGTGGTCGGTGTGTTGGCCCTCGGCGGTGCGGTGTGGGCCCTGAATCGTCCTGGGTCGGAGCCGGACGCCGACGGATCGACGGACGTCTCTACCGGGGCCACGGTCATCGCCGGCACCGAGACCGAGGAGCCGGCCGGTCCGACCACGCCCGGTCAGGCCTCCGTCGGCGATCCCGGCCTCCCCACGGAGGCCCCAGCCGACGCCGAGGACCCGTCCTCGGACGATGGGGACCGGCCGGCCACCACCGGCCGGTCGTCGGCATCGGCGGCGTCCCGCTCCGAGGGCTCGGGGGCCTCGGCCACCACCCGGGCTCCCGCCTCGTCGACCGCGACCACCTCTCCATCGACCGCCGCCCCGACCACGACCCCATCCAGCTCGACCACCACGACCACGACGCCGTCCACCAGCACGACCCAACCGTCGACGTCGTCCACCAGCTCCTCGACCACCAGCACCTCGACGAGCACGACCTCGACGACGATGCCGACGTCCACCTCCTCGTCGAGCGAGCCGACCTCCAGCTCCACCGGGGGATCCGAACCCATCGACGCCTCGGCCCCGGCGACGG
Source organism: Acidimicrobiales bacterium (assembly GCA_047974625.1). GTDB lineage: Bacteria > Actinomycetota > Acidimicrobiia > Acidimicrobiales > SZUA-35 > CADEDH01. The sequence goes on from JBKECK010000111.1 coordinate 86,974, forward strand.
AGACGTGGGGCCCGATCGGCCCTCTGCTCCGAACCGTCTGAACCTGACCGGAGTCCTCCGTCACGGGGCGACGACGGGGCGTCGGCCGTGAAACGGCGGAGAACCGGGTCGGGCCCGGGCCGGCAGATCAGCGTTCGACGGTCAGCCGTCGCCGAGGTCCGTCCGAGGGTTCTCCGCATTCGAGGCGGCTGATCCGCTCCTCCCACCCGTCGACCAGGCGACGAGCCGACCCGTAGCGACCAAGCTCGACGTAGAGCTCGGTGAGCATCGACACCAGGGTCTCGTCCATCGACGCCGCGTCGAGGCCCCGACGGCAGGCCCACACGGCGGCATCGAGATCACCGGCGTCACGTTCCAGCCGGGCCAACCGGGCCGCGACCTCGGCCACCTCCGCTTCGAGCTCGGTGGCGAGATGGGTGTGGTCGTCCACCCAGGTCCAGAATCGAGGGCCGGCCACCGTCAACGGCGCTCCCCGGACCAGGTCAAGTGCGGCTCTCAACCGAAGCCGAACCTCGGCTTCGTCCGCATCGGCGCCGGCGGCGACCAGCCGTTCGAACTCGGCCAGATCCGTTTCGATCTCCGTCACCTCGTACCGACCGTTCACCACCTCGGGGATCCGGTGACGCCCGACCCGTGACCGAAGCTCGGCCAGCAGATTGGGGAACCGGCTGCGGCTGATGACCTGACCGTCCCACAGGGCGTCGACGACGACAGCCCGGCTGGCCGGCCCCCGGCAGGCCAGGAAGGTCAGCAGACTGAGCTGCTGCGAGGTCAGTTCCGCCTCGAGGCCCACAACCTCGACCGGGCCCAGGACCCGGACCGCCACCCCGGCCGCCGGCCACACCGCCCCGCTCGCCGGCGGGCCGTCGGGGACAGCGACCTCCGTCCCGGCGCCCGTCTCCATGTCGGCACCGGTGCCGCCATCGCCTCCGGTCTCCGCGGCGTGGGCCGCGCCGGGCTGGGCGGCGGCGCCCCCAGCCGCGTCGACCAGGACTGTGGGGTCTGCCCCGGCCTCCGGATCGCCGGCCGCGTCGACCTCGGCGGCCGAGAGCCTGGCGTCGGCGTCGCCGGCCGGTGATCCGGAGGCCCCGTCGAGCGGGGGCCTGGCGTCCAAGTCGGCTCTTGCATCGGCCGCGACCGTCGAGACAGCGTCTCCATTCGGATGACCGCCGGCCAGATTGGGGCCAGCGTCGGCCGCGACCGCCGGGCCAGCGTCGCCGTTCGGGTCGCCGCCGGCCGGACCGGATCCGACCGGCCCGCCGGAGGAGTCGTCGGGTTGGGCGCCGGGGACGTGGCCGGGGTGGGAGGCCGTTGTACCCCCGTCCCCGTTGTCGCTCCCCTCTGCTGCCGGGTCGGCGAGGTGGAGCACGGTGGTGGACGTGACGGGGACCGGAGCCGGGGAACGTCGACCCGTCGGCGGGGTCGCGGCGTCGCGGCGGGGCCCGGGCCGATGGCCCGCCCCGCCCTGCGAGACCGCGTCCGGCGGCGCCGGCACGTGCCACCGGACCCCGACCGGCCGGTCGGATCCCGCTTCGGCATCGTCGAGCAGCTGGCCGAGCCGCAAGGCGGCCGGGGCCGAGAGCCGCTGGACACAGAACGTGTCGCCCTGGGGTTCGAGGTGGCCCCGGTCGCCCCGGACGGTGAGCACGGTGGGGATCGGCTCGGGGGCCGGATCGTCGTGGGAGCCGACCACGACTACTGCCACCGGCAGACGCCGCACCATGGCCCGCCTGACCACGGCCCCCAGCCGGTCGAACCCGTCACCGTCGGTGATCACGACGACGGGACCCAGAGGATCGGCCGGCCGGCCGATCCTCTGGGCGTAGGCGCTGGCGTGCCGGCCGGCGTCGAGGACGTCGCGCGCCTGGTCGAGCCACGGCACCAGTTCGGCGGCCAGATCGTCGGCCTGCTGCCGCCGCACCAGACCATGACCTTCCGTTCCCTCGATCGTCATCGTGGTGCGCACGTCAACCGCCCCGCCGACCGGTGACGACGCCAGCTCGTGCACCATGGACCGGATCACCGCCATCGGCGTGTCCCCGAAGCCCCGCACAGCCAGGGCGCCCACCGCCTCCAGGTTCAGCATCAGCCCGGTACCGAGGGTGACCATGGTGGGCGTCACGGGCCGGCCGTGAAAGGTCAGCAGGTCTTGGTCGGGCACCGCCCGGTTAAGCGTCCAGGTCAGGCCGTCGTCGTCGGTCTCCCACGGAAGGGGTGCCCCCATCGGGTCGGCCGCGCTCAGGCTTAGCGTGAGGGCGTGGTCGTCGAGGCGGGCCACGACCGGCTGGGCCACGGCCTCCCCCTCCCACGTCGGCCGGCCGGACAGGGACGCGAACGCGGCCCACAGCCATGGGGCCACCGGATCCATCCCGGTGCGGTGGACGGACCGCTTGACGTCATCGAGGGCGGCCGGTGCCGGGGCCGGAACCCGGCCGGGCGTCCGGTGGGCCTGACGGAACCGCCGGCGTCGCACCAACCCGATCCAGAGCCCGGCCGCCAGGAGCCCGGCCGCGGCGCCGAGGGGCACGGGCACATCGGCCGACCAGCCGTCTGCGTCCACAGTCTCGGTGTCGGGGGCGTCGTCGGCGGCCCGCTCCCGTGGAGCCCCGGTGTCAGCGACCGCCGGCGCGGTGCCGGGGCTCCCCTCCGGGTCCACGGCCGACGCCGGTGGGGCCGGGTTCGACGCCGTCGCCTCCCGGGGATCGGGCTCGGGGCCGTCCTGGCCGCCCGGCGTCGAAGGAGCGGCCGGGCCGGGGTCCGGTTCCTCCCCGGGCTCGAGCGGGGGACGGACGATCCGATCCCCAGGATGGATCAGATCGGGGTCGGCCAACGACGGATTGGCCGCCACCACCTCGTCCAGGTACGCCGCCACCTCGGCCGGTGCCCCGCCCCCGGCGACCTGCCGATCGGCCAGATCCCAGAGCGTGTCGCCCGGGGTCACCGAATGGACCAGACCATCGGTCACCGCCACCGGGACCCGATCCATCGGGACTGCCGCCCCAACCGGGAGCCTGAGCTCCGTCCCGGGCTGGAGCCGGCGGGGGCTGGTCACCGCCGGGTTGAGGGCGAGGACCTCGGTCGTTCGAGCTCCATCACCCAGACTGGCCTCGGCGATCGACCAGATCGTGTCGCCCGGGGCCACCAACCAGCGTGGGGCGGCGTCCGTGGCCGCCGACGCCGCAGGGCGCACCCCGCTCCGGGGAGCCGCGGTAGCCGGAACGGCCTGATCCGCCGGTCCGGAGCGCCCGCCCGGATCGGCGGCACCGTCGTACCGGACCGGCCCGTTGGCCACCGCGCCACCTGACAACACCGCGCCACCAGATAACACAGCGCCGTCTGATAAGACAGCGCCGTCTGATAAATCAGCGCCGTCTGATAAATCAGCGCCGTCTGATAAGACAGCGCCGTCGGCCAACGATGGGTGGTCGGGCCGCGCTGCTCGGTCAGCGAACGACACGGGGTCGTCGACCGCGGCGGCGTGGAAGCGGGCCGGACCGGGTTGGAGATCGGGACTGGCCGCGGCACCGGCCAGCCCCGCCACCGGCAGGGGGACCGCCGTGGTGGTCACGGAGGTGATCAGGCCCGCGGCGGCCAGGCCGGAGACCAGGCGGACGGCGAGGACGTTGACCGGTGACACCACACCGGGTGCCGGTCGGGCCGGACGGCCGCGGGCGAGCCGCCGGCCGTTGACCACCATCTCCCAGGCGAGGGCCCACACGACCTGGGCCCAGAGCAGCCACACGACAACGGCGAGGGCCCGGATCACGGTGACGGCGGCCAGGTTTCCCTGGCGGACCGCGGTGCCGACCTCGGCCGGCGACACCCATCCTGCGGGTAGCGGCCACCCCACCTGGGTGATGAGCAGCCAGGGAACCCCGGCGGTGATGGCGGCCAAGACGACGAGGTGCATCGACCACCGGACAACGGTACGCAGCATGGGGAAACCCCTTCGAGGGATCATGGGTCGGCGCCGCTCACGGCCACGGCCTGGGCGGTGCCGGAGACCTGGGCGGGAAATCCGGGGAGGGGGAAGCGGTAGCGGACCGCCACCGTCGCCTCGGTCTCGACCACCGGCCCCTCGATCCGGGTGATCCTGCCGCTGACGACCGACCCGGGGTCGGTCTCGTTCATGGCGACCAGTACGGCATCGACATGGTCCTGGGCCCAGGCCGGGTCGAGCTCAGGTCCACCCCCGGCCCGCACCATGTCGGACTGCCCCTGGGCGGCCGCCCGGGCCAGCGTGGCCGCGGCGGAGGCGGCGACCCGTCGGGCCTGCCACTGCTCGCTGGCCGAGATGAGGGTGAGCACGCCGACCAGGACCGCGGTGATCAGCACCAGGCCCATCAGGGTGGTGTCGCCGGCCTCGGCCCCGTCCGAGGCCCGGACCCGGGGCCGAACGGGTGGTGGGCCGGGGGTCACGGGTCCTCCCCCAGCCCCCCGCCCCGGAACCGGTCGACCATCTCCACCGCGGCCCCGTCGACGATGACCGAACCCGGGAACCCCACCACGACCACGTCACCCAGGTCAACCCGGCAAATGACCTGGACCCGGGTCAAGGATCCCGGCTGCTGGTCGCCGGCCACGTCCACGGTGAGGGACGTGCAGGCCACACCTCGCCGGCCGAGGGCATCGGCGACCACCGTGCGGGCCACGTCGGCGGCGGCGGCCGGCGAGTACTCGGCACTGGCGGCCCGGGCCGCCATCCGGGCGGCGGCCGCCACGTCGCTCTCGGTGCCCGTGAGACGCAGGCCACCGCTCGCGAGCATGGACACGAGCAGCAGGCCGGACACCACCCTCGTCATCTCGATGGCGGCCGAGCCCTCGTCTCCACGGTGACGGCCCGGCCCCGCCCCGACACCCCGGGGGCTCACGGCGGATCCTCCTGGGGACGGAACTCCTCCACGGGGGCGGAGCTGGTGGCCGACACGGTGAAACCGGACCGGAACGGGACCAGCGACACCACCTGGCCGGACGCGGTGACCGTCACCCGGCCATCGGTCTCGGCCGCTTCGACCGAGCTGCTGACCAGGAGGGAGTCGCCGGCCGCGGCGACGAGAGCGGCCGCCACCACCTGCCCGTCCCGAGCCGAGGCGTCACGACGGGCCCCGGCGGCGGCGCCGTCTTGGGCCGCCCCGGCCATCACCTGCTGGGCGTAGTAGGCCAGGGCGACCTGGACCACCAGCATGGCCGCCACCAGGACGAGGCCGGCGGCGATGACCGAGACCACCGCCGAACCGGAATCGTCGCTCAGTTGCCGGCCGGGTTGGGGATGGCACCGGCATGCGCCTCCATCCGCGCCACCACCACCGCACCGGCGGCCAGGGCCCCGACCACGAGGACACCGATGATGGCCACCGTCGAGGTGATCTCGCCCCGATCGTCGGCCAGGTGGGCCCGGAGGCGATGGGCGGCGGCACGACCGGCGCTGGTGATGCGGACCTGGGTCCGGAGCAGTCGGGGCCCGGGCGGGGCGGCCTGGTCGGGGCCCGAGACGGGCGAGCCGGGTGGTGACGGTGGTCCAGATGGTGGCAACACTGCGAATGTTCCCCTTGTCGGTTGGTGGCCCGTCGAGGGTCGGCGGGCCGATGGCTCGGGCGTCATGAGACACCCGAGGGATCTCGGGCTCGGCGGGCGGGGTCGAGGGCCCCGGGCCACCGGCCGGCGGTGGGTGGCCGACCCCCGGTCCGGTCGGCCGGGGGTCGCTCCCGGAGCTCATGGTCCGGAGAGGGCCGCGAGGGCCGGGTAGCCGAGCAGGATGAGGAAGCCGGTGAACATGAGCACCACGGGAAGGGCCATGGTCTCGGACCGCGATTGGGCCCGGGCCTCGACCGCGGCCAGATCGGCACGGCGGATCGAGACCGCCTTAGTGGCCAGGGTGGATCGCACCTGGGCCCCACCGCCGGCCAGGCTCATGGCTGCCGCCAGGTCGACCAGTTCCGGCACCCCCAGGCGCCGGCCGAGCTGACCGAGGGCCACCCACGGGGGCTCCTGGCGCACCTGGGCGATGGCCAGGGCCGAGCGGAGCTGGCGGAACGCCGGGCCGCGGCCCACCTCGACCGCGGCGTACATGGCCGAGTCCGGACCGGCACCGCCGGCCAGCAAGATGGTGACCAGTTCGAGGTAGGCGGCGACGGCGTGACGGAGCGACCGGCGGGCCGACTCGGCGTCCTGGTGGAGATCCGGTACCGCCCACAGCCAGCCCAGGGCGGCGGCGACCCCGGCCACGACCAGAACCTCGACCGGGCCGGGTGCCCGGCCCGCCGCCGCCGGCACCACCACGGCCCCGAGCAACCCGAGCGCCGCCCCGAGACCGGCCCAGCGCATCCGGTCGAGCGTCCAGCGGGCCTGGGACCGGTCGCACACGGCCAGGTCAGCCTCGATCCGGGGCGTCCAGCGGCCCACCACCGCGGCGGGCCACTGGATCCGCCCCGCCGCCAGGCTCGTCGGGGTACGGGGTTGGTGCAGGTCAGCCACGACGGCGTCCAGGGACCGGACCGGACCCACCAGGCCGGCGGCAGCCAGGAGCAACCCGGCCACGGCGGTGGCGGCGAAGAGGGCGGCGAGGACGGTTATCACCGGGCGTCCTCCACCGGCGACGGGGCCGGGGGCAGGCCGGTGAACAGGCGGGGGGCGGGCTCGGGGCGGCTCAACTGGACCAGTCCGTGGAGGGCGGCCAGGAACAGGGCGGCGATGATGACGAGCACGAGCTGGCCCAGTGGTTCGCTGTAGGGGCGCATGAAGGTGGGCGCGAACAGGCCGAGGGCCACCGACATACCGAGGGTGATCACGACCAGGGCCCGGCTCGACGAGTAGGTGCGGGCCCGGCCGGTCTCGACCCTCTGCCGCATCGTCGCCTCGGCCCGGGCCGCGTCGGCGATCTCGGTGAGGAGGGCGGGGAGGTTCCGGGCCTGCCCATCGGCCGACATCCCGAGGGCCGCCACGATCAGATCGGCGATCGGATCGGCGACCTCCTCACCGAACTGGGCCAGACCGGCGGCCAGTGAGGTGCGCTCGGCCCGGGAGGCGAGGTGCCGCACGGCGCCGGCGATGGGGTCGGGCGCCACCGCCGCGGTGACCACGACGGCCTCCCTCAGCCCGGCGTGGCTGGCGATGGTGTCCCGCAGCATCTCGGCCCACGAGGCCAGGGCCTCGGTGCGGGCCAGGGCGCGGGACCGGGCCCGGTCGGCGGCCACCAGTTCCGGGACCACCACGGCGGTGCCGGCGACGGCCACCGCCACGGCGGGCCAGCCGGTGGCCGCCCAGCCGACCATCGCCCCCACCAGGCCGAGACCGGCCACGACCCGCTGGTTCCGACCCGGGGACCAGCGGGTGGGGAACGGATCGGGCACCGGGACCAGGCCACTGCCCACCGCCACGAGCAGGACCCCGAGGGCGGCCACCACCCCGACGGCCGCGCCGAGCAGGGCGGTCACGGCCGCGCCCCCACCGAGGCCAGGGTGCGGCTGTCGAAGCCGGCCCGCCCCAGCGTCCGGGCCCGGGGCGTGGACAGGTGAGCGAAGCCGCGGGCGCCGTCGTCAGGATCGTGGCGGTAGACCCGGTTGACGGTGCACCGTTCGCCGTCGTAGCCAGCCACCTCGACCACCTCGGTGACCTGCCGGCGACCGTCGTCGAGCTGGCCGAGATGGACCACGAAGTCGACGGCCAGCGATAGCTGGTGGTGGGCCACGGCGATGGGCAGCCGGTCCTCGCCGGTGCCGAGGTAGAGGGCGAGTTTGTCGATGGCGGCCACCGCGGACGGGGCGTGAACGGTGGTGAGGGATGCCTGTCCCTGGGTCATCGCCTTGACCATGGGCACCGCCGCGTCGGAGTCCCTGACCTCCCCGCAGACCAGCCAGTCGGGCCGGGCCCGGAGGGCGTGGGTCACCAGGGCCCCTTGGGTAATCGCCCCCTCGCCCTCGGCGTTGGGCTCCCTCTGCTCCCACGACTCGACGTTGGGGTGGCGGCGGGCGTCGAACAGATCGAGCTCGGCAGTGTCCTCGATGACGATTACGTGGGACAGCGGGGGCAGCTCGGCCAGGCAGGCCCGGGCCGTGGTGGACTTGCCCGACGACGTGGCCCCGGCGAACACCAGCCGGGTCTCCCCAGAGGCGACCGCGGCCCGCAGCAGGTCGGCGATGACCGCGGGCATCATGCCCAGCTCGACCAGGCGGTCGAGGGTGATCCGGCCCAGGGTGTTGCGCCGGAGGGCGAAGCCGACGTGCTGGCTGACGTCCCGGTGGGCGGCCAGGCGGAGGCCACTGCCCAACCGCATCACGAGGAGCGGCGACTGGGGGTTGAACTGGCGCTCGGTTCGGCCCTTGGTACGGGCGAGGTGGGCCAGCCAGCTGGCCAGGTCGGCCTCCGACCCCCACAGCGGTTCGGCCAGCCGTTCGACGGTGCCGTTAGAGCGGTACACGTGGACGAGGTCCCAGCGGGAGGCGGTGATCTCCTCCACGGTGGGGTCGGCCAGCAGCATCTCGATCGGTCCGAGGCCGATGACGTGGGCCAGGACCCGCTCGATCAGACCCTCCTCGTCGTCGGAGGACAGCCGCTGGATCCCCGAGCGGAGCCGGGATCCGTCGATCTCGTCGAGTCGTTGGCGGACCCGGGCGATGGCCAGGGCCTCCTGGGCAGTGGCGTCGAGCGGGCGCAGGCCCTGCTCCCCCCGGCGGGCGCTCTCCGCCTCCAGGGCGTCGGCGGCCTCCAGGACCAGTTCGTCGACCAATGCGGTATCGACCAATGCGGTACCGACCAATGCGGTATCGACCAATGCGGTACCGACCAATGCGGTACCTACCAGTGGGGTGTCGTTCATGCCGACGGTCCCCACCCGGCGGCCGGTCCGGTGGCCAGACCCGGCGATGGTCGGACCGCGGGTCCCGACACCGACCACCGAATCTCGTCGGCGACGGGCTCGGGGAAGGGAACCGGCGGTGGGTTGGTGTCGGCCCGGGCCGACGGGGTGGGCGCGGGCATGGTCAGTGCAGCGGCCAAGCCGTCAGCCAGGTCCACCACGGCCCGCCACAGCGCCCCCCGCCGGGCCCGGCCCCGGCCGGTGGCGGCGGCGAAGGCCACCGTGGCCAGGTTGGCCGGGTTGGGCACCAACCAGACCCGGTCGGTGGTGAAGAAGCGGGCGAGATCGTCGAGGGGGTGGGCGGTCGATCCCATGACCACCACCCCGGTGGGTCCCTCCTCCCCAGCCAGAGCGCGGAGCATCCCCACTCGTTCCGGTACCTGGACCAGATCCTCCAGCCTGGCCCGGGTCACCACCAGACGAGCCACGGCGAACGCGGCCAGGGGCCAGGTGGGGGACGTCGGGCCAAGGCGACCGGTGTCCATGATCCATACCCCGGGGTCGGCGGCCAGGCGGGCGGCCACCTCGGCCGCTCCCGCCGTCCAGGCCGCGGAGGCCGGCCCGGCCACCTCGGGCCCCGGCACCGCCCACACCCCGTCGGCCAGCGGTCGGCCGACCGTGGCCGGGTCGGGATCGGCCGTCCGACGCCCGCAGGCCGAGATGAGGGCGACCGCACCAGGATCTACCCCCAGCTGGTACCGGGCTCCGACCACCCCGCCGGCACAATCGGCCTCGACCATGACCCGGTGCACGCCGTGATCGGGCCAGGCCGACGCCAGCAGCAGGGCGAGCGAGGTGACCCCGGGGGCGCCCCGGACCGAGGAGACGGTGATCAACACGCCGGGCTCCCCCCGCCGGCCGGGGCCGACCGGGTCATCCGCTCACCCGGATCAGCCGGAGGCGGCCGTCGGCAGCGGCCTGGGCCACGGCCGCGGCCCGGTCCTCGGGAACGGCAACGGTGACGACGAGCCGACCGGCCGAACCAGAGGACGGCGGCTCCACGCTCCACACCCGCCCCTCGGCCAGGACCTCGGCGGTGTCCGAGCCCCGGGCGCCGGTGAGCCCGGCCGGGTTGGCCCCGGCCCCGAGCGCCTGCACGAGATCACCGGTGGCGATCGAACCGCCACCGGCCGCTCCCGGTTCGAGGCTGGCCCCGACGATGGCCTGACCAACCGGTACGGCGGCATCGGCCGAGGTCAGCAGGCCCGGATTGAGGACGGTACCGGCCGGGATCGGCCCCCGGCCGACCCGGCCCACGACGCTGGCCTGCTCGTCGACGCCAACGGTGGGCAACCCGCCGGACTCGGCCAGTTCAACCGCCCGCAGGTCCGAGGGCGCGATGACGTGGCCCGGGTCAAGGTCGACCGCCGCCACCAGTACCAGGCGGGTCGAGGTGGCGGCCGCGTACAGCGCGGCGCCGCCCAGACCGGCCAACGCCACCATGAGCCCTCCGACGGCTACCAGGACCGGCCGCCGAGGCCGGCTCCGGGCCAGACCCGGGAGGGCGGTCGCGCCGGCCTTCCCCGGATGGTCCCCGCTCACCGCCCGCCGTACCGCCGACGGCGCCTGCACACTCATCTCACTCCCCCTCGAGAGACCGCCTCGCCGTCGAGACGATCGTCCCGGACCGACGCTCTCCTCCTGGCCGCCCCGAGCCCCGACCTCGGACCGCGACAGGATCGACCAGGGTCGGCACGAACCGGACCGCCATCGCCGGGGTCATGACAACTCCCGGACGCCGCCGCGCCCCGCGCCGAACTGCTGATCTTCCTGCTGATACCGCCGATCAGGGCCAACAACCCGTATCTACGACCGGAGAATGTAGGAAACATCGGTTGACGATGCAACGAATCCTCCAAATCGTCGTGGCGCGGAGCGCGCCGACGATGGCGTCGACAGCCGATTCGAAGGGGACGTCAAGCCCGATGCGGGCACCACCGGTTCTGGCCGGATGGCGAGGACGGTGTCACCGAGACCGTCGCAACTCGGGGCCCACGCTAGCGCCCCACGGCAGGGATGGCACCGCGATCGGCCGACGTCTCCACAGCTCTAGCCACCCGGACGCCGCCCGGGTTGCCACAGCTCTGAGGACCTCGACGATCACCTGACCGCCACCTGGCACCCGGTCGACAGCGGCCCCGTCACGAGGAGCGCACCGTCGACAGGTCTGCTCCCCCGAGAGCCGGGTGGCCCGAGCCACCGCCCCCTCGGGGCATCGGTTCCCGCCGATGCACTATCCACTATTGGATTGATATTGCTGATGTGTCCGCCATCACCCGCCTCACGGCTGGTTCAAAAACGAACGTTGACTCGGACCCAATGTGGGCCTTAGTCCTCCCAGCACAGCAACAATCTGTTCACCTCCCGCCGACTGACATTTCAAAACGTTTCATGAACTGTGCCGGTTGTGGCGCCGGATTCATGCTGTGCGAGGACCGCCGTGGCCTCACACGGAACACACATCGGCGTCACAGCCGAAACGTACTACATATAGATCCTTTTGTTAAGTATGTTCGTAAGTTATTTCGGCTTCAATTCAACCAAAAGGTCAGCCATACTGACTCATGCAATCCCCTCAATGGGCAAGGAACCACATCGACGGCGATCCAGACGGCGGAGAGCGCGTTCGCCCGCTGGGAGCCGGTGGAGCCATGATGGTGCCGGTCGTCACCACAGTCGACACCAGCGGGGAACCGGTTCTCCCGGGGAGTCGTCGACCGCGGACGTCGACCGATCACGATCGAGCGACCGAAGGGGAGGCCGCATGCCATCGACCTACACCGGCAGTGCCGGTAACGCCCCCGCCGTGCGGGTGGGGGCCACCCCGGACGGCCACCGGTGAGCGGCCCGAACGGCCCGCTCAGGTCCACCGTGGACGCCATCCTGGGCCGCAGCGTGACCGCCACCCCCGGCTTGGCGGGCGCCGCCGTGGCCATCACGGATCGGCACAGATCCGTGATGGAGACCGGGGCGGGGGTCAGGGTGCGGGGTGGCGACGAGCCCTTCGACGTGGACACGGTGTGCGCCGTGTACTCGGCCACCAAGGCCATCACGGCCACGGCGGTGCTGTGCTTGGTGGAGGACGGGGCACTCGACCTGGACGCTCCGGCCTCGGAGTACGTCCCGGTCCTCAGCGAGGTCGAGGTGCTGGACTCCTTCAACGACGGGGTGCCTGTGACCCGGCCCCCGAAGCAGCCCATCACCACCCGGCACCTCCTGCTCCACACCGCCGGCTTCGGATACCCGATGTTCAACGCCACCCAACGCACCCTGGTCGGGCGGTTACGTCTGGCCGCCGAACCCGACGATTCCGATCATGGTGGCGACCCGGCGAACCTCGCTCCCCTGCTGTTCGATCCGGGTACCCAGTGGGAGTACGGCACCAGCATCGACTGGGCCGGCCGGGTGGCCGAGCGAGTATCCGGCCGAACGCTGGGCGACCTCATGGCCGAGCGGATCTTCGGCCCGCTCGGGATGGCGTCCACCGGCTTCCATCTGGACGGGGCCATGGCCGCCCGGGTGGCCCTGGTCCACCATCGGACCGACGCCGGCGGCCTCGAAACCGGCGACCTCGGTGGCGACCCGGACCCGGGCCGGCACCCGGGCGGCCACGGCCTCTTCTCCACCGCCGCCGACTACGCCCGCTTCATCCGGATGTGGCTCAACGACGGGGCCGGACCCGATGGTGCGGTGCTCCATCCCGGCACGGTGGCCATGGCCTTCGCCAACGGTCTGGGCACGCCGGCAGGTGGCGAATCGGCGACGGTCCACCCCCTACCGGGGGTGATGCCCGCCCTCACCCTCGACGCCGAGTTCTTCCCTGGCATCGCCAAGGGATGGGGTCTGAGCTTCCTCCTCAACCAGGCCGACGCCCCAACGGGGCGGCCGGCCGGTTCCGCCGGATGGGGCGGCATGGCGAACCTCTTCTACTGGATCGACCGCCGCTCGGGTATCGGAGGTTTCTTCGCCACCCAACTCCTACCTTTCTTTGGGCCAACCACCCTGGAGACCTTCCTGGAGGTCGAAAGAGCCGTCTATCAAAATCTGAGTCAACGCGATAATTCGGAGACACCATAATTCGGAATATCTTAGTTCGGAGACATCATGAAATTTGTTTGGTTCAACCTCATGCCCTGGCCTTACCTCCCGGAGGATTTCCGGGAGACACACCGATCAGTCTGGGTGGATATCGACTCCAACCTGTTTGATCCGGAGAAGGCCAACGGCCTCTACCACACGTACATGGATCAATTGGAGTTCGCCGATGAGGTCGGTTTCGACGGCATCGGCGTCAACGAACACCATCAGAACGGGTACGGGATCATGCCGTCGCCCAACATCATCGCCGCGGGATTGGCCCGCCGCACCAGCCAGGCGGCCCTGTGCGTGATCGGCAACTCGATCGCCCTGTACAACCCGCCGATCCGGGTGGCGGAGGAGTTCGCCATGCTCGACGTCATCTCGGGCGGCCGGCTGGTGGCGGGGTTCCCCGTGGGCACTCCGATGGACACGAACTTCTGCTACGGCCAGATCCCCGCCCTCACCCGGGACAAGTACGACGAGGCCCACCGCCTGATCATGCAGGCCTGGGCGTCCGACGAGCCGTTCGCCTTCGACGGCAAGTACAACCAGCTACGGTACGTCAACTGCTGGCCGAAGCCGATCCAGAAACCCCACCCGCCGGTCTACATCCCAGGCGGGGGGTCGATCGAGACCTGGGATTTCTGCCTCGAGCACGACTACAACTACTCCTATCTCTCCTTCAACGGGTACAAGGCCGGCAAGTCACTCCTGGACGGCTACTGGGAGCGGGTGGCTGCCCTCGACGCCGACGAATCGCCGGGCCGGGCGTCGTTCGCCCAGATCATCTGTGTGGCCGACTCCGATGCAGAGGCCGAGGAGCTGTACGCCGAGCACATCCTGTATTTCTTCAATCGATGCCTTCACGTGTATCCCGGCTTCGCCGACCCCCCCGGGTATCGGACGGTCAACACGATCAAGGCCGGCAAGCTCAACCAGCTCCGCAAGGAGAATCAGGAGGTGTTCACCCGGCTCACCTGGTCGGACCTTGTCGATGGGGGCTTTGTGATTGCCGGTGGGCCAGACACCGTGCGGGAGCAGATGGAACACATGATCAAACAGCTCCGGCTCGGCACGGTGTTCTGCCTACTGCACATGGGCGACATGCCGGACTGGAAGACCCGGTACAGCACCCAGTTGTTCGCCGAAAAGGTGATGCCACAGCTCAAGGGCATCTGGCCCGAGCTCGAAACCGACACCCGCTGGTGGCCGTCGCCGATGGAGGACCGGGTCCGGCCGGAGACCACGGTGGACGCCGCCCGTACCCCGGGCCGGCGGCCCGGTGATCCCGCCCCGGTGGGCGACGAGAACGGAGCAGCGATCTGATGTCCGATACTCCCACGGCCGACTCCGCCGCCCCGGGCGGCGCCCCACTGCGCACCGAACGGACCCGCACCCGCCGCGGTATCGACGGCGACGTCCTGGTGGGCGGGGACGGCCCACCTTTGGTGTTCTTCCACGGTGCCGGCGGGGTGACCGACACCGACCCGCTCCTCGGGGCCCTGGCCGCCTCCTTCACGGTCCACGCCCCGATCTGGCCCGGCTACGGTCACGACGAGACCGAGACCGGGATCGAGGACATGCTCGACTTCACCCTGCACGGGTGGGATCTCGTCCAGGCTCTCGAACTGGGCGAACCCCCGGTGGTGGTGGGCCATTCGATGGGGGGGATGATCGCCGCCGAGATGGCCTCGGTGGCGCCCAATGATCTGGCCCGCCTGGTGCTGATCGCCCCGGCCGGGGTGTGGAGCGACAACCATCCTGTCCCCGACATCTTCGCCATGCTCCCCTTCGAGATGGCCGAGGTCCTGTTCCACGATCCGGTTCAAGGGGAGAAGCTCATGACCGGCGGGGTCGACTTCTCCGACAACGAGGCCCTGGCCGGGTTCATGGTGGCCAACGCCCGGCGGCTGGGGACGGCCGGCAAGATCCTGTTCCCGATCCCCAACCGGCGGCTCTCGAAACGCCTGTACCGCGTGGCGGTGCCCACCACCCTGGTCTGGGGGGCCGGCGACAAGCTGTATCCGACCGACCCGTACGCCGGGCTGTGGGGTGAGGCGGTCGCCGACACCCGCTTGGTCACGATCGACGAGGCGGGCCACATGGTCCAGCTCGAACAGCCGGAGGCCGTGGCCGCCGCCGTCCGGGGGATCTGACCGGCACGTCCCGGTCATCACGACCGTTCCGGCTCCGGACCGCCGCCGTCGCGACGGTTCGGGGCCGAGACGGCGCCTCAGGGATCGGTGGGGCCGGGCCGGGCGTCAGTGCCCCGCACCGATCGGGAGGTGGTGGCCTCGCCCTCCTGCCAGCGGGCCATCACCCACACCAGGTCCGAGAGCCGGTTGAGGTAGGGCACCACCTGGGAGTCCCCGGGGACAGCGGCGATGGCCACCCGTTCGGCCCGACGGACCACGGTCCGAGCCATGTCGAGCGCGGCCGAGACCCGGTTGTTGCCCGGGATCACGAACTCGGTCGGCGGGTCGAAGCGGGCGCTGAGGTCGTCGATGATCGGCTCCAGGCCGGCCACCATCTCGGCGGTGATCAGGGTGGCGCCGGGGGTCAGCTTGGGGCGGTTGTCGGGCAAGGTGGCGAGTTCGGCCATGGCCACGTAGAGGTCGTGGCCGAGCTGTACGAGCAGTTCGTCGAGCTCGGTGCCGGCCTCGCACTCGGCCCGGGCCACCCCGAGGGCGGCTTGGGCCTCGTCAACGGCGCCGTAGGCCACGGGCTGGGCGGAGTCCTTGGGTACCCGGCCCCCGAAGAGCAGGCCGGTGGTGCCGTCGTCGCCGGCTCGGGTGTAGACCTTCACGGTGCGAGCGTAACGGGCACGTCGACGGCGAGGACAACTGCCCGGCGCACCGGTCGGGTCCGCGGCGTGGCACGATGGTGGGGTGACCAGCGAACCGCAGAATCACACGAACAACCGCTCGGTCCCCACCACCGACGAGCTCCGCGCTTTCATCGCGGACGGGTGGGCACCCCGCCGGACGACCGTCACCGGGCTGTCCGAGGCGGCGCCGTGGGCGGCCCGGCGCCGTCAGGCGCTGGGCGCGGCCCGGCCGGGGGAACGCCTGATCATCCCGGCCGGGGGCCTGAAGGTCCGCAGCAACGACACCGACTACGTCTTCCGCCCCCACACCGCCTTCGCCTACTTGACCGGCCTCGGCAGCGACCGGGAGCCGGATTCGGTGCTGGTCCTCGAGCCGGACGGGAGCGGTGGTCACGAGGCGGTGCTGTACTTCAGGCCGCTGGCCGACCGGGACACCGACGAGTTCTTCGCCGACCCCCGCTACGGCGAGTTCTGGGTGGGGGCTCGGCCGACGCTGACCGACATGGAGGCCGAACTCGGCCTATCGGCGGCCCCGATAGACCAGTTCTCCGACGCGGTGGGCAAGAACGCCGACTCCACCCCGATCCGGGTGGTCCGCGACGCGGACCCGGAGGTGACCGCCCTGGTCGACGCCGTGCGGAACGCGGCCGGGGTGGAACGGGACGAGGCCCACGCCGCCGACTACACCCTGGCCCACGACCTGTCGGGCATGCGACTCACCAAGGACGATTACGAGATCGACCAGATGCGGCAGGCCGTGGCGGCCACCCAAATCGGGTTCGATGCCGTCGTGGCCGGCCTGCCCGACGCCGTCCGCCGGGGCCGAGGGGAACGCTGGATCGAGGGCACGTTCGGCCTGCACGCCCGCCATCAGGGCAACGGGGTGGGCTACGACTCGATCTGCGCGGCCGGTGATCACGCCAACACCCTCCACTGGATCAAGAACACCGGCGATGTCCGACCCGGCGAGCTCGTCCTGGTGGACGCGGGAGTGGAGCTCGATTCGCTCTTCACCGCCGACATCACCCGGACCCTGCCCATCGACGGTACGTTCACCCCAGCCCAGCGGGAAGTCTACGACGCCGTGCTGGCGGCCCAGACGGCGGCCATGCAGGCGGTGAGGCCGGGGAACATGTTCTCCGACATCCACAACGCCGCCGTCCGCGTCATCGCCGAACACCTGCACGAGTGGGGCCTGCTGCCCGACGGGGTAGACGTGGAGGCGACGATGGACCCGGAGCACGGTCAGTACCACCGACGCTGGATGGTGCACGGGACCAGCCACCATCTCGGTCTCGACGTCCACGACTGTGCCATGGCCACCCGCCAGGAGTACTTCGACGCCGAGCTTCGGACGGGCATGATCCTGACCGTCGAGCCCGGCCTGTACTTCAAGGCCGACGATCTGCTCGCCCCCGAGCGGTTCCGGGGCATCGGCATCCGGATCGAGGACGACGTGCTCGTCACCGCGGACGGGTTCGAGAACCTCTCCGCCGCCATCCCCCGCACCGCCGACGACGTCACAGCCTGGATCGCTGAGATCCAGGCCCGGTAGCCCGCGCCGCCGGCTGCGGCTGGGGGGCGAGCCCGGTTACGATCCCGGCGTGGATCCCCTGACCTTCGGGTACTCAGTCGTCACCACGGACGGAGCGGCGGCCACTCAGGCCGACGCCATCGGCGAGCATCTCGCTTCCCTGCTCGACCGGGGCCAGGTGTACGGCCTATTCGCACCCCTGTTCGGCCTGGCGTCGGACCAGCTGGTGGTGATGACAATGTGGCCGGACGCGGCCGGTGCCCGCGCCACGGCCCTCGAAGCGCTGCAGTCGGCCCCCGACGTGGTGGAGGTGGCCCACCGGGTCATCGAGTCGACGGCTCGACCCGGCGACGGCGACCCTCCGATCCAGCCCGGCATCTATGTGCACCGCAGCTTCGATCTCCGGCCGGCCAAGGTGGAGCAGGCGGTCAGGTTGTCGGTCGAGGCGTGGGCGTCGTTCGAGGACGTGTTCGACGCCAAGGTCGTCGGCCTGTTCCGCACCTGTGACCTTCCGGAAGAAAAGGCCGAACTGACCCTGCTCAACTGGTACCCGGATCTCACGGCGTGGGAGACGTCACGGGACGGGGACATGGCCCCGGAGGCCGCGGCGTTGTTCCAAGAGCGCCGCGATCTGACCGACCGGACCCGGGCCATCTGCACCCGCCTGCTCACGCCGGGGGACTGATCGGACCGGTCCCGGCCGACGGCTTCTCGTGGTGGACGATGTCGATGGAGCTGACGGGTCTGGCCGAGTCGAGGTTGATGGTCCTCGCCCTTGACGGGGAGGGCCAGAGCCGGAGCCCGCTGGCGAACAACGCAACGCGCCCAGCACCTTCGAGGTCACCCTGGTCAGCCGCGGATTGAATTGCCGGGCCCTCAGCACATCGTCTGCGGCACGAGACGGCCGCTCGGCGAAGGTTGGATACGCGTGCACCGTCGTGGAAACAGCGTCGATCTTGGCGCCTCCGGTAATCCAGGCGGTGAGCTCGGCGATCGACTCACCGGCGGTCTCCCCGACGACGGTGTCGCCCACGAGCCGGCGCCTGGGGTCCCCCACCAGCTCGACCCACCCACGATTCACCCCGTGGGTGACGGCACGGTCGAGGTCGGCATAGTCGTAGTGCCGGATGACGGAGCGCTCCCCCCAACGTCGCCGAGCGGTGTCGGCATCGAGCCCTACCCTGGCGATCTCGGGGTCGGTGAACGTCACCCACGGGATCGCCCCGTAGTTGACGCTGCGTCGGGTGCGGAGCATGGCGTTGGTCACCACGAGACGGGCGTGGTGGGCCGCGACGTGGGTGAACGGCATGGCGCCGGCTACGTCGCCCGCGGCCTAGATGTGGTCACCGGTGGTGGCGAGGCGATCGTCGGTCACGACATGGCCCCGTTCGTCCAGTTCGACGCCGGCCTCATCGAGGCCCGACTCCGCAGTGTTCGGTCGGCGCCCCACGGCCACCAGGATGCGATCGAACCCGACCGTGGTGCCGTCGTCGAGCCGCAAGGCCCAAGATCCCTCGCCATCGGCGGTGACCGACTCGGCCCGTAGCCCCGTCCGCACATCGACGCCCTCGCCTCGCAGGCACTCGGCGAGAAACGTGCCGACCTCGGCCCTCTCCCGCGGCACCAGAGCAGGCGGCGCCTCGACGATCATGACCATCGAACCGAGCCGGGCGAAGGCCTGGCCCAGTTCACAGCCGATAGGACCGCCGCCGAGTACCACCAGCCGCGCCGGTAGTTCGTCGAGCCCCCAGATGGTGTCCGACGTCAGCGGATCCGCGGCAGGTAAGCCCGCCAATCGGCGGGATCACCGGCCGTGACCCGGTGGCGATCAAGGCGGCCCGGTAGGACAGCAACCTGCCACCCACCTCGACCCGGCCTCCGCCGAAGAAGCGGCCGCGACCCTCGATCACCTTGACGCCGTGCGCTCGCAGCCGCCCCGGCGAGTCATGGGGCTCGATGAGCGCCTGAGCGTGACGGACGGTAGCCATGACCCGACCGAGGTCCGCGGTCGTGTTCCCGGACGGTCGAGCCGGGCCTACACGCCGGTTGCGAGCGGATGGGCGTCCTCTTCAGATCGCTGTTGACCAGTAGCGTGAGACTCGTGCACATCCTTGGTTACCGGGTGCCGGAGTTGGTCGTCGTCGGAATCCTGGCGGGCCTGGCCTTGGGTCTTGCCGTCGGGCTGCTCGCACACCGCCGAGGACCGGGGGCGACCCGTCTACTCGGGCTCTCGGGCCTGACCTTCTTCGTTGCGTTCGTCTTGTCGGTGACACTGGCACCAAGCGGGCGATCGTTCAGCTCGAGCTGCTCGTTGGTCCTGCCCGCCGACACGCTGAGCTGGAGCGACGACCAGCGGATGCTGAACCTGTTGCTGTTCGTTCCGTTGGGACTGTTCGCCGTTCTGGCTGTCGCTGATCGCGGTCAACGCGTCGCTGTGCCGATTGCTCTCGTGGGCTTGTCTGCAGCCGTAGAGGTCCTGCAGAACACGGCCTTCGTCGCTCGATCGTGTGATCTCACGGACCTGTTCGACAACGGCGTCGGCAGCGTCGCCGGTGCGGCACTCGGGGCCCTGGTAGTCGGTGGCCTATCACTCATCGACTACCAGGGAAGGCGAACACAGCCGGTGCCCTCTCGGACCTGAGGCGGCAGGAGCGACCCTCGGAAAGGCCGTTGACCTGGGGTTTTGTTGAGCGGACGACGAGATTCCGGGCCGCGGCATCACCTGCGCGCGAAAACTGCCCGGGCGCGATTGCGGCACAAATCACCCCACAGGCCCGGACCCGATCCGAGCCCAGGCACCACCCCCCGCAAGGCTGCCCGCCAGTGCAAGGTCGGCCGCCGCCAACCCCGACAACGCTCAACTCACCGTCCGCGGGCGCGTTTCCGGGCGGCCCACCCAGGCCAACGACGGGTATGAGCGTGTCAGTCCTTGTCAGGCCAGCGGTCCGGCCAGATGTCGATGACATGGACCACCATGGCCCCCGGGATAGTCGGACCAGGCGTCGAGACCCACCAAAAGGTGATAGCCGGCGACCTTGCGGGCGGCCTCGTCGGTCACCCAGGGCAGCTCCGTGGCTAGGTCCGTGCGCGACTTCCCGAGCCACACCCACAAGGGTGTGTCCGTGTGTTCGATCAGCTGTCGTCGATGTCGGCCAGTAGGGCAGGAAGGTCTTGGGCGCAGGAGAGCAGGCGAACCACATCGACGTAGTCGCCGCGCTCGAAGTAGAACCATCCAAACGGAAATCCGCTGATCCGGAACGAGCGGAGGCCCGGGACGTCGCACAACTCGCCGAGGCGGAGCGAGCCGACGCCTGGCATCTTCTCGATTGTGCGCAGTGTGTCGACAGCCGTGTCGAAGAATCGCTCGCCGATTTCGTGGCCCGCCTCGGATCGGTAGTAGCGAGTTCTCTCGACCAGGTCGGTCTCGGCAAGGGGGCGCAGCCGTGCCGAGGTCACCGATCGGCGTCGAGAGCGGAGCGGCGAAGCTCGTCGAGCACCTCGTCAGTGATCGGCCGGGCGTCACCTGACCCGAGTCCGTCGGCGATGAGTCGGCGGAGGTGACGGGCTGCCTGCTCTTGCTGATCTTTGCGGATGAGGTCCCGGAGATACTCGCTGGTGTTGCCGTACTCGCCTGAGCGAACACGCTCGGACACGTAGTCGCGCATTGACTCGGGAAGGGCGAAGCTCATCGTGTTCCGGCTCACATCACCAGTCTGTCGTGAGGTATCAACTGTTGTCAACGCCTGATGTGGCAAGGGGAAGGCGCCGAGTCGGGCTGCGTGTGGGGGTCAGAACTCGGCTGTGGGTGGGCAGGGAAGCCACGCTCGGGCCAAGCCACTCGATCAAGGCTGATCCAGTCGGATTCAGTGTGTGCGGTTACGGTGCAAGACGCCGCTCCGACACCATTTGCCGCTGGGTGCCGCCTATTGCCGTTCCCTGCCGCTAGTTGCCAGGAACGGAGCGGAGACCGAGACGCTCGCTGCAATCCGGGCACGCGACTGGACCTTCGCCTGCCTGAGCTCCGCGTGGAACGTGAGCGTGGTGTCCAACGCGAGGGTCCGAAAGTTGCATTCCGGCATCGCCGCTGCGCTCAGGACGCTGGAGCACGGCGGGACCGAAGACTGGGCGTGCGACACCCAGCTCACCGCCTCCCGACGAGCGAGAGTTCCTGGCGCTGCACGAACTGGGGTTCGACAGGCGTTCCGGATTCCTTGGCTCGACGCGGGCGCGGTCCGAATCACTGTGGCCTCGGAAGGAGGGTCGTTCGCAGCCCGGCGACATCGCCAGAGCGGCTCTCGCCGAGATGTCGAAGCCGGACAACGCGTCCAAGCTTGGGTGCCCGCGCGCCTGTTGGGGGTTGGGGGTGAGGGGGTGGTGGTGCGCACGCCGCTCTGGTCCTAGATGAATAGCTCCAAGGGGTCTCGCGCTCTGCGCGCGATTATCCACCACTGAGGGTGCGAGAGGGTCCAGGATCAGCGGTGTACAACACACCCTGATCTCGAAGGACCCCGTGTTGAGCGCCACCCTGAATGAGCACGAGCGACGGGGATGGCGACATGTTCGTTGAGCACGATCACGTCCTCACTGTGATGGCGCCTTGCTGGGCGTGGCTGATGCCGTTGGCGGTGGAACTGGACCGGTTGGGGGTGACGAGGCGAGGCTCCAACACGGACTCGCCCTTCCCATCGACGGCGAGCCGATGGACCATGTCGAGGTGGCCGCGCTGTGATGCTTCTATTCCCTGATCTCCAGGCTGGTGAGAAGGCGCTGGCCGCCGGCGACATCGACTGCCCAACCCAGGACTGCGACGGCCACGTCGCCCCGTGGGGCCACGCCGCCCCCCGGCGGGTTCGTGTCGCCATCGATCGTGTCATCACGATCCGGCACCGACGGGGCCGCTGCGCCCGCTGCGGCCACAGCCACGTCCTGTCGGGTCTGGTCA